>CBIHLQ010000041.1:0-54034 GCA_966210885.1 uncultured Pseudomonas sp.
GGACGATGTCGCTGCTTGAACCGCAGCAATCGCCGCTAACACCAACCTACGGACTACGGAAGTTTCGTAGGTTGGGTTAGCGGCGCTGCACAGAACTCACAAACACCGCCGCGAGCGAGCGCCGCGTAACCCAACAAGACCTTTACGCGGTCTCGTGCCGGCATAGGATCTGTTGGGTTACGCGGCGGCCTAGGACGATGTCGCTGCTTGAACCGCAGCAATCGCCGCTAACACCAACCTACGGACTGCGCGGCCCGCTCCAACCAGGCTCTAGATAAAAACGCGTTTGTGTAGGGTGGACATGGCGAAGCCTTGTCCGCCCTACGATACGGCAAAGACATATATCTACGGAAGTTTCGGTCGGGTGAGCGGCGACTATCACGGCTCAAACCGCAACACCGCCATCGGCCGCCGCGTAACCCGACACAGCGCCAGCCGCCGCGCCCTCTCTCTCGCAGCAACCCTCCGCCTCGAAAACCGAGGGAAATAAAAGCCAAACGCGGCAGATCCTGAGTTGGTGTCGATAGACAGGCCACCCCCAACTCGGTAGCGTCAACTGCCCCGCCCACAATCCGAATCCAAAGTGGCCGCCATGCTTTCATCGCAGTTCGTCAGCCGAGTCAGCCTGCTGCGCGACAAGGTCGAGTCGTTTGCCCGCTACCCGTTCTGCTTGCCGGCCATCGCCTCGCTGGAGCGCCTCGACCTGCACCCGAACGTCACTTTCTTCGTCGGCGAGAACGGTTCGGGCAAGTCGACCCTGCTGGAAGCCATCGCCGTGTCGCTGGGTTTCAATGCCGAAGGCGGCAGCAAGAACTTCAACTTCGCCACCCGCCGCTCGCATTCCGAACTGCACGAATACTTGCGCATCGCCAAGGGCATCAAGCGGCCGCGCGATGGTTATTTTCTGCGGGCAGAGAGCTTCTTTAACGTTGCCACTGAGATCGAGCACCTCGACGCCGAGCCCTCCTTTGGGCCACCGGCCATCGACTCCTACGGCGGCCGCTCGCTGCACGAACAATCCCACGGCGAATCCTTTCTCGCACTGTTGATGGAACGTTTCGGCGGCCAGGGCCTGTATATCCTCGACGAACCGGAAGCCGCACTCTCGCCGCAACGGCAGCTGGCGGTGCTGTCGCGGATTCACGACCTGGTTCTCGACGGCTCGCAGTTCATCATCGCCAGCCACTCGCCTATCCTCATGGCCTACCCGCAGGCGCGCATCTTCCAGTGCAGCGGCGAGGGCATCGCCGAGGTCGCCTATGAGGAAACCGAGCACTACCGGGTCACCCATAATTTCCTCGCCAACCCCGCGCGTATGCTGCGCGTGTTGCTGGAACGTTAAGCGCTTACGCGTCCGCTGGCCTATGGTAAACAGGCATACCGCCGGCACGCGGCCGGCCACAGATATTTGTCACCGAAACGAGGATTTGCGCATGTCCGCCAGACTGCTCTCCATTGGCCTGCTCCTGCTGGTCGCCCTGACCGGCTGCGGCTCCCGCGATACGGCGCCCGGACAAGCCGCCGAGCCGCCGAGTGAATGCAATGCCGACGCCGTGCAGAACATGCTCGGCCAATTCGCCTCGGCGGAAACCGTCGAAAAAATCCGCATCCAGGCCGGCGCGGAGAAAGTGCGCGTGCTCGCCCCGGGCGACAGGGCAACCATGGACTTCAATCCGCAGCGGCTGAATATCGAGATCGACGAAGCCGAAATGATCCAACGCTTCAACTGCGGTTGACCCAGCATCCGGGTCGCACGGCGTTAACTAAGCCGCGCCGAACGGGCATACTGCCGCCCTGCTCATCATCCCGACCAGTAGCCCGCCCGCATGCGTATTCACGTCACCTTTATCGACCGCGTTGGTATCACCCAGGAAGTGCTGGCCCTGCTCGGCGGGCGCAATCTCAACCTGGATGCGGTGGAGATGGTGCCGCCGAACGTTTACATCGATGCGCCGACCCTGAGCCCCGCGGTGCTCGACGAACTGCGCGAGGCGCTGTTCAACGTCCATGGCGTGCAGGCGGTGAGCATCGTCGACATCCTTCCCGGCCAGCGCCGACGCCTGCAACTCGATGCCTTGCTGGCGGCGATGACCGACCCGGTGCTGGCGGTGGATGGCGAAGGCCGCGTGCTGCTGGCCAACCCGGCGTTGATTTCCCTGTGCGAACGCGACCCGGAAGGCTTGTCGCTGGCCGAGCTGTTCAGCGATCCAGGCTTGCTTGCCGCCCTGCTCGACCAGCAGTTCCGTCTGCCGCTGCGTGAAGTCGTTCTCAACGGCCAGGCACTGCTGCTCGACGCTACGCCGATCAGCGAGACCGTCGACGCCGGCCAGCGCCAACTCGCCGGCGGCCTGTTGACCCTGTATGCGCCGAGCCGCATCGGCGAACGCCTGGCGGCGCTGCACCACGACCACGCAGAAGGCTTCGACTCGCTGCTCGGCGATTCCGCGCCGATCCGCACCTTGAAAACCCGCGCGCTCAGGGTCGCGGCGCTGGACGCGCCCTTGCTGATCCACGGCGAAACCGGCACCGGCAAGGAGCTGGTAGCGCGCGGCTGCCACGCGATCAGCGCACGCTGCAATGCGCCCTTTCTCGCGCTGAACTGCGCGGCTTTGCCGGAGAACCTCGCCGAAAGCGAACTGTTCGGCTACGCCCCTGGCGCCTTTACCGGCGCCCAGCGCGGCGGCAAGCCGGGGCTGCTGGAGCTGGCCAACCAGGGCACGGTATTTCTCGATGAGATCGGCGAGATGTCGCCGTACCTGCAGGCCAAGCTGCTGCGTTTTCTCAGCGACGGCAGCTTTCGCCGGGTCGGTGGCGAGCGCGAGATCAAGGTCGATGTGCGTATCCTCAGCGCCACCCACCGCGATCTGGAAAAGATGGTTGGCGAGGGCAGTTTCCGCGAGGACCTGTTCTACCGGCTCAACGTGCTCAAGCTGGAAGTGCCGCCGCTACGCGAGCGCGGCCAGGACATTCTGCTGCTGGCGCGGCATTTCATGCAGCAGGCCTGCGCGCAGATCCAGCGCCTGCCCTGCCGGCTGACGCCGGAAACCTACCCGGCGCTGCTCGGCAACCGCTGGCCGGGCAACGTGCGGCAGCTGCAGAACGTGATTTTTCGTGCCGCGGCGATCTGTGAAAGCAATCAGGTGCAGATCGACGATCTGGATATCGCCAGCACCGCCGTCGCGCCTCAGACCGAGGGCGAAGTCGACAGCCTGGAAGCGGCGGTGGCCGGCTTCGAAAAAGCCCTGCTGGAAAAACTCTACGTCAGCCACCCTTCCAGCCGGCAACTGGCCGCGCGCCTGCACACCTCGCACAGCGCCATCGCCGTGCGTTTGCGCAAGTACGGAATACCGCGCAAGACCTGACGAACAGCGCGAGGGACGCTCCGGTAGATCCTATGTTCATTCGCAAGGCCGCGACCTCATAGGGTGGATCGGGGCGCGTAGCTGACGCTTTACCCATCCACCAACCGCGATGGTGGATGAAAACAGCGTCATCCACCCTACATAGCCCCGTAGCCCGGATGGAATCCGGGAGCGATGTCTGGCGTTAAATCGCCCCGGATTGCATCCGGGCTACAGTTTTCAGATCGCGAATTTCTGCAGGTGGGCCATCATTTCTTTCAGCGCTTCGAGGTTGTCCGCCGGGTGGGCGGCGCCTTCGAAGTCGCAGATCTGCTGCCAGCTGGCCGCCACGTCTTCCGGGCTGAAACCTGCGCGCGGGTCGAAACCAGCACCCAGGCTGCGCTCCCAGCGGGTCTTGCCGATCCAGCCGCCGCCGACTTCGAACAGACCGGAGGTTTCCTCGCAGGCATTGCTCGCCAGGTACACCACCAGCGGGCTGACCAGTTCGGGCTTGAGCTGCTCGAACACCTGCGGCGGGATCAGCCCTTCGGTCATGCGCGTGCCGCCGGTCGGGGCGATGGCGTTGATCAGGATGTTGTTCTTGCGCCCTTCGATGGCCAGGGTGCGGGTCAGGCCGTAGAGGCCGAGCTTGGCCATGCCGTAGTTGGACTGACCGAAGTTGCCGTAGATGCCCGAGGTGGAAGCGGTGAAGATCACTCGCCCGTAGTTCTGCTCGCGCATATGCGGCCAGGCGGCGCGGGTCACCTTGTAGGCGCCCTCGACGTGGACCTTGTAGACCAGATCCCAGTCGGCGTCTTCCATCTTGTGGAAGGTCTTGTCGCGCAGGATGCCGGCGTTGTTCACCACCACATCGATACGGCCGAAGTTGTCCAGGGCGCACTGCACGATCCTCTCGCCGTCGACCACCGAATCGTGGTTGGCCACCGCGGTGCCGCCGGCGGCGCGGATTTCCTCGACCACCTTGTCGGCCGCCGAGGCGTTGGCGCCTTCGCCATGGGTGCTGCCGCCCAGATCGTTGACCACCACTTTGGCGCCATGCTTGGCGAACAGCAGCGCGTGGGCGCGGCCCAGGCCGCCGCCGGCACCGGTAACGATCACGACTTGGTCTTGAAAACGGATGGCTTCACTCATGACAGACTCCTGGGCAGATCCAAATAATGCGCCGAGTGTCGGGCAGTCATCCGGTCACCACAATAGAACGGCCGCTGCTGAATATTGAGCGATAAGGCAGAGGGATGATCGACGGCCGCTCAGGCCGCGCGGATCAGGCTCAGATGGTTGTACAGGTGCAGCACATGGGCCTGGGCGTAGTCGTCATGGCTGAGCGCGCCGTAGGCGAAGTGCGGTTGCAGCTCGCCGCGATGCGCGGCGAAATTGGCAAAAGCGCGTTGCAGGCGCGATAACGCCGCAGCCAAAGTCGCCGGCTGCTGCAAGCCCGCGGCCCCCGGAATCGCTTCGTCCAGCGGGTGACGCATGGCCCCGCGGGCGGCGAATACGCCGAATGCCAGGGGCCCGACACTGCTGCGAAACCAGCCGGGTTTCAGCTCGGGATAGCCGCTGATGGAGTATTCGATGCTCTGCGCGCAGTGGTTGAACACCTCGGCCGGGCTCCAGCCCTTGAGGCTGCGCAACTCTTTGCCGACCAACCCGGCCAGCACCCGCTGCGCGCCTTGCAGGCTCAGCTCACCCGGCGGCGCGCCGCTGGAGAGCGCCCAGAAGCCGGTTCCGGCTGCCGCCACGCCGCCCAGAGCGCCGATCTTAAGCAGTTGCCGTCGTTTCATCGCGCGCCTCCAGGGTTTGACGGAACGCCAGATAGTGCTGCAGAACTAACGCCGGCGCCTCGGTTTGCGGGTAGTGGCCTATGCCTTCCAGCGATACGGTATCGGGCGCGGGAATCAGTTCGCGGTAGCGCGCCAGCATATGCGCGCCGGAAATCGGATCGAGCGCGCCGTCGATCAGCCGCAACGGCACCCCGCCGCGCTGCATCGCCGCCAGCCAGCGCTCGCGTTGTACGCGACGCTCAGGCATATAGCGGATCAGCCGGTGCATCACCGCAGGCCCGTCGTTGTGCGCAATCAGGCTCCAGAAGTCATCCAGCTCCTGTTCGCTCGGCTGGGTCTGCGGGCCGAACACCTTGGCGAAGTTGGCCGCCAGGGTGCGCCGGCTGAACAGCTTGCCGAACAACGGCCCCAGCGGGCTGAGCAGGAGCTTCTGCACCAGCACCGGGTGATGGGTTTCCGGAAACAGGCCGCCGTTGAGAAACCCGCAACTGGCCAGTTGGATGCGCTGCTCATGGTGACGGGCGAGCAACTCCTGGGCGACGCTATCGCCGTAATCGTGGGCCAGCACGTGCACGGGCCCGGCGACGCCGAGATGGGCGAGCAAAGCCTGTTGCACGTCGGCCTGTTCCAGCAGGCTGTAGGCATGCCCGCGCGGCTTGGCCGAGTCGCCGAAGCCGAGCATGTCGCAAGCGATCAGCCGGTACTGCGCAGCCAGCGGCGCCCAGACATAGTGCCAATCCCAACTGGCGGTGGGAAAGCCGTGGATCAGCAGCAGCGGCGCGGCATCATCCGGCCCCGCCGTCCAGTAGCGCAGGGCGTGGCCGCGAAACTCGAAGTCCTGCCCGCGCGCGCGCCAATCGGCCAGGGCGATGCCCGGCAAGCCACTCACTCGGCGTAACCCGGCATTTGCTGGTCGAGCTTGCGCAGCAGCGCCGGCCAGGGCAGCGCACCGCCCATGCCCTGCGGGCTTTTCATAACCCCGGCGACCATCGCCTTGGCGCCGTCGAGAATCTGCTGCGGGATATGGATCAGCTCGGCGCCGCAGCTCTGTGCCATCACCTGGATCTCGCAGGCGCGCTGCAGGATAAACATCATCAGGAAGGCATCGGCGATGCTGCCGGCCGCGGTCAGCAGGCCGTGGTTGGGCAGGATCATAAAGTTCTTGTCGCCGAGATCGGCCTGCAAACGGCTCTTCTCGTCGTGGTTCAGCGCAACGCCCTCGTAGCCGTGATAGGCCAGGCTGGCAAGGACGAACAGCGACTGCTGCGACAACGGCAGCAGCCCCTGCTTCTGCGCCGATACGGCGATGCCGGCGGCGGTGTGGATGTGCAGCACGCAGGCCACATCGTGACGGACCTCGTGCACCGCGCTGTGGATGGTGTAGCCGGCCGGGTTGATGTCGAACGGGCTGTCCATCAGCTTGTTGCCGGCCAGATCGATCTTCACCAGATTCGAGGCACTGATCTCATGAAACATCAGGCCATAGGGGTTGATCAGAAAGTCTTCGGTGCCGGGAATCTTCGCCGAGATATGGGTGAAGATCAGATCGTCCCAGCCGTAGAGCGCGATCAGCCGGTAGCAGGCGGCGAGATCGACGCGCGCCTGCCATTCGGCGGCGCTCACCTGATCCTTGATAGTCGGCGTGGACAGCTTCTGGGCAACGGTCATGACAGGCACCTCGGCACTTTTCGTTAGCAGTAGCCAAGGAGTCTAGCGAGGGTTAGGGCAAAGGTAAGTTGCCTTGGCAGCCAGCTTAGTGACCGAGCGAGCCTTGTTTGCTGCGGCGCGCCGATTGCCCACCAGAATGAGTTGCTTGCAGAACGTAGCCCGGATGCAATCCGGGAACAGTTGGCGCGGCTACACAGCTCCCCGGATTGCATCCGGGCTACGAGTTACGCTTTGGCTTCTGCATTTGCCCTCAATCAGTGACAGGCAGCGGGCTGCATCCGCCGCGCGGGTGCATCAGCCTTTCAGCGCCGCCATGAATTCGTCCAGCCAGGGCTCGGCATCGCTTTCCGGTGTGACGCTTTCGCTGGCGTCCAGGCGCAGCATGTCCTGCACCTCGCGAATACCCAACTCGGCATACAGCTCGCGCACCAGCTCGCCGCCGCCGCAAAAGGTATCGCCATAGCTGGAATCGCCGAGGGCGATCACGCCGCCGGGCAGGCCGCTCCAGGCGGGCAGATGGTCGCGGATGGCGAAATACAGTGGTTGCAGATTATCCGGCAACTCGCCCATGCCGGTGGTCGAGGTCACCGCCAGAAACGCCTCGGGGGCGAATGCCTGGAGGTCCGCCAGATTGGCGCGTGGATCGTGCCAGGCATCGAACCCGGCCTCTTTCAGCAAGCGCTCGGCATGCCGTGCGACTTCCTCGGCCGTACCGTAGACCGAGCCGGAAAGGATGGCGATTTTCATAGATAACTCCGAAACATGCAGACCACAGTCTGAAACGGCGGGCATTATGCCGCAAGTGGACAGGCCGCCTGGATGTTTTAGAATGCGGCGGTGATGAAGGCTCTCGAGCCGGCAACCCATATCCCCTGCGCCCAGGAATCGCTTCATGATCAACGCCAAACTGCTGCAACTGGTGGTCGACGCTTCGAGCGACGGCATCGTGGTTGCCGAGCAAGAGGGGGACGACAATATCCTCATCTATGTCAATCAGGCCTTCGAAAACCTCTCCGGTTACGCCAGCGCGGACATCCTTTATCAGGACTGCCGCTTCCTGCAAGGCGACGACCGCGACCAGCCAGGCCTGGCGCTTATCCGCGAAGCATTGAAGAAGCAGCAACCCTGCCGGCAGATCATCCGCAACTACCGCAAGGATGGCAGCCTGTTCTGGAATGAGTTGTCGATCACCCCGGTGTTCAACGCCGGCGACCAACTGACCTACTACATCGGCATTCAAAAAGACGTGACCGCCCAGATGCTCGCCCAGGAGCAGGTCAAGCAATTGGAGGCCGAACTGGCCGCGGTGAAAGCCGAACTGGCCAGCCTGCGCGCCAATCCGTAATAAGCGATGAATACCGGCAGTTCGTCACGTAATCGCGCATGATGACTAACAAAGCACGAATTCTGTTGTCACAAGGGCGTCCGTAGCCTGCGCAGAACTCGACGATGCACGATCAGCCGTTACTCACTTCATCCGAACTGGAATTCCTCCGCCTGCTGCATGAGCAACCAGGCGGGCGGGAGCCTGTTTCCACGACGCAATTGCAGGTTGAGGACGGCATGCAGTTCGAAGGCTTGCTCGCAGGCTGCGCGGCTCAAGAGAAGTTGACCATCGAAGCGCATTTCGCCAATCAGCGCCTGTCCTTCACCCCGGAACTGGTACAGGACGCCGAGCACGAACAGCACCTGCGCCTGGGTACGCCATTGATATTCGATGAGGGCGTTACATTGCGTGCCTGGCGCTCGCCCTTGCACCAGCCCCTCGCCCTGCAACAAACCAATTCGGCGCCGAGCGATATGTGGCTGCATCAACTCTCGATGAGCGGGCTGCTGCTCGAACATCGCGCGCCCCATGCAACGCCGCCCGCGCACCTCAGCCTGACCTTACCGCTTGCCGGCTTCCCGCCCATCGCCATCAATGGCAATTTCGTGCGCAAGACCGAAGAAGGCTTGCTGGCCTATCGGCTGGCACCGCTCGACGAGCACAGCCAGGCGCGCCTGCAACAATTCATTTATCGGCAACACCGCCGCTATTACCCGCAAGCGCATCGCGCCTAGTAGTAATCAGGTATCAAGATGACCGGCGAGAAACTGCTGCAGGCGACGCTGCATCAGTCGGCCTTCGCTGCCCAGGCAGGCGATCGGCGAACCGATCAAGTGTTCTTCCGCCAGGTCGGCACCATCGCCGGCCAGCAATAGTGGGCAATCCAGCGCCAACGCCAAACGTTGCAGAACACGCGACAGGTCGCCGCTCGGCGGCTGATTGGAAAACAGCACCAGCGCTTGCGGCTGCATCCGCTCGCATACCAGGGTCAACTCTTCCATGGGCTGGCCCAGCCCGAGAATGCTGATCGCACTGTCCGCGCCGCTGAGCAGCAAGGCTGCGACCAGCAGCTCCAGTTCGCGGCAATGCCCCGGCAGCGCCGCCAGCAGCACCCGTTCCTCGGTCTGCGCCCTGATCAACTGCAAGCGCTGCAGGATGCGCGCGCGCAGGAACGTATCGAGGAACAGCCATTCGCTGGTCTGGCCGAACTCATCCTGGCGCAGCAGCAATTCCTGCCACAGCGGCATCAGGATGTCCTGAAATACCACCGCCAGCGGATAACTGGAAAATACCTGACCGTACAAACGGTCCAGTTTGACCTCGTCGAAAGCGCCGACGGCGCTGCGCAACTGCGCCTGCCATTCGGCCCATTCATTGATCGACACATCCTGCTGGACAGGCGCACTGGCGGCTTTGATCGAATCGCTTTTGGCGAGAATCTTGCCCACTTTGCTGACAGCCACACCACGCTCGATCCACGCCAGAATGCTGCGCACCGACTCGATATCGGCCTGCGAATAGAGGCGGTGGCCACTATCGGTGCGGGTCGGTTGAACCAAGCCGTAGCGCCGTTCCCAGGCCCGCAACGTCACCGGGTTGACCCCGGTCAGACGAGAAACTTCCCGTATGGGAAACAACTCTTCCTGCTTGAGAGCACTCGAAACGAGAGACGAAGCACCAACGGGATTGGACATGGGCAGAGAGTTCACGGGGGCAAAAGTTGTCGGCATTGTAACTCAGCTTGGAAGCACAGCTTATACCTGGCCTGTACATCCAAGCGGATCGTGGCAATTAAATGCTCACAACCGGCTAACGACAATTGCTGGGTTTATGGATCTTGCTCGAACAAACCTATACCAATAAATATAATTTGTACAGATTATGGATAATTTTTCAGACCATCGTACGCAAAGAAAAAATCCATGCAGCTCAATGAAATAGCGGGACATACGGCAAAAATCCGCATATCCACACAGCGCTCATGGTTGTACAAGACAGACGACTGGTATAACTTTGCCACACGATAGAAACACATCGACCGCTCCGTAACACGGCGATGCGCGACGACCACCCTCCCAGCCCGAGCCGATCATGAGCGCGAGTTCAGCCCCGATTCTGATTACCGGCGCCAGCCAGCGTGTTGGCCTGTACTGCGCCGAACGCCTGCTCGACGACGGCCACAAGCTGATCGTGACCTACCGCAGCGAGCGTGAAGCGTTACAGCCCTTACGCCAACGCGGAGCGCTGACCTTGCAGGCGGATTTCTCCGGCGAAGCGCAGATCCTCGCCTTCGTCGCCGAGCTGAAAAATCACACCGACAGCTTGCGCGCCATCGTGCACAACGCGTCCGACTGGTTATGCGAAAGCCCCGGCAACGAGGCCGCGGAGTTTCAGCGGATGTTCAACGTGCACATGCTCGCGCCCTACCTGATCAACCTGCATTGCGCCGAGCTGCTGCAGCGCTCGACGCCCGCCGACATCGTGCACATCAGCGACGACGTGGTGCGCAAGGGCAGCGCCAAGCATCCGGCTTACTGTGCCAGCAAGGCCGGCCTGGACAGCCTGACGCTGTCCTTTGCCAGCCGCTTCGCACCGCAGATCAAGGTCAACGGCATCGCGCCGGCACTGATCATGTTCAACGATAGCGACGATGTGCAGTACCGGCAGAAAACCCTGGCGAAATCCGCATTGGGTTTCGAGCCCGGCCCCCAGGTGATCTACCAGAGCCTGCGTTATTTGCTGGACAACCCCTACGTCACCGGCACCACCCTTACCGTCAACGGCGGCCGTCATCTTAAATAGAGTGGCTCACATTGAGTGGCGCGCATAGAGCGGCCGCGAGGATCGAAGCATGAACCAGCAACTGCCCAACCATTACCGGGAGATCCTTCTTGGCGTCGGCGAAGACCCGGAGCGCGAAGGGCTGCTCGACACCCCCAAACGTGCGGCCAAGGCCATGCAGTACCTCTGCCATGGCTATCAGAAGAGCCTCGAGGAAGTGGTCAACGGCGCGCTCTTCGCCTCCGACAACGATGAGATGGTGATCGTCAAGGACATCGAGCTGTACTCGCTCTGCGAGCATCACCTGCTGCCGTTTATCGGCAAAGCGCATGTCGCCTATATCCCGACTGGCCGGGTGCTGGGTTTGTCGAAGGTGGCGCGCATCGTCGACATGTACGCGCGGCGCCTGCAGATCCAGGAAAACCTCACGCGGCAGATCGCCGAAGCGATCCAGAGCGTCACTCAGGCGGCCGGCGTGGCCGTGGTGATCGAAGCCAAGCACATGTGCATGATGATGCGCGGGGTCGAGAAGCAGAATTCGGTCATGAATACCTCGGTGATGCTTGGCGCTTTCCGTGAGTCCTGCAACACTCGCCTGGAATTTTTGCAATTGATCGGACGGAGCAAGTAAGCATGCCGCGACTGGAGCCAGGAATGGCGCGGATCCGGGTCAAGGATCTGCGCCTGCGTACTTTCATCGGGATCAAGGAAGAAGAGATCAACAACAAGCAGGACGTGTTGATCAACCTGACCATCCTCTACCCCGCGGTGGAAGCGGTGCGCGATAACGATATCGACCACGCGCTGAACTACCGCACCATCACCAAGGCGATCATCCAGCACGTCGAAGGCAACCGCTTTGCGCTGCTCGAACGCCTGACCCAGGAGATTCTCGATCTGGTGATGGCCAATCAGGCGGTGCGCTACGCCGAGGTGGAGGTCGACAAACCCCACGCCCTGCGCTTCGCCGAATCGGTGTCGATCACCCTGGCCGGGCACCGCGACTGAGCGGCCCGTCAGAAGGCCCATAGCCAGACGATCGCGAGCAACGCCAGCAACAAGCCGATCGCAATCGCACGGCGGTGCAGGGTCCAGCGCAGCTGCCAGCTATGGTCGCGCGCCTGGGCGTCGAAGCGGCCATGGCTACCCATATCCCGATTCACCGCATCGAATAAGTTATCCGGGCGGTCGGCGGGCAGCGGCTGATCGCTTTGCTGGCCGTCGAAACCCTGGCGACACAGCACCCAATCGGCGAAGCCCGGCAGCAGCTTGTTGCCGAAGATGGCCTTGACCGCGGGAAAGCCGATATAGAGCTCGCGCCGTCGGTGATATGCGGCCCAGACGATGCCCCGGGCGGCCACCTCCGGCTGGAAGATCGGCGGCAGCGGTTGCGGCTGGCGCGGCATGCGCGTGCGCGCCCAATCGAATTGCGGGGTGTTGAAGGCCGACAGGTGCACCATGGTCAGACGAATTTTGCTGTTCGCGTGCATCAGCTCGACGCGTAACGCATCGGTGAAGCCCCGACACGCGAACTTCGCCCCGCAGTACGCCGACTGCAAGGGAATCGCCCGATAAGCCAAGGCTGAGCCGACCTGCACGATGCTGCCGCGGTTGCGCACACGCATATAACGCAGCGCGGCACAGGTGCCATGTACGGTGCCCAGATAACTCACTTCGGTGACCCGCCGAAACTCCTCGGCGCTCATTTCCGCGACCGGCGAAAACACCGTGACCATGGCATTGTTGATCCAGATATCGATCGCCCCAACCTCCGCTTCGATGCGCGCGGCGGCGGCCTCCACCTGCTCCGCGTCGGCGACATCCAGGGTCTGCACCCAGGCGGTACCGCCCACGGCCTCGACCTCGGCCTTGGCACCCAGCAAACCGGCCTCGCCCCGTGCCAAAAGGGCCACAGTGGCGCCACGCCGGGCGAACTCGACGGCCGTCGCGCGACCGATCCCGGCCGAGGCGCCGCAGACCACCACGACCTCCTTACGGCGCCGGCTCATGGCACCACTCCGTCCGCCGCAAGCGGTTTTGGACAGGCGTTCGAGAGGAGCGATAAAGGCATAGTGCAAGGCCTCCTGATTGAGTCTCGACGATGGCGGCGATGAAATGCATTCGATCAGGTGACCGCCGCCGTTTCGGCTAAGTTCAGCCTTTTGCCGCGCCGCGCGCCCATGCTGGCTCTGTGCCGATAACAACGAGCGGGGTATTATCGGGCCGCGGCAACCAGAACCTGGGCCGCGTCCTATCGTCCACCATCGCCGAGCATTCCCATGACTGAGCAAGAACGCCTTGAATTGGAAGCCGCCGCCTTCCGCAGCCTGCTGCAACACCTGCGCAGCCGCCCAGACGTACAGAATATCGACATGATGAACCTGGCCGGTTTTTGCCGTAATTGCCTGTCCAAATGGTTCAAAGCCGCCGCAGACGACATCGGTGTGTCGGTCACCCCGGAACAGGCCCGCGAAGAGATCTACGGCATGCCCTACAACGAGTGGAAAAACAAATACCAGAAGGAAGCCAGCCCCGAGCAGCAGGCCGCCTTCAACAAGCAGACCGGCAAAGACGACAAAGGCGGTCAGGCATGACGGCTCTCGGCGACTTTCGTGCGCGCCTGCACAGCGACCGCTTCACCTTTGCCGAAACCCTGGCGTTTATCGCCGAACATTACGACTACCGGCAGAGCGCCTTCACCAATGGCGCCACGACCAATGCCGCGGGGCAGAACGAGGGTTCGTGCAAGACCCTGGGCATGGCACTACTCGAAGGCCTGAGCCTGGAGGAAACCCTGCGTTGCTTCGGCGAGCATTACCGCAGCGTGTTGGCCAGCCCGCATGCCGACGACCACGGCAATATCCGCGCACTGATGGCCACCGGCCTGGCCGGCGTACGTTTCGAACAGGCGCCCCTGACGCGCAAACCCTGAATCGGCTGCCGTCAACCGCGCAAGAAGTTGCGCAATAGTCGGCAAAAGCTGACAGACATCACAAAAAAACCTGTTTATGCTGCACGCCATTACGGGAATGCCAGGGAGGGTGTTTCGTGCGTCGCGGCGCCCGCCGCCACTCCAGCCCTCCAGGTTCCCCGTCCTCCGTTACCTGGCTTGGAGTCGCGCATATGCAGCAGACCGTGGCATGGAAACCATGGCACAACCCCGGCGTGGAAAACCTGCGACTGAACATAGATGACAATGGCATACACGCCAGCAGTCATCTGATGCAGAGTATGCAGGGCCACAGCATCGCCGCCACCTATGTCTTGAACTGCGACCCGCTCTGGCGTTTCCGGCGGCTCTGGCTGAAGGTGGACAACCACGGCCAACGCAGCCTCAACGTGCACCGCGATATCCGTGGCAACTGGTTTCATAATGGCGAACCGCGCCCCGACCTGCAGCAATGCCAGCACATCATGCTCTCGGCCTCCCCCTTCACCCACACCCCGGTGCTGCAACGTTGCGCCCTGGAGATCGGCCAGAGCGAGCAAGTGCAGGTCGCGTACATCGACTTGCTCACCCTGAAGATCGAGGCCCGCAGCCAGCGCTACCAACGCCTGCGCCAACTGGGCCGCGAGGCGCTTTACCGCAGCGAAACACAAGGCAAGAAGAGCAACCAGCTGACCGTCGACGAACACGCGCTATTGATGAGCGCCAGCGATCAATACGTACGCCTGAGCTCGCACAGCTTGAAGATCAATACCTGGGTGTAAGACGCCCATCCCGGATTGCATCCGGGCTACAAGAGCGCGCCTTGGTGGAAGGGGTTTTAGCCTCGACTGGCGGCGAGGCTGTGGGCAGTTCGTAGCCCGGATGCCATCCGGGGAAGCAGTTCTATGGCCGCTAACGATGCCCGGATTGCGCTAACGCTTATCCAAGCTACCAGGCGCGCGTGGGTAGGGAGGACATCGCGCAGCCTTGTCCGCCACTGGCATGCGGAGATGGACAAGCCTTCGGCATGTCCACCCTACAAGGCTACAAGAGCGCTCTCCCGGATAAACCTTGTTGGGCTTCGCTGCACTCAGCGCCAACCTACAATCGTAGCCTGGTCGCTCCAAGGCTTTGGCGTGGGGATGTAGCCCCGGTAGCCTGGATGAAATCCGGGGAATTTCTCACCTTAACCAACACGATTCCGGCTTGCATCCGGACTAGCGGATACCGATCGCTCCCGCGCCCCAGCGTTGCATGCTCGGACCGGAGTCCGGGCATGCAATGGCTGCTTACTGACCGTCCAGGTAGCGCTCGACATCCAACGCCGCCATGCAGCCGGCGCCGGCCGAGGTGATCGCCTGGCGGTATACGTGATCGGCCACGTCGCCGGCAGCGAACACGCCGGGCACGCTGGTCGCCGTAGCGTTGCCGTCGCGACCGCCGTTGACCACCAGATAGCCGTCCTTCAGCGCCAACTGGCCTTCGAACAGCGAGGTGTTCGGCGTGTGGCCGATGGCGACGAACAGGCCGTCGACCTTCAGCTCGTCGTAGCTGCCGTCGCTATTCTTCAAGCGCACGCCGGTCACGCCCATGGCGTCGCCCAAGACTTCCTCTACTTCGGCATTGAGCTTGAGGCGGATCTTGCCTTCGGCGATGCGCGCATGCAGCTTGTCCTGAAGGATCTTCTCGGCACGGAAGCTCTCGCGGCGGTGTACCAGGGTCACGCTGCTGGCGATATTGGCCAGGTACAGCGCTTCCTCCACCGCGGTATTACCGCCGCCGACCACCGCCACTTCGCGGTTGCGATAGAAAAAGCCATCGCAGGTGGCGCAAGCGGAAACGCCCTTGCCCATCAGCGCCTCCTCGCTCGGCAAGCCGAGATAGCGGGCGCTGGCGCCGGTGGCGATGATCAGGGCATCGCAGCTGTAGGTCGCGCCGTCGCCAATCAGGGTAAACGGCTTGCCGGCCAGATCGACCGCATTGATATGGTCGTAGACGATCTCGGTCTCGAAGCGCTCGGCGTGCTCCTGCATCCGCTGCATCAACGCCGGGCCGGTCAGCCCATGCACATCGCCCGGCCAGTTATCGACCTCGGTGGTGGTGGTCAACTGGCCGCCGGCCTGCATGCCGGTGATCAGCAGCGGCTTCAGGTTGGCGCGCGCGGCATACACCGCCGCGCTGTATCCAGCGGGGCCCGAGCCCAGAATGATCACACGGGCATGACGAACGGCAGACATCGACGACTCCTTCCGGCACGGCCGGCAGTAACAATAAAAAATCCCGGGAAGCAGGAACTCCCAAAAAATGCCGCATAACGGCACCGGGACACAAACAGCGATTGCCGCGCAGCCTAAGCGGCCCAGTGCGCGAAGGGAAATGCCCTTTACCGATCCCCAGGATAGATATTCCCTATCTATGCACAGCGAACCGCCCGCTTAAAAGTAGCCGCACAAGGGCGCGATGGCGGCGGCACGCCGCAGCGATCCCAGCATTCGGGCCAGTGGCTATACTGCCCATGTCGCCCCTTCGCGCAGCCCACCGGAATGACCCTACGCAAACGCCTGTTCTGGCTGTTCACACCGCTTCTGGCGCTGACATTGCTGTGCATCTATGCCCTGTCCGAACGCATTCTGCTGAGCCGCTTCGACCGCCAGGACCAACAAACGCTGTTCAACGAAGCGAACCAGCTGCACCTTTATCTGGATACCGAGACCAAGCGCCATCTCAATATGCTGCGCAGCTATGCCTGGTGGGACGAGAGCTATGACTTTGTCCAGCGGCCGCATAACGATTTCATCCGGCAACAATTGCAATCGGACGTGCTGATCAATCTGGCGTTCGACTTCATGGTCTATTACGACGAACGCGGGGATATCGTCGGCGAATTCTGGGACCTGCCGGAGCTTCAGGACATGGTCCCCGTCGACGACCAGCGGCCGCAGAGCCAGGCCAGCCTGCGCCAGGCCATCCTGCTGCGCAGCCAACGCCTCGGCGCCCTGGAGGACCAATACGATCCCCAGCATTCCCTGGCCCAATTGGTGCTGGTGCGAGGCATCCCCACCTTGCTGCTGAGCAGCCCGATCAGCAATAGCCAGGGCACCGCCAGGCCGGTCGGGGTGATAGTCGCGGGACATATCCTCGATAACCATCGCCTCGAACAACTACAAAAGCGCAGCCAGGGAACCTTGCACCTGCTGCCGCCAAGCGGCCGTGCGGTCGACTGGCAATACCTGCCGAGCGAGGTCTCCAGCCCCAGCGGCGGCACCCAATTGAGCCCACGCCACTTACTCGCCAGCGGTTTACAACAAGTCGAATTGATGTACCGCAACACCCTCGGCGAAGCCGAATTGCGTATGGAAATCAGCCTGCCGCGTCTTCTCTACCAGGAAGGCTACAACGCCATCCGCTTTTTCCTCGGCGCCGCGCTCCTGGTGGCCTTCAGCGCGATATTGCTGCTGTATCTGGGGCTCGAACATTGGATTTTGCGGCGCGTGCAGCGCATGCACCAGGAAATTTCCGCCATCGGCCACGACCACCTGCCGGCGCGCCTGAGCGACCAGGGCCACGACGAGCTGAGCGAGCTGGCCCGCGAGCTGAATCTGATGCTCGACCGTTTGCAGCAGAGCGAAGGGCGCGACCGGGCGATTCTCGACTCGATTCAGGAGGGCTATTTCGAGATAGATACCCTGGGCCGCATCATCGAGGTCAATACCGCCCTCGGCGGCCTACTCGCTTACCCGAGCGACAAGCTCATCGGTGTGCTCTTCGAAGAGCTGCTCGACGCCGAACAAGTCGAGCGCGCCCGGCAATTGTTCGCCCAGGCCCAGCAGACCGACGACAACGGCAGCAGCATCTTCGCCGCCCCCTTCAAACGCGGTGACGGACGCCAGGCCTATTGCGAGATCCGCTTCTCGCCGATCGTCGATCTGCAAGGACGATTGACCGGCTACCACGGCATCCTGCGCGACATAAGCGATCAGATGGCCTATCAGAACCGGCTGCTCGAGATGGCCTACCGCGATACCTTGACCAGCCTCGGCAACCGCAAGGCGTTCGCCGAACAGCTGAACAGTGCCCTGGATCAGGCACAACGCCAGCAAACCCATCTGGCCCTGATGTATATCGATCTGGATCGCTTCAAGGAGGTCAACGACCGCTTCGGCCACGACACCGGCGACGCCCTGCTGATGGCGATCGCCGAGCGCATGCGCAATACCTTGCGCCACCCCGACCGTGTGTACCGGCTGGGCGGCGACGAGTTCACCCTGCTGATGCCGCACACCAGCCTGGAGGCCGCCGAGAAACTCGCCGAGCGCGTGCTCGCGGCCCTCGGCATGCCCTTCATACTCAATGAGGTCAGCATCGATTTCGTCACCCCGAGCATCGGTATCGCCCTCTATCCCGAACACGCGCAAAATGCCGAGTCGCTGATCAAAGCCGCCGACAACGCCATGTACCAGGCCAAGCAGCAGCGCAACTGCGTCTACCTGTACAACGCCCCCGTCGCGCATAGGCTCGGCGCGCGCCCCTGAGTACGGGCTTTCCCCGCCTCGCCAAAGTCGGTAAGGTCGGCGCGACTTTCACTTCACGGAGAACCCCATGCCTGCGCCCGTGCTATCCGGCCCGCAATACCTCAAGGAAGGCCTGAAACTGGTGTTGAGCCCCGGCTTGCGCCTGTTCGTACTGCTGCCCCTGACGATCAATCTGATCCTGTTCGTGGCCCTGATCTACGTTGCTGGGCAACAGTTCGGTAACTGGGTCGACAGCTTTATGCCGAGCCTGCCGAACTGGCTGAGCCTTCTCGAATACATCCTCTGGCCGTTGTTCGTGGTAATGGTGCTGCTGATGGTGTTTTTCACCTTCACCATGCTGGCCAATATCATCGCCGCGCCCTTCAACGGTTTCCTCGCGGAAAAGGTCGAAGTGGTGGTACGCGGCGAAGACACTTTTCCGCCCTTCAGCTGGGGCGAATTGCTGGCCATGGTGCCGCGCACCGTCGGCCGTGAACTGCGCAAGCTGGGCTACTTTCTGCCGCGCGCCATCGGCCTGTTGATTCTCAGCTTCATCCCGGTGGTCAACCTGGTCGCCGCGCCGTTATGGCTGCTGTTCGGCGTGTGGATGATGGCGATCCAATACATCGACTACCCCGCCGACAACAACAAGATGAGCTGGCAGGACATGCTCGCCTGGCTGCGCGAGAAGCGCTGGCAGAGCCTGGGCTTCGGCGGCATCACCTACGCGGCGCTGCTGATCCCCTTCGTCAATATCCTGATGATGCCGGCGGCCGTGGCCGGCGCCACGGTGTTCTGGGTACGCGAGCGCGGCTAGCAAGCCGATCTCAACCAAGCCCGGATGCAATCCGGGCTACAGGAGCGCCGGGCGTAAGCGGTAGCCTGCGTCACAAATCCGCCACACCCCTGTCACATTCGCTACATGGCGACAGCCGACACTGCAGGCATGAACACATCCCTGCGTATCGCGCTGATCAGTGAAACCTTCCTGCCGGAAATCAACGGCGTCGCCAATACCTTGAGCCACCTGACCGACGGCCTGCGCGCACGCGGGCATCGGGTGCAATTGGTGCGGCCACGCCAGAACGCCGACCCGCGCGGCGCCCAGGACGATCTGCTGCTGATCCGCGGCTGGCCGCTGCCCGGCTACCCCGGCTTGCAGTGGGGGCAGTCATCGCTGCACAAGCTGCTGCGCAGCTGGCGCATACAGCGCCCGGATGTGATCTATATCGCCACCGAAGGCCCGCTCGGCTTGTCGGCACTGCGCGCCGCCGGGCGCTTGCGCATTCCGGTGGTCAGCGGTTTCCACACCAACTTCCAGCAATACAGCAGGCATTACGGCTTCAACCTGCTGACCCGCGCCCTGACCGCTTACCTGCGCTGGTTCCACAACCGCACACGGATGACTCTGGTGCCCAGCGCCAGCCAGCTGATAGCCCTGCAACGTCGGGGCTTCGAGCGCCTGCAAATGCTCTCGCGCGGCGTCGACAGCACCTTGTTCCATCCGACAAAGCGCTCAGACGACCTGCGTCGCAGTTGGGGCCTGGACGACCAGTCCATCGCCGTGCTGCATGTTGGCCGGCTGGCCGCGGAGAAAAACCTCGGGCTGCTGTGCAGCAGCTTTCGCGCCTTGCAACAGGCTTACCCGCAGCGCCAGCTGAAGCTGATCGTGGTCGGCGACGGCCCGCAACGCGCGAGCCTGCAACAGCAGATGCCGGACGCCATCTTCTGTGGCCTGCAACGTGGCGAGACGCTGGCCGCGCACTATGCCTCGGGCGATCTGTTCGTATTCCCCAGCCTCTCGGAAACCTTCGGCAACGTGGTGCTCGAAGCCCTGGCCTCGGGCCTCGGCGTGGTCGCCTTCGATCAAGCCGCCGCGGCGCAACACATCCGCCACGGACATAACGGCGCCCTCGCCCTGGACCAGGACGAGCAAAGCTTTATCGAGGCGAGTCTGTGGCTGCTGGCCGAGCCGGAAAATCTGCGCCGGGTGCGCCTGAACGCCCGACGCGATGCCGCACGCCAGAGCTGGGGGGCGATCGTCGAGCAGTTCGAACAGCACCTGAACGCCGCCCTGCTGCCCCCCGTCGAGCTACCGGCCGGGCGTACCCAGCCCTGAACCAGGCGGGCGAGCCGACGCCTTGCCGCTCGCTGCTCGCACTGTTTAGCGGGCGAAAAAAAGCCCCGAGGTGCCGGGGCCGAGGGGACGTTGCGCCGTTTTGCGACGCAACGCAAAACGCTGGATCAGACCAGGGTGGTCAATGCCTCGCGGCTGAACGGCAGAATGTCCTGCTCGCGGCCTTCGCGCACCTTGAGTGCCCAATCCGGGTCGACCAACAGCGCGCGGCCCACGGCGACCAGATCGAACTCCTGCTTGTTCAGACGCTCGAGCAGGTTTTCCAGGCTGGCCGGCTCGGCGACCTTGTCGGTATTGACCATGAATTGCAGGAATTCGCCGTCCAGACCGACGCTGCCGACGGTGATGGTCGGCTTGCCGGTGAGCTTGCGCGTCCAGCCGGCCAGGTTGAGGTCGGAACCCTCGAACTCCGGCTCCCAGAAACGTCGGGTCGAGCAGTGGAAGATATCCACGCCAGCGTCGCTCAGCGGCTTGAGGAAAGCTTCCAGGGCTTCCGGGGTTTGCACCAGGCGGGCGCTGTAATCCTGCTGCTTCCACTGCGAGTAACGGAAGATGATCGGGAAGTCCGGGCCGACCGCGGCGCGTACCGCCTGGATCAGTTCGATGGCGAAACGCGAGCGCTGCGCCAGGTCGCCGCCGTATTCATCGGTGCGCTGGTTGCTGCTGGCCCAGAAGAACTGGTCGATCAGGTAGCCGTGGGCGCCGTGGATCTCCACGCCGTCCATGCCGATGGCCTGGGCATCACGCGCGGCCTGGGCGAAGGCGGCGATGACTTCCTGGATGTCGTCCTTGCTCATGCCGTGCACCACGACATTGCCGTCCTTGACCTTCTCGCTCGGACCATAGCCCGGCACGCCGGCATCCGGCTCGGTGCCGAGCTTGCGCACGTTGCCCACGTGCCACAGCTGCGGAACGATCTTGCCGCCTTCGGCGTGCACCGCCTCGACCACTTTGCGCCAACCGGCCAGGGCGTCTTCGCCATAGAAACGCGGCACGTTCGGGTAGCCGTTGGCGGCCTTGTGACCGACCGTGGTGCCTTCGGTGACGATCAGGCCAACGCCGGCCGCGGCGCGGCGGCGGTAGTACTCGATAACCTTGCTGTTGGGTACGCCGCCCGGCGAAAACGAACGGGTCATGGGCGCCATCACCACACGGGTCGGCAGCTCCAGCGCGCCCAGGTTGAAGGGTTGAAACAAGGCTTTTACCGGATCGTTCATCGTTGTTCCTCTATCGGCCAGGTGACCGGTCGTCTACTCAAAACCTGTTCAAAGGCTGCTGCGCGTCGCGAGCCTTTGAATAGGTTCTATGGGGTTAAAAAAATCAGGCCCGCAGCAATAGCTGCAACCGCTGCATGAAGTCTTCGAGGGCGCCGGTGCTGCTCGACACTTTCAGGCGCGTCAAAGCGCCCTGCCAGGCGCAGGTGATGAAGCTCGCAAGGCTGCCGCAGTCCTCATTGGCCGCCAGCTCGCCGGCGCGCTGCGCCTGCTCCAGGCAAGCCCGCAGAATGTCCGCCGAACGCTGCAAAATCGCGTCGACTTCACCCGCCAGGCTCGGCGACAGGTCCGCCATTTCGAAACTCAGGCTGCCGATAAAGCAGTGGTACTCGAGCTTTTCCTGGCGGGCGAAATGCTCCACCAGTTCGCCGTAGTAACCGAGAATGCGCGCCCGGGGGCTCAGCAGCGGGTTGCTCAGCGCCTGGAAGTAACGCTGCAAGCGCGGCCCGTAGACCTGCTGCAACGCCTGCACGGCGAAGTCTTCCTTGCTGGAGAAATAGTGGTAGAAGGAGCCCTTGGGCACACCGGCGGCCTGCACGATCTCCTGCACGCCGGCGCCGTGATAACCGCGACGGGTCATCACCTCGGCGCCTTTGGCAAGGATCAGGTCACGTTTGTCGAGTCGTTGATTGGCGTTCATGCCGGCAAGGATATGACCGGTCGTCTCGCCCCGCCCAGCACTATTGATTTGCGTGATAAGCGCTTAAAACAATGAGAGGGAGCCAGCCTGTAGCCCGGATGCAATCCGGGGAAATTCGCTGCCTGGTCAATTGCTCCCGGATTGCATCCGGGCTACGGGAGCTGCATAGGGTGGATCGGGGCGCGTAGCTGACGCATTTCCATCCACCCTCGCCACTGATTTCAGCCGAGGGCTTTTTCGATGGCCTGGATCAGCGCTGGGTCGTCCGGGGCAGTGCGTGGCGAGAAGCGCGCGAGGACGCGGCCATCGTGACCGACCAGAAACTTCTCGAAGTTCCAGGTGATGTCGCCGGGAAACTCCGCGCCTTCGCCGGCCAGCAGCCGATACAGCGGATGACGATCCTGACCGTTGACCTCGATCTTGCTGCCGAGGGGAAAGGTTACGCCGTAGTTCAGGCTGCAAAACTCGCGAATGGCCTCTTCGCTGTCAGGCTCCTGTCCGGCGAACTGGTTGCAGGGCAAGCCGAGCACGGTAAAGCCACGCGCGCGGTATTGCTGGTAGAGCTTCTCGAGCCCGGCGTATTGCGGAGTCAGGCCGCACTTGGAGGCGACATTGACCACCAGCAGCACCTGCCCTTTGAAAGGCGCCAGCGGCAGATCCTGGCCATCCAGCGCGCGTAGGTTGAGGTCGTGAAACGCACTCATGACTTAACTCCTCGAGAACGCAAGGGACAAAAAAGGCGCCTCTAAAAAGGCGCCTTTCTTTTTACACAGCGTAGCAGTCGATTGCTGATTGGAGGCGACCATAAGTCGTTTTCAACAATCTTCAAGCACCTGAACATGATCAACCGACGGTATGCGGCATGGCCGACTCGCCCAGAATCATGGTGAGTGCTTAGTGGTGGTGACCACCTTCGCCGTGGATGTGGCCGTGGGCGATTTCTTCGTCGCTGGCATCGCGCACGCTGATCACCTTGACCTTGAAGTTCAGGCGCTGACCGGCCAACGGGTGGTTGCCGTCGACGATCACGTCGTCGCCGTCCAATTCGCGGATGGTGACGATCTGCATGCCGCCGTCCGGGCCGGAGGCGTGGAATTGCATGCCGACTTCCAGTTCGTCGACGCCTTCGAACATCGAGCGATTCAGGGTGGCGACCAGCTCGGCGCTGTATTCGCCGTAGGCCTCTTCCGGCTCGACGGATACATCCAGCTCGTCGCCGGCTTGCTTGCCGAGCAGAGCTTTTTCCAGGCCGCCGATGATGTTGCCGGCGCCATGGAGGTAAACCAGCGGGGCGCCGCCAGCGGAACTATCGATCACCTCACCGGCATCGTTGGTCAGGGTATAGTCGATGGAGACGGCCTTATTGGCGGCGATCAGCATGGGGCGAGACCTTTTGCATAGAAATAAAGAACGCACGAGTTTAACCAAGGGCGCCGCCGAATGCGACCCGGGGTCGGATAAACCGACACAAGGTGTCGCTATGAGAATCCTTGATTTCCGTCAGGACGAAGAGCAGCACTGGGTCGCTATATTGTCCTGCGGCCATACTCAGCACCTGCGTCATCAACCGCCCTGGCAGAACCGCCGGTGGGTGCTCGACGCGCAACGACGCAATGCAATGATCGGTCGCCCCTTCGCCTGCGGCTGGTGCGCAGCGGAAAAAACGCCCGGTACAGGGTCAGATGCAACACTCCCAAGCGAGACAGACAAGGAACGAGAGATGCCGGCACGCAATATTCTGGTGATCAACTGCGGCAGTTCGTCGATCAAGTTCGCCCTGGTCAACGAGGCGCACTCGCAATTCGCCCTGAGCGGCCTGGCCGAGCGCCTCGGCAGCCACGATGCGGTGCTGCGTTGGCAACGCGGCGGCGAGAAGGACAGTTTGATGATCCCCAATGGCGATCACCGGGCGGCGCTCGCGCAACTGCTGCCCCTGGTGCAGAGCGCCGCGGGCGGCACGCTGCATGGCATCGGCCATCGCGTGGTGCACGGTGGCGAACATTTCACCGCGGCCTGCCGCCTGGATGCAGCGAGTCTGCAAGCGATCCGTTCCACCGCGCCGCTGGCGCCGCTGCACAATCCGGCCAACCTGCTGGGCATCGAAGCGGCGATGAAGCTGTTCCCCAACCTGACTCAGGTCGCGGTATTCGACACCGCGTTTCACCAGACCCTGCCCGAACACGCTTACCGCTACGCCGTACCGCAAGCGCTGTACCTCGAGCACGGCGTGCGCCGTTACGGTTTCCACGGCACCAGCCACCGCTTCGTCAGCCACCGCGCCGCCGAGCTGGCCGGCTTGTCGATCGGCGACAGCAGTTGGCTGGTCGCGCACCTGGGCAACGGTTGTTCGACCTGCGCCATCGTCAACGGTCAGAGCCGCGACACCAGCATGGGCCTGACGCCGCTGGAAGGCCTGGTGATGGGCACCCGCAGCGGCGACGTCGATCCCAACCTGCACAGCCACCTGGCGCGCACCCTGGGCTGGAACCTGGAGCAGATCGACGAGATGCTGAATAAACAGAGCGGCCTGCTTGGCCTCTCCGGGTTGTCCAACGACATGCGCAGCCTGGAGCAGGCCCGCGAACAGGGCCACGCCGGCGCGACTCTGGCCATCGAGGTGTTCTGCTACCGTTTGGCCAAGTCCCTGGCGGCGATGAGCTGCGCCCTGCCGCAGCTCGACGGGCTGGTGTTCACCGGCGGCATCGGCGAAAACTCGCCGCTGATCCGCAGCAAGACGGTCGCCCACCTGAAACTGCTCAATCTGGCCTTGGACAAAGAAGCCAACGCCCGCAATATTCGTGGAGTCAGCGGGCCGATTCACGCCTACGGCCACCCACGCATATTGGTGGTGCCGACCAACGAAGAACGGCAGATCGCCCTGGATACGCTCGCGCTGCTCGATCATTGAATTAGCGCGACGAATGCCACCCGTTGGGCATCGCTACGCTCAGCGCCAACCTACTCGTAGCGCACGCCTGTAACGAAATGGAGATTTTATGCACACGTTTTTTATCGCCCCCACCGGTTTCGGTGTCGGCCTCACCTCCATCAGCCTGGGCCTGGTCGGCGCCCTGGCGCGTACCGGGCTCAAGGTCGGTTTCTTCAAACCTATCGCGCAGCCGCATCAGGGCGATGCCGGCCCGGAGCGCTCCAGCGAACTGATCGCCCGCACCCATGGCCTGCACTCGCCCAAACCCCTGGCGCTGACCCATGTCGAGCGGATGCTTGGCGACGGACATCTCGACGAGTTGCTCGAACAGATCATCAGCCTCTACCACGAGGCCGCCGCCGACAAGGACGTGGTGATAGTCGAAGGCATGGTGCCGACCCGCCAGGCCAGCTATGCCGCACGGATCAACCTGCATTTGGCCAAGAGCCTGGACGCCGAGGTGATCCTGGTGTCGGCGCCGGAGCAGGACAGCCTCAACGAACTGTGCGACCGGGTGGAGATCCAGGCGCAGCTGTTCGGCGGGCCGAAAGATCCGAAAGTGCTGGGCCTGATCCTCAATAAAATCCGCAGCGAAACCAGCCTGGAAGTGTTCGCCGAGCGACTCCGAGAGCTCTCGCCCCTCCTCAGAAATGGCGATTTCCGCCTGCTCGGCTGCATTCCCTGGCTGGAAGAACTGAACGCCCCGCGCACCCGCGACATCGCCGACCTGCTCGGCGCACGGGTGCTCAATGCCGGCGATTACGAACAGCGGCGCATGCTCAAGATCGTGCTCTGCGCCCGCGCCGTGGCCAACACCGTACAACTGCTCAAACCCGGCACCCTGGTGGTCACCCCGGGCGATCGCGACGACATCATCCTCTCCGCCAGCCTGGCCGCGATGAACGGCACGCCCCTGGCCGGCCTGTTGCTGTGCAGCGATTTCGCCCCCGACCCGCGAATTCTCGAGCTGTGCCGCGGCGCACTGAACAGCGGCCTGCCGGTGATGACCGTGAGCACCGGCTCTTACGACACGGCGACCAACCTCAATCGGCTGAACAAGGAAATCCCAGTCGACGACAAGGAGCGTGCGGACAAGGTGGCCGACTTCGTCGCCAGCCATATCGACCATGAGTGGCTGTTCGCCCGCTGCGGCACGCCGCGCGAGCTGCGCATGTCGCCATCGGCGTTCCGCTACCAACTGGTGCAACGGGCCAAGGCGGCGAACAAGCGCATCGTCCTGCCTGAAGGCAGCGAGCCGCGCACGGTCAAGGCCGCGGCGATCTGCCAGGCCCGCGGCATCGCCCGCTGCGTGTTGCTGGCCAAACCGGACGAGGTCCACGCGGTGGCCCGGGCGCAAGGCATCGAATTGCCCGACGGCTTGGAAATTCTCGACCCGGATCTGATTCGCGAACGCTATGTCGCGCCCATGGTCGAGCTGCGCAAAGGCAAGGGCCTGAATGCGCCCATGGCCGCCGCGCAACTGGAGGATACCGTGGTGCTCGGCACCATGATGTTGGCCCTGGACGAGGTCGACGGCCTGGTTTCCGGCGCCATCCACACCACCGCCAACACCATTCGCCCGGCGCTGCAGCTGATCAAAACCGCACCGGGTTACAAACTGGTGTCCTCGGTGTTCTTCATGCTGCTGCCGGACCAGGTGGTGGTCTACGGCGATTGCGCGGTCAACCCGGACCCGACGGCGCCGGAGCTGGCGGAAATCGCCCTGCAAAGCGCAGCATCGGCCAAGGCGTTCGGCATCCCGCCGCGGGTGGCGATGCTCAGCTATTCCACCGGCGACTCGGGCACCGGCGAGGAAGTCGAGAAAGTCCGCGAGGCCACGCGCCTGGCCAAGCAGCTCGCGCCCGACCTGCCGCTCGACGGGCCGCTGCAATACGACGCCGCGGCGATCGACAGCGTCGGCCGGCAAAAGGCGCCGAACAGTCCGGTGGCGGGCCGCGCCACGGTGTTCGTGTTCCCCGACCTGAACACCGGCAACACCACCTACAAAGCGGTGCAGCGCAGCGCCGACTGCGTCAGCGTCGGCCCCATGTTGCAAGGCCTGCGCAAGCCGGTGAACGACCTGTCGCGCGGTGCGCTGGTCGACGACATCGTTTACACCATTGCCTTGACCGCGATCCAGGCCGCCAACCTGCCCGAGTAGCGACGCCCTTAAGCCGCATAAGGGCATCGATCAGGCTGCGCCGGCACCGGCGCAGCTACTCCTTGACCTCCATGAAATCCCGCGCCCAGACGATGTAGTCCTCGGGCTGGGTGTATTTGTGCGTCAGCTCGGTGGCGCTGAGGTCGGACGCATCGACGCCGCGCTGCTCACGCAGACAGTCGTAAGTCGCTTTGATCGCGGCGAAGTAGGCGGCGTGGCCATTGACCACGATGCGCACGCCGAGGCTGGCCAACCGGGCGTTGTCGCGCAGGGCCGGGTTGCCATAGGTGACCAGCATCAGCGGCACGCGCAGCGGCTCGGCAATGCGTTGCAGATGCTCGAAGTCGCTGACGCCGACCAGGCACAGGCCATCGGCACCAGCGTTCTGATAGGCCAGACAGCGCTCGATTACCTCGTCCGTGTCGATCACTCCGGCGTGGGTCCGGGCGATGATCGCCAGCGCCGGGTCGACCCGCGCCTCGAGCGCCCCGCGAATTTTGCCGACCGCTTCTTCGGTGTCGATCAAGTCGGTGGACTTGCGCCCGAACTTGGCTGGCAGCAGGGTATCTTCCAGGGTCAGCGCGGCGACCCCGGCACGCTCCAGTTCGATCACCGTGCGCATCGCATTGAGCGCATTGCCATAACCGTGATCGGCATCGGCGATCACCGGCAGTTGCGCCACCCGACCGATGCGGGCCGCCTGCTCGACGAACTCGCTGAGGGTGATCAAGGCGAAGTCGGGGGCCGCGAGGACCTGTAGCGAAGCGACCGAGCCGCCGAGGATGCCGACCTCGAAGCCGAGGTCGCCAGCGATCCGCGCCGACATCGGATCGAACACCGAGGCCGTGTGATAACAGGCATTCGAGTCGAGCAGTGCGCGAAAGGCTTTGCGCAGGGCGTGGTGGGAAGGTCTCTGCATAGGTCTTTACGTCCACGAATTGGAGAGGGGCGGTCACACCGAGCCCGCGCACCACGCCACCAAGTAGCGGGCCAATCGACGAAGTCGGCAACCCCGAGAATAGTCCAATGGGCTTACGGCAGGCTTTCAGCTCAGCGAAAAGTCCAATCGGCACCTTGAAGGTTTGCCGTATCGCTTGACCCTGGCCCCACACCGCCAACAGCCCGAATCAACCATGACAGACAGGCCGCAGAGCCGCCACGGCACTTGCACGACCGGTAGAAGCCGGGCAAATGCGGGCCAATGGCGGCGATATGAGTCGATCGCGCCACCTTTGCTACGTTTGCAGTTCGGTCAACAGCGGGTAATCTGTGCGCCGACCGACCCGCGGTGGAAAACCCGGGCTTAGATTGACTCGGGGCCCGCGCCCCATTTTTTGGAGGCGCCTGCCCCCATGCTGCATTTTCTGCCCGCCCCTTTACGCGGCCTGATCGGCGCCACGCTGTTGGCGCTGAACACCCTGGCCTGCTGCGTTCCGCTGTTCAGCGTGACCTTGCTGAAGATCTGCTTGCCCTTCCCCGCCGCGCAACGCCTGTGCCGCTGGCTGATGGATTTCATCCACGAAGCCTGGATCAGCTGCAACAAGGTCTGGATGAACCTGCTGGGCAACACCCAGTGGCAGGTCGAAGGGCTGCAAGGCCTGGACTATCAGCACTCCTACCTGGTCACCAGCAACCATCAGAGCTGGGTCGATATCCTGGTGCTGCAATACCTGCTCAATCGCCGCGTGCGGCCGTTGAAGTTCTTCCTCAAGCAGGAACTGATCTGGGTGCCGGTGATCGGTTTGTGCTGGTGGGCCTTGGGCTTCCCGTTCATGAAGCGCTACTCCAAGGCCTACCTGGCCAAACACCCGGAGAAAAAAGGCAAGGACCTGCAAACCACCCGGCGCACCTGCGCCAAGTTCAGCCAGACCTCGGTGGGCATTTTCAACTTCCTCGAAGGCACCCGCCACACGCCGGCCAAACACGCGGCCCAGCAATCGCCGTTCAAGCACCTGCTCAAACCCAAGGCCGGCGGCATCGCCTTCGTCCTCGACGCCATGGGCGAACAATTGCACAGCATCGTCAACGTCACCATCCATTACCCCCAGGGCACGCCCGGCTTCTGGGCGATCCTCAGCGGCGAGGTCGACGAGGTGGTGGGGCGTTTCGAAGAGTTGCCGATCCCGGCGGAGTTCATCGGCAAGAATTACGACCAGGACGAAGCCTATCGCCTGCAGTTCCAGCAGTGGGTCAACCAGCTTTGGCTGAAGAAAGACGCCGAGCTGAGCGAATTGAAGCAGCGTTTTCCAGGACACTAGAACAGGGCCTGAAGGCGCCTTGTAGCTCGGATGCAATCCGGGATCGGTGCTGTGGCGGACACCGCTCCCCGGATTGCATCCGGGCTACCGAGGCGCGCACCCCAGTCTCGTAGGGTGGATGACGCTTCACCCATCCACCAACGGCGAGGGTGGTGGATGAAAAAAGCGCCATCCACCCACAGCTCCCGTAGATAAGCGCAGCGCAATCTGGGAACGGTGTTGTGGCGGACACAGCCCCCGGATTGCGCCAAGGCTTATCCGGGCTACCGGTCTGCATATGCCTCGCCCAGCGCGGCCAAGGCCGCTCCTACAGGATGTGTGGGGCTATTCGGTGGGCGGTTCGAGGAATGGCAGGTTGTCCCAATCCAGCTGCGCCGGAAACGTCTCGGCCTGCCCGGCGCTCAAGCCCGGTGCGACCAGGAAACCCTGCATGATGGCGCAGCCGTGCTGCGTCAACCAATCGCGTTGGGCCTGGTTTTCCACGCCCTCGGCGATGACCTCCAGGCCCAGGTTGCGGCCCAGATCGATGATGGTGTTGACCACCGCGGCGTCGCGCGGCGAGTCGAGCATATTGGCGATGAACAGGCGGTCGATCTTCAAGGTGTCCAGTTCGAAATGACGCAGGTAGGCCAGCGATGAATAGCCGGTGCCGAAATCGTCGATGGCGATCTTCACCCCCAGGGCGCGCAACTGCAAAAGCTGCGCCTGGGTGGTTTGCAGATCCTGCATCAAAGCGCCCTCGGTGACCTCGATCTCCAGTTGCGCCGGCTTTAGCTCAAGCTCATCGAGCACACGGCTCAGATCGTCCACCAGTTGCGGCATGCCGAACTGCACAGGGCTGACATTCAGGCTGATCACCAAGTCCTGGCCGCACAGCTGGCTCATGCGTTTGCACTGCTCGGCCCCTGCACGAAAAATCCAGCTGCCGAGGCGATTGATCAGCCGGGTCTCTTCCAGCAGCGGGATGAATACCCCAGGGGCGACGGTCCCGGCGACCCGATGCTGCCAGCGCAACAATGCCTCGAAACCGCGCAGGCGGCCGCTGCCGAGGTAAATCTGCGGCTGATAGACCAACATGAAATCGTCGCTATCGATGGCCGTACGCAAGCTTTCCTCGAGCATCAGGCGCGAGCGCGCGCGACCGTTCATGGTCGGCGAGAAGAAGCGGTATTGCTGACGACCCGCACGCTTGGCTTCGTACATGGCCATATCCGCGGCACGTAACAGCCCTTCCACGGTTTGCCCACACTCGGGGAAACAGGCGATGCCGATACTGACGCCCAAGGTCACGTCGACGTCGTCGACGTGGTAACGCACCGATATCTGCTCGATCAGTTTTTCCGCTACCCGCGCGGCATCTTCCGGGTGGTTGAGGCCGTCGAGCACCGCGGTGAACTCATCGCCGCCCATGCGGGCGAGCAAGTCATAGGGCCGCAGGCTGGCCTTCAGCTGCTCGCCGACGCGCCTCAATAATTGATCGCCGGCACCGTGACCGAGGGAATCGTTGACCCGCTTGAAACCGTCCAGGTCCAGGTAGAGCAGGGCCAGGCGCTGGCTGCTGCGTTCGCTACGCGAGATCGCGGTTTGCAACGCCTTATGGAAACCGCGCCGGTTCAGCAGGCCGGTCAGGGCATCGGTGATCGCCAACGACTCGAGCTGGGTGTGCAGGCTACGCACCACGGTCATATCGAGGGCGAGCACCACCATGCCCGATTGCTGGCGCGGTAACGGCGAACAGGACAGCGCCACCGGTATGCTCTCGCCATTGCGGGCGAGCAGGCTGGCCTCATGCAGCCGATAGGTTTCGTAACGCCGCCAATGCCGGTAGAACTCCGACATACGCCATTCGCAGTCGACCTGGGGGGTGAGCAGATGGCTCAGCATCGCCGAGCCCTCCAGGTCGCCGACCGCGCAGTGCATCATCTGCGCCATCGCCGGATTGGCGAAACGGATCAGGCCATCCTCGCCGACCACCATGATGCCTTCGGCGGCGTTATCCAGCACCGAGGCATTGAAAGCCCGTGCACTGTTCAACTGCTGGGTCAGATGCAGCAACTCGTTGCGGTTGCGCTCGTGGTCGAGCAGTGAGCGGATCTTGTAGCGCAGCACCTCGGGGTCGAACGGCTTGAGCATGAAATCCACCGCCCCGCAGGCGTAGCCTTTGAGAACCGCCTCTTCGGTTTGCGCGATCGCCGAGATAAATATGATCGGCGTGAAGCGCGTACGCGGATTGCCGCGCATCAGGCGCGCCACTTCGAAGCCGTCCATATTCGGCATCTGCACATCCAGCAGCACCAGGCCCACCTCTTCTTCCAGCAGACATTGCAGGGCCGCCTCGCCCGAGTCGACACAACGCAGCCGCCAATCGCCATCTTCGAGCAATGCTTCCATCGCATCGAGATTCGCCGCGCGGTCGTCCACCACCAACAGCGTCTGGGTGAACCGCTCTTCAAGCTGAGCCTGTGCCATATCTACCTCCTGCGTCCTGGCGACGCCAAAAACCCTGAATGCCATGCGGGCCGGGCGAGCTCGTCTCGGCGCGGCCCTGGCTAGTGTTGCACCGTATGCCGCTACCGACCGATCCACGCCCCATTTCCCGTCCGCGCCGCCCTCAGGCCGGGAAGTCGCGCTCCTCTGACAGCGCGGACGGGTTATTGGGCATTGCGCTGTTATTCAGCCAGCGCGCCAGCGTGTTCAGCAGTTCGTCACGGCTGACCGGTTTCGCCAAATAGTCATCGGCACCCGCGGCCATGCACTTCTCCCGGTCGCCCTTCATCGCATGGGCGGTCAGGGCAACGATCGGGATACTGCATCGATGTTCATGCTTGAGCAGCCGGATGGCGGTATAGCCGTCCATATTGGACATGGCGATGTCCATCAGGATCAGATCGAAGAGCGCATCCTGATAACGGGCGATCGCTTCGATACCGTCCTTGGCGGCGGTGACCTCAAGCCCCGCTTCATCGAGTAGCGCGGTCAGGGCGTAGACGTTGCGCACATCGTCATCCACCAGCAGCACGCGGCGTCCGTTCAGCGCGTGGTCGGTCCGATTGACGGGAAGCACCGCGCCCTGATCGAGATCGCGTACGCTGCCAAGAAAGCCTTGCACGGCGAGACTCAACGCCTGCAGATCCTCGCCCTGCTTGCGCACCACCACCGCGCTGTAGCGCCTGAGACGCTGCAGGTTCTGCCGGGTGATATCCACCCCGGTATTGATCACCACCCGGGTGCCTTCCAGCGGACGCTGCCGGTCGAGCGTCTCGAGCAGCTCGAAACCGTCCTGATCGTGCAGGTCGAGATCGATCACCAGGGCGACGAATTGCCGTTCGGCATAGGCCATACGTGCCTGCTCCGCAGTCGCACTGGCCACCACGTCGAAGCCCAGTTGCTGCAGGTAGCCACGGTAATACTCGCGTTCGGTGGCCACGCCCTCGACCAGCAGCAGCGAAGGCAGCGGAACCGGATCGGCCTGCTGCAAATCGCGAAAGACTTGTTCGAGCTCCTCCCGGGCAACCGGCTTGACCAGATAGCGGGTGCCGTCCTCGTTCCAATTGGCCGGTTGCGGCACGCAGGAGATGATGTGCACCGGAGTGGCCCGATGGCTGACCTGACTGCGCAAGCGGCGAAACAATTGCCAACCGCTGATATCCGGCAACAGGATGTCGAGGATCACCGCGCTGAAGCGCTCCTTCTGCAGCAGGTCGAGCGCCTGTACGCCATTACAACAATGCACACAGGAGAAACCGTGGGCGTGGGCTTCATCGACGATCACCGCGGCGAAATTGGCATCGTCTTCGACAATCAGCACCGCCGGTCCCGCACCACTGCGCTGCGGCCCTTCGTCATTGGCGGCCTCAATCGGCTCGCCGAGCCCCTGCACCGGCAAGCGCACGGTAAAGCAGGAGCCCAGCCCCGGCGTACTCTCCAAATCGACTTCGCCGCCAAGGGCCTGCACCAGCTTACGGGTGATCGCCAAGCCCAATCCGGTACCGCCGAAACGCCGGCTGGTCGAACCATCGATCTGCTGAAACGCCTGAAAAATCTGCTCGTGCTGATCGGCGGCGATGCCGATGCCACTGTCGCGCACGATAAAACTCAGTTGCTCGCCGCCGTCGGCACGGCCATGAGGCTCGTAGGCGATCGTCAGGCTCACCTCGCCCTGCTCGGTGAACTTCAACGAGTTGGAAAGCAGGTTGCGCAGAATCTGGTGCAAGCGCACGCGGTCGCTGTTGATCACCTGCGGCACCCCGGGCTCCAGTTGCGTGCGTAAATACAGGCCCTTCAGTTCGGCCATGGGGCGCATGCTCGAATCCAGCTCCGCCAACAGTTCATGCATGTGCAGCGGTTCCAGCTTGACTTGCATGCGCCCGGATTCGACCTTGGCCAGATCGAGCACGCTATTGATCAGCTGCAACAGGTCGCTGCCGGCGCGGTGCACGATATCGGCATGCTTGGCCTGTTTGGCGGTGAGGTTGCCGGCGCTGTTCTGGCGCAACTGGTCGCTGAGAATCAGGATGCTGTTGAGCGGCGTGCGCAGCTCATGCGACATGTTGGCGAGAAACTCGGACTTGTAGCGGTTGGCCAATACCAACTGCTCGGCCTGATCGCGCAGCCGTTGCTCGGCGGCTTTGCGCTCGCTGATATCGATGATCACCGCCTGCACCAGGGTGTCGTTGCCACTGCGGATCGGCGACAAACCGACCTCCAGGGGAATCAGCCGACCGTCGCGATGCTGGCCGAACAGATCGCGGTTGCTGCCCATGCGCCGCGGTTCGGGGTTGTCCTGATAACCGCGACGGAAGGACACGTGGTTATGCCGCAGATCCTTGGGTAGCAACATTTCCACCGACTGACCGAACAGCTCCTGGCGCGAGTAGCCGAACAATTGCTCGGCCTGCTGATTGACCATGGCGATCTGCCCGCGGCTGTCGACCAATACGATGGCATTGGGCGAAGCCTCGACCACCAGGCGAAAACGCTGCTCGGCCGCCTTGCGTTCGCTGATGTCGATGATCACCGCCTGCACCCAGCGCTCCTGGCCGCTGCGCAACGGCGACAGGCCGACCTCCAATGGAATCAGCCGACCGTCGCGGTGCTGGCCGAACAATTCGCGGTTATTGCCCATGCGCCGCGGCTCGGGGTTCTCCTGGTAGCCGCGGCGCAGACCGATATGCCCTTCGCGCTGGTCCCCAGGCAGCAACTTCTCCACCGGCTGGTGCAGCAACTCCTGCCGCTCGTAGCCGAACATCTGCTCGGTTTGCCGGTTGACCATGACGATCAACCCGTTGCTGTCGACCAATACGATGGCGTTGGGCGAGGCCTCGACCACCAGACGGAAGCGCTCCTCGGCCCCCTTGCGCGCCCTCAGGTCGATCAGGTTGAGCAGATAGTTGGCCCCGTCGGAGACCGCCAGCACGCTCAGACTCAGGGTTACCGGAATGCTGTCGCCATCGCCGCGGTGTGCCTCGTAATCATTGGCCATCATCGGCGTATCGGCTTCGTCGACCAGATCGCCGAGCTGATCGATCATCGGCAGAAAGCGCCGCACCCGCTCGCCGATCAACGCCTGCGACGGACAATCGAGCAATTCCGCAGCCCGCTGATTGGCCATCTCGATGCGCCCCTCGGCATTGCACAACAAGGTCGCCACCGGCAGGCTCTCGACCAGCAGGCGGAAACGCTGCTCGCGCTCGCTCAACTGCCCCGTGGTCAGGCTGTTGACATAGAGTTGGCGCTCGCGCAGGTACAGGTAACCGCCTACCAGCAAGGCCAGCAAGGTGGCAGCGGCCAGGCCCGCCCATAAGCTGAACGCCATGTTTTGCCCGCCCAAGACGGCTTCGTAACGGGCGGTACTGGCCACATCGATCAACCAGGTACGACCATAGAGTGGCAACTCTATGGCCTGGCGAAAGCGTGGCGTCCAGGCATCGAGCGGCTCGTCGTTCTCCAGCATGGTGGTGCCGAGGGCATGTCGGTCCTTGATCGAGATATCGAACAGGCGGCTCTGCGGCCCGAATATCCCGACCATCAGGTCTTCGATGCGAAAGGCGCCGTAAACGAAGCCGAAGAGCGCGGCGCGACGCTCCTCCTCGTTGGTCAAGGGCATATCCGGGTGGAACACCGGCAGGTACAGCAGCACACCGCCCTGTACGCCCTCCAGGGTTTCCTGTTTCAGCGTGAGCGGGGCACTGAGGGTGGCGTCGCCACTGTCGAGCGCATGCTCTATGGCGGCGCGGCGCACCGGCTCGCTGAGCATGTCGAAACCCTGCACCTGGCGATTACGCCAGTCGAGCGGGCTGATGAAGTCGATCAACACGTAAGCGTCGCGCGACCCGGCTGGAAAGGGGGAAAAATCCTTGCGCCCGTTCGCCTCGCTATCCGCCAGATAAGCGTCGAGCTCACGCTGAGTGAAGTGCCGCGCCCATCCCAGCGCCATGATGCCAGGGTAACGATCCTGCAAACGCAATTGGTCGACCGCCCGGTCCCACTGCTCCAAGGTCACCTGCTCGCTGCCGATCATCAGCCCGGCAATGCCACGCAACACCATTTCGTAGGCCCGCATACGCGCCTGCACGCGCTGCCCCACCTCCTGGGCCTCGATGCCGAAACGTTTCTGGCTTTCCTCGAGGTTGCGGCTTTCCAACGACTGCCATTGCCAGACGGTCAATCCACCCAGCCCTAACAGCAGTGCCAAGGTCACGCCTACCGCGCGCCAGGGCCGAGGAGGAATGGAACGTTGCCTGTCTTCCATGAACTCTCCTGATAATCCACATCGGGCGAGCATGCAGCCAGGACTCTGGGCACTGCACGGCTCCCTCAAAGCAGTCTAGTCAGGATTCGAAGGACAGGTCTTTTGCGAATAGTGAGTCGACAGGCGGCAGAAAGGCCCCTTTATTAGAGGGGCCTTTCTGGAGAGGGGCAACTATAGGCTTACAGCGGACGCAGGTTGATCTCGACCCGACGGTTCTGCGCGCGACCGGCTTCAGTGGCGTTGCTGGCGATCGGCTGGTTCGGGCCCGCACCGTAGGCGGAGATCCGCTGCGCCGTTACGCCGTTGCTGGTCAGGTAGGACGCGACGCTTTGCGCACGGCGGTTCGACAGGTTCTGATTCAGCTCCAGGGAGCCAGTGCTGTCGGTATGACCGACGATATCGATGCCGTTCTTCTCGAACTCCTTGAACACCAGCACCAAGGAATTCAAAGTCGAATAAAAGCCGCTGGAAATATCTGCCGAGTTGCTGGCGAAGGTGATATTGCCCGGCATGATCAGCGTCAGTTCGTCGCCGTTGCGCTGCACTTGCACGCCGGTGCCTTGCAGGGTTTGCCGCAACTTGGCCTCTTGGGTGTCGACGTAATAGCCATAGCCGCCGCCCGCCGCACCGCCCACAGCGGCACCGATCAGGGCGCCCTTGGCGCGGTCTTTCTTGCTCGAGGTGGCGGCACCGATCACGGCGCCCGTCACGGCGCCCACACCGCCATAAATCCCAGCCTTGCCCGCTTCGCGTTCGCCGGTGTAAGGGTTGGTGGTGCAGCCAGCCAACAGCGACAGACCGAGGGTTGCAAATGCCAGATTTCGCCACTTGTTCATAGGTACTTCCTTTGCTTTTTTGGTGTTAGAGCAGTATCCGCCTGAGGGGTTGGACGCCCGGACAGCGGCTTAGTTCAGCCAACTGGCTATCAATGTGCTATCGGGTTCACGCACGAACGAAGGGGTTCTCGCGCATCTCGTCGCCCAACCGGGTATCGACGCCATGCCCGGTCACGACGGTGGCATCTTCGTCCAGGCTATACAGGCGCTGCTTGATCGAGCGCTCGATGGTGGCGTAATCGCCGCCCCACAGATCGGTACGGCCGATGCCACGGCGAAACAGCGTGTCGCCGGCAATCAGCAGCTTGTCCTGGGGAAACCAGAAACTCATCGACCCCGGCGTATGTCCCGGCGTGTGCAACGCCACCCCGCAGCCGCAATCGAGCGCCTGATCGTCGGCAAGCCACTGATCCGGCGCCGGCACGGGAGTGTAGGGCACGCCGAACATACGGCATTGCATTTCCAGGTTGTCCCAAAGGAACTGATCCTCCTTGTGCAGGTGCAGGGTCGCGCCGGTCTTCTCCTTCATCTGCCCGGAGGCGAGGAAGTGATCCAGATGCGCATGGGTGTGGATGATGCTGACCACCTTCAAGCCGTGGGCATCCAGCCGCGCCATGATCGACTCCGGATTACCGCCCGGGTCGACCACTATGGCTTTCTTGGTCACGGGGTCGCCGATGATCGTGCAGTTGCACTGCAAAGGCCCTACGGGGAAGGTTTCGCGTATTAGCGCAGTCTTTGCGGCTTCCATAGGTGTTCCTTTATGATATTTGGCACAATTTTGTCACACTGAGAATAGAAATGGCGACCCTTCGCAAACGTGGCCCATCCCAGTGGCAGGTACAGGTCAGACGTAAAGGATGGCCCCTGCAAACGAAGACATTCAATACTCAAGCCGAAGCCAAGACATGGGCGACCATGATCGAGCGCGAAATGGATGCCGGCGTGTTCGTCAGCCGCAACGAAGCCGAGTCGACCTCATTCGCCAACGCCCTGGAGATGTACGCCGAACAGGTGACTTCAAAGAAGCGCAGCAGCGACTCCGAGCTGTCTCGCATTAAGGTCTTGCTACGTAACCCGCTAGCCCTCAGATCAATCGCAAGCATCCGAGGAGCAGACATGGCTGGTTATCGAGACGAGCGCCTCGCTGAAGGCCTAGCACCAGCCACGGTCCGCCGTGAGCTAGCACTGATTTCCCATGTCTTCACAATCGCCCGCAAAGAATGGCGCATGGAGTCGCTGAGCAACCCCGTCGAGCTGATCCGTCAGCCAAGCGTCGATGACGCAAGGGACAGGCGAATCCTGAGCGCGAACGTGTGGACGCTTCAGAACGACGAACTGGTTTGTGAACATCTCGATGAGCTGGAGATGATCTCCCGCCACTCACGCTCGGCCGAACTGCCGCAGATCGTCCAATTTGCAGTTGAAACAGGTATGCGCCGCGGCGAGATCTCTGGCCTGCTTCGCGCTAACGTAGACCTAAAAAAGCGCACTGCCCTCCTGCCCATCACGAAGAATGGCTCCTCGCGTGGAGTGCCGCTATCCAGCCGAGCGGTAGCCGTCATTGAGAATCAGCTAAAGCAAGAGGACGGACGGGTATTCAAAAGCCAGCCGGACACCATTACCAAGGCATTCCTGGATGCACTAGGTGATGCTCGAAATGCTTACGAAGAAGGATTTGAGCTGCATCTCAAATCCGAAGGGCTAGAGCCGGACAAGATTGCGGAGCAAATTGCCAGGGATCCATTTCTAGTCGACCTGAGATTCCACGACCTACGCCATGAGGCCACATCACGTCTGGCCGAGATTTTCCCCCTGCATGAGCTAACCAAAATCACCGGCCACCAGGATACGCGCATGCTCATGCGTTATTACCACCCAAGAACCGAAGATCTAGCCAAGAAGTTGAGCTAGAGCACATCCTTCATGAAACGGCCCAGAACCACCACGTAGCGCGACACCTACACCCCAGCCATGCAGAAGCGAGCACTCTCTGCTCCATCCTCGATGCGCACGCATACTGATGCCGAGCGATAGGCCATGACATCACCATAAGGCGCTACTACCAAAGGTCGGAGATGTAGCTATTTTGGCGGCGATCTGGGCCGCTTACCATAATCTGGCATTGTCGAAAAAACCTAGACTTGACAGCCACTTGCACTTAGCATTACAGGCTGCAAGCACCATCCGTTCCGCCCCAGCGGGGTGCAGGAAGCACTCTCAAATATTAGGGACTTCACATGGCCGGAAACACTCGTAAACCGACAGCACTGGATTTGTTCTGTGGTTCGGGTGCCGTTTCGCTGGGACTCAAGCAGGCGGGGTTCGAAGTCATCGGCGCTGTCGATTTTGATTCGGGAGCATGCCGCACTTACCGCGAGAACCATCCTGAGGTTCGTTTGCTGGAAAAGGACATTCGTAAAGCGAAGCCTGATGAATTCTCCGATCTCATTGAGGAAAAGCTTGATCTGCTAGTCGTTTGCGCCCCCTGCCAGCCATTCAGTAGCCAGAACCGCCATCGGAGTGACAGCGATTCGCGGAATAATCTAGTCAAGGCCTCCATCCCTTTCATAAAGAGCTTCAAGCCTTCTCTAATTTTCTTAGAGAACGTGCCTGGGTTGGAATCAAGCGATGTTTTCGGCAGCTTCATTCGTTCACTGAAGCAGATGGGCTACAGCGTTTCCGAACCGATGCGCATTGACGCATCTGACCACGGAGTGCCCCAGCGTCGAACCAGAATGATCCTGGTCGCCGCGAGAGGGGTCTCGCTGGAAAAAGCCATCAACATTGCCAAGACCAGCAAGAGGACAGTGAGAGAGACAATCGAAGATTTGCCGACGCCACCTGTTGGCCGGCCGCAAGATGATGAAGCCGATCAGTTGCATTTCGCGCGGCGCCATTCCCCTTTGAACCTTCGGCGCTTGCAGGCGATCCCAGCGGATGGCGGTGGTCGTGAGTCTTTGCCTCCTGAACTACAGCTTGCCTGCCATAGAAATAGCAACAGGAAGTCGTCATTCTCCGACACCTACGGGCGTATGCGCTGGGACGATGTATCTCCCACGCTGACAACGGGCTGCACTGATATCACCCGGGGTCGCTACGCCCACCCCGTCGAACATCGCGCTATCACCCTGCGCGAAGCAGCCAGACTGCAGTCTTTTCCGGATAACTACATCTTTAAAGGTAACGCAGGCCAGATCTCTACGCAGATAGGCAACGCAGTACCTCCTGAGATGATGAGAAACATCGCCGTCAGCCTTAAATCTGCTCTGGGCTTCGCAGAAGAATAAGCGCTCATGACTCCTCTCTCATCCCGCCCCGCACCTTCCTCAAAATCGGTGTCCGAGGTGATGAGGCGTGTTCGCAGCAAGGATACGCGGCCAGAGCTTGCAGTTCGCAAGATCCTATTCTCCACCGGCTATCGCTACAGAGTTCATTACAAGCCCAGCGCCATCCCTATCGGGCGCTCAAATATCGATATCGCCTTCCCAGGCATCAAGCTGGCAGTATTCATTGACGGGTGTTTTTGGCATAGCTGCCCACAGCACGGCACAATCCCGAAAGCTAATGGGGAATGGTGGAAGGAAAAGCTGACAAATAATCATATCCGAGATGAGAGGGTAGCTGATGCGCTTAAGGCTGCGGGATGGACAGTGCTCCGATTTTGGACACACGAGACTCCTCAAGCTGTAGCGAATGCCATAACTCGGGAAATTGCAAATCTAAGAGGCGAACCAATTAATGCCGAGTAATATTTGCACGCACAATTTTGAGCTATATACTTTGACACCATAGCTGCTAACTTATATTAGCATTCCTGGATTGCAAGCTAACTTGGAGTGGTATTGCATTGAGTAGCTCCCGCCTTTCAAAAGCCAAGATGCAAGTGCGTGCCCGAGCAGTTGACATGTTGGGCAGGCAGCAAATAGCCGGTATACCGTCTGCAGTTCATGAACTCTTTAAGAATTCTTATGATGCATTTGCTCAACAAGTAGAAGTTGACGTTCTGCGGAAGCAGAAGATCTTCATACTTCGTGACAACGGCATAGGGATGACATATCACGACTTTGTAGAGCGCTGGCTCACTGTCGGCACAGAAAGTAAGTTTGGGACAAAAATCAGCAAGGCACCTTGGCTGGGTGAGCATGGAGAAGTGCCACGGCATGTACTCGGCGAGAAAGGAATTGGCCGTCTTGCTATAGCGATAATTGGACCTGCCGTCCTAGTTTTAACAAGGGCCATCCGTGAGGATGGGCTTCATGACCTAGTGGCAGCACTCGTGCACTGGGGGCTATTTGAGATACCAGGAATTGGTCTTGATCAAGTGGTTGTTCCAGTTAAAACCTTCCCTCGGGGAGAATTTCCTGCTCGATCCGATATAGATGAAATGATCGACGCGGTGCTCAACAGCTTAGATGCGCTCGAACCAAACCTTGACTCAGCCAGTCGCGCTAAGATTGAGGCAGATTTGAGCATGATGCGCATTTCCCCAACAGATATCTATCAGGGATTGCAGCTGAGAAGCACACCGGATGATCCCCTTTCGCCTACATTTGACGCGGATGGGCATGGAACCCACTTTATAATAAGACCGTACGACCAAATTCTGGAGTCTGACCTAGAGGATGACCCTCAAGCTGCAGATGTTAGAGCTTCGAAGCTGCAAACATTGTTAGTGGGCTTCTCAAATACAATGTTCTCAGACCTAGAGTCCCCACCGATAAAAGCATTCTTTCGTGACCATCGCGGCGACAATGAGCGCATAGATGTTATTGATCAAAGAGCCTTTATCACACCTGAAGATTACTCTGATGCCGACCATCAGATTGATGGGCACTTCGATGAGTTCGGCAAGTTCGTTGGAACAGTGCGAGTTTTTGATCAGCCCCCTATTCCTTACACACTGAGCTATCCAAACTCCAGTTCTTCCCCTCTAGCTTGCGGGCCATTCAGAGTTCGTTTTGGCTATTCGCAAGGCCTTGCGCATCAGTCGCTATTGGACTCGACAAGCCACGGAATTCTAAGTGCCAAGCTTGCAAAGTATGGAGGTCTATATGTTTACAGAGATGGTATCAGGGTTCTGCCATACGGAGATATAGAACATGACTTCCTGAGAATTGAACAGCGCAGGAACAAAGCTCATAAAGACTGGTTTTTTTCATTCAGACGCATGTTTGGCGCAATAGTACTGGACAACATAAAGAATCAATCGCTCAGAGAGAAAGCAGGGCGAGAAGGCTTTCAGGAAAATTCAGCCTTTCGTCAGTTCCGTGGCGTCCTAGAATTCTTTCTTATGTCTCTTGCGAAGGATTTTTTCCGAAAAGACGCCCCCCTTGGCAATGAGTTCAATCGCCTTCGCGAGGAGATGGAGTTACAGAACGACCTTCTGAAGAAACGCGAGAAAAAGATCTCCGTAAGAAAAGAGAAACTATATTCATCTCTTGATAATTTTTTCTCAAAAATTGACGAAGGACGGCCAAAGGCAGAGGCTGAACTCCTGAGAATAGAATATGCAAATAAATTTGAAAATATAAAATCTCTTGATGATCCCGACCAGATGGGCAAGGAACTTCAAAGAGTCGAGCGTGAAGCAAGAGACAAGCTATCGACACTTAGAAGCGAGCATAAAATAACCAGACCTCGTGGCATTGGATTAAATAGATCTGGAGAACAGCAGTGGGCTCATTACCGTGCAATCTACGATGAGTTAGAATCCACAATTTTCTACCCTATTGAACAACAATTTCAGAAAATGCTTGCCGAAGTATTGCGCGAGCGCGGAAACGCCATTAACCGCAGGATTGTTCTTCGAGAAAGTTTATCTTCTAGAAAAGAAGAGATGGAGAAACTGGTTAAGAGCGAAAGAAATCTCGCTCGTTCAGTAATGGACACATCACAAACCGTTATCAAAAGCGGCATAGATGGAAGCTTTCAAAGATTCCGAAATACAGTAGAAAACGCACTCTCTGACTTTGACAGAGCCGACCTAATTAAATTAAGTGACTCCGCCTTGGTAGAGTTTCAATCTATGCTTCAGCAAAAGCTCGAAGCGGCAGCAACTAAAGAAAGGGAATTTCTACATCAATTGCGACAACAACTAGAATCCCTAAGCGAAGGCGTAAAAGACGGTGTTATGCCTGATGATTTTAGTGCAGCGCTAGAAGGACAGAATAGTAGCTTACGCGAAGATTTGGGGGAGTCTTTGTATTGGGCTCAGATTGGCATGGCCTTGGGTGTTGTGCAGCATGAGTTTGATGCTGTCGCTAAGTCTGTCAAGAAAGGCATCAAAGATTTAAAGCCATGGGCAGACAAAAATCCCGCTCTTAATGGACTTTTCTCGGGATTACATTCTGGATTTGCGCACCTTGAGGAGTACCTATCGCTATTCTCCCCTCTCGATAGACGCTTATACCGCACCGCCATGGATCTGAATGGCGGGGAGATCTATAACTATATAGATAATGTATTTTCTGACAGATTTGAGCGCCACTCCATTGAATTCTCTGCCTCTTCCGATTTTTTATCTAGCGTCATATCAGTTTATCCATCAACAATCTACCCAGTACTCATTAACGTAGTCGACAACGCTTGCTATTGGACCTCCAAGCAAGAGGTTAACCATCGCTGGATAAAGCTGGAGAAACATCCGGACGGTATATTAATTAGGAACGGTGGCCCAGGCGTTGAAAGCAGATTCGCTGAACAGATTTTTGAATTTGGATTTTCCGAAAAAGAGTATGGCCGAGGAATGGGCTTAGCTATTTCTCGCAAAGCACTTAAGCGAGATGGGCTGGATCTAGTTTTAACAAATCCAGGCAAAGAGAACCAACCAGCATTCTTAATAAAAATATCTTTCAATGACGATACTGATGAGCTGATCGAGCGGGGAGTGCTTACGGATGAGTGAAGTTCTTGCAAGTACCATTTTAGCTGGGCCTGCGCAGGCTCCCGAACAGCCAGCTCCTACGGAAACCCTGAAGCAACATTATAAAAAGGCAGTTAAGAAATTTCTAAAAACGGTAGTCGTTGTCGACGACAAAGCCTATAAAAGCCAGAGCGTAGAGGTTTCAGCTTTAGTAGAACCCTCCAGCACCGACCCGCTTGATGAGTTGACTCAGGAATCACCTAGTTCCTCACCAGAAACTCTTACACTACCGGCGGCGGCATTCACTGAGGTTTTGCAAGAAGTTGAGGCCTTAGCGGAAGAGAATGTGGATCCAGTTCTGGAGCCAGAAGCACATGAGCTTGATGGGCCAGGGCTCGTCAGACTTTTTGCTGGCCATGGAATAGTTTGCTCAATTATACAGCCCGATGAGGATACGGAGATCACCCGCCTGGTCGATGAGATCAAAAACATCGCTCAGGCCGCAGATGTGTTGGTTCTGGACTGGGAATTAAAACCTGGTGATTTTACTGCTAGTCTTAGCACTATAGAAGCGTTGATTAAAAAAGACACAGAAAGTGGCGGCAGACTTAGATTTATAGTCATATATACTGCGTCCGGCCAACGGGCTGTCAAAAAGGAAATAAGGAGAGTATTTCCGCAACAGAAGACTGCAGGACATCTTATTTATATCAATTCTGCCTGTGTAGTAGTCCTTAACAAGCCATCGATTACGCATACGAATGGCGTTCCGCTCGCAGATCTTCCTGAGAAAATATTTGATCTACATTCTGAACTTTCTGCTGGGCTTCTCCCTGCAGCAGCACTGTCAGCGATAGGAACAATTCGCAACCACACTCATCAAGTTCTTAGCCAATTTCAACATGGGCTTGATGCAGCATTTATTGCACATAGGGCACTCATCCCTCGCCCTGACGATGCCGAACTCCATCTGATAGAGCTTGTGTCTGATAGTTTGCAGCATCTTATGCTTACAGAAGGCGTGAGAGATCAGATTTCTGATGAGCTTTGCATCGCTCGATTGAAGAGCCTTCCGACGGCTGATAGCTTAGGAAACGAAGTTATTTCTGCCATATCCGGATGCATTTCCAGCTATAGCACAAGCAAACTATCATTAATTAAAGAAGCGCTAGGCTTAGGCGAGGGTGAGTCACAACCTCAGAGGCGATTCATCGAGCGCTTATATACAACACCGGCGGAGGCAGATAATGCTAGAAAAAATATGGCATTCCTGCATGACTTTACAAGAACACATATACAAAAGACCTCCGCCAGCCACCCCCCACGCTTAACTCTTGGTACAGTAGTGGCGAAACCTAGGGAGCAGACTTGCGACTTCTATCTTTGCATTCAGCCTCGGTGCGATAGTGTTCGCTTTGAAAATGTTAGACACTTTCCATTTATGAAGCTGGATAACGACACAATCTCCCCGAACATTCATCTGCAGTGGGGTGGAGCCTTTAGAACACTGGCCGTTACTGAAAAGCTATATGATCTTGTATCGTTTGCTTTCGGCTCTATTCAAGAGTCGACCCAGGCGGTCTTGGCCGAATTCAGCCCTGAAAACTCTAAATGGTTCTTCGAAACACCCAATGGTGAAAAGCTGTATTGGGTGGGTGACTTGAGAAAGGATAAAGCACAACGCCTCGCGAGTAAAATTGCAAGCCGCCTTCATTTACCGGGCATCAATGAATATGAGCCCACCCGCCAAGATTAAAGGATTTAATTACTTGACCAATAATGCCACACCGCATTCAACGCAAGTAATATAGATAGGCCATAGAGGGCTTATTATAAGTCAATAACGCCCTCTATTCTTCAGCCTGCAAACTCATAAAATCTTTTTCTACGCTCTAATATGCTCACAGAGCGAAACCTTTACAAGACTGCTGATTGCCCTGCCCTTCGATGGCTCCCGCCATTTCGCACAGCACATCAATGACACGTGCTTGCTCACGCACATCACCAGGCGCGACAAGCTGAGCAATCGCCTGTGGCTGTGCCAGAAGCAAAGAAAGCGCCTCAAAGTCATTTTCATTGAAATCAAGATTTAAAACCACGCGCCGAGTCATAGTTTCTCCTACATACAGTTATGGATATCATGTTCCAGCTACTATAGGCCCCGAGGGACAGAATGGCCCTCGGGGAGCCCCCGGCAGGGCGGGTTCGGGCAGAGCCCGCTACTCAAAGCCCCAATCGAACTCATCATATTTGGATGCTGGAGCGTTAGCTCCAACTCCATAGTGACTCGCCATCCCCCGAAGCTCTCGGTCGGCCTGAACTGACAACAACATCCCTCCAGATCCAGACCGACGCTGTTTCGCGTGACCATAATGCTTTCGGCTCTTCCTTGACACATGCCCAAGTGCGAGGCTGACCTGATCTGGTTCTGCCTCTCCCTTTAGATCAGCACTGAATTGATGCCGGAAACTGTAAGCACTGATACCGGACAATCCTGCTCGGTTCGCCGCCCGACTCAACCGCTTTTCAAAAGACCGGTTCTGGCCAGTGTCCTGAATAACCATTTCGCCACCCTCCAAAGAAATTTTCTTCAGGAGTAACTCGTTAATTTCTTCTCCCAGAATTGCCTTCGCATTGATGAGCAGTATCCGTTCAGGCTGTCCTGCACCCGTTAAATCAGAAACCTTGGCACCTTGGATGGTAAATTCAAGTGATGCCCCAACCCTACGCACATGGACGCCCTTTCGAAGTTCAGCGGGCCGGCATCCAGTCAGAACCAAAACAGCTGCGGGCAGCCAATCTATCGGCTTAAGTCTGGCCAAAAGCAAGACTCGCCAATCAGCAGGCAATCCACACAAGCTCGCTCGTTTTGACTGCCTTTTCCCATGACTCTGGCTCGCCGGATGATAAATAGGTTGTGGTGCTTGGAGCTGCCGGGAATAGATAACCATCGTCTGACGCAATGCACGTCGTTTATCGCGGTCAAGCTCACGGTCGATTTCGCTCAACACACCCAGTAAGCGGTGCGCCATACCTCTTCGCCATGCATAACGCGCTACCACTGCGGTACGTCGACCGACCTGCTGGCTCACCGAATACTCATGCCAATGCATTTCTCCCATTCGTGCGGCCACTCTGGAGTATTCAGCAATGGTCGAATCTTTCAGGGGCCTATCCACGATAGCCCGAGCCAATCTCCTCAGATCGCCTTTATCCGATGTTCCAGGTTTACGCATAAGCCCTCCAGAGGTATCCCCCACCCATGCCGTGTCGAGGCGCTCGCTACGTGTCCTTCGTCCACTCCACTCGCGTCGGCTACGCCGATAAACCTCGAAACGGCCTTATTTTCGACCGCAATTTGCGTTCGAAAATAGCGGTTACACCAGCTTCAAATAATCGAGTTTCACAACAGTATCCCGCTCGCCGCTGGGCATCTCCCGGGGCCAATGAATTGGCCCCAGGAGTGCTTCAAGGGTATTTCCCGACGCCCCGCATCAAGGGGCCGTGTCCTCGCAAGCTGCGGGCCGCACCACTCCCCTTGACCCGGGCCGACGGCAAGAATGAGCAACCCAGTCTGCGAAACCTCATCTGTCATAAAACGGCAGCAAGAAGCATTCATAAGCGTGAAATCGCGTTGAATTGCATATCGGGGCATTTTTTCGCATAGAAATGCATAGAAATACATTCCGCGGCCAGATCAGTAGAAATTTCTCATAACTAGATACAGCTACGCATCTGGCGATCGCTTTATACACCCACCCATCGTGTTTATACCCACTATAGATAATCCCGGAAAAATACTGGTTGGTTTCTCATCAGCATTTTATGCAACGACTCAGGCAGCTCGTACTTCGAGAAAACTCTATAACCCTCTTCACGACTGTAGAAGATATGCATCCCCTCCAACTGCCCAGCAGAAACACCACCAACTTTATGCGCAGCATTGGGCAAGTCATTAAAAATCAACTTACCATCAATGTAGAGCGAATTTGCAAAAAATTCTGCGTTGCCGCTTTTGTATTTTGTCACTTGGTAGTGATAGACCTTCCCTGGCAGATTATTTAGTGGCGGCACATGCTCATTAAAGTATGACGTAGCCTCCTCGCCCCACTTTTCAGGCCACTTTTCATAGGACTTCTTTCCACACCCAAGCAACAAAGCTCCGAATACCAGAACCGCGACAATCATGGCTTTTTGCATCACGCTCTCCTCATCAGCGTCCTAGCACGGCAAGAAATCCGTACCAACGAAGCAAATATACTCTTTTGAGTATAGAACATTAAAGCCCCAAAGGGCTTCATCGTTCCTTTTGCGAGCGTGCGAAATGGAACTGAAACAAGCCATAGGCCAAGCATTCAAGGAGTTGAGGGTCAGCAGAGGTCTGCCTCAAGAGGCTGCAGGGGCCAGCCAGAGCTACATCAGTGATGTGGAGCGTGGGCTCAAAAGCCCCACGATCGAGAAATTCAACGAGCTAGCCACCAACATCGGCGTCCACCCCCTCATCATTCTCGCCAAGGGCTACATATTGGCTGGTGCCCCTGAAACCACCGAAGAGCTCCTAACCTTGTTAAAAAACGAACTCTTAGACCTAGAAGATAATTAGTCATACCTTTTCCACAGCAGCAGCCTGCCAATTACAAGAAAAGCTTTTTAAATACTCGGAAAAACTAAAAGCAAAGCTACTAGCAGACGACCCTGCCCCTCTGAAACATAAGCCAGGCGCGGCCTGTGAGCGATATCACGCTGTTTTTCCGTGAGTGATATCACGTGGATGCGTGAGCGGTGTCACGTGGATGCGTGAGTGATGTCACGTGGATAAAGCTGCGCACCAGAAAACCCGGGGCCTCGGGGGGCGTGAGCGATGTCACGTGGACAACCCTATCCCCCAGCCCTTTTTTCACAGCCGATTCAATTACCACTTACAGTTCGTTGCTGCACCACCGGGCGAGCCCCAGCTTTAAGCACGAGACAATCAGGGCTCTCGTCTATGTAACCTCTTGCATCGGGGTAATAGAGCAAAACTCCCCTTAACTGCTTAAGAAAATTTGCTTTAAAACTGCGAACGCCCTGCGCCGTATCTTCATAGCCGCTCCCAAACTGACATTTCAAACTAGCCCAAGGAATTTTTGCTTCCTTATACCGACCCGACCTCACAGCTACGTTTAGCGTAAACATTCTGTAAACAAGCCATGTATATATATCCATCGCCATGGGCGACTTACGTAGAGCCTGTAGAGCCTCCAACTTCAATGGCACAGGCGCCTTTGTAACGGCAACATAGAAATCGGCACCAAGCGTCAAGGTACTATTCCATAGGCACTCTTCATCAGGATGCCTTGGATTCCAGAATACAAAACCATTCTTAGCTATTTGAATGTTTTCAAAAGCCAAGGCTCCAGCATTTGAAACTTCGACACTTATATGAGACCTTACAAGGGACAAGGTTTGCGCATGCAGGGTTTTGATATATCTCCCATCACTAGGCAGCTGAAGCTTCTTAAGAAACTCACTCTGGTTCCGCCCCAAATTCAGTTCTGGCGAACTCGTACGACATGCTTCTGTGCACATCCACGCAAGTAATAATCGCGGCATCATCCCATAAGGCATTCCATATTTCGGGTGTGCCATTATCGACAGCGTAAGTTTTGAAGTACCTCGCTCAAAATACGTACACTTGGGATCTTTGTGTGGCAAAGTAGCTTGTGCCAAGAAATGAGGTAGAAAAGCTGTTGCTCCAGAGGCCTGAGCATCTTCAAACTCTAGAGCAACCGCTTCCTCGATAAGACTCCGCTGGCGCTTACTGAGCATAAGCACCTCGCTGAGCAATTTTCTCAGATTTCCGCGGACGACCGGGTTTCCGCTTAACAACTGGATCAACAGGAGCAATGACGTCCAGTCGGACAACATGCTGTTGTAACCAACGCTCGACATCCTCACGACGCCAAAGCAGACGCTTTGCGCCTGGTATGCGGCAGACGGGAGGTAATTTGGAGGGATTCTTTGAGTGCTGGTTTTTAACCGTTCCTGGGGCGCGATCAAGGATTAGCGCAAGGTCATCAACGGTAAGTAGCTTTTCGAGAGACACGAAAACATCCTCCCCCAACCGTTAGGTCAGGATTGGATGGGTTCGCGGCAGCACCGATGATTGACCGTCTGTGGCTTCTGGCTCAGCACATCAAACGGGATCCATTCGGATGCGGGGTTGTGCCCTCATCTGCTTCTCGCTCTCCTCCGCGCTCCACTGATTGGAATCCAGCCCCATCAAAGCTGGCAGCATCGCGTCGTCAGGCGACCACCTCATAAGAGGTATCCTTTCTTCCACCCGCACTACATCCGCTTTTTGCGTGGGTGGCACTGGACCGAGGCACCCTGCGACTCATCATCAATACCCCGCAGGCCAGCTGCCGAGCATCTAGAGACCAGGGCCATTTTCGGACCCCGCCAGTTCGATTGCCTCTAGCTTAATCATCGGCGGTAATTATCTCAATCACCTTGGCACACTTTTGTCACACTGAGCCTGTGAATCATGATGATTCAGCGTGATCACCGGTTATCGCAAAGGCCGGCAAGAACCAGATAAACAAAGGGCTACAGACCTAACAGGGTGTTTTTTCAGGCATCATGAGGACGCTAAATTTTGCAGTTGCACTGCAAAGGCCCAACGGGGAAGGTTTCGCGGATTAGCGCAATTTTAGCGGCTTGCATGGGGGCTCCGGCAGGTTGAATGACATATTTGCGGCACGCTCGACATGGAAAACGTTAACCAAGGACGGTCCATATCAATGGCATGCCCACATCAGATGTTGAGGTTGCCCCCCGACAGACCCTGGCGATGCTGGGAACCGTATCCGGCGCTGCCTGGATAAAGTCGGGGTGGTGGTGCGAGACAGGCTGTTCAGCTCGTTGCCCTGTCCGAATACTCTTTGCGCGCCTCGCAAATCGCCCGGTGGTGTTCGTCCGCCCAGACGATCAGGCCTTTCAGCGGAACGAGAAAGGAGCGGCCCAACGCCGTCAGCTCGTATTCCACGCGCGGTGGCACTTCCGGGTAGAGGGTGCGCCGGATGAAGCCGTCCTGCTCCAGGCGGCGCAACGTTCGGGAAAGCATCTGCTTGGAAATATCGCCGATTTCGCGCGAAAGCGCGTTGAAGCGCAAGGTTCCACCTTCCAAGGTTTCCAGGATGAGCAAGCTCCATTGATCGCCGATGCGATCGAGAATGTCCCGGATAGGACAGGGTTGCTCGAATGTAAACGGCTCGCGCGCAATCGTTTCGGACATGGTGAGTGGGTTCCTCAGGTCACATGACAGTGACCAGGTCGCTTGAAGATGACTTCTTGTGGACGTCGTGAGCGCATCATAGACTCGGAACGGTCTACATTCCAGACCAGATAGGAATCCAGAACCATGGCAAATCACATGACACATATCGCACTCATCGGCGCATCCGGCAACGCCGGCTCGCGCATTCTCAAGGAACTGTCCGACCGCGGGCACAAGGTAACGGCGATCGCGCGCCATCCGGAAAAAATTGCTGCGTTGCCCGGCGTAATCGCGAAGCAGGGCGATGTAGCCGACAAGGAGGGGTTGTCTGCACTGCTGAAGGGGCACGACGCGGTGATCAGTTCGGTGCATTTCCTCGGCAGCGATCCGCACACCCTGGTCGAAGCCGTGCGCGCCTCGGGCGTCAAACGCTATCTGGTGGTCGGCGGCGCGGGCAGTCTGGAAGTCGCGCCAGGCCAGCGCCTGGTCGATCAGCCGAGCTTCCCGGCGCAGTATAAGCAGGAAGCCCTGGCTGGCGCGGCATTCCTCGATTTATTGAAGACGACCGAGGATCTGGACTGGACCTTCCTCTCGCCCTCCGCCCTGTTCGTTCCGGGCGAGCGCACCGGCACCTTCCGCCGCGGCGGCGACCAACTCCTGGCGAACGAGGACGGCAGCAGCATTTCCTTCGAGGACTTCGCCATCGCCATGGTCGACGAGATCGAGCAGCCCCGACATCTGCGGCAACGCTTCACGGTCGGGTATTGATCCGGCGTTGCGGCGAATCAATGCCGGCCCGAGCGTGGCCGGTCATCTCCTAACGAAAGGCCACAACGGCATGACTGAAACCCTGAGTTTCACCTATCTTTTCGATCCCATGTGCGGCTGGTGCTACGGCGCATCGCCAACGCTGGAGGCGCTTAAGGAGCGCGGCGGTTATCGCGTCGACCTGGTTCCGACCGGACTCTTCGCCGACGAGGGCGCATTCGCGATGAACGACGCCTTCGCGGCTCACGCCTGGGACGCCGACCAGCGCATAGCGCGGCTTTCCGGCCAGCCCTTCAGCGAGGCCTATCGCCGCAATGTGCTAGGCAACCGCAAAGCACGCGTCGATTCGGGGCCGGCAACGCTTGCGCTGACGGCCGTTCGCCTGACGGCTCCCGAGCGGGAATTCGAAGCCCTCGCGGCGATCCAGCGCAGTCGCTATGTGGATGGCCGCGACAATGGCGATCCGGCCGTTATCGCAAATGTCCTCGAAGCCCTGACGTTGAAGGATGCGGCTCTACGTTTCAGCGCCCCAGATGCGATTCTGCTGTCCGCCAATCGCACCCGCATCGAGAGTGGCCGCGCCGCAATGCACCAGTGCGGCGCGCGCGGCGTTCCAGCCCTGATTGCCGCTCAGGGCCAGAATCGCCGTCTGGTCGGCGCCAATACGCTCTTTGGCGGCATCGAAGCTCTGCTCGCGAGCCTTGCCGCCGTTTGAAATCATTATGAACAGAGGAGTCATTTCTATGACCGTTAACACTTTCCCCGCGATTGGCCACGTCTACCAAGCGGACTATCGCGAACGGGCTTACCGTGTCGCTTTCGACACTGACGGCAAGACGCTGCGCTGGGCGCAGGAACCCGTTGCGGATTTTGATAGGGACTCAGTGACGGAAACCTATAAGCAGGTTCCGGTACGCCCCGGAGTGTTCATGGTGACCTGGCAGGAAGCCGATGGGATCACGGTGACGCATGTCGAGGATTTCGAAAACGGCATCGTTCATGCCGCCATCACGCTGCCAGACCATACTTTCCTGAACCTTAAGGGGACTTGGACACCTCTGTCCTGACGATTTTTTGTAGACCCCATGTTCATGTGCAAGGTCTGCGGCCTCGTAGGGTGGACATGCCGAAGGCTTGTCCGCCATCCGGATGCCAGCGGCAGACACGGCTGCACCATGTCCCTCGGCTGAACACCATGTCCGCCCTACGCCTAGGGGTTGCTCTCCTGTAGCCCAGATTCAATCCGGGGCAGTCTGGCGCCTGAAAAACCGCTCCCGGATTGCATCCAGGCTACGCGCCGCCCCATCCTACGGCTCTAAAGCCCAGAAATATGCCGCTTGCCTGGCAAGGGCAAAGCGGCATTTTTCTTAAGCGAACAGCATTGGCCCCAGGGCGGGCTCCTCGCAGCGCGCCAAGGCGCAACCGGCCAATAGATGGCAATCGGCGAACGCCAGCCGCCCCTGGGGATTGTCCAGCAGTTTGGGTCGCACCCGTGCTTCGTCCAACAGCTGCTCGCGCGGAACTCCTAGCTCTCCCGCCAACTCCAACAGAGCCCCGACATAGGTAGTGGGCACGCGTTCGGCGGTGAAATCGAGCGATGGTTTCATAGCAGGTAATGGCCATATACGACCTGATTTTTAGCTGAAGTTAATTTTGTCCGACACCGGGCAAGCCCATAGTTAACGGGCTATAAACCACTCGCCGCCGCCGACCACACCGCACACACCAGCCTTATCCCACCGGCATATTCCAGGAGGTCGCATGTCCAGCACCACGCCAAAAGGCCTGACAATCCACC
>CBIHLQ010000042.1:0-52705 GCA_966210885.1 uncultured Pseudomonas sp.
GCCCCCCGCCCCATCGCGGAAGGAGCTCAGCATGGCTAATCAGATTGCGCTGTTGGAGCGTCCGGACGAACAGGACCTGAATCAAGTCCGCCAACGGATCAGCCAAGCCCTGGGCCGCGACACCATCGCCGCCCTGCACCGACCGCGGCCCGGGCTGGATGCCCTGGCCGTGTTCGGCTCCATCGGCCTGTTCGGGCTGAACCTGCACTTGCTGGCCAGCCTGCCGGTCGGCCTGACCTGGGTTCTGCTTTTCGTGCTCCAGGGATTTCTGTTGCAGTCGTTCGGCCTGGTCAGTCACGACCTGTTCGTCCACCGTCGGATCTGGGGGGATCGGGGTTCCTGGCTGGCCAGCCTGGTGTTGACCCTGCCGCGGCTGTCGCTGCCCACCGGTTACGAACAGGCGCACCTGGCCCATCACCGCTGGATAGGTACCGAGCAGGATACCGAGGCCTATAAGCAACAGCTGGACAGCCGCGGCAAACGTTGGCTGTTCGCCACCCTGCTCGGGGTCAAGCTGGCCCAGGCCGGCAAACTCAAGCAGGGCGAGTCGCTCAAGGGCTATCACGATGTCAGTGGCCAGGGCGCCCTGATCGAGCGCCGCGCGCGGATCGAGAAATGGCTGATGCGCACCGGTCTACTGGCCCTGCTGCCCCTGGCCTGGTTCTTCCCCGCCCACACCCTGCTCGGTTACCTGCTACCCACTCTGGTCATCGGCCCGGTCGCCAATAGCCTGCGGATCATCATCGAGCACGCCGAAGCCGACCCCGGCAACCCCTGGCACTGGTCCACCTGCTACCGAACCGGTCCGCTGACGCGCCTGCTGTTCTTCTGGGATTCGGGAGACTGCCATGTGATCCATCACATCTTCCCGCGCCTGCCGTTCTACCACATGGGCCGTGCCGTCGAATTGATACGCCCGCTGTTGCTGGCCAATGGCGTGGTGGAGCGCCGTTCCTACCTGGAGCTGCTCAAGGGCTGGTTCGTGCAGGGCCATCCCCACCGCAGCCTTTGGCCCCAGAAGAACCAACAGGGTATTTCCTCGACTTCTTCCGCTTCTTGACAGGGATTGCCATGAACACGCACACCTTGACCGCCACCTCCCCTTTCGCCAGCCGCTTCGGCGCCTGGCTCAGGGAGCGTTTTCCCTTCGCCAATGCATTGTTGTTCTTCATCCTCTATCTCAGCACCGCCGCCGTGGTGCGTGCCGGCCAGCTCGGCAGTATCGACCTGAGCCTGCAGGACCTGATCGGCTGCCTGGTCACCTGGTCGTTCTTCCTGCTGCTGCGGGTTCTGGACGAACATAAGGATTACGCCATGGATTGCCAGAACCACCCGCAGCGGGTGTTGCAGAGCGGCCTGATCGAGTTGCGCCATCTGAAGATCGTCGGCCTGCTGGCGGTAATCGCCCAAGGGCTGTGGTCGCTATGGCTGGACCGCGCCTACGGCTCGCTGCCAGGGCCCGTGACCCTGGCCTGGACGGTATTGATGCTCTGGACCGGGCTGATGGCCAAGGAGTTCTTCGTCCACGACTGGCTCAATCGGCACCTGACCTGGTACGCCCTGTCGCACATGCTGGTGATGCCCCTGGTGGTCTGGTGGCTGGCCAATCTGGCGCTGCCCGGCGCCGCCCTGACCCCGGCCTTGCTGAGCATGATGGGGCTGGCCTTCATCAGTGGTTTCTGCTTCGAAATCACCCGCAAAACCAAAGGCCCGGAGGAGGAACGCGAGAGCATCGATTCCTACTCGCGCATCTTCGGCACCCGCGGTTCGGCGGTGCTGGTGCTGGCGCTGGTCACCGCCATGGTCGCCAATCAGCTGTGGCTGATCGACCTGCTGACCGCTCGCCTGCCGATCTGGACGGTTGTTCTGTTGTTGATTTTCTACGGTCTGGCCGTGCATCGGCTGATCGCCTTTATCCGCGCGCCCTCGGCAGCTCTGCGCGGCAAGAACGAAGCATTCGTCGCCCTGGCCATGCTGGCCGGTTATGCCGTGTTGATCGCCGTTGCGGTGCTCGAACGCGGCCTGACTTTATCTTTAATCTGAGGAACAGAACATGCGACTCACAAGCCAAAACGATGCGCAACGCGTGTCCTTCAGCGAAAACCTCCACATTTGCCTGCCGCTGGTGGCGCAACCCTCGCTGAGTCTGCTGACGCCTCTGGAAGTATCCAAAGACCATCTCTGGGCACGGGTGTCGGAGGACAGCCAATTGCCCGCCCCGGGCAGCACCCTGAAAAATCTGCAGTTGCATGTCCTGGGCCAGGACTTCGTGCTGCCCAATATGCGCCTGGAACATATCCACGAGACCACCGAGGGCCCGCATCTGCTGCTGTCCAACGACGGCTGCGAGACCACCACCCAGCGCCTCTGGGAACTCAGCTACCTCATGCGCATGCAGCCCCATGGCACCGAAGTGGTCTACGACGAGCTGACCCTGCCCAAGGTACCGGCCCGCGGTCTGTACACCGAGCAGGCCCGTCAGGAGCGTCTGACCTTCGCCCGCGAGCAGACCGGTGCGCAGCTGAGCGAGGTGGCACATACCCGTCTCGACGCGCAAAAACTGGTCAGCAATATCGAGGCCTTTATCGGCACGGTGGAAGTGCCCGTGGGCCTGGCCGGTCCGTTGCATATCAAGGGTCAGCACGCCAGCGGCCTGTTCTATGCGCCGCTGGCCACTTCCGAAGGCGCCTTGCTGGCCTCGGCCACCCGCGGTGCCCTCGCCCTGTCCCGCTCGGGCGGGGTGACCACGCGGGTGATCGGCCAGCGCATGATGCGCGTGCCGCTGTTCGTCTTCGGCTGCATGCGCCAGGCGCTGTTCTTCGCCGAGTGGGTGCAGGAGCAGAGCCAGGCGCTGGCCTTGGAGGTGCGCAAGTTTTCCAACTTCGCCAAGCTGACGGAAGTCCAGGCCCAAGTCATGGGCCGTAGCGTGCATGTGCATTTCATCTACGAAACCGGCGATGCGGCCGGGCAGAACATGACCACCTCCTGCACCTGGCAGGCCTGCCAGTGGATTTTCGAGCAGCTGCAGCGTTTCGATGATCTCAAGGTGTTGGACTTCATGGTCGAGGCCAACCTGTCCAACGACAAGAAGGTCACCTACCAGTCCTTTCTCAAAGGCCGTGGCATACGGGTGATGGCCGAGGCGGTAGTGACCGACGAGATTTGCCAGCGGGTGCTCAAGGTCAGCGCCAAACAGTTGGTCACCGCTCACCACAACTTCATCACCGGCTCCATCGCGGCCGGCATGATCGGTTTCAATATCAACGTCGCCAATGTGGTGGCCGCGATGTTCACCGCCCTCGGTCAGGACATCGCCTGCGTGCACGAGTCGGCCCTGGCGCAACTGCACCTGGAACTCAATGACGAAGGCGATGTGTACTGCATCCTGACCATGCCCTCGCTGGTCATCGGTACCGTCGGCGGCGGCACCAATCTGCCGCAACAGCGCGAATGCCTGGAGCTGATCGGCTGCGCTGGCGCCGGCAAGGCACGCAAGCTGGCCGAGGTGATCGCCGGCTACAGCCTGGCTCTGGACCTGTCGACCCTGGCGGCGATCGCCGCCGACCAGTTCGCCCGTGCCCATGAGCGCCTCGGCCGCAACCGCCCGGTCAATTACCTGAAACTCGCCGACCTGGATACCCCGTTCTTCGTCAAGGCCCTGGCCAATAGCGGCCTGTGCGATCTGCGGCCCTATGCCGTGGAGCCGCTGCAGTTCGCTAGCCATGGCTCGAGCATCATCACCGAGCTGACCGCGCACAAGGTCAGCAAGCTGCTGGGGCATTTCCCTTTTACCCTGAAGAGCGACGTCGGCGATGTCCGGGTCATGGTCAAGATCAAGCCCTTGGACGGCGAAGTCATCCTCATGCTCAACAGCATCGCCAACATGTGCGATGCGCGCCTGGCCCAGGTGTTCAATCAATACCGCGAACAGCTCGGCTTCAAGGGTTGCCATATCCGCGAGCTGGCGGTGATGAGCCAGCGCGACCCGCGCTTCACCCGCAACGCGCCCCGCGTCTATGGCGTGGTCGAGGACCATGGGCGTGAGGCCTACGTGATCATCGAGGAACTGCTCGAAGGTCTGGAGCTGATGGACAGTGCCGACGACACCCGTGGCTGGGGCCCGGCGCATCTGGAGGCGGCGATCCGCGGCATCGCCGAGGTGCACAGCATCTGGTACGGCCGCGAGGAACAGCTCAAGCGACAACCTTGGCTGGTGGATTACCCCAGCGCCGCCGGCATGCTGGAAAAACGTCGTCTGTGGGAATTGCTCGGCACCCATGCCGTGGAGGAATTCCCCCTCTGGTTCGACGACGCGCACCTGCGCCTGCTGCGCAGCTTCGTCAACGGCATCGGCGACTGGTGGGCGGATATCGAGCGCATGCCGCGCACCCTGGTCCATAACGATTTCAACCCGCGCAATATCGCCCTGCGCAATGGGCCCGAAGGCCTGCGCCTGTGCGCCTACGACTGGGAACTGGCGACCCTGCACCTGCCCCAGCACGACCTGGCCGAACTGCTCGGCTTCACCCTGATCGCACCGGTGGATCCGGCCGCGGTGCAGCACTACCTGGAATTGCACCGCCTGGAGTTGCAGCGTCACAGCGGCCAGGCCATCGACCCCGGGCAGTGGCGCTACGGTTACCAGCTAGCCCTGCGCGATCTTCTGGTCAATCGCCTGCCGCTGTACCTGATGGCCCATACCTTCCGCCATTTCCCCTTTATGGAAAGGGTTTACAACAGCTTCCGCCATCTGCTGGAAATCGAAGGGGGGCGCCTGTCATGATCCGGTACTTCCATACCCAGGAACAGGCGCTGTTCCTGCCCCCCGAACAGCTCGGCGGCAAAGCCGCCAACCTCGCCCGCTTGAGCCGCGAGGGCCTGCCCGTGCCACGCTGGTGGGTGCTGACCACAGATGCCTTTCGACTGCTGCTCGAACGCAATCGACTCGGCGACTCGATCGACAGGCGCCTGCGACGGGTCGACCATGACCACGCCGCCATCGAGGCCCTGGCCCGGCAGATCCAGCAGCAGGTGCTGGCCGCCAGCCTGCCGGCCGAGTTGCACGAGCAACTGGCCGACGCCCTGGCCGATCAGGAGGACGAGTTGTTCGCCGTGCGCTCCTCGGTGCTGGGCGAAGACGCCCAGGGCGCCTCGTTCGCCGGGCAGATGGACAGCTACCTGTTCCAACGCGGCCTCGCCGCCATCGAGCAGAGCCTGCTGCAGGTCGCGGCTTCGGCCTTCAACGCCCGCGCCCTGCGCTACCGCCTGAGCAAGGGCATCGCCCTGAGCGATATCCGCGCCGCGGTGATCGTCCAGGAGATGGTCGAAGGCGAGGTCTCTGGGGTGATGTTCACCGCCCACCCGAGTACCGGCAGCCGCCGCCACGCGCTGATCTCGGCGGCCTGGGGGGTGGGCGAAGGCATAGTCGCCGGCATCTGCAATACCGACGAATACAGCGTCGGCCTGTTCGACGACGAAATCGAGGTGCGGGTGGCGAACAAGGACATCGCCGTGCGCTTCGACCGCGCCGGCGGACGCGGCACCCTGGAAAGCCCGGTGGACGAGGCGCAACGCCATGCCCGGACCCTCGCTGACCAGCAGGTGCTCGTGCTGCGCGATCAGGGCCGGCGTATCGCCAGCCTGCTGCGTTTCCCTCAGGATATCGAGTGGACCCTGCGCGACGGGCAGTTCTATATCCTGCAAACCCGCCCCATCACCAGCCTGCCGGCACCCAGCCAGCCGGACGGACAGCGCCTGGTGTTCGATAACTCGAATATCCAGGAGTCCTATTGTGGGGTGACCACGCCACTGACCTTCTCCTTCGCCAACCGCGCCTACGCCACGGTCTACGAGCAGACCATGCGCCTGCTCGGCGTCAGCCAGGCGCAGATCGAAGCGCACCGCGACATGCTCGACAATATGCTCGGGCTGATCCACGGGCGGGTCTACTACAACATCAACAACTGGTACCGCGGCCTGCTCCTGCTGCCCTCGTTCAAGACTAACAAGGCCGACATGGAACGCATGATGGGCCTCACCGATCCGGTCGACCTGATCGAGGACCGTCCGCTCAGCGGCCGCGAGAAACTCGCCAAGCTGCCCCAGGTGCTGCGCGCGCTGTTTCATCTGTCGCGCGGTTTTCGCCGCATGGACCGTCTGGTCGCCGAGTTCCGCACGATGTTCGACCAGGCCTACCGCAGCGTGCCGCGCGATCAGTTGCACTGCCTCACCAGCAGCGAGCTGATCGACCAGGCGCGGCGCCTGGACCGCGAGCTGCTGCAACGCTGGACCACGCCGATCGTCAATGACTTCTACGTAATGATGATGAACGGCCGGGTACACCGCGCCCTGCTCGCGGCCGGTTTCGAACAACCGGAGATGCTGCAGAACAATCTGTTGTCCGGCGAGGACGGTATCGAAAGCACCGAGCCGACCAAACTGCTGCTGCGCATGTGCGCCTATGTGCGCACCCGCCCCGAATTGCAGGCGCTGATCGAACAGGCCGACAACGCCAGCCTGCTCGGCCGGGTGCAGGTCCAGGACAAAGACTTCCATGGGCAGTGCCTGCACTACATCGAAGCGTACGGCGACCGCACCATGGGCGAGCTGAAGCTCGAGTCGATCACCCTGCGCCAGGACCCCAGCTTCCTCTTCGCCATCCTCAAGAACTACCTGAGCCGCCCAGACCTGACCCCGCAAACCCTCGCGGCCAAAGAAGCGCGCTTTCGCCAGGAGGCCGAAACCCAGGCCTTCGCCGCCATCGCTCGCCAAGGCGGCCGCGCCTTGCGTCGTTTTAGGAAACACCTGAGCCGGCTGCGCTCGGCCATTCGCAACCGCGAGAACATGCGCCTGGCACGCACCCGCATGTTCGGTCTGTACCGCGAGCTGTTTCTGGAAATCGGCCAGCAGCTGAGCATGGACGGCGTGCTGGCCGAGCCACGCGACATCTTCTACCTGAGCCTGGACGAGCTTTATGCGCTGAACGACGGGCGAGCGGTACAGACCGAGCTGAAAAGCCTGGTCGCGGCCCGCCAGGCCGAGTTCGCCGGTTACCAGGAGCAGGACCTGCCCCATCACTTCTGGACCTGGGGCATGGTCTATTGGCACAACGCCTATGCCTATCCGCACGCCCCGACGCTGCAGAGCACTGGCGAGATTCGCGGCGTCGGTTGCTACCCCGGCATAGTCGAGGAAAAGGTCCGTTTGATCTTCTCGCCTCAGGACGAGCTGTCGCTCAACGGCCAGATCCTCTGCACGGTGCGCACCGATCCGGGCTGGGCACCGTTGTTCCCCACTGCCGGCGGCATTCTGGTAGAGCGCGGCTCGACCCTCTCGCACTCCGCCGTGGTCGCCCGCGAGCTCGGCATTCCGGCCATCGTCGGCATCCCCGGCATCACCGCCCTGCTGCGCAACGGCGAACGCGTGCGCATGGATGGCGCGAGCGGCACCCTCGAACGTCTGGACCTGCCCGAAAACGACGCCGGCCCGACGGGCACCGTACAACCCGCACAGGAGACGGCCCATGGTTAAGCCGTGGATGGGCGCCTGGCAGCCCGAGATGGCGCTGCCCGAAGCCTTTATCGAATTGCCCCAACGGCTCTATGCCGATGACCCGCACTGGCAGGGCGAAGACGCCCAGGCCCTGAGCTGGCAGTTCTCCACGGCCAACGCCTGGTTCGACAGCGGCCGCGCCTGGCTCGGCGTATTACCCGGCCAGGCGCGCCTGGCCGGTTTCCTCAGCGAGCAGCCGGTGGAGGGCGAGCCGGCGGCCTTCTTCGGCTTCTGGGAAAGCCTCGACGACCCCGCGCCGAACCGCCGGTTGTTCCAGGGCCTGAGCGACTGGGCTCGTGGCCAGGGCGCCAAGCATCTATACGGGCCGATCAATTTCAGTACCTTCGGCGCTTACCGCCTGCGCCTGAATGCGTTCGAGGCCGGTTGTTTCCTAGGCGAGCCCTGGAACCCGCCTTATTACCCGGCACTGCTGGAAAGCCTGGGCTTCGCCCTGCGCTACCGCTACTTGTCCATCCTCAGCTATACCCGCCAAGTGGCGACCTCGATACGCCCGGAATACCAGCGGATCAAGCCGCGCCTGGACGCCCTCGTGCACCTGGAAGCCTTGAGCGGCGAAGTCTGGATGGCTCATCTGGACGAACTCTACGCCTTCATCGATGCGGTGTTCGGCGCCAATTTCGCCTACACGCCCTTATCTCGCGGGGCCTTCGAACGACACTGCGGGCAGATGCTCGCCGACCGCCTGTGCCCCCATACCTCGGTGCTGGCACGAGCCCACGACGGGCGTATCGCCGGGTTCTTTGTGACCTATGCGGATTTCAGTCCGCTGTTGCGCCAGGGCAATCCCCAGCGGCTGCCGGCCTCGAGCCTGAAGCACGCCGAGCACTTCGAACTGTTGCCCCAGCCGCGCCGCCTGCTGGCCAAGACCACCGGCGTGCACCCGGACTTTCGCGAGCATGGCCTGTTCAGCGCCATGGGCTGCGAGCTGGCCCTGCGCGCCGAAACCCATTACCAACAGATCGTCGGCGCCATGATGCGCGAGGACAACAACTCCCGGACGCTCGCCCTGCGCCATGGTGGCAGCGACATGCACTATTACGGCCTGTACCGGGGCGCAGCATGAGCAACGACAATTTCTGCAACGCCATAGTCGCCGCCGCCCGCCGCCACCCCCAGCGTCTGGCTCTGCGCGTGCCCCGCGCGCAAGACGGCTATCGCAGCGCTGACCAGCTGAGTTACGCCGAGCTGCTGGCCCGCGCCGCCCAGCTGCAGCGAGGCTTGTTACAGGCGGGGCTGCGCCGCGGCGAGCGGGTGCTGCTGATCGCCCAGCCGAACCTGAACCTCTATGCGGCGATCCTCGCCCTGCTCGGGCTGGCCATGGTGCCGGTGTTGCTCGACCGCGGCATGAGCCGAGCGCGGCTGCTCGCCTCGGTCCGTATGAGTAAGGCCCAGGCCCTGCTCGGCGAACGCCAGCTGATCAAGCGCTGGTGGTTGTTGCCCAGCCTCTGGCGCCTCGACCGCCTGAGTCTGGACGGCGCCTGCCTGGGCGTACGCGCCCTGCCCTGCAATTGTCAGCCGACGGCTCAGGGCTTTCGCTGCGAACCGGTGGATGCCGACAGCCATGGCCTGATCAGCTTCACCTCCGGCAGCACCGGCCTGCCCAAGGGCGCCGACCGCACCCATGCCAGCCTTATCGCCCAGCACCTGGCCATCCGCGAATATTGGCCGGATCAGGACGACGACATCGACCTGCCGTGTTTGCCGGTGCTGGTGCTGCACAACCTGTGCTGCGGCATCAGCACCGTGCTGCCGGCCACCAATCTGGCCGCGCCCGGTCAGGTGCAGGCGGCGACGGTGCTGCGGCAGATCCAACTGGAAGGCATCACCCGTCTGGTCTGCGCCCCGGCCTACCTGCAGCGCCTGGTGAGCCATGCCCGGGAACGCGGCCTGAATTATCCCGGCGTGCGCTCGCTGGTCGTCGGCGGCTCGACCCTGACCGAATCCCTGCTGCGCGATTGCCTGGCGGTGTTTCCCAATGCCAAAGCGCTGGTGGTCTACGGCTCGACCGAGGCCGAGCCGATCGCCGAGGTCGAGATGGCCGAACTGCTGCGCGATTGGCACCTGCAACCGGGGCATCTGGTCGGCCGCCCGGCCCCCATGGCCGAGGTGTGCATCGTCGACCCGCGGCAGCCCCTCGGCGACGAAGCCTCGGTGCAACGCGCCAAACTCGCGGCCGGGCAACTCGGCGAGATCCTGGTGGCCGGGCCCCATGTGCTCAAGGCCTACGTGGACAATCCCGAGGCAACCGCCGCCAACAAGATTCCCCGTAGCGATGGCCTGGTCTGGCACCGCACCGGCGATGTCGGTACCTTCGACGACCAAGGCCGGCTCTGGCTCAGCGGCCGGCTCAAGGACGCCGTGGCCGCGGACGGCCAGCTGCACTACGCCTTCCCCCTGGAAAAAGCCCTCGACGCCCTGCCCGGCGTACGCCGTAGCGCCCTGATCAGCCGCGACGAACAGCACCCGGACGAGCTGGTGCTGGTCATCGAAGGCCAACCGCCCGCCGGGTTGGACGCGCTGCTGGCGCGCTTCGGCTTTGCCCGCGCACGCCTGGCCCAGATCGAACGCATACCGGTGGATGGCCGGCACAACAGCAAGATCGACCGCCCGGCCCTGCGCGAAGCCTTACGCAAGGGCCGTCTGCCTCTCAAGGAGCTCACGCCATGAAACCTCTCGATCCGCCATCGCGCTACATCATCCGCCTGAACCCCGCGGACATGCTGACCCTGACCGGCCTGCTGACCTCGGCCCTGGCCATCCTCAGCGCCCTGCACGGCCTCTACGCGCTGGCCAGCGCCTGGCTGTTCCTGGCCATGCTCGGCGACGCCCTGGACGGCATCGTCGCCCGGCGGCTGAAGATCGAGCGTCCGTTCGGCCGTTACCTCGATGGTTTTATGGACATGCTGATCTACCTGGTGGCGCCGGCCCTGATCCTTTATCTGCAGGGTTTCGACGGCGCCTGGGGGCTGTTTCTGCTGCTGTTGATCGGCTGCGGCTGCACCCGCCTGGCGGTATTCAACGACATCGGCAATATCCGCGAAGGCAACGAGCTGGCCTATCTGGGCATGCCGGTATTCTGGAGCCTGTTCGGGCTCGGCGCCTACCAACTGCTGGTGCTCTGGCTGCCGCCGCTATGGCTGCACGCCCTGCTCGCCGTGGCCATAGTCGCGTTCGGCAATGCCATGTTACTGCGCCGCCCCTTCTTCAAATTCAAGCGACTCGGCTCCATCTTCACCCTGACCCTGGGCGGCTTCGCACTGCTGGCAACGCTGCAATGGTTGCTGGAGAACGGCGTTGCGTAACGCCCTGTTGATCGCCCTGTATCTACAGGTGCCGATAGTCATCGGCGGTGTGCTGCATATGCTGGCGGTGACCCGCAACCTGCTGCCGGCCCTGCGTGTGCCCATCCATACCGGCCTGTTCGGCGTCAACAAAACCTGGCGCGGCATGCTGCTGATGCCGCTGCTCACCGCCTTCGGCGCGCTGTTGCTGTGGCCGGCCGAACGCTGGCTGGGCGAACAGGCGGTCTTCAGCCAACCTCTCTGGTGGGTTGGCCTGATAGCCGGCCTGGCCTATGTACTGGCCGAACTGCCGAACTCCTGGATCAAACGCCGCCTCGGCATAGCCCCCGGCGCCACCCCCTCGCGCTGGGTGCTGCTGGGTGACCAACTCGACTCCGGCATAGGCGTAGCCCTGGCCTATTGGCTCGTACTGGACCAGCCAGCCATGGTCTGCCTGCTCTACGCCCTGACCTTCCCCCTGACCGCCCTGCTGGTCAAACGCCTGCTGTATCGGGGGCGGCTCAAGCAGTCAGCGGTGTAAACACCATAGGCCACTAGTACGAGCAAATGCGGCATGCGCACCGTGAGACCGCCAACAACGCCAGCCTCAGAAACCTGCGCCACACCTACAGCGACCAGCAAAGCGCCCTGCGCGCCGCCCGCGCCGAATGGAACCGCCTGCAACGCCGATATCGACGCACTATCATCTGGCACGGCGGCAACGTGCAGCACAGCCTCACGGCGGACGCCGGCTACACCATGAGCCTCGAACTGGAAAGCCAGCTACCCGAAGACACTCTCGAAGAGCTGGTGACAGCGGCAACTACACTGGCACCCTCGCCTGGTACCGAGACGCAAAAACCGGGGAACAACGCAAGGTCACTGCCGGCGACCAGGCTAGGCCGAAGCGGTTGACGTACCTATACGCCAACAAGGCGAATGCGCAGCGGGAGGCGGATCGTGAGTGGCAGCGGTTGCAAGATTCTTGACCGAGTATGAGCAGGCTGCTGAACTCACTCGGGCCCTCCCCTAATCATGGAATGATCGATGAAAAAAACCTCGTTACTGATAGCCTGCTTGGTTGCCGCCAGCCAGACCTACGCCGCTGACTACTCACGGGTCGAGGTATGTAAAGCAACGATCTCTGTGGAAATGGGGCGTGATAGCGAAACCATGAAAACGGAGCAAGGCGGAAATATGCCTGTAATCTCCTATGTCCGTGACGATGATCTGCAGGAGTTCACCTACCGCTGCAAATTCAACGCAAACCAGGTGATCTGGGCAGCTTACTTTGACGAAGAAGGGGGCTGGGGCCGCTGGAGAGACTCAGCCGATTTCGGTGATGCGGTGACCTACTTCGAGGTAAGCGGCACAAGTTTGCTAATCAAGAATGATCAGCTTGGGACAAAGACCTTTAGCGGGAGTGACTTCTAGAAGCAAAAACCCTCAGCTGAATTGAACGAATCACGTTGTTCAGCACCAGCCTCGCGCTGCAAACGCCGTACTACAGCCCGAACCTTTCTTCCGTCATTTTCACCTGGGGAAACATACAGGTGACGAACTGCTGCCCAATAATCGTACTACCGAGCGCATCTTTCGAACCTACGAGCGCAGCGTTGTAGAGCTTAGGGTCTGCAATGCCAGTAACGACAGTTCCTGCGGCACCAAGTTTGTGGCTCCAAGTCCCCCCGTCATAGCGGTAGAAATGGTAATCCAGGCAGTCTGCATACTTGTTGATGAAAACGGCTATCAACCCCGGTTTCGCGGAGCTCTCGTCCACCAAACCGTCATTTTTACAAGCTTCAATAAGCTCAGCGCAGTATTTTTTCTCTATCTCGGCACTCACACACCAATCGATCATATCGCCGTCGTTAGCGCTCCCAGGGGCCACGTTTGCATTCAACCCCAGTGCATAACCGTAGCAATTCGCGCTGTCCCATCCATCACCTGGCATATCCACTCCTAAAGAAGCTCCACATTGAAGGTAACGCTTACCAATACATGATATGCATCCTGATGAGCCGGGTGCCAGAAGCTCCAGCGCTCCGAAGAAAAAGCAAACCGGAAGCAAAACCTAGCCCTTCAGAACCATGCTGAGCCGGCACACCATCGTGGGGTCTTGAGTGGGTAATCGGCTCCCCGTCGAGCGCACCTGTATAATGCCGCCCCTATGCATCTCATATGCGCCAGCCAACGCTGCAGCGCCCTTGTTTTTGGATTTCGACTTGATAGACCAGCATACGAATCAACAGGTTATAAGCAGACGCTTTTCCGTCGCGCCGATGATGGATTGGACCGACAGGCATTGCCGGTTTTTCCTGCGGCAGCTGTCGAAGCACGCCCTGCTCTATACCGAAATGGTCACCACCGGTGCCTTGCTGCATGGCGACCGCGCGCGTTTTTTGCGCCATAGTGAGGCGGAATATCCTTTGGCGTTGCAGCTGGGCGGCAGCGTACCGGGCGACCTGGCGGCCTGCGCCAAGATGGCTGAGGAAGCGGGTTATAACGAGGTCAACCTGAATGTCGGGTGCCCCAGCGACCGGGTGCAGAACAATATGATCGGCGCCTGTTTGATGGGCCATCCGCAGTTGGTCGCCGATTGCGTCAAAGCCATGCGGGATGCGGTGGCGATTCCGGTAACGGTCAAGCACCGCATCGGCATCAATGGCCGCGACAGCTACGGCGAGCTGTGCGATTTCGTCGGTACGGTGCGCGAGGCAGGTTGCCGGAGTTTTACCGTGCACGCGCGTATCGCCATTCTCGAAGGGCTCTCGCCCAAGGAAAACCGCGAAGTGCCGCCGCTGCGCTACGAGGTGGCGGCGCAACTCAAGCGCGACTTCGCCGATCTGGAAATCATCCTCAATGGCGGGATCAAGACCCTGGACGAATGCCAGGAGCACCTGCGCACCTTCGATGGCGTGATGCTCGGCCGCGAGGCCTATCACAACCCCTATCTGCTGGCGCAGGTGGACCAGTTGCTGTTCGGCGCCACGGCCCCGGCGCTGAGCCGCCTTGAGGCCATGCAGTCGATGCGCGGCTATATCGCCGCGCACCTGGACGAAGGCGGCAGCATGCACCACATCACCCGTCATATGCTCGGCCTCGGCCAGGGCTTCAACGGTGCGCGGCGCTTTCGCCAATTGCTCTCGGTGGACATTCATAAGACCGACGCGCCACTGGCGCTGTTCGATCAAGCGGCGCAGTTGCTGGAGGGGCGCTGAGCTCGGGCCGGCATTGCGGCAACCGGGCACACGGCCAGCAGTTGAGCGGACCTAGCGCCTCGGGTAATGTCAGGCCATCCGCAACGACAAGGCGCAGTCATGACCTCCAAGCTCGACCAACTCAAACAGTTCACCACAGTGGTTGCCGACACTGGCGACCTCGACGCCATTGGCCGTCTGCAACCGGTCGATGCCACCACCAACCCGTCCCTGCTGCTCAAAGCCGCCGCCATGCCGCGCTACGGTGAGCTGTTGCAAAGCGCAGTGGGCGCGGGCCGGGGCGACCTGCATCTGGCTTGCGATCACTTTGCCGTGGCGGTCGGTCAGGAAATCCTCAAGATCATTCCCGGGCGTATTTCCACCGAAGTCGATGCACGGCTGTCCTTCGATACGCAAGCGACCCTGGCCCGCGCAGAACGTCTGATCGGTCTGTACGACCAGGCCGGCATCGGCCGCGAGCGCGTGCTGATCAAGATCGCCTCAACCTGGGAAGGCATTCGCGCCGCCGAACAGCTGGAAAAGCGCGGAGTCCAGACCAATCTGACCCTGCTGTTCTCCTTCGCCCAGGCCCAGGCCTGTGCCGATGCGGGCGCCTTCCTGATCTCGCCGTTCGTCGGGCGCATCTACGACTGGTACAAGAAGGCCGCCGGCCATGATTTCGTCGGCGCCGAAGACCCGGGCGTACAGTCGGTGACGCGCATCTACAACTATTACAAGGCCAATGCCTACCAGACTGTGGTGATGGGCGCGAGCTTTCGCAACGTCGGTCAGATCGAGCAGTTGGCTGGCTGCGACCGCCTGACCATTAGCCCGGAACTGTTGCAGCAACTGGCCGACGACGCGGGCTCGCTGGAGCGCAAGCTGAGCCCGGGGAAAACCGCCGAGCCTCGCCAGCTTCTGAACGAAAGCCAGTTCCGCTGGGCGTTGAACGAAGATGCGATGGCCACAGAGAAGCTCGCCGAAGGCATTCGTCAATTCGCCCGCGATCAGGAGAAACTGGAAAAGCTGCTCACGGAACTCGCCTAACCGGCCATACGGCGAGGGCCATTCGGCGCCCTCGCCCACTCGTATCATGAGTTGATCGCCAGCTATGCAAAACGGGGCGCCAATCGTCGATTGGCGCCCCGTTTTGGTATTCGTACTGAGAGTTAGCGATGTTCTAGCGCATTGACCAAATCATGGAAGGCTTCGCGATTGGACTCGTTCAATCCCATCAGAATGCGGTGCGCTTCCAGCACCTTGGCCCGCACCACCTCTTCGGTTTGATCCTGCGAGGGCAAGTCGTCCAGGCACTCGGGACAGGGAACCGGGGTGTCGACGATATTGAATACCTGATCGAAGCCCATGGATTGCAGCAAGCGGGTGATGTCCTCGTGGGTGGTGACCACGGTGGGTAGCAAACCGATCTTTTGCCGCGACAAGATCGACAACTTGGCCAGCAGGCCAAGGGTAGTGCTGTCGATACTGCGGGTTTCCGTGAGGTCGATGACGATGGCGGAGAAATTCAACGCGGTGAAAATCTTTTCGATCGTCGAGTCCAGCGCCGAACAGAGCGTTAGGCGGACTTCGCCGATAAATTTCAGAACGAAGGTGCCGTCCTGTTCGGCGAATTGAATTCGACCAGGGTTAGTCCCAGGGTTCATGCAAGGTTCCTGCTTAACACCAGCAAGGCAATATCATCCGGCATATCGTTCAAATTGGCCAGCCCAAACACCTGTCGTAGACCGTCTAACGTACCGTTCGCAGAGGTGATCAAGGTCGGCAGCACGGCTTCTTTTTCCTTCAAGGTATCGCCTGGCAATAAATCGAGAATGCCGTCCGACAATAGCGTCAGGCTGAACGAATTGGGTAAGTCGATCACATGATCGGCATATTCGGCTTCGTTGAACAAACCGACCGGCAAACCGCGGCCTGGCAGATACTGCGCTTGGCCTTCGCTGTACAGCACCGGCAAAGGTAAATGACCACCGATGCTATAGGTTAGTTGCCCACTTTGCTCGTCGATCACCCCACCAAGCATGGTCACGTGCTTGCCCAGCTTGCAATTGAGCAAGCCGCGGTTGATATGGCCGAGCACCTCCGAAGGTTTGAACTCCGGCAGGCTCGCACCGCCACGGCGGGACTCGTAGAGCAGACGAGTGGTCATGAATTTCAGCAATACGGTGACGAACGCCGACGAGGCGCCATGGCCGGAAACATCCGCCAGATAGAAAGCAATGCGCCGCTCGTCGACCCGGAAGTAATCGACGAAATCCCCCGAGAGGTACAGCGACGGGATGATTTTGTGGGCGAATTCCAGACCGTCCACCTTCCAGGGCGTCACCGGCAGCATGTTCATCTGCACTTGGCGCCCGGCGTTCTGGTCCTCCTGCAATAGATGCAGGCTGGCTTGCAGTTCGCGGTTGGCGGTTTCCAGCTTGTCGCGGTAGCGCTGGTTTTCCTGGCGCAGCTGCAAGCGGTCCAAGGCGCGGCGGACCGAATGTTCGAGCACAGCGAGGTCTTGTAGGGGTTTGATCAGGTAGTCGGCGGCGCCCAGTCGCAGGGCCTCGACGGCATCGCTCATGACTCCGGCACCGGACACAACTATTACCGGGGTTTGCGCATCGAGACCATTGATTCGGCGAATCAGCTCGAGACCGTCGACTTGCGGCATGCGTAGATCGCAGATCACCAAGTCAGGGCGTTCGCGCTGGAAAACTTCCAGGCCCTGCGCGCCGTTGCTGGCTTGCAGAACGTTGAAGCCACTGTCTTCCAGGTAGGCGGCAAGGCTTGCGCGCACTACGTCGTCGTCATCGATAATTAGCAGCGTGGCACTGGTTTTGTGCATGGGGTATCCAGGCAAACTGCGCCAGGTTTGGTTGGCGTAAACGCCAGGCAAACCACCTGGGCGCGCGTACTCGGTTCGCTTTAAGGCGCTGACGGTACTCCCATCCGCACCTCGATTCAAGCATATGCCGGTCGTCGCCAGGCGACTTTACACCTGAAATAAGGCAAGGTTATAAGGACTGCAGGAGACATCATCTATAACAAGAGGATAGCGTCCATGAGCCAAAGCGATCGTGCGTACAGTGAGAAACGCGATTACATCCGTATGCGGCTGGAAGCACCGGTTACCCTGCATCACGCCGGGCGTGAGATTCCCGCGCTCTGCCTCGATCTCTCCAGTACCGGCATGCAGCTCGAAGCCGAATGCGTATTGAAGCTGGGCGAGAAGGTCAACGTGCATATCGCCTCCGACCATAACGAACTCAGCGGGCTCAACGCGCAGGCGGAAGTGGTCCGGGTGATCGACCTGGAAGGCGGCCGCCAATCGCTTGGCCTGGCGATTATTTCGATGAGCTGAAAAGCGCTGAAACAACAAAAGGCGACCTGCGGGTCGCCTTTCGTGTTTTGCGCAGCATGAATTATTTAGAAGTCGTCTTCGACTTCACCGTCCTGCACGCGGAACTCGCGGTTTTGCATGTAAGCATTACGAATGAAGATGTACTTATCGCCGCTGACCATACGTTCGGCCGACAGCAGACTGGCGCGCGTATCGATCACGTCGACGCCACGGATGACATTGCGGGTCGGCACGTGATCGATATGCGGATACGGGGTCAGGAAGCTATCCGGGATAGTCGCGCCTGCGTCGCGCACGGTGCTTGGCCCCATCAACGGCAGCACCAGGTAAGGGCCGCTGCCCAGGCCCCAGGCGCCGAGGGTCTGACCGAAGTCTTCGTCGTTCTTCGCCAGGCCCATGTGCTTGGCCACGTCGAAGAAGCCCAAAAGGCCAAAGGTGGTATTGAAGATCAAGCGCCCGGTATCCACGCCGGCATCGTGAAACTTGCCCTGCAGCAGGTTATTGGCCAGGGTGCCGACATCGCCGATATTGCCGAACACATTGTGCACGCCATCTTCCAGGAACTGCGGCGTGACCGTTTGATAACCCTGCGCCAACGGCTTGAGAGCATAGGTATCGATGGTGTCGTTGAAGGTAAACACCTTGCGATTGAAGCCCTCCCAGGGATCCTCTTCGGCGGCCAGGGCAAGCACTGGCAACAGCGCCAGACTGGTACAGGCAAACAATCGGCCCAGACGACTAATCCAGCTTGCACCGGTTACACGCATTACGGTCTCTCCTTGAGAAAATCAGAATGACGGCCCGAGGACGGCCAACAGGGTCGCGCAGTATAAAGTCTGAATCGCTTAATAGGCAGCATAGCGGATGATGAAGGCAAAAAGCCTTATGTAACGCGCCGCCTCGGATCTTGAAAATCAGGTGTCGAAGGCTTGATCCATCGCAAGCAAAGCACCGCGGCATGCATTACCCTTACACCTAAGTGAAGGGGTTTCGGCTCCTGCGTGTACTTACCAGAAAAAGGACGTGCCCTATGCCTACAAGCCGCCTGCAGCAGCAATTGGAAGAACTGCGCGATCAGTTGGCAGACGACCAGCCGCTCAGCGAAGAGGAACGCGCGTCGCTGTATCTGCTCATTCAGGAATTGGAGGCGCAGCTGGCCCGCCACGCCGCGGCAGCGCCGGACGCCACCCTGGTCGATGGCGTCAATCTCGCGGTGGAACGTTTCGAAGCCAGTCATCCGACCCTGGCCGGCACCTTGCGCAATATCATGCAAAGCCTGGCCAATATGGGGATTTGAGTGCGAGCGGCAAGCTTATGGCTTGCGGCTCCCCCTCTACTGTCTCACCAGCCGGCAATTGTCCGGCGTTATCGCCCCGCTGCTGCGGTAAGGGTTGATGTCCAGCCCGCCGCGGCGCACATAGCGCGCATACACCGTCAGGTGCTCAGGCTCGAGCAAGCGCTGCAGGTCGAGAAAGATTCGCTCGACGCATTGTTCATGAAAATCCGCATGCTGGCGGAAGCTCACCAGGTAGGCCAGCAGACTGGCGTGATCCAAGGCCGCGCCGCGATATTGCACCACCAGCGTGCCCCAATCCGGTTGACCGGTGACCGGACAATTGGATTTCAGCAAATGGCTGTGCAGGCTTTCCTCGATCACCCGTGCCGAGTCGCAGCGCAGCAGCTCCGGCGCCGGTGCGGCGTAATTGCTGATCGCCACATCCAGCTCGTCGATGCAGATGCCCGGCGCACTCGTCACGCCTTCGGCAGTCGCTTCGGCCAAACTGCGCAGGCGCACGCCAACGGGTTTGCCCGCCGCCGCCGAAAGGTCTTTTTCCAATAACGCCAGTAACTCAGCGCGGTCGCCAAACATCGTCTGATTCAACGAGTTCAGGTAAAGCTTGAACGACTTGGATTCGATGATATTCGGCGAGTCTGCCGGAATCGCGAATTCGCCGATGGCCACCACCGGCTTGCCGGATGGCAACAGCCAGGACAGCTCGAAACAGTTCCAGAAATCCACGCCGCGATAAGGCAGGGTCTCGGCACTCAGGCCCAGCTCGGCCCATTTCGCCGCCCGGGGAATCGGGAACAGCAAGGACGGCGTGTAGGTATCGATGTATTCGCTGGCTTTACCCAGGGGCGAATTTTCAGCGGCGGGATGCATGTGTCAAAACCTGGTTAATCGAACGAATCGGTGGGAAGGCCTGGAATTCAGGCCAGTTCGGCAACGACCGCGGCCAACGCCTGCGCCGGATCGGCGGCTTGGCTGATCGGCCGGCCGATGACCAGATAATCGGAACCGACATCCATGGCCTGGCGCGGGGTCAGAATACGCCGTTGATCGTCCTGGGCGCTGCCGGCCGGACGAATCCCCGGGGTCACCAGTTGCAGTGCAGGATGGGCGCTTTTCAACGCCTGGGCTTCCTGCGCGGAGCAGACCAGACCATCCAGCCCCGCCTGAGCGGCCAAGCCGGCCAGGCGCAACACCTGGGCTTGGGGCTCGATATCCAGGCCGATGCCGGCCAGGTCCTCGCGCTCCATGCTGGTCAGCACGGTTACGCCGATCAGCAGCGGCTTGGCGCCGCCCAGCTGGTCGAGGGTTTCGCGGCACGCGGCCATCATGCGCAAGCCGCCCGAGCAATGCACATTGACCATCCATACGCCCATCTCGGCCGCGGCTTTGACCGCCATGGCCGTGGTGTTCGGAATGTCGTGAAACTTCAAGTCGAGGAACACCTCGAAACCTTTTCCGGCCAGGGCACTGACGATATCCGGACCGCAGCGGGTGAACAGCTCCTTGCCGACCTTGACCCGGCACAACCGAGGGTCGAGACGATCGGCCAGCGCCAGGGCGGCATCACGGGTCGGGAAATCCAGGGCAACGATGATCGGGGTCTGGCAGGCGGACATGGACGGGCTCTCGGCAGGACAAATTCGCCGCGCATTGTAGCGGAACCCGTATGCAATTGCCGATTCGCCGCCCCTAACCGAGGCACCTGCGCAAACGCACGACATCATTGCTCGTGCAGTTGAGCGCCACGCGCTCCAGCCCCAGCCAGGCGGCCAATGCTTGCAGGTTGCGCGCCAGCGCCAGTAACGCGTCCTCATCCAGGCCTGGCGTTTCCACATGCAGCGCATGCACGGCCAGACAGCCTTGGGCGCGCTCGGCACGCAAATCCACGCGCGCCAGCAGACGATCGCGATACAGAAACGGCAGTACGTAATAGCCATACACCCGCTTGTGCTGCGGGGTGTAGATTTCCAGGCGATAGCGGAAGTCGAACAAGCGCTCGGTACGCGCCCGCTCCCAGATCAGCGAGTCGAAGGGCGAGAGCAAGGCGCTGGCCTCGACCTTGCGCGGAATTTTCAGCTCGCCCCGGCAATATGCGGGCTGCGCCCAATCCTGCACCCGCACCGCCTGGAGTTCGCCGGCCTCGAGCAGTTCGGCCAACCGCGACTGGCTGTCGCGGGTGTCCAGGCGGTAATAGTCGCGCAGATCCTTTTCCGTGGCCACGCCCAGGGCCTCGGCCGCATGCAGCAATAGCCGCCGCTGCGCCTCGGCGCTCTCCACCTCGGGTGCATTCAGTACGGCAGTGGGCAATACCCGTTCCGGCAGGTCGTATAAACGCTCGAAACCGCGACGCCCGGCAACGGTCACCTCGCCGGCGGCGAACAACCATTCGAGGGCATGCTTTTCCGCACTCCAGCCCCACCAGGCACTGCTGCCGGCGGCTTTCTGCCCCAGGCTGCCGGCGCCCAACGCGCCCTGCTCGCGGACCGCCTGCAAAACCCGCCGAATCAATGGCTGCTGCTCGCGGCCGAAACGCGCCATCTGTTTGTAGATGCCCTCGCCATTGCGCGCCTGCTGCATGCGCCAGCGAAGCAGCGGATAGAACGACAGCGGCAGCAGGGATGCCTCATGCCCCCAGTACTCGAATAATCCGCGACGACGCCCGCCACTCCAGGCCGCTTGCTCCAATAGCGTTCGGTCATAGGCGCCGAGGCGGGAAAACAGCGGCAGATAATGCGACCGCACCAGCGCGTTCACCGAGTCGATCTGCAACACACCGAGCCGGGCGATCTGCGCGAGCACTTGCCGGTGACCGACAGCGTCCGGCAGCGCGCGACCGAAGCCCTGGGCGCGCAGCGCCAGGCGCCGGGCCTGGGCGAGGGTCAATGTCTGCGTCGAAGTCATGTCATTCAGCCGCCGCAGAGCCGCAGAAAGGAGGCGCGAACGCCTGGCGAAAACTGAACGCTTGCGCCGTCGGTCCTTTTTCGCGCAACCATTGCAAACGCTCGACGGCTTCCAACTCGCAGGGCAAGTGTCCAGCCGGCACCCACCAGAGCACCATGTGCGCCTCGCCCATCCGACTGAACCATTCGTTACGGCGCTTGAGCATCTCGGCATGGGCGGACTTGTAGACATAGTCCTTGAGCACATCGATATCGCGCCAAAGCGACAGGTTGACCAGCACGTCCTCACCAAAGGGGCGGATCGCGGTGGCATCGTCCGCCTCGTCCTGCAAACGCCAGACGAACCCCGGCGAGGCTTCGGCCAGCGCATTGATGCGCTCCAGATTGGCGACGAAATCCGCCATACCTGGAGACTCCAGCGGATGCTTCATGCTGGCGATATTCAACTGCGCGAGATGGTAGACGGACATCCGTTCGCTCCTTGTGTCTGCGTCCTTCAGCGTAGCGCCAGCCAGGTATTGAGGCGCTTGCCCACCCAGACATGATTGCTGACCAGAACGATCCCGAGCACCACCAGCAGCGCACCGGCGACGAAATTCAGGCTCAACGGCTCGCCGAGGATCAGCACGCCGAAGGTCACGCCGAACATCGGGGTCATAAACGAGAACACCGCCATGTTCGACGCCAGGTAACGGCGTAGCAACCAGTACCAGGTGAGGTAGCTGAGAAACGACACCACAACGCCCTGAAACAACACGCTGCTGACGCTGATCGCTGTCCAACGGATCGGCCCGAGCTGGTCGGTCACGGCGGCGTAACCCAGCAACAACGCAAAAGAAACGCCGAGCTGATAGAACAGCGTCAGCGTCGGCGGCGCTTCGGACAGGCGCGAGCCGCGCACCACCACGGTGGTCGCGCCCCAGGCCGCGCCCGCCAACAAGCCGAACGCATCGCCGAGCAGCACGTAGTAATCCATCGTCGTCCACTGCAGGCCCACGCCGAACGCCACGGCGATACCGGCGAAGCACAGGGCGATGCCCAGCCATTGCAGCCGGTACAAGCGCTCATGCGGCAGCAGGAGGTGCAGGCCCAGGGCGGAAAAGATCGGCGCCGTGTAGAGAAACACCGCGATGTGCGACGCCGAGGTGTACTGCAAACCGAGCGCGATGAAAAAGAACTCCAGAGCGAACAGCACACCGGCCAGCAAGCCGCCGCGCCAGGTGCACCCCAGCCATCCCTGCCAGCCGCGCTGCCACAGAATCAACGCACCGACCAACAGCGCGGCAATCCCCGAACGCAGCGCGACCTGCAGTAGCGGTGCGATATCCGCGGCCGCCAGCTTGATCGCCACCTGCTGGAAGCCCCAGATGGCGCACAGCAGCAACATCAACTGGAACAGAAATACATCGGCGTCCTTGCGCATGGCACTCATGCGGACAGGCTTCTTGCGGCAACCATAAATTCCTCTGCGCAACTATTTCGAAAGTGGATCATCCCAGAACGGGCGCTCAGTCTCCTCCAGAATATCGGCCCGACTCAAGCCGAGGTCCTTGAGCGCCGCATCGCCCAGCGTCGCCAGTTGCTGGCGCTGCTTGGCCAGCTCGTTCCAGCGCTTGAGCCGACGCCAGACCAGCCCGACCAGCGCTCTCGGGCTCAGCGTTTGCGGTTGCCACGCACTTGCTATTGCATAACCTTTTTGACCTTTCATCTCGTTGCCCTCCTGTGGGGTTGGCGACAGTCTCTCGCCGAGCTTATGATCAAGCCAACGAATGTTTCTTATGCAATCCATTTTAGAGATTGATGAATGGCCAACTACCCGAGTATCGATAGCGAGCTGCTGCGCACCTTTGTCGCGATCGCCGACCATGGCGGCTTCACCCGCGCGGCGGAAATGGTCAATCGCACCCAATCGGCAGTCAGTATGCAGATGAAACGCCTGGAAGAAGACGTGATGCAGCGCCCGCTGTTCCTGCGCGAAGGCCGCCAGTTCAGCCTGACCGCCGAGGGCCAGCTATTGCTGAGCTATGCCCGGCGGATTCTCAAATTGCATGCCGAGGTGATGAACAGCATGCGCGAGCCGGATATGGTCGGTACCGTGCGCATCGGTACGCCGGACGACTATGTGATGCGCTTCATGCAGGGCGTGCTGGTGCGTTTCGCCGACGCCTACCCGCTGGTGCAAGTGGAATTGCACTGCGAACCCTCGTTTCAACTGCTGCAACGCCAGGACCTCGACCTGACCATCGTCACCCGCGAGCCGGGCACCGAAATCGGCCAACTGCTGCGCCAGGAACGTCTGGTCTGGGCCCAGGCCCGCGGCAGCAACCTGCACACGCGGAGCACCTTGCCGTTGGCGATGTTCAACTCCCATTGTTTCTGTCGTTCGTGGGCGTGCAACGGCCTGGACGCCATGGCGCGCGAATACCGCATCGCCTACACCAGCCCCAGCCTGTCGGCGATCATGGCCGCGGTCAGCGCCGGCCTGGCGATCACCGCGCAACTGCAAAGCCTGATCACCGCGGACCTGGAGATTATCGGCGAGGCGCAAGGCCTGCCGGGTATGCCAATGGCCAGTATCGTGCTGCTGCGTAACGGCAGCACCCAGTCCCAGGTCACCGAGACCTTGGCCGAGCAGATCGTCGAAAGCTTCAGATTCTAAGCCCGAGCAACACCGCGCAGAGCAGCAGGAAACCGACGAACAATAGGCGTAGCCTGCGCTCCGGCAAGGCATGGGCCAGGCGCACGCCCCAACTGATGCTGAGCAAGCCGCCCAATGCCAGAGGCGCCGCCAGCGCCCAATCGACATGGCCGTGCAGGCCATAGGTCACCAGGGTTACCGCGGTGCTCGGAGCGGCCAGCGACAGCGAAAGCCCCTGGGCGATCACCTGGGTGACGCCGAACACGCCGGTCAACACCGGCACCGCCAATACCGCGCCGCCCACACCGAACAAACCGCCTAGCAACCCCGCTCCGCTACCGAGCGCGGCCAGCCACGGCCAGGGCTGACGCAATGTGGTACCCCCGGCCTGCGGACGAAAATACAAGCGCGACAGGTTGTAAGCGGCCAATGCCAGGAGAAACGCCACGAAGCCCACACGCATCAGCTCCGCATCCAGATTGACCGCCCAGCCGGCGCCGAGTGATGCGCAGAGAAAACTGCTCGCAGCCAAAATCAGCGCATGGCGCCATTCGATGCGGTTGCGCTGGTGATAACGCCACAAGGCCAACAACACGTTCGGTACCACCATCACCAGGGCCGTGCCCTGGGCCATCTGCTGATCTAGCCCGAACAGCACACCGAGCGCCGGAATCGCGATCAGGCCGCCGCCGATACCGAACAGCCCACCGAGGGCGCCGAGCGACAAACCGAGCATCAGGTTCAAAGCAAAATCAATCGGGTCCATCGACACCTCCTTGCAGCTGCCGCCCATGCTATCCAGTGGGCTCTAGTTCGGAAACGCACAGCAGCGCACAATGGCTATGCAGAAATCGCACAAGTAAACCGATATGAATCCCGACGCACTAACCGATCAACTCAGTCTGTTTCTCGATGTCCTGGAAACCGGCAGCTTTTCCGCGGCCGCACGCCGCCATCCACTAACACCTTCGGCGGTGGCGCGGCGCATCGATGCATTGGAGCGCTCGCTGGGCAGCAACCTGTTCAGCCGCAGCACCCACGCGGTTCGCGCCACCCAGGCCGGGCTCGCCTTCGCCGAACGCGCCCGGCGCATCCTGGCAGAGCTGAACCTGGCTCGCGCCGAAGCCGTATCCCTGAGCAGCGAGCCCGAGGGGCTGATCCGCATCGATGCGCCCGCGCCGTTCGGCAGGCGTCGGCTGGCACCGGTCATCGCCGAATTTCTCGGCGCCTACCCCGGCCTGGACGTGCAACTGCGCTTGATCGACAGCTTCGTCGATCTACAGGGCGCGCACCTGGGCGAAGTCGACCTGGTGTTACGCATCGGCCCCCTGGCGGATACCCGCTTGGTCGCCACCGCCCTGTCGCCGATGATCCGGGTGGCATGCGCCAGCCCCGACTATCTGGCGCGCCGCGGTGTGCCACGTGCGCCCGATGAGCTCGTCGAACACGACGGCATCGACTGGAGCAGCCTGGCGCCGCCCTATGCCTGGCGCTTCGAACAGCACGGCAAGCTGCAGCTGTATCGCCCCAAACGCCTGCGCATGACCGCTAACAACGCGGAAGCCCTGCTGTTCAGCGCGCTGGCCGGCCTGGGCATTGCCCACTTACCGACCTGGCTGATCAGCGAATACCTGCTGCGCGGCGAACTGCTGCCGCTGTTCTGCGAAAACGGCCTGCCTGCGCCCGAACCCAGCGGCATCTATGCCCTGCGCCTGGAGCGCGAAACCGATTCGCGCAGCCGCCTGCTGCTGGAGTTTCTCAAGTCGCGCTTTGGGCCCTTGGCGCCCTGGGACCTGGCCCTGCAAAGCGGTCTGAATCTTGGCTAATCGCGGCGTACAAGCAACCACCCTGTAGCCCGGATGAAATCCGGGGGAGATCTATCCCCGCAAGCCCGCTCCCGGATTGCCTCCGGGCTACTGATCGGCGCCCCTGCAGGAGCAGTCTTGACGCCCCATGCCCAAGCATGGAACGAGTAATCCGACAAACTCCGGACAGAAAAAAGCCCGGCACTGAGGCCGGGCTTTATGCTCGCGATTAAAGCAGGTCTTAGACCGGAGCTTTAGCGCGCGACTTGTATTCGCCGGTACGGGTATCGATTTCGATCCAGTCGTCGATGTTGCAGAAATCGGCAACCTTGACTTCAGTACCGTTGCTCAGCTTGGCGGGCTTCATCACCTTGCCAGAAGTGTCGCCACGGGCCGAACCTTCGGTGTAAGTGATCTGACGCACGATGGTGGTCGGCAGATCGACCGATACCACTTTGCCTTCGAAGAACACAGCTTCGCAGACGTCGGTCATGCCGTCGACGATGAAAGGCATAACGCTTTCCAGATCGTCTTTGTTCAGCTCGTACTGGTTGAACTCTTCGTCCATAAAGACGTAGTTCGGCTCGCTGTAGTAGGAGTAGGTCACCGCTACGCGATCGAGGATCACCGGCTCCATCTTGTCGTCGGCTTTGTAGACGGTCTCGGTCGAGGAACCGGTCAACAGGTTGCGCAGCTTCATTTTGACGATGGCGCTGTTACGACCGGACTTGGTGAATTCGGCCTTCTGGATAAGCCAAGGTTGGCCGTCGATCAGAGCCACACTGTTGGGCTTCATTTCTTGTGCGGTTTTCATACTAGGATCCGGATTTGGATGGAGTTACAGAATTTCTAGGCCGCGTATCATAGCCAATTTAGGTAAAAGTGTGCCAGCGCCGCGGCAAGATCGGGCTGAGAGGCCTGTCGCAGACACCAGCGCTCGGCATGCTCGGCCAGCTCCGGCCAGCTCTCGAGCAACGCCCGCCAGGAGTCGCCGAGCACTTCACCCGTGTTCCAGGCGCGCCAAAAGCCCGTCAGCGCCGCACTCGCCGTCGGCGACAAACCCTCTATATAGAGTGCGAGAAAGGCCTCGAGCTTATCCAGATGGGCGTCTTCCGCCTGTCGGTAAATATGCCAAAGCAGTGGCCGCCCGGCCCACTGCGCACGCACGAACGAATCCTCGCCACGCACGGCGTTGAGCTCGCAGCACCAGAGCAGGCGATCGTATTGGTCTTGCCGGACAAACGGCAGTATCTGCACCTGCAATTGACCGCGTCGGTGGACATCCCCAGCGCCCAGCGCCCAGCAGCCGAGCCAGGCCTGCAGATCGCCGAGAATGCGCCCTTCCGGGACCAGCAATTGAGTAACGCGAGTATCAGCGGCCAGCGCGTCCAGCCAATCACCCAGGGCATCGTTCTCATAGGCGAACAACGATATCAACCGTGCCCCAGGCAGCGCCTGCACCCCGAGGCTGTGCAGAAAACTCGCACGCGCCTGCGCATCGGCTTGAAAAGCCTGCCGGCGCGCGAGCAGATCGCGCTCGCGCAGCAAGCCGCCGCTGCCCGCGGTAAAGCCCGGAAAGAAGAAGAACTTTTGCAAGCCATTGGATTGCAACGACGGCAAACCATGGCAACCCTCGACCCACTCCTCGGCGCTGAGGTACTCCAGGTTGAGCCACAGCACCTTAGGCTGACGCGCCCTCATGGCCTCGATATAGGCCGCCGGCAACTCGCAGGCAAAGGCCTCGATCACCACATCCGCAGCATCGACCGGTTGCCAGGGCATGGGCCACAGGCGCACCTCCACGCCCTGCTGAACTTGCCGCGCCGCCTGCGCGTCCGCCTCGGGGCAAAGACGACCGAACGCACTCAGATCATCCACCCACAGCCGCACCCTGGCGTTATGCTCGGCAACCAGTTGCCGCGCCAGACGCCAGGTCACCCCGATATCGCCGTAGTTGTCGATCACACTGCAGAAAATGTCCCAGCTCGCCTTCATGCCCAGCCCCATTCATCAGGCGCGCAGTCTAGCAAGAGCCGGGCAGCGAGGCTTGACTCCAAACCAGCCCAAGCGCTGCACCCCGTTTCAGCCGCGACCAAAACGCTCGCGATAAACCGAAGGCGGCAAGCCGACATTGCCGCGAAATGCCACCCGGAAGCTTTCAACGGAGCGGTAGCCGCAAAGCTCTGCGATGCTTTCGTGCCCCAACTCACTGTTTTCCAATAGCTCCCGCGCCCGGGCCAGACGCTCATGCTGTAACCAGGACTTGGGCGACATGCCCGTTGCCTCGCTAAAGCGGCGCAGAAAGGTGCGCGCACTCATTGCCGCCCTCCCCGCCAACTGATCCACGCTAAGCGGCTCATGCAAGCGCTCACGCGCCCAGTGCATCACCTTGGATAGATCATTGCGCGGGGTTTGACTAAAGGGAGCAGGAATGAATTGCGCTTGCCCGCCCGTGCGTTGCGGTGGGGTTACCAGGCGTCGCGCCACTGTGTTGGCGACTTGCGTACCGAAGTCGCGGGCAATCAGATGCAAACAGGCATCGATCCCCGCGGCACTGCCCGCCGAGCTAATCAGTTGCCCGGCATCCACGTAGAGCACATCGGGGTCGACGACAATTGTGGGGAAGCGCTCCGCCAACTCCTCGGCATAACGCCAATGTGTAGTGGCCCGTAAACCGTCGAGCAGGCCGGCCGCCGCCAGCACGAACACGCCCGAACAGATAGATACGATTCTGGCGCCACGTGCATGCGCTTCACGCAACGCCTCCAGCAGTGCCTCGGGTGGCCGCTCGCTGCGGCTGCGCCAACCCGGAACGATGATCGTGCGTGCGCTCGCCAACTGCTCCAACCCGCCATCGGCCAGCACCTGGAATCCGCCCATGGCACGCATCGGCCTCGGCTCGACTGCAACGATCCGGTGCTGGTACCAGGGAAAGTCGAATTCCGGACGCGGCAACCCGAAGATCTCCACCGCGATGCCGAATTCGAATGTGCACAGACCATCATAAGCCAGGATGGCCACTAAACCGGGAGCTTGCAGCATTGGCGGAAAATTACCAGTTGATGTCTTCTGCGCCACTGTAGCGCCAAATCGGACGTAGTTATAGTGACTCGACACCCACCGACCACCGGAGAATCCAATGCCCAGCCTGGTTCACGAAATAGCCGCCGCCCCTTCCGCAATCGCCCTGATGCACTTCAGTAACCGCCTGACCTTTGAAACCGACTGCTCCGATGTACACGCCAGCCTACAAGCAGGGGAACTCGACTTCGTATTGGCCGATGTGCGCAGTCCCGCTGGCTTCGCTCAGGGTCATGTGCCCGGAGCAATCAGTCTGCCGCACCGCTCGATCACCGCGGAACACATGAGCGGTTACGACAAGAACACACTGTTTGTCGTGTACTGCGCCGGTCCGCACTGTAACGGCGCCAATCGCGCAGCGATCAAACTGGCTGCGCTGGGATTCCCGGTTAAGGAAATGCTCGGAGGTATTACCGGCTGGCTCGATGAGGGCTTCCAACTGAGCACCGAAGTGATGTCAGCCTCGACAACGACCATAGCCTGCGAATGCTGAGCAAGATGATCAATATCCGCACCGCAACCCCGGCCGACCTGCCGCAAGTACTCGAACTGATGCGCGACCTTGCGGCATTCGAAGACTACCTCGACACATTCGCCGTCGATCTTGGCGAACTGAACTCACGGGCCTTCGGGCCCGGAGCGCAATGCCGGATTTTCGTTGCCGAACGGGCCGGAACGCTCGCCGGCTATGCGGTAGCGCTGGAGATCCCGTTCACCTACGACCTACGCCCAACGGTCATCCTCAAGGAGCTCTATGTGCGCGCCACAGATCGCAGCGAGGGAACCGGGACGCGCTTGCTCGAAAGCGTTGCCACCTGGGCGCTGAGCAAAGGCGCCGGCCGCCTGCATTGGGATGTGCTGACGGGCAACCAGCATGCCGAGCGGTTCTACCAGGGGCATGGGGGCCAACGGGTAAGCAAATGGATCGCCTACCAAATGGATGAAACAAAACTCATCGAACTGCAGGCCCGCTCCCAACAACCTGAAGCATTAGCAGACCGCTAAAAACATAGCCGAGGCCAGCGGCAAGGCTTCAGAATCGCATCCATAAACTGCACTACCGACACACCACACCCTGCCACCGAGGACACCATGGTCACCTGCTATCTGCGCTATATCATCGATCCCTTCAAACTCGAGGAATTCGAGCACTACGCCAAGCTGTGGATTCCGCTGGTCGAACGATTCGGCGGCAATCACCACGGCTACTTCCTGCCGTCGGAAGGCGCGAACAACGTGGCCCTTGCCCTGTTCAGCTTTCCAAGTTTGGCGCTGTATGAAGACTACCGCAGCCGATCGGCGACAGATCCCGACTGCCAGGCCGCCTTCCAGTACGCGCAAGACACCCGCTGCATCGTCAGCTACGAACGCAGCTTCTTCCGCCCGGTATTGTCCTGACAAGCGCACTGCCTGTTTCGCCGCAGGCAAACGCCAGAAAGCCAAAAGCCCCGACAACTTCTCAGTTATCGGGGCTTTTCCTTCCTGTCAGAACAGCAGATCAAAGAAGTGCTAGATGCACTCGATGCACGCAGCACAACGCCGGGAATTGGCCTTATAGCGCGTGTATGCCTAGTAACAGGTGCTCGATGGGGTGAAGCCCAAGCCCTGACGCCTGAGCGGGTGAAAAATGGGGGCGGTGAGGTTCGCCAATACCAAGTCGCGGCGAACACGTAGCATCCCTATTGGCAGCGCTTTGGAACAGCAACTGCGGGCTCACTTCAAACAACACGGCCTGTTCAGTAACTGCATGCTGACCTTTAGCCGGGTACTGGCGACAACCTCGATCAAGCTGCCGACCGGACAGGCTACCCATGTACTGCGACACACCTTCGCCAGCCACTTCGTTATGTGTGGCGGCAACATCCTGGTGCTGCAAAAGATCCTGGGCCATACAAGCCTGGCGATGACCATGCGCTATGCACACCTGGCACCTGAACACCTACAAGATGCTTTGACCTTGAATCCGCTTGCCGACAAATGACGTTAACAAAACGTACGTTTTGCCGTACGCTACCCGTAACGACATAGGAGGCAAAGCCCCATGCAAACCCTAACCGCAAGTGAAGCACGCACAAACCTGTACCGGCTGATGGACCAATCTGCCGAATCGCATCAACCCATTCTGATTTCGGGCAAACGCACCAACTCCGTTCTGGTGTCCGCCGAAGACTGGGAAGCGATTCAAGAGACTCTGTATCTGCTGTCTGTTCCTGGCATGCGTGAGTCGATCAAAGAAGGCATGGCCGAGTCGGTCGAGGAATGCGCTAAGGAACTGGATTGGTGAATTGGCAGCTCGTCTACACAAAGCAAGCTCAGAAGGACGCACAGAAACTGGCTGCGGCTGGCTTGAAGGACAAAGCTAAAGCCCTGCTAGCAGTCATACAGGAAAACCCGTATCAACCCCCTCCCCCCTATGAAAAACTGGTGGGGGATCTTGCCGGGGCCTACTCACGCCGCATCAACATCCAACACCGGGTGGTCTATCAGGTGTTGCAGGATGAACAGGTGGTGAAGGTTCTACGGCTCTGGTCGCACTACGACTGATACAGGCTTTCGACACTTCTTCGACACCACCGAAAGCCAGAAAACAAAAAGCCCCGAAAACTTTTTAGTTATCAGGGCTTTAGTATTTCGAAAGTGGCGGTGAAGAAGGGATTCGAACCCTTGATACGATTTCTCGTATACACACTTTCCAGGCGTGCTCCTTCAACCGCTCGGACACTTCACCGGATCTCGGCGGACACTGCTGTCTGTCGAGGCGCGCTAATCTAGCCGAACAGTCGTCTAAAGGCAAAAGTTTTTTTCAGAATATTCATGTGCTTAAGCCAGGTGTTCGTCGTCCGTCTGGCGGGGTGCAGGGTCGGATGGGAAGCGTTGCTGGCCGAACAGCAGGAAGCCCAGAGAAACGAATAGGCTGAAGCAGAACAGGCCGAGCACGCCGAGTGGGCTCTGGCTCCACGCATTGTCGGCAAGCACCAATAGCCCGAGCATCAAGCCCAGGACCAGAGCCGCGCGGCAGATGATAGTGGTCCATCCGGAGGTAGGCATAAGCGGCTCCTGTGTCGTTCCAAGATGCCGCACGCTAATGCTTGCGATTTCGCATCGCCAATTGCCGATGGCAATTGTCTTGATAGGAAATGAGAGGCGCCCACGCCCGAATAAGTTCACCGCGCTGACTCACCAGTCAGTCATGGCGCTTTACCTGGACGATGCGGGTGGGTAACGTTTCGTGCACTTCAGTACAAGGAATCCGCCATGAGCGACCTGATCAGCTATCAATTCGAAGACGGTATCGCCACCCTGACGCTCTGCAATGGCAAGGTGAACGCCATTTCCCCGGACGTCATCGTCGCCTTCAACGCCGCCCTGGACCGCGCCGAGCAGGACAAGGCCATCGTGATCATCACCGGCCAACCGGGCATTCTGTCCGGCGGCTACGACTTGAAGGTGATGACCTCCGGCCCACAGAACGCGATCGATCTCGTTGCCTCCGGATCGACCCTGGCGCGCCGCATGCTGGCCCACCCCTTCCCGATCATCGTCGCCTGCCCCGGCCACGCCGTGGCCAAGGGCGCGTTCATTCTGCTGTCGGCCGACTACCGCATCGGCGTCGAAGGCGCCTTCAGTATCGGCCTGAACGAGGTGCAGATTGGCATGACCATGCACCACGCCGGTATCGAGCTGGCCCGAGATCGCCTGCGCAAAGCGGCGTTCCACCGCTCGGTGATCAACGGCGAGATGTTCGACCCGCAAGGCGCGGTGGATGCCGGCTTCCTCGACAGGGTGGTGGCGCCCGAGCAACTGCTGGCCAGCGCACAGGCCGTCGCCCAGCAGATGAAGAAGATCAATATGACCGCGCACAAGAACACCAAGCTGAAAGTGCGCAAGGGCTTGCTCGAAGCCCTGGATCGCGCCGTGGAGCTGGATAAACAGCAATTGCTCTGACAGCGCCCTGCAACGACACAAGCCCGGCCTCGACAGCCGGGCTTTTTATTCGAGGCACCCTATGGCAACGAACAGCGGATAACAGCAAGCCATCTCCGGCAATTACCTCTGATCGGCAGCGATTGCCGACCAGAGTGCACGCCCGTACACTGCGCGCCTTTTTCCTATGACGGATGTACCAGATGCTTTTTCTTCTGCGCATGTTGGCGATGGGTGTGCACTTCATTCTCGCCGGTACCCTGGGATTGTTGCTGGGGCTGTGCCGCCCGTTCAACCCCGACAACAGTCGCCTCTGCGCCCGCCTCTATTCGTTACCGGCGCTCTGGCTGCTGCGTCTGAAGCTGAGCGCCGAGGTGCAGGCGCTGCTCGAGCACAAGCGTTCCTACGTCATAGTCGCCAATCATCAATCCAACTACGACCTCTATGTCCTGGGCCGGGTCGTGCCCAAGCGGACCGTGAGCATCGGCAAGAAAAGCCTGCGCTGGGTGCCGTTTTTCGGGCAATTGTATTGGTTGGCCGGCAATGTGCTGCTCGACCGCGGCAATGCCATAAGCGCCAAGCGGGCGATGCTCACCACCACCGACACGCTCAAACATAAAGACACCTCGATCTGGGTATTCCCCGAGGGCACGCGCAACCTCGGCAAGGGTTTGTTGCCGTTCAAGAAAGGGGCGTTCCAGATGGCCATCGCCGCGGGCGTGCCGATCATCCCGGTATGCGTCAGCAGCTATGCCAAACGCCTGAAGATGAATAGCTGGAGCAGCGGCAAGATCATGATCCGCTCGCTGCCGGCGATCCCGACCGCCGGGCTGAGCCTGGACGATTTGCCGAAGCTGATCGACGATTGCCGAACGCAAATGGCGCAATGCATCGACATGATGGATCGGCAGTTGGCCCAGGCCAGCTGATCGCAGGCTGTCGAATTCGCCGCAAAGACGACTGAACATACCGACTCATTGCGCCGCCTTGCGTTCGAATCCTGGCAACAACCGCTATTCTGAGCGACGCATACGCAGCCGGGGCCTCTGCGCCATAGCCACCGAGGAGTCGAAATGGGTCAAGTCGTCGCCGCCGCCGTCTATTACAAGGGCAAGAGAGTCACCGATATAAGGCTCGACGAAGGGCTGTCGTGGTCGAAAAAGCCCGGCCACTTCGTCTGGATCGGTCTGCACGACCCCGGCGCCGAGGAACTGACCAATCTGCAGCGCCAGTACAACCTGCACGAGCTGGCCCTGGAGGATGCCCTGCAGCGGCATACCCGGCCCAAGCTGGAGACCTTCGGCGACGCGTTGTTTCTGGTGCTCTATTCACCGGTCCTGGTCGATGGCGAACTGGAATTCATCGAAACCCAGCTGTTCGCCGGCACGGGCTACGTCATCAGCGCGCGTTACGGCGAATCGGCACCTTACTCGCAGGTTCGTCAACGCTGCGAAGCGCGACCGCTATTGCTCGAACACGGCGAAGATTTCGTGCTCTACGCCCTGCTCAATTTCGTCATCGAGAATTACCGCCCGATGATGGACGACTATTACGAAGAGCTGGAGGAGATCGAGCGGGTGGCGTTCAAGCGCACGCTAGCCCAGGCCGACGTCGAGCGTATCCAATGCCTGCGGCGCAACCTATTGCGCTTGCGTCGTTACATCGGCCCGCTGGCGGAGATCTGCCAGGAGCTGCAAAGCCTGGACTTCCCGTTTATCGATAAACACATGCGCCCGTACTTTCGCGACGTGGCGATCCATGTGAACCGCCTGCTCGAAGATTTGGCCGCCTTACGCGAAATGGCCGACCACGCGATCGAGATCGGCCTATTACTGGAGTCTTCGCGACAGAGCATCACCCAACGCAAGTTCGCCGCCTGGGCGGCGATTCTGGCCTACCCCACTGCGGTAGCGGGGATTTACGGGATGAATTTCGAGAATATGCCGGAGCTGACGTGGCAATTCGGCTACTTCGGCGTCCTCGGCTTTATCGCCGCCGGGTGCGCCGGCCTGTACGCCAGCTTCAAGCATTACGGTTGGCTATAGCGAAACGGGTAGCCGCGGCTCAATCGTCCAGCCCGGTTCGCCCATGGGCGACGAAGCGCATCATCCATTCCGCGACCGTGTGCCCCTGATGCTCGTGCTCCAAGCTGCTCATACCCTGGGTGTAGGCCGGTTCGCCGATATGTTGCTGGCGGATTTCCAACAGCGCCTTGGAGTAGTCGTGGATGAATTCCGGGTGGCCCTGGAAGCACAGCACCTGATCGCCGATGCAGTAGGCGGCGATCGGACAGAACTCGCTGGAGGCCAGCAAAGTGGCGTTCTCGGGTAATTTGGTGACCTGATCCTGGTGGCTGATCAGCAAGGTCAACTCTTCCAGCGGCGGCATCATCCAGGTCGGTTGATGCTTGACCTCGTAACGGTGTATGCCCACTCCCCACCCGCGCTCGGCGCGCTCGGCGTGACCGCCGAACAGCAATGCCAGCAATTGATGGCCGAAACAGATACCGAGAATCTTGTCGCCATGCCGGTAGCGCTCCAGCAGGTAGAGTCTGAGCGTTTGAATCCAGGGTTCGGGGCCGAAGGAGTCGGCCTTGCTGCCGGTCACCAGATAAGCGTCGTAGCGCTGCTCGTCCGGCGGATAATTGCCCTCCACCACATTGAATACCTCGAAACTCGCCGCAATCGGCTGCCGAGCGAACAACCGCTCGAACATATGGCCGTAGCTTTGGTACTGCTCAATCAACTCGGGGCGCAGGATATCGGTCTCGAGAATGCAAATGCGTAGCGACATGGGGGGTCCTGAATAAACAAACGGAGCGGGCCCGCACTTTGTAGCATAGACGGCGACGTACCGGCAGAGCTGCCTATCAGCCCGCTCGATATTCACCATAAAGGGCATTCACTTCCGGCGTTCGGGCGGCTCGGCAATGATGCGGCACGACCAACGCCAACCCGGAGCCCGACCATGAGCACTGCCGCCGCCCTGCCGCTGAACGGCTATGGCATCACCTACGTGACCCTCGACGACAACGGCCTGTTTTTCGAATCGGAACTGGCCATTCACCTCGACGACGGGGCTTTATTGAGCCTGCCGATGCCGACCCGGCAAAGCGAGCGCCTGGCGATTCATCATGAGCTCTGCGTGCGCAATGGTTGGTGCCAGGTCGCCTGAGGGTTTAACCCGGCGGCGCCTGACGACGGAGGTCTTCGCGCAATTGGCGAATCTCCGCACGTAGCGCCTCGATAGAAGCCTGCCCGGCGATGGCCGACTGCTTGTCCGCCGCATCGCGATCGACGAAAAAGGACGCCAGGGTCGCGGTCAGATAGCCGAACACGGCAAAGCCATAGAGGCCGATCAGGAAACACAGCAACCGCCCTTCAGGCGTATGCGGCCAGGCTTCCGAGCCAAGGCTGGTGATCAGCATGGCCGTCCACCAGAGCGATTCGCTGTAGCTGGCGAACCCCGGCCGACCTCCTTCGAAGGCGTAGATGCCGGCGGCGCCTGCGAGAATCACCAATACCGTCGCCGCCACCACATAGCCGAAACCGCGTCTATACATGGTGCGGCGCAGCGCTTTCATCCCGCGATTGATCGAGGTGAGGATGCGCAGCAGATTCAAACCCCGGCTGGCGCGCAGGATACGGGCCATGCGCAGCACCCGCAGGGTACGCAGGGCCGGTAGCAGCAGGGCGAGCAAGGTCAGCAGGTTGCGCTTCAGGTAGGTGCGCTTCTGCGGCGCCAGGCTGAAGCGCAGCAGAAAGTCGGCGATGAAAATCAGCCAGATGCCGCGACCGATCAGTGACAGGAGCGGCGAAGCGCCGCGCACCAATTCGACGATCAGCAGCGCCAGCCAGATGAAACCCAGCGCCACCATCGGCGCCCCCAGCCACGCCTCGGTTTGACGCAGCAAACGCCAGCGCTGGCGATCGACGGCGCGCCGCGTTTGCTCGCTACTGCTGGGCATCGGCGCAGGCCCGGATCAATTGCCGCTGCCTGGGATCAGCGTGTCGCGCTCGGACTCGCCCGGTAGGCGCGGCGCGGGAACCGGCGATGGAGTAGGCGCGATTGTCGGCGAACCCGGCGACGTCAGCGGTGGCACCGGATCCATGTCCGTGGCCCCGGCGCCCGGGTCGAGGGTTGGCGCGTCCCGCAGTTCGTCCTCCACCTCATCGCCGAAATGCTCCGCAGCCGCATCCCCGCGCTCACGCTCCAGCTCCATCTGCCGGCCACTCAACTCGCGCTCCTGCTCGATGGTCGTCAGCCCCTCCACCTCGTCGCCCTGGGCTACGCTCGTCAAGGGTCCAGCCAACAGCAATAACGACAACAGAAATGTTTTCATGGCGGTTCTCCCACGCTTGCCCCCAAAACGATGGACAGCAATTACCCCAGGGGGTGCGGGTAAATACCGCGGGCAATAAAAAACCGGCTCGTGGGAGCCGGTTCCGTGCAGCGCGAAACTCGCGGTCAGAAGGTTTCGCCCCTGGCGGCCTTGTCCCGCAGCAACGCCGGCGGCTCGAAGCGTTCGCCATATTGCTCGGCCAGGTAATGCGCGCGGGCAACGAAATCCTTGATCCCGTATTGATTGATGAACTGCAGCGCACCGCCGGTCCAGGCGGCGAAGCCGATGCCGAAGATTGAACCGATATTGGCGTCGGCGACCGATTTCAGCACCCCCTCCTCCAGGCAGCGCACGGTTTCGATGGCCTGAATGAACAGAATGCGGTCGCGCACGTCCTCCTGGGATATTTGCGCGTCAGGTTTCTCGAAGCGCGCCTTGAGGTCGGACCACAGCTGCTTCTTGCCCGCCTGCGGGTACTCGTAGAAACCGCCGCCAGCGGCTTTGCCCGGCCGTTTGTACTCGTTCAGCATCAGGTCGATCACCGCGAACGCCGGGTGTTCGGGGATCTGCTTGCCCTCGGCGGCCAGGTCCTTGATGGTCTGCTGGCGGATATGGTTCATCAGGCTCAGCGACACTTCATCGCTGATCGCCAGCGGTCCCACCGGCATGCCGGCCTTGCGCGCCTCGGTTTCGATCATCGCCGCGCTGATACCTTCGCCGAGCATGGCGATGCCCTCGTTGGTGAAGGTGCCGAACACCCGCGAGGTGAAGAAGCCGCGACTGTCCTCGACCACGATCGGGGTCTTGTTGATCTGCATCACGTAGTCGAAGCCGCGGGCCAGGCTTGCGTCGCTGGTGCGCGCGCCGCGGATGATTTCCACCAGCGGCATCTTGTCCACCGGGCTGAAGAAGTGCAGACCGATGAACCTGTCCTGATTGCGCACCGCGGCCGCCAGACCGGTGATCGGCAGCGTCGAGGTATTGGAGGCGATCAGCGCATCGCTCGCGGCGGCGCGCTCGGCAGCCGCCGTGACCGTGGCCTTGAGGTCGCGGTCTTCGAACACCGCTTCGATCACCAGGTCGCATCCGGCGAAGTCGGCCTCTTTATCGGTGGCGGTGATGCGCGCCAGGATGGCATCGCGTTTTTCCACGCTCATCTGGCCGCGGCTGACTTTCTTCTCCAGCAGTTTGGCCGAGTAGCTCTTGCCCTTCTCGGCCGCGTCGATGGAGACGTCCTTGAGCACTACCTCGATCCCCGCCACGGCGGAAACATAGGCGATGCCCGCGCCCATCATGCCGGCGCCGAGCACACCGACTTTCTTCGTCACATAAGGCGCGAAGCCTTCGGGCCGCGAGCCGCCGGCGTTGATTTCATTGAGCTGGAACCAGAAGGTACCGATCATGTTCTTCGCCACCTGCCCGGTGGTCAGCTCGGTGAAGTAGCGCGCCTCGATCAGCTGCGCCGTGTCGAAATCGACCTGGGCGCCCTCGACCGCGGCGCAGAGGATTTTCTCCGGGGCGGGGAAGCAACCTTTGGTCTTGTCGCGCAGCACGCTCGGGGCGATCGCCAGCATTTGCGCGACATTCGGGCTTGCCGGTGTGCCGCCGGGAATCTTGTAGCCGGCTTCGTCCCAGGGCTGTTTCGGCGAAGGATTGGCGACGATCCAGGCGCGCGCCTTGACCAGCAGGTCGTCTTTATCGCTGGCCAGCTCATCGATCAATCCGGCCTTGAGCGCCGCGGCCGGGCGCACCTTCTTGCCCTCGGCGAGATACGGCAGGGCTTTTTCCAGGCCGAGCAGGCGCACCATGCGCACCACTCCGCCGCCGCCCGGCAGCAGGCCGAGGGTCACTTCCGGCAGGCCAATCTGCACACTGGAACTGTCGAGGGCGATGCGGTGATGACAGGCCAGGGCGATTTCCCAGCCGCCGCCCAGGGCGGCGCCGTTGATCGCCGCCACCACCGGTTTGCCCAGGGTTTCCAGACGGCGCAGTTGGCCCTTGATCTTCAGGATCATCTCGTAGAAGGGTTTGGCGTCGGCCTTGGTGACCTTGATCAGTTCGTTGAGGTCGCCGCCGGCAAAGAAGGTTTTCTTCGCCGAGGTGACTATCACCCCGGCGATATCATCCTTCTCGCGCTCCAGGCGCTCGACGATCCCGCCCATGGCCTCGCGGTACACCGCGTTCATGGTATTGGCGCTCTGGCCGGGCATATCCATGGTCAGCACAACAATATTGTCCTGGCCTTTTTCGTAACGGATGGCGTCAGTCATTTCGTTTCCTATCCCCTAAAAATGGGGGAGCTCTTCAGAGACGTTGCGAGCGAAGGGCAGGCAAGGCGGAAATCGTTTGGGAAGCGGAGTTTGCTGTTGCAAATGAGCATTCCCGGACGATTTCCAACGCAGCATGGTCGAGCGCAGTAGTCTCTGAAAGCTCCTTAGATGCGCTCAATGATGGTGGCTATACCCATGCCGCCGCCGACGCAGAGCGTGGCCAGGCCATAACGCAACTGGCGCCTCTCCAGCTCGTCGAGCAAGGTGCCGAGGATCGCGCAGCCGGTGGCGCCCAGCGGATGGCCCATGGCGATGGAGCCGCCGTTGACGTTGACCTTGTCCTCGGCCACGCCCATGTCCTTCATGAACTTCATCACCACCGAGGCGAAGGCTTCGTTGACCTCGAACAGGTCGATATCGGCGATGTCCAGGCCAGCCTTGGCCAGCGCTTTGCGCGTGGCCGGCGCGGGGCCGGTGAGCATGATGGTCGGATCGGTGCCGGTTACCGCGGTGGCGACGATTCGCGCGCGGGGCTTCAGGCCCAGTTCCTTGCCCTTGGCGGCGCTGCCGATCAGCATCAAAGCGGAGCCGTCGACGATTCCCGAGCTGTTGCCCGGGGTGTGCACGTGCTCGATCCGTTCGACGTGGCTATAGACCCGCAGCGCGGTGCCGTCGAAGCCCATTTGGCCCATCATCTCGAAGCTCGGCTTGAGCTTGCCCAAACCGTCCAGGGTGGAATCGCCGCGAATGAATTCGTCGTGGTCAAGCAGCACGATGCCGTTCTGATCGGTCACCGCAACCAAGGATTTGTCGAATGAGCCGTCGGCGCTGGCACGGGCGGCTTTTTGCTGCGAACGCAGCGCGAAGGCGTCGACATCGGCGCGACTGAAGCCCTCCAGCGTGGCGATCAGGTCGGCGCCGATACCCTGGGGGATGAAATGGCTGTGCATATTGGTCGCCGGGTCCATCACCCAGGCACCGCCATCGGAACCCATGGGCACGCGCGACATGGACTCCACGCCGCCGACCACCACCAGGTCCTCGAAACCGGAACGCACTTTCATCGCCCCGAGATTGACCGCCTCCAGGCCGGAGGCGCAGAAGCGATTGAGCTGCACGCCGGAAACGCTGACATCCCAATCGGCGACCATGGCCGCGGTCTTGGCGATATCGGCGCCCTGATCGCCCAGCGGGGTCACGCAGCCGAGCACGATGTCGTCGACCTGGCTGGTGTCCAGGTTATTGCGTGCTTGCAGCGCTCTGAGCAAGCCGGCGACCAGGTCGACCGGTTTGACGCTGTACAGCGCGCCGTCCTTCTTGCCTTTGCCGCGGGGCGTGCGCAGTGCATCGAAAATAAATGCTTCGGTCATGGCGTCCTCGTACAGCCGGTGGATGAGTGACTGGCGGCGCATATCGGCGATTGCGCCTATCGCGCAGGCTGGGAAAACCTGGCGGGCGGGCTCCGGTGACCAAACGATGCGCTTAGCATCCACTGGATATCCGCGCCGCGGCTTCTCGGCAGCCTGCCGGCATTACATACGCCCGGCATATCCGCCTCAATGACCGAAGCGCTCAGGGCTATTGACCGCTCAGCTCAGACGAACGGTCTGCGCTGGCGCGAGAGCGCATGGCCGCTCTAGTACAAGGCCGCGGGAGAATCGCCGGTGCCTGTCATAACCAGCCGCTTCAAGCCATGGATATCTAACTGCCAAGACTTCTATCCACATGGCCGCGCCACCCTAGAGTTACTAAGGCAGACGTAATAGAAATAGTGGGAAAGAAAAATAAGCCATCGCCGGGTTTTGCCGGGACGGCTTCAGCCCCGGCCTCGACGCAATAGCGGAGAGCCATGTGAGCGGCGGATGCCGCCACACCAACAAGAAGAATAGGCAGGTAGCCATGTTTAGACAGCCAAAGATCCGGCAAGCGAGCCTTATCCTGTTTGCCACCACGCTGATTTTAATCGTCCCGAACTTGACCCGACTGGTCAGCTGAACGTCCATACCCCGTCGCTGCGTTACCGTGCGTGAGCGGTAATGCAGTGCGGGCGATCTGCCCCCTCCTCTCCCTCAACCTCGAGCGTTTTGCCGTGCTTGCGCTTCGGCATCTGCGCGTGCGGGCGTCGATTGCGGACCAACACGCCAAGCACCAGCACAGCGCTGATCCGGCAGCCAGATCGGCAGCGGCATTGAAGCCCAGGCGGTGATCGGGCAGCATCGGGCGGTCCGTTTCCTTACCAGGGCACGCTCGCGGCCCCATGCCTCGATACTGCGTGCAAACGCCAATGGAGCAGTAACCTTGAAATTATTCGCAACGCTAACACTAGCGGCCTTGTTCCCCCTGAGCGCCACGGCGCAGACCGCCGAACTCGAATTGGATATCGGCCCGGCAAGCCGCAGTTGGCAGAGCGCCGAGTTGCTCGCGCATCCGCAGGCGCGGCAAATCGAAATCGCCGAAGACGTCAGCTACAAGCGCGCCATGCGCTATCGTGCGGTACCGCTGGCCGCCCTGCTCAGCGGCGTACAACCGGGCGATCACTTGCAGGCGGTAGCCCTGGATGGTTTCGCCGCCGAATTGCCGGCCGCCTTATTGCTGGCCCAGAGCGGCGCGCAAGCCTGGCTGGCGGTCGAAGACCCGGCCCAACCCTGGCCGGCCTTGGCCGCCGGCAAACCCAGCGCCGGGCCCTTCTACCTGGTGTGGCAAAATCCCGAGGCCAGCCAGGTTGCCCCCGAGCAATGGCCCTATCAGGTGGCGGCCATCCGCAAGCTGGCGCCGGTGGCCGAACGCTTCCCCGCACTGCTCCCCGCCGCCGATGCCGACGCCAGTACCCAGGCTGGCTTCGCCCTCTACCAGAAACACTGCATGGCCTGTCATCGGCTGAACGCGGCGGGCGATTCTGCCTTCGGCCCAGACCTGAACATCCCGCATAACCCGACCGAGTATTTTGCCGAAGGCTTCCTCGCCGCTTATATCCGCAACCCGCAAAGCCTGCGGCGCTGGCCGCAAGGCAAGATGCCCGGCTTCAGCGAGACGGTGTTGAGCGAGGCCGAGCTACAGCAATTGCTCGGTTACCTGCGACACATGGCGACGCGCAAACAGCCCGACGCGGCTCTTTGAAGCCAGGCAAACGCACATGGGCTGAACTATCGCCCTCAGCCTCTACCGAATAAATTAGCGGCGCAGTCGCGCCGCCCGGTTTATTTGCATAGGAGGTCATAAAGCCCATGCAGAATTGGGACTTCTGGTTCAACCAAACCCTCTGGCTGAATATCGCCATCGTCATGGCGATCAGCCTGGCGCTCTTCATCATTTTGCGCACCCTCATCAGCCGCCTGAGCACGCATGTCGCCGCCTGGGCGGAAAAGCAGCACGAGTTGCGCTACAAATTGGTCGCGGAAATCTTTCGCCAAACCAGCCGCTTCCTGCTCCTGGCCCTTTCCGTGCTCATGGCCCTGAAACTGGTGGATCTACCCGCGCAGTGGGAGAGCACCCTGAGCCATGGCTGGTTCGTCGCCCTGGCCTTGCAAATCGCTCTATGGCTGGAAATCGGCATACGCCTGTGGGCCGCCACCCCGGTGGTGCATGCCGACGGCACGACGCGCAACCCGGTGACCACGACCATTATCGCGATCATGCTGCGCCTGCTTGTCTGGTCGGTGATGTTGTTGTCGATTCTGGCCAACCTCGGCGTGGATATCACCGCGCTGGTCGCCAGCCTCGGGGTCGGCGGTATCGCCGTGGCGCTGGCGGTGCAAACGCTGCTCAGCGACCTGTTCGCCTCGTTGTCCATTGGCGTCGACAAACCGTTCGAGATCGGCGATTTCGTGGTGTTCGGCAGCATCGCCGGCAATATCGAGCACATCGGTTTGAAAACCACGCGCATCCGCAGCCTCAGCGGCGAGCAGATCGTCTGCTCGAATGCCGACCTGTTGCGCCAGACGCTGCACAACTACAAACGCATGGAAACCCGGCGGATTCTGTTCAAGTTCGGCGTCACCTACGACACCCCGACCGAGAAAGTCCGCGAGATCGGCCGATTGGTCGCCCAAATCATCGCGCAGGTGCCGGACACGCGCTTCGACCGCGCGCACTTCCAGGCCTTCGGCGAGTACCAGCTGACATTCGAGGTGGTGTATTTCGTGCTGAGCTCGGACTACAACAAGTACATGGACATTCAGCAGGAAATCAACCTGGGGCTGCTGCAGGGCCTGCGCGACCTGAACGTGCAGTTCGCCTTCCCGACGCGCAGCGTGGAATTTATCGGCGGCGCCTTTCCCGAGTTGCAGGTGGCCGGCATTCCCCAGACGACCTCGAGCAACGCGGAGCGCCGCGCCGCCTCGACCGAATCGAGCTGAGAGCCCGCCGGCCTACCCCCAGTATTCGCCGGGCGGCGCCGGCAACTGGGTCAGCAACTCGCGCAGACCGGCGCACCATTGCTGGCGGATGCCCTCGAAATAGGCGTCGCCTTCATGGATGCGAAACCCCGCCGGCACTTCCAGGCTGTCGGCGCGGTACACCAACAGATCCAGCGGCATACCCACCGAGAGGTTGCTGCGGATGGTCGAGTCGAAGGAGATCAGCGAGCAGCGCAGCGCCTGCTGCAGCGGCGTGCGATAGTTCAGCGCGCGGTCGAGAATCGGCTTGCCGTATTTGCTTTCGCCGATCTGGAAGTACGGCGTGTCCTCGGTTGCGGCGATGAAATTGCCTTGCGGATAGAGGTTGTACAGCGCCGGCGCGGCGCCGCGGATCTGCCCGCCGAGAAGAATCGAACAACCCAGCTCGACGCCCTGGCTCAGGGTCGCGCCGCTGTCGCGGGTGAGCACTTCGCGGATGGTATCGCCAACCAGCGTGGCGGCATCGAACAGGCTGGCGACATTGTGCAAATGCTGACCAGCGCTATCCAGACGCTGACGCAGCAGGCTGACCACCGATTGCGAGGTGGCCAGGTTGCCGGCGCTTTGCAGCACGATCAGGCGCTCGCCGGGTACGCCGAAGACATGGAGCTTGCGGAAGATCGCAATATTGTCGACCCCCGCATTGGTGCGCGAATCGGAGACGAACACCAGCCCTTCGGCCAGGTTCATGGCAACGCAATAAGTCATGCTTCACCTGTGAACGGATACGCCCGAACACACTGCGTCGGGCACTGGAGCGCGCAATTCTACTGCTGTTGCACGCGCAACAGCGGAGAAACTTCCACCTGCGCGTGCATCTGCTCCGTCCCGCCGCCACGACGCATGCCGCGCACCGGGCAGGCATCCAGGTAATCCAGACCGATCGCCAGCTTCAGATGACGCTCGGGCCTCGCCAGGCAATTGGTCACGTCGAAGCTGTACCAGGCGTCGTCCAGCCAGGCCTCGGCCCAGGCGTGGCTGGCCAGGTGTTCGCTGCTGTCGGTGTACAGATAGCCGGACACATAGCGCGCCGGAATCCCCAGGCTGCGCGCGCAGGCGAGAAACGCATGGGCATGGTCCTGGCACACCCCCTGGCCGCCGCCGAAGGCTTCGCTGGCGCTGGTTTGCACCGCCGTGGCACCCGGTTGGTAGGCGATGTGCCCGTGCAAGCCATGCATCAATTCGATCAGCGCGGCGCGGTCACGGCGCTCCTGGCAGTGCGCGTGGGCGAAGTCGCGCAGCGCTTCGTCCGCCTCGGTCAGTCGGGTGCAACGTAGAAACGGCAGTGGCGACTGGCTGTCGTGTTCGGTCTCGCACTCGACATCGATCTGCACTTCGCCGCTGGCGCCCAGGACGATGGACTCGTGCGGCTCTTCCAGGGTCAGCACATGGAGGATATTGCCGTAGGGGTCGAGCTGGGCGCGTACCGGCTTGGGCAGGTTGAGCTGCCAGCTGAGCACCTGCTGGCGCTGGTTGTCGTGAGGCGTCATGCGCAGGTACTGGATGCTGGTGCGCACCTGATCTTCGTAGTGGTAGGTGGTGTCATGGCTGATCGAGAGTCTCATGCGACCTCCAGATAGGAACTTTGAATGGCTTGGCCAAGCTGGCGCACCGACAGGATCAAGTCGGTCAACCAGGCATGCAGGCCCTCGTCGAGAACTTCGTTGATGCTGGTGTAGCGCAGCCGCGCCTCCAGCTCCGCCGCCAGGCGTTGCGCCGGCCGGCCGTTTTCCCCGGGCAGGCTGGCGAGCATCAGGTTGAGTTCGTCCATGCAGGCGCGCAGCGAGCGCGGGATGTCCGGGCGCAGCAATAGCAGTTCGGCGACTTTGCGCGTGCCGGGCGAGCCGCGGTAGATCTCGGCGAACGCTTCGAACGAGGAAAGCGCGCGGAGCAAGGCATTCCACTGGTAGTAACTGCGCGCCGGGCGACCGTCGACCTCGTCGATGTCCTCGCCGAGCATCTCGTAGCGCGCATCGAGCAGACGCAGGGTGTTGTCGGCGCGCTCGATAAAGGTGCCGAGACGGATAAAGCGATAGGGATCGCCGCGCCTGATGGTGCCGAAGGTGGCGCCGCGAAACAGATGCGAGCGCTCCTTGACCCATTCGCAGAAGCGGCTGATGCCGTAACGCCCCAGACCTTGCTCGGCGATGCCGCGGATTTCCAGCCAGGTGGCGTTGATGTTCTCCCACATGTCGGCGGTGATGCAGCCGCGCACCGCATGGGCGTTGCTGCGCGCCGCGCCCAGGCAGCAATAGAGGCTGGCAGGGTTTTCCGCATCCAGGGCGAAGAAATGCAGCATGCGTTCGGCGTGCAATTGGCCGTGGCGCGCCCGGTATTCGTCCAGCGTGCCGGTGATCAGCAACGGCATGGCCAGTTCGTCCAGGCCGTCGGAGCGGCCGTCCTGGGGCATCAGCGAGAGGGAATAGCTGACATCGAGCATGCGCGCGAGGTTTTCCGCGCGCTCCAGATAGCGCGACATCCAATACAGATCGGAGGCAGTTCTTGAAAGCATGGTTAGTCCTCCACCACCCAGGTGTCTTTGGTCCCGCCGCCTTGCGACGAGTTGACCACCAGCGAGCCTTCGCGCAGCGCCACGCGGGTCAGGCCGCCCGGTACCAGGCGTACTTCCCGCCCGGACAGGACGAATGGGCGCAGGTCGATATGCCGCGGTGCGATACCGTTTTCGACGAAGGTCGGGCAAGTCGACAAACACAGCGTCGGCTGGGCGATATAGGCCTCGGGCTTGGCCAGCAGACGCAGGCGGAAGGCTTCGATTTCCGCCTGGCTCGCCGCCGGCCCGACCAGCATGCCGTAGCCGCCCGAGCCCTGGGTTTCCTTGACCACCAGCTCGCCCAGATTGGCCAGCACATGGGACAGCTCGGCCGGTTTGCGGCATTGCCAGGTCGGCACGTTTTTCAGGATCGGTTCTTCGTCCAGGTAGAAGCGGATCATGTCGCCGACATAGGGGTAGATCGACTTGTCGTCCGCCACCCCGGTGCCGATCGCATTGGCCAGCACCACATTGCCCGAGCGATAGGCCGATAGCAGGCCGGGCACGCCGAGCATGGAGTCGGGATTGAAGGCCAGCGGATCGAGGAAATCGTCGTCGAGGCGGCGATAAATCACGTCGACCTGCTTGGCCCCGGCCGTGGTGCGCATATGAACCTTGTCGTCGCGCACGAACAGATCCGCGCCCTCGACCAGCTCCACGCCCATCTCGCGGGACAAAAAGGCATGCTCGAAATAAGCGCTGTTGAAACGCCCCGGCGTCAGTACCACGACGTTGGGATTGTCCAGCGGGCTGGAGGATTTCAGGGTTTCCAGCAGCAGGTTCGGGTAGTGATCGATAGGCGCGATGCGCTGCGCGGCGAACAGCTCGGGGAACAGGCGCATCATCATCTTGCGGTCTTCGAGCATATAGCTGACGCCGCTCGGCGTGCGCAGGTTGTCCTCGAGCACGTAGTAGCTGCCGTCGCCGTCGCGCACCAGGTCGACGCCGGCGATGTGCGCGTAGAGGTCGCGGTGCAGGTTCAGGCCCTGCATGGCGATCTGGTAACCCTCGTTGGCCAGCACCTGCTGGGCGGGAATCACTCCGGCCTTGATAATCCGTTGTTCGTGGTAGAGGTCGGCGAGAAACAGGTTGAGCGCCTGCACCCGCTGGATGCAGCCGCGTTCCACCACCCGCCATTCACTGGCGGGGATACTGCGCGGGATGGTGTCGAAGGGGATCAGCCGTTCGGTGCCCTGCTCGTCGCCATACAGGGTGAAGGTGATTCCGGCACGGTGGAACAATAAATCGGCTTCGCGCCGGCGCTGCGCCAGCAACTCCTTCGGTGTCTCGGCCAGCCAACGGGCGAATTCCTGATAGTGCGGGCGGCACTCGCCGCTCGCCTGGTACATCTCGTCATAAAAAGTGCGGGTCATGCCGTACTCCTGTTCGCCCAAGCGCAGGGAAGTACTGCAAGGCCCGAGCCAGCAGATTTACATCTTATATTTCAATTAGTTAGCAATTTAATACGAAACCAATGCACCGTTTTGGCGCAAGGTGCTCGGGCTTGACTGCCCGTGGCTTCATTTTGCGGCGCGGCGGGCCGCGAGCGGCAGGCGTCTGGGTGAATTCGAGAAGGGGATAAACGCATCGACCAGCCGCAGCTGGTCGATGTCTGTTGCTTAGCGTGGTTTCAAGGACGTTGAGCCTTGACCTCCTGGGTCACGCCCCAACCATCGAGCGTACCGCCGAGCGGAACCACCACCGACGCCATGTCGTGCTCGAAATCGCCAATGCCGGCGTGGGTGGCATACATCACCTTGCTGACCTGCAGATGCCAGGCGCCGTCGTCGCGCTCGGTCACCAGGGCATGCAAGGATTCGCCGCGAAAATTTCTGGTCGCCATACGCGCCCGTTCCTCATCGGGAAAAATGGCGTAGAACTCGATTGGATGAACGCTGGCAAAGTCGAAACCGCCCTCCTTCATCCGCCGTAGAACCCCATTACTGACATCATCGTGCAAGGCTGTGCTCATGAAGTGACCTCCTCAGGCGATGGATGAACTGATGGGTCACTGAGGCGCGAACTGCATAACCGGTAGCGACCGGCGTCCCGAGTGACCCCTTGATCGTGTTCCCATTGCAACCGCCACTGCCTCGGCGGTGTCGCGGCACATAGCAACTGCGCCGCCCGAGAATCAAGCAAGCAACTGCTTGATGTAGGCCAGGCCTGAAATCAGGACTGGTTGCCGGTGGGCCATTACAGAATGAAAAACCCAGAACCGTCATTTGCAGACTAGCGCCATCGCGGCTGCTTTGCCTACGAAAAACACAACTCTTTGCATGAATCCCAACCGGCCGGCCCGATCACCGGCACTTTGAAAGTCAGTTTCGCCCTGACAAGAAGGCGCGCGCCGGCTATCGTCCAGCCATGCACAGCTCCCCACCCATTCCGCTCGCCTATCGGCCACCCTGGCGCTGGCAGCAATTCCACGATCATTTCGCCTTACGCGCCCTGACGGACGTGGAACGGCTGAGTGCGGGCGGCTACTGCCGCAGCTTTCAACTCGACGGCGTCAGCGGCTGGTTCAGCGTGCAGCCCATGGAGGCGCAGAACGTCCTGCTGCTGCGCCACAGCCGCTCTGCCGATGCCTGTTTGCCGGCGTTGATTCAGCGGGTGCGGCGCATGTTCGACCTCGACGCCGAGCCGCTGCGCATTGCCGCGCATTTCGCCAACGACCCGCACCTGGGCGCCTCGTTCGCGCGCCAGCCGAACTTGCGCCTGCCTACCGCCTTCGACCCGTTCGAACAAGCGGTGCGCGCCATAGTCGGCCAGCAGATTACGGTGAAAGCCGCGGTCACCATCAGCGCACGCCTGGTCGATCGCCTCGGCGAGCCCCTGCTCGATGCCGATCCGCAGGCGCCTCAACGCCTGTTTCCCAGCCCCGCGGCGATTGCCAGCGCCAACCTGGAAGGCATCGGCATGCCGGGCAAGCGGGTGCAATGCCTGCAGCACTTCGCCGCGCAGATCGCCAGCGGCGCCTTGCGCCTGGATATCGACGAGGGCAGCCAGGCGTTGGTCGAACGCCTTTGCGCCCTGCCCGGCATCGGCCCTTGGACCGCGCAGTACATCGCCCTGCGCGCCTTCGGCGAGGCCGATGCGTTTCCCACCAGCGACCTGGGGTTGCTCAAGTCGCCGCTCTGGGGCGCCGGCGGCATCAGCGCCAAACAGCTCGGCGCCCGCGCCGAAGCCTGGCGGCCTTGGCGCGCCTATGCCGCGGTGCATCTTTGGCACAACAGCTGATTCATCATCATGCGGATCGGGCATACGGGTCGGGTAGATAAACGCTTAGCAGGCCGTTGAAAAACGTAGGCGAGGCAGACAGCGCAAGGACTAGGCGTCCCCACAAAAACAGGCGAAAAAAGGACTGGGCTCGCACGCGAGTTTACGTGTTGTAAATGAGCATTTTGATGGGGGCGCCTAGCCCGGACTCGCGCACGAGCCTGTTTTTAACGCCGCGATGTCAACGCAGGTAGTTTTTCAACAGCCTGTTAGGCGAACCCTGAAGCGATGCGCAAGGTCACAACCTAGGAGCCTTTGTTGTCCTGTGTCCCGCCACCTGCTAAGGATGCCGTAAATGTCCGAGGAGCCCACCCCAACCGTCGATGCCGATGAAGTCGCCGCTTTTCGCGCCAATGTTCTCGCGAAGTTGACCTACGCCGTGGGCAAGGACCCCGAGCACGCCTTCGATCACGACTGGTTCGAGGCCATTGCCCTGGCCACCCGCGATCGTCTGGTCGAGAAATGGATGGATCACACGCGCAAGATCTACCGCGAGGGTAAAAAGCGCGTCTATTACCTGTCCCTGGAATTCCTTATCGGCCGCTTGCTTTACGACAATCTGTGCAACCTGGGCATTCAGGATGTGGCGCGTGCGGCGATGGACGATCTGGGGGTCGACCTCGAGCGCATCCGTGGCCTGGAAGCCGATGCCGCCCTCGGCAACGGCGGCCTCGGACGGTTGGCCGCCTGCTTTATGGAAAGCATGGCGACGCTGGGACTCGCCGCCCACGGCTACGGCATTCGCTACGAGCATGGCCTGTTCCGTCAATCGATCGTCGATGGCTGGCAGCTCGAGCAAACCGAAATCTGGCTGGACTTCGGCAACCCCTGGGAGTTCGAACGCCCCGAAGTCAGCTACCTGATCGGTTTCGGCGGTGGCGTGGCGGCCTCGCCGACGACCCGCGACGAACCCAAGCAATATTGGAATTGGGCCGAAGGCATCCGCGCCATCGCCTACGACACCCCGATCGCCGGCTGGCGCGGTACTGGCGTGAACACCCTGCGCCTGTGGCGCGCCCGGGCCGAAAGCGACTTCCATCTGGAACGCTTCAATGCCGGCGACCACATCGGTGCGGTGGCCGAGGAGGCGCGCGCCGAGCGCATCTCGCGAGTGCTCTATCCGGCCGACAGCACCGAAGCCGGCCAGGAGCTGCGCTTGCGCCAGGAGTACTTCTTCGTCGCCGCCTCGCTGCAGGATTTGCTGCGCCGCCATCTCAATCAGCACGGCGATGTGACCAGCCTGCCCGAATACGCGGCCATCCAGCTCAACGACACGCACCCGGCGATCGCCGTCGCCGAGCTGATGCGCCTGCTGGTCGACGTGCACGATCAACCTTGGGACAAAGCCTGGGAGATCACCGTCGCGACCCTCTCCTACACCAACCACACGCTGCTGCCCGAGGCCCTGGAAACCTGGTCGGTAGGGCTGATGGAGCGTTTGCTACCGCGGCATATGCAGATCATTTACCTGATCAACGCCTACCACATCGATGCGTTGCGGGCGCGCGACATCCATGATTTCGAGCTGCTGCGCTCGGTCTCGTTGATCGAGGAAGACAACGGCCGCCGGGTGCGCATGGGCAACCTGGCGTTTCTCGGCTCGCACAGCATCAACGGGGTGTCCGGGCTGCACACCGAGTTGATGCGTAAAACCGTTTTCGCCCACCTGCATTCGCTCTACCCCGAACGCATCAACAACAAGACCAACGGCATTACCTTCCGCCGCTGGCTCTACCAGACCAACCCGGAGCTCACAGCCCTGCTGGTCGAACACGTCGGCGAGAGCTTGCTCGACGACCCGCAACACCTGCTGCGCACGGTGGAAGCCTGGGCCGACAAGCCGGCCTTCCGCAAGCGCTTCGCCGAGCAGCGGCAGCTGAAAAAACGCGCACTGGTGCGCTGGGTCGACGAGCGTCTGAACATCCACCTCGACCCCGAGGCGCTGTTCGACGTGCAGATCAAGCGCATCCACGAGTACAAACGCCAATTGCTCAACCTGCTGCACACGGTGGCGCTGTATCAGGCAATGCGCGACGAACCCACGGTCGACTGGGTGCCGCGGGTGAAAATCTTCGCCGGCAAGGCGGCCGCCAGCTATCACCAGGCCAAGCTGATCATCAAACTGGCCAACGACATCGCCCGCACCGTGAATGTCGATCCGACCGTGCGCGATCGCCTGAAAGTGGTGTTTCTGCCCAATTACAACGTCAGCCTGGCGGAAACCATCATTCCCGCCGCCGATCTCTCCGAGCAGATCTCCACCGCCGGGTTGGAAGCCTCGGGCACCAGCAATATGAAATTCGCCCTCAATGGCGCGCTGACCATCGGCACCCTCGACGGCGCCAATGTGGAAATGGCCGAGTTGATCGGCGCCGAGCACATGTTCATCTTCGGCATGAGCGCAGCGCAGGTGCAGGCACGCAAGCGTGCCGGCGCCTACAACGCCGAAGCCATAGTCGAAGGCTCGCCGCGCTTGCATGAAGTGCTGCTGGCGATCCGCAACGGCGTATTCTCCCCCGATGACCCCAACCGCTATAGGGCGCTGGTGGACGAGCTGATCGCCCACGACACCTATTTCGTCTGTGCCGATTTCGATGCGTATTGGCAGACCCATCGCCGCGTCGCCACCTATTGGCGCACGCCGGAATTGTGGTGGCGCTCGGCGGTGCTGAACTGCGCACGCTCGGGATGGTTTTCCTCCGACCGCACCATTGCCGAATACGCCCGGGAAATCTGGAAGGTGCTCGAGTGAGGCTAGGGTCTGTTGCCGTTTCAGCGCAAGCCGCGTTGCCGCGAAAAATCTCGCCATG
>CBIHLQ010000043.1:0-52151 GCA_966210885.1 uncultured Pseudomonas sp.
TTGTTCCCTTGCCAAGTCCTACAACAACGCATGGCGAGATTTTCCGCGCAACCCGTAGGGCCGGGCCTGTTTTAGCGCGATGCGGCGTTTCTCGACGCTCATTTGGAACGACCAAACTTCGCGTCTCGTGCCTTGCCCCGCGCTAAAACAGGCTCCGGCGCGGTCGCGATGAAACGGCAACAGACCCTAGAATAGGCGGCATACCAGATGCCGACTCGACAGGAGATTCAGGTGCATTACCGCTATCACGACAGCCCGCTGGGGCGCCTGCTGCTGGTCGGCGATCATGCCGGATTGCAGCAAGTATCGATGGATATCGACGGCAAACCCTGGCGCCTCGAACCGACTTGGCGTAACGCCGACACCGAACTGGACGAAGTCTGCCGGCAACTGGATGCTTACTTCGCCGGCCGTCGCCAAGCCTTCGACCTATGCCTGGCCCCTCGGGGTACGGCCTTTCAACAGGCCGTCTGGCAGGCGTTGCTGAGCATCCCGTTCGGTAAGACCAGCAGTTACAGCGCCCTGGCCGCACAGATCGGCCGACCGAGCGCCATGCGTGCGGTGGGCGCCGCCAATGGCGCCAACCCGATTGCCGTGATCATCCCCTGCCATCGGGTGATCGGCCGCGACGGCAGCCTCACCGGTTATGCCGGCGGCCTCACGCGCAAGGCCTTGCTACTCCAACTCGAGGGCGCGCAGCTGCCGCGGCAAGCGGAGCTTGCGCTCTGAGGTCAGCCCCTCAAATTGCCCCGCGGCCCGATCAGGGCCCAAACGATCAGTCCCAGAACCGGCAGGAACAGGATCAACAACACCCAGAGAACCTTCTTACCGACGTCGCTATTGCTGTTGACCACGTTGAGAATGGCCCAGATATCCAGCGCCAAAATGATCAGGCCGAATAGACCGCCAAATAAATCCATGGTGATACTCCTTTGCTCACTGCATAAATGGCTTGCGCCGCGGGTGCCCATCAAGGCGTCAGATAGCCAGGATTACACCTTGGTTCCTTTCACGCGCATACCGGTATCAATCGTCCAGCCCGGGAAATGCGCTGGCGATGGGGTCGCCGGTGAAGTGCGCGGCCGCTTGCGGTGCATTGAACGGGCGAATCGCCACGAAATGCGGGTGCTCGCCCATATCGAACCAGCGCTTCATCCCGGCCGGGATGACGATCAGGTCGTTCTTCTCGCACAGCACCGCGTACAGATAATCGTCGACATGCAGGCCGAACAGGCCACGACCGGCGACGAACAAACACACCTCGTCCTCATCGTAGCTGTGTTCTTCCAGTCGTTCAGCACGCAGTTCGGCCGGCTGCGGGTGACGGTTGTCCATGCGCACGACCTCGACATGGGCCAACCCCCGCTCGGCCATCAGGCCGTCGAGTGGCGTGCGATAGGCGCCGATCAGTTCGTCCTGGTCGGCGTCGGGCGCCAAAGGCGCGGCCGCCTGCCAGCGCTCGAAGCGTACGCCGAGCTCGGCCAGAGTGCTGGTGATGTCTTCGAGATGGGTCAACACCTTGTTCGGCAGGTTGGCAGAAGTCTGGTGGTAAACGCTCAAGCTGCTCATGTTCAGGCTCTCGTGTTGTCGGTAACGCGATCGGCGATGCAGCTGGTGGGCTGCTCGTCGCTGATCCGGGTATAGGTGATAAATGCGGCGATCAGCACCACCAGGCTGGCGATGGCGAAGGTCCAGGCCGGGCCCAGGGTATTCCAACTGTAGCCCGAATAGAGCGCGCCCAAGGCGCCGCCCACCCCGGCCAAGGCGGCGTACAGCGCCTGCCCCTGGCCTTGCTGGCGGTCTGCGAAGCTGCGCTGCACGAAATGAATCGCCGCAGCATGGAAGCTGCCGAACGTCGCCGCGTGCATCAGCTGAGCGAACAGCAGCACCGGCAGGTGATGGGCCAGATTGCCGAGCAGCAGCCAGCGTACCGCGGTGATCAGAAAGCTTGCCAACAACACGCTGCGCAGCGAATAGCGCGCCAGCAACTTGGCCATCACCATGAACAGCACGATTTCCGCCACCACGCCGAGAGCCCACAGCTGGCCGATCAAGCCGCGCGAATAACCGAGGCTTTCCAGGTGCAGACTGAGGAAGGTGTAGTAAGGCCCGTTGCTCAATTGCATCAAACCGACGCTGAGGTAAAAGGCGAGAATCCCCGGCCGGCGCAATTGTCGGATGAAACCGCCCTCGCCCAAGGTATTCGGCCGCAATTGCGGTTCGGCATTGGGCACCCACCAGCTGCTCAGGACGATGCCGGCCATGATCAGCACCAATGCCCAGGGGTAAGCGGCCAGGCTCAGCGAATCGAACAGCTTGCCCAAGCCCACCACCGCGACGATGAAGCCGATGCTGCCCCACAGGCGAATCTGACTGTAGCGCGCGGCCTGCTCGCGCAGATGCGCCAGGGTGATCACCTCGAACTGCGGCAGCACCGCATGCCAGAAGAACGCGTGCGAAGCCATGATCAGCGCCAGCCAGGCGTAGCTCTGGCTGATAAAGATGCCGGCGAAACACACCAGGGTGCAGAACGCGCCGAAACGCACGATCGCCAAACGCCTGCCGGTGGTGTCGCCCAGCCAGCCCCAGATATTCGGCGCGACGCAGCGCATCAGCATGGGAATCGCGACCAATTCGCCGATGCGCGCCGCGGAAAAACCCAGGTGGTCGAAATACAGCGCCAGAAACGGCGCCGTGGCGCCGAGCAGCGAGAAGTAGAAGAAATAGAAGCCAGACAGGCGCCAATAAGGCAGTGCGGGGGTCATGGCCTGGTCGTAGCCCGGGTTGAGCGCAGCGATACCCGGGGCAACCGTTGTTGGGTATCGCTGCGCTCAACCCAACCTACAGCCTTCATAGCTGTGGCAACACCGGCGTAGCGACCCGCACCTCGGCATTCTGCGCACGGTGACGCAACAGGTGGTCCATCAGCACGATGGCCATCATCGCCTCGGCGATGGGCGTGGCGCGGATGCCAACGCAAGGGTCGTGACGGCCCTTGGTGATGATGTCCACCGGCTGGCCGTGGATATCGATCGAGCGGCCCGGCGTGGTGATGCTGGACGTCGGTTTGAGCGCCAGGTGGGCGACGATCGGTTGGCCGGACGAAATGCCGCCGAGGATGCCGCCGGCGTTGTTCGAGAGAAAGCCCTCAGGCGTCATCTCGTCGCGGTGCTCGGTGCCGCGCTGGGCCACCGAGGCGAAACCGGCGCCGATTTCCACACCCTTGACCGCGTTGATGCTCATCAGCGCATGGGCCAACTCGGCATCCAGGCGGTCGAAGATCGGCTCGCCCAGGCCCGGCATCACACCTTCGGCGACCACGGTGATCTTCGCCCCGACCGAGTCCTGATCGCGGCGCAACTGGTCCATATAGGCTTCCAACTCCGGCACCTTGTCCGGGTCGGGGCTGAAGAAGGCGTTCTGCTCGACGCTGTCCCAGCTCTTGAACGGAATCTCGATGGGGCCGAGCTGGCTCATGTAGCCGCGGATGACAATGCCCTGGGTGGCCAGGTATTTCTTCGCGATGGCGCCGGCGGCCACGCGCATGGCGGTCTCGCGCGCCGAACTGCGGCCGCCGCCACGGTAGTCGCGGATGCCGTATTTATGGTGGTAGCTGTAGTCGGCATGGGCCGGGCGGAACGAGTCCTTGATCGCCGAATAGTCCTTGGATTTCTGATCGGTATTGCGGATCAGCAAACCGATTGCGCAGCCGGTGGTCTTGCCTTCGAAGACCCCGGCGAGGATTTCCACCACATCGTCTTCCTGGCGCTGGGTGGTGTGCCGGCTGGTGCCCGGCTTGCGCCGGTCGAGGTCGCGCTGCATGTCTTCCAACGACAATTCCAGCCCTGGCGGGCAACCGTCGACGATGGCGACCAAGGCCGGGCCATGGCTTTCGCCGGCCGTGGTGACGGTGAACAACTTGCCGTAGGTATTGCCGGACATTGGCGAGACACTCCGCGAATCAGCACTTGGCCGGTCGCGCTTGCCAGCGCAGCCGAGCCCTCGTTAAGTAAGCCCGCGAGTATACCCGCGGCGCCCATGCAGTTCACCCTGTAGACGCCCGCTCGCACCCATGCTCTGCAATCCGCCAACGCCTGATCACGAACCTTATGCTGATATAAACATCCAACGACCCCTGGTTACCGAGCCGCCCGATGCTACCGATTCTCCCGCTGATCCTGCTTCTGCTGGCCGGCGCGGCCCAGGCCACGCCGACCGTCAGCAGCCAACGGCCGATCAGCCTGCCTACCGAGCACGGCACTTTACACGGCACGCTACTGCAGCCACGCAGCAGCGGCCCCTTGCCGGTGGTTTTGCTGATTGCCGGCTCCGGGCCGACCGACCGCGACGGCAACAACCCAGCCGGCGGCCATAACGACAGCCTCAAACGTCTGGCCCAGGCCCTGGCCAGGTACGGTATCGCCAGCCTGCGCTACGACAAGCGCGGTGTAGCGGCCAGCCGCGCCGCCACGCCGGACGAGCGCGACCTCAGCGTCGAGCGTTACGTCGCCGATGCGGTCGCCTGGAGCCGTTTACTCAAAACCGACCCGGCATTCGACCGGCTGATCCTGCTCGGCCACAGCGAAGGCGCGCTGATCGCCAGCCTCGCGGCACCTCAGGCCGGGGCCGATGCGCTGGTTTCCATCGCCGGTAGCGCCCGCCCCATCGATCAGGTGCTGCGCGAGCAACTGCACTCTCGCCTACCGCCCCGACTGCTGCGGCAAAGCCATGAACTGCTCGACGCCCTGCTCGCCGGACAACGGCGCAACGATGTGCCCGATGAACTCAAGGTGTTGTTTCGCCCCAGCGTGCAGCCGTACCTGATCTCGCTGTTCCGGCAGAACCCCGGCGAGGCCTTCGCTCGCCTGCGGATACCGGCGCTGATCGTTCAGGGCACCCACGACATCCAGGTCGGCGTCGCCGATGCCCGTGCGCTCAAGGCGTACAAGGAGGATGCCGAGTTGGTCCTGGTCGAGGGCATGAACCATGCGTTACGCATCGTGCCCCTGGATTTAAGAGCGCAACTGGCGTCCTATGACAACCCTCGGCTACCGCTGGCCAGTACGCTGATCGAGCGGGTCGCCGGCTTTATTCAGCGCACCGCCTCCAGCACGGCGCAAATCGGCCGATAATCAATGCACCAGCGTTGACAATGCTGGGAGTGCGCACAGGACAGCCGCAAATGACCGACCCTCAAGCCCCGCACGCCGACGCTACGGCCGAAGCCGCCGAACCGCAGGCAGCGGCGGCGCCCCACGCATGGGCGGACCTCGAGCCCGAGCAGTTCCGTCTGCTGCGTTTGGCGCCCTTGCCGGTGGACCGGCATACCGGCGCACGGCCGCTGCGCTTCGCGCAGTTGGGCCGGGTGGCACGGCACAGCAAGGAACAGAGCCTGTTACGCCTGAGCATTCAGATCCCCGGACAGCGCGTGCGCAAAGAACAGAACCTGCTGGAAGTCTGGCTCGACCATCGACTCAAGGAAGCGCGCTTCGGCCCCGATCAGGGCTTGCAGATCGAACCGGGCAATCGCGGGCTCGGGCGTTTTCTGCTCGCCCAAGGCATAGCCTGGGCTCGGCAACAGTGCGCGCACTATACGGTGGAAGGCGGCGCCCTGCCGGCCAAGGATGCGCTCGCCGAGGAAGCCCGCCTGCGCCGCGACCATTGTCTGCAAACCCAAGGGTTCGTCGTCGAGTACCTCGACCCGCTGCAGCTCAAGGCCCGCTACGGCGCCGCACGGGTGAGCTCGTTGCACAGCGACTGGCATACGGAAAAGGTGCAGATCGTCGGCCTGCTCGATGCCGCCAATATGCTGCAGCAGGCCGACCAGAATCTGCGCGAACAGGACGTGAAAATCCGCAAACTGGAAGAACGCCTCAAGCTGTTCAAGCGCGAAGACGGTAGCTTGCGCTTTACCATCGCCTGTCTGGTGGCATTCTGCTTATTCCAAGCCGCCTTGCTGATCTGGATCGCCACGCGCTAGGGCAAGAGCTACCGAGCGCGATTAGCGGCGCCAAATGCCGGTCCTCGAGGCGCAGGTGAAGGTCGTGCGCCGCGTAACCCACCAGGCGATGGATGGTGGTTACGCCGATGGTGGGTTACGCCGCACCAGGCATAAGAAGTCGACCGACACACGCAACAGGCGGCTACCCCCCTACGAAGCTGGCAGGAGGCAATTCGGACCGCACGACAACCTGTTAGCCGTTGAGCCGCTCGCGGAAAAGCGCCTGATGCTCGCGACACTGTTGGGCTGCGAGCAGGAATACACCGTGGCCACCGCGTTCGAACTCCAGCCAGGTGAAGTCCACCTCCGGATACAGCGCCTCGACATGCACCTGGCTGTTACCCACTTCGACGATCAGCGTGCCCTTCTCGGTCAGATGATCCGCCGCTTCAGCGAGCATGCGCCGCACCAGATTCAGGCCATCGTCGCCACAAGCCAAACCCAGAGCAGGTTCGTGCTGATATTCGGCGGGCATGTCGGCGAAATCCTCGGCATCGACATAAGGCGGGTTGGACACGATCAAATCGAAACGCTGTCCGGGCAAGCCATCGAACCCGTCGCCTTGCACGCTGTACACCCGGTCCTCCAGCCCGTGCCGCTCAATATTCCGATTAGCCACTTCCAGCGCCTCGAACGACAGGTCGGCCAGCACCACCTCGGCCTCGGGAAACTCATAGGCACAGGCGATGCCGATACAACCCGACCCCGTGCACAAGTCGAGAATTCGCGCGGGCTCTTGCGCCAACCAGGGTTGCAGATGCTGTTCGATCAATTCGCCGATCGGCGAGCGCGGCACCAGCACCCGTTCATCGACGATAAAAGGCAGCCCGCAGAACCAGGCCTCGCCGAGCAGATAGGCGGTCGGCACGCGCTCCTCGATACGCCGCGCGAGCAACGACTGCAGATGGGCGTGCTCGTCGTCCTCCAGGCGACAGTCGAGATAACTGTCGGCTATCTGCCAGGGCAGATGCAGGGCGCCGAGCACCAGCTGACGGGCTTCATCCCAGGCGTTGTCGGTGCCATGACCGAAAAACAGCTCCTCACCCTGAAAACGACTGACCGCCCAACGAATGTAATCGCGCAAGGTGCGCAAGCGGGTGGTGCGGGCAGGTATGAGGTCGGTCACGGGGGCGTCTCCTAGGCGAAAGTGCGGCGCATTTTAGCCCATCCAATGGACCCGACCCACAACGAAAAAAATAACTCGACAGCCCCCGAAAGTAGCGCTGCCAAAGCGCAAGGCGCGCAGATATAATTTTGTTACCAATTACTAACCCTTCCGATTTCCCTCCCTTACCGAGTATTCCCCCCCAATGCTTATAGAACCCTTCTCGCTCACGGGCTTGCTCGTGCTGGCGATATTCCTCGTTGGCATGACCCTTATCGTTTTCGAAGCACAGCTGGAGATGGACAAGTTCAAACCGGCCATGTTCATGATGTCCGGCTTGATCGTTATCGGCCTGCACTACGCGCTGACCGACCCTAACGGCTTCCAGTACTTTCTGCATACGCAGGAGGAAACCAAAAGCGAACTGTTCGGCCTGATCGCCTTCATGGCCTTCATGTGGATGATCGTCGAGCTGCTCAACGAGCGGAACGTGTTCACCGCGCTGAACGGCTACCTGCTGCGCAAAGGTCTGGGCGCCAAGGGCATGTTCTGGGCCACGGGCGCACTCTCGGCAACGCTCTCGCCCTTCATCAACAACTTCACCACGGCGATGATTTTCGGCAATTCGGTGAAGAACATTTCGGTCAACCAGCGCTATACCCACGTCGCCCTGTGCAACATCGTGGTCGCCTCCAATAGCGGCGTATGGTTCCTCGGCACCTCCACCAGCTTGATGGTGCTGCTGGCGGGCAAGATCAGCATCGCCGGTCTGTTACTGCTGTTCCCCTCGGCATTTATCGGCTGGCTACTGTTTGCCGCCACCCTGCATTTTTTCTACCTGCGCGGCGTCGACGGCAAAGAGCTGATCCGTGTCGCCAACCAGGAAGATTCGGCGCTCAAACCGGGCGGTGCGGGGCTCGCAGTGGTCGGCTTCTTCGCCGTACTCGGCGCGGTGCTGTGCAACATTCTGCTGAAGGTCGGCATCGAGTTCGCCATCGGCATCGGCTTGGGCATGGTCGCACTCTATGCCTGGCTGCTGACCCACCGCGGCATCGAACTGCCCTGGCAGGACCAATTGCAGAAGGTGGAATGGAACGCCTTGTTGTTCTTCATCGGCATCATCACCTCGGTGGCCGCGCTCAACCATGTCGGCTGGTTGTCCTATATCTCCCGACTGTTCGAGCTGCTCGACCCGACCCTGGTCAACATCATTCTAGGGGGGATTTCCGGAGTGATGGATAACGTGCCGGTGGAAGCCGCGGCGTTGCTGTCCAATCCAGACCTGAGTGGCGATCAATGGGCGCTGAACGCGCTGATGGTCGGTATCGGTGGTTCGCTGACCGTGGTGGGCTCGGCGGCCGGGGTCATGGCCATGACGCTGGACAAGAGCTATAGCTTCGGCGTGCACCTGCGCTTCCTGCCGGCAATTCTGGTCAACTTCTTCGGCTCGCTGGGCGTGTGGTACCTGCAGTACCAGGTCCTGGGTCTCTACTGATGCGGTCAGCGCCCGGTGCCGAACCGGGCGCACCGGGATCAATCCCGGCGACGCGTGAGGCGCACGGGCGGCTCCTCGGGTTGACGCACGAGTTCGCGTACCACCGCGATGGATACCGCGATGGCGAACAGCAACCAGAAATGGGCGGACAACTGCGCTAACAAGGTCATAGGCAACTCCTTTGCGTCGATTTTGCGTAGGACTCCAACCCTGCGCAGTGGTTCGATTCTGCGCGTACCGCGCATCGGCTGCAACAATGGACACAGAGGTTCACAGCAACGCCTCAGGGGCGGACAATGGCCGACGCCGTCCGCCATCCGCGAGGAGTTCCTTATGCCCCACCCGCACACGCTTTTCCAACTGACCGGTCGCGGCCATGCGCCGGCCAGCCTGGCGCAAGCAACCCTGCTGATCATCGACGCCCAGGAGGAATACCGCAGCGGCGTCTTGCAACTGCCGGGGCTGAACGCGGCGCTCGAAGAGATCGCCCAACTGCTGGCCCGCGCACGCGCCATCGGCGCCTCGATCATCCATGTGAAACACTTGGGCATTCCCGGCGGCCTGCTCGACCCCAGCGGCCCACGCGGCGCGCATTTGCCCGAAGCAGCACCGTTACCAGGGGAAGTCATCGTGCAAAAGCGTTTGCCGAACGCCTTCGCCGGCACCGACTTGCACGATCGCCTACAAGCCATGGGCCATTTGGATGTGATCGTTTGCGGCTTTATGAGCCACTCCAGCGTCAGCTCCACCGTGCGCGCCTGCAAGGACTACGGTTATCGCTGCACGGTGGTCGACGCGGCCTGCGCCACCCGCGATCTGCCGACCCCGGAAGGTGACGTGATCGACGCCCGGGACATGCACCGGGCAGAGATGGCCGCCCTAGCCGACAACTTTGCTACCCTAGTAGCGCACGCCAGCGTCTTGGGCTGAGATATCCGGGGGTGAATGCACAGGCAGTTCGCGGCCGATGGAGTGATCCGCATCGCCAGGAACCCCCGTTCGACCCGCTGGTCATACCGCCGATACCACTAAGGAAATCGGAATAATGAAGTTATCCGATGGTTTTGATGCACGCCGCCTACGCCCACGAGGTCCCGGCACCTGGCGCACTCGCCTGGCGGCTGCGCTAGCGGCGTTGTTCGCCTGTTTTGGCATCCTCCTGGCAATGGCCGGAGTCGCATCGCTGCTCGGTCGCCCCGTCTCGCTCGGCGCCCTCAACGACTCCCCGGGCGCAGCCGTGGTACTGGTGCTCCTCGGCTTGTTTTTGCTCTGGGCCGGGATATTCGCCTGGCGCCTGTTCCGCCGGCGCCTGCGCCGCCCCAGCGACCTGAGCATGTCGCCGCACCTGATGAAGAAACGTAACTGAGCGACAAGGCAGCACTCAAGCCGCTGCCTTGGTTACACTAACGGCCTTCGCGGAGGCCTTTATGCAAGACGACCCTAGAGACGATAACGAAAGCGCCCTGTTCAAAGCCGAACTGCGCGGCGTCAAACCGCTCAAGCACGACCGCGCCGATACCGGCAAAGCCAAATCCGACCGCCAACGCCTGGCCACACTGCGCCAAGCCGCCACCGTGCGTACGGACTCGGTCAAGGTCGACGGCCTGTCCGATCAATTCGTCATCGATGTCGGCGCCGAAGACCCGCTGTACTGGGCCGGCAACGGCGTGCAGGAAGGCCAGATGCGCAAGCTCAAGCTCGGCCAGATCAGCTTCGAAGGCAGCCTCGACCTGCATGGCATGAGCGTGGAAAAAGCCCGCGACACCCTCTGGGAATTCATTGCCGAGGCCAACAAACTCGAGGTGCGTTGCGTGCGCATCACCCATGGCAAAGCGGTGCGCATGGACGGCCGCAAACCCATGATCAAAAGCCACGTCAACACCTGGCTGCGCCAGCACCCGCAGGTGCTGGGCTTCACCTCCTGCCTGGCCAAACATGGCGGCACCGGCGCGGTTTACGTGCTGCTCAAACGCACCATGATGGACGGGCGCGACGACTAGGGTCTGTTGCCGTTTCATCGCACCGCGCCGGAGCCTGTTTTAGCGCGAGGTAAGGCACGAGACGCTCGTTTGTTCAGCACATCCATGTGCTTCACCCCTTCGGGGCTGCGCGCAAAAACGCTCCTGGCGTTTTTGTGGTTGTTCCAAATGAGCGTCGAGAAACGCAGCATCGCGCTAAAACAGGCCCGGCCCTACGGGTTGCGCGGAAAATCTCGCCATGCGTTGTTGTAGGACTTGGCAAGGGAACAACGCGGACGGCTAGTCCATTACCGGCGTCCTACGCCTAGCTTGGCGAAATTTTTCGCGGCAACGCGGCTTGCGCTGAAACGGCAACAGACCCTAGGTATTTCAGGCCGGAAAACGCGGCGCAAAGGCTTCGAGCTCGACACGCAGGCCGTTCACCATGAACGACACCACATGATAGAAGCCGACCAACAACAGGCACTCGATCAACTGCTCATCGCGGTAATGCTCGCTTAGCCGCCGCCACAACTCGTCGTCCACCGTCGAACTACCATGCAGGCTGTCAGCCAGCGCCAACAGCGCCTGTTCCTCATCGCTCCACAAGCTTGCGTCGGTATTGGCGGCACAGGTATCGGCGAGCTGCTGCGGAGTGAAATCGGCTTTGCCGTTATAGCCCGCGACATGCACACCCCACTCGTACTCGGCGCCGCAGATTGCGGTGGTCCGCAGGATTAGCAACTCACGCTCGCGCAGGCCGATGCTACCGCGGTCGAGCAAGCCACCGGCCAGAAAGCGCTGCAGCACCCGAGGGTTATGCGCCATGCTGCTGAACAGCTTCAGGGGGGGCATACCCGGCGGCATTATCCGATCGAGCGCCGCCTGGATTTCCGGGGCATAAGGAGGTGGAGCGGGTTGGATACGCGGGCTGCTCATGGCAAATCTCCTGTAGGACGGTTAAGCTACTGAAAGCGTAGCAAGCCCAACATAAACCGCTACTAAAAAAGAAGCAATAGTACCGATGAGTACAGCAAAACCAGGTGAAAAAGTTCGTGGCTCCACCACCGGCAGGCCGATCATGGCCTTGCTCGATCTGCTCGGCAGGCGCTGGAGCCTGCGCATACTCTGGGAACTTCGGCAGTCGCCGGCCAACTTTCGCGAACTGCAAAGCCGCTGCGAAGGCTTGTCGCCGTCGGTGCTCAATACCCGCTTGAGCGAGCTACGCGAGGCGCGGTTGCTGGAGAACGGCGAGCTGGGCTACCAGCTATCGCCGCTGGGCGTGGGCCTGGTCGAACAATTCTTGCCGCTGACCCAATGGGCCGAAAACTGGGCCCGCGATCTGCAGTCGCCGGAGTAAAACCGAGCGCTGCTCTTGCCAGCCCGGCAGCGCCGCCCTACCCTGCGCATCTGTTTTATCTATATCCGTTTCATAGCCGTTAGTGCCACAGGAAGATCATGTCCCTGGAACAGAACTACACCGCGATTCTCGGCCAACTCGGCGAGGACGTTTCCCGCGAAGGCCTGCTCGACACGCCCAAGCGTGCCGCCAAAGCCATGCAGTACCTCTGCCGCGGCTACCAGCAAACCCTGGAAGAAGTCACCAACGGCGCACTGTTCAGCTCCGACGCCAGTGAGATGGTGCTGGTTAAGAACATCGAGCTGTACTCGCTGTGCGAGCATCACCTGCTGCCATTCATCGGCAAGGCCCATGTCGCCTATATCCCCAACGGCAAGGTGCTCGGCCTGTCGAAAGTCGCACGCATCGTCGACATGTATGCGCGTCGCCTGCAGATCCAGGAGAACCTCAGCCGGCAGATCGCCGAGGCGATCCAGCAAGTGACCGGTGCCCTCGGCGTGGCCGTGGTGATCGAAGCCCAGCACATGTGCATGATGATGCGCGGCGTGGAGAAGCAGAACTCCTCGATGGTCACCTCGGTGATGCTCGGCGAATTCCGCGAAAACGCTGCCACCCGCAGCGAATTCCTCAGCTTGGTCAATAACTGAGCAACCGCTGAGCATTAAAAAACCGGCCTTGCGCCGGTTTTTTTATAGCGTTCGATACTAGACCTGGATGAAATCCGGAAGCGCTCCGACACCTGGTACCGCTCAGGCCCGCGGTCGCGCTACCGCTGGCTGACCACGCTAGGTACGAAACTGCGCGACCAAGCCCTGCAGCTCCACGCCCAGGCGCGCCAATTCGGCGCTCGAGGCTGCCGTCTGCTCGGCGGCACTGGCGCTCTGCTCGCCGATATCGCGCACCCGCGTCACGCTTTCATTGATATTCTCGGCCACTGCGCTCTGCTCTTCCGCGGCGGCGGCGATCTGCTGGTTCATCTGCTCGATGGTGCTCACCGACTGGGTGATGCGCCGTAGCGCATCGCCCGCTTCGGCCGCCAAGCCGACGGTACGCTGAGTCAGGCTGCGGCTGCCTTCCATTTTCGTCACCGCCCCTTGGGCCATGCGCTGTAAGCCGGCGATCAGCGTTTCGATCTCCTGGGTCGACTCCTGGGCGCGCTTGGCCAGGGCGCGCACTTCATCGGCGACCACGGCGAAACCGCGGCCCTGCTCGCCCGCGCGCGCCGCTTCGATCGCCGCGTTCAGCGCCAGCAGATTGGTCTGCTCGGCGACGCTGCGGATGACCTCCAGCACACTGCCGATGCGCCCGCTCTCCTTGTTCAGTTCCTGAATCGCCTCGGCGGATTGCTCGACATCGGCGGCCAAGGTGCCGATCTGGGAAATCGCCTGCTGTACCACATGATTGCCCTGTTGGGCTTCTCGATCCGCGGTCTGCGCGGCCTGGGAAGCTTGTTCGGCGTTATGCGCCACTTCCTGCACGGTGGCGGCCATTTCGTGGATCGCGGTAGCGGTCTGCTCGGTCTCCAGTTTTTGGCTCTGCACGCCGGCGCTGGTTTGCGCCGTGATAGTCGACAACTGTTCAGCCGCCGCGGCGATCTGGCCGACACCGCCGCCGATACGTCCAACCAGGTTGCGCAGGCTGGCGGTCATGCTCTGCATCGCGGCCATCAGCTGGCCGAGTTCGTCCTTGCGTTGCAACAGCAAATCCTGGCTCAGATCGCCGTCGGCGATACGCTTGGCGTAGGCGACGCTCTGGCGCAGCGGGATGACGATCGACCGCGAGATCAACAAGGCGGCCAGCAAACCGAGCACCACGGCCCCGGCCCCCATGCCTCCGAGCATCAGCATGGCCCGGCGGCTAACATCGTGCATTTGCTGCTCGGCGTTGGCTTTCGCGGCGTCGGCCAGTTCCAGAGCCGAGCGCGCCCGTTCTACCATGGCCTTTTCCGTGGCCAGACGCTGTTCGCGAACTAGCTGGTAGTAACCGAAAGAGCGCTGATACAAGGTCAAGGATTGCAAGGCGGTATCGATGGCGGATTTCTGCGTATCGTCCAGCCAAACCTTCAAACTGCTGGCCACGGTTTGCAGGTCTTCGCTGACGTAGTTCCACTCTTCCAGCGCCTTGTCCGAACTGTCGATGATGTACAGGCTTTCGTGGCCGCGCAGATCGAGCATGCGCTTGCTCAGGCCGGATGCGGTTTCCGCCAGGGTCAAGGGGTCGCTCCCGCGTAGGCGATCGCCCTGCAAGCGCAACTCGCGGACGGCGTCGTACATGTCCAGTTCGATCACCTCGAACTGATCGCGCGCCTCGCCCGCCGCCTCGCGCATGTCCTTACGCGCTTCGCGCGCCTTTTCCTGCACCTCGACATAGCTGTCGAACTGGCTCAGGTAATCGGTAATCGCCTGGCTCATGCTTTGATAGCGCTTCACCTCGATTGCCGATGCGGCGTTCTGCAATTGCGTCAGCAGCTCTTGTACGCCGATCAAGCTTTCGCGTACCCGGGTGGCACTCTCCGGGCTTTGTTCGAGGGCGAAGTTGCGCTCCAGACGACGTGCCTGAAGTATCGCCAGATTGACTGCCAGCAGCCTCCCGCTCAGCTCGTGCCCTTGCATGACCGTCTTGATCGCGACGAAACCGATGCCGGTCATCGCAACCGTCAGCAATAGCACCAGGCTGAAACCCAAAAATAACTTCTTACCCACGGCAAGGTCGGCGAACAGGCGGGTGGCGGATTGCAACATGAGCACTACTCCATTTCTTATTGTTCTAGATGCCAGCCATGGTGGGCATGGGCTCGGCGGACAAATCTACGCAACCGCTGTGCCAGCATCGCAAACGACTCTACCCATATAGTCGACAGGTATTGACTAGAGCTTAGGCCAAAGAGGCTGGGCAGCCTGAGTTTGCGCGTGTTTCAGATTGGGTTGGCGCGCCTGCCGCAACAAAAACAGGCGGTTTTCCGCCGCCATGACGGCACTTATCGGCGAATTTCCGCCTAAAAAAATGCAGGGCACACGATTGGTGCCCTGCATTCGTATCGAGCGGCATCGAAGGTACCGCTGCGGGGGTCAACGTCCGGCGAGTGCCGGCACCACACGCGGTCTCAGCAGCTCGCCGAGAATGGCGAGCAGACCGATGGCGCCGGCGATCCAGTACCACTTGGCGATGGGGTCGAAACCCAGCCAGCCGAGGGCGTGCAGGAACACCATCATGATCAGCACCGGGCATACGTAGCGCACCATGAACAGCCAGAGCGCGTAGCCCAGCGGCGGCAGGTTCAGCTCGTCGCGCATGATCTCGCCACGCAGCGCGTAACCGGCCAGCAGCACCATGAAGATCCCGCCGAGCGGCATCATCCAGCGCGAGGTCAGGTAGTCCATCCAGTCGAACAGGTTCTTGCCCAGCGGCGTCCAGCCGGCCATCAGGTTGAACGAGAGCATCGCCAGCAGGCTGAGCAGTAACAACACCACCCCGGCCACGACTGCGCCCTTGAAGCGGCTGATGCCATATTTCTCGTTGAGATAGGCAACCGTGGCCTCGGCCAGGGAGATCGCCGAAGTCAGCGCGGCAATCGAGACCATGGCGAAGAATAGCGCACCAAAGGCCGTACCGAACGGCATCTGCTGGAAGGCCAGCGGCAGGCTCATGAAGATCAATCCGGGGCCAGAGCTCGGGCTCAGGCCATTGGCGAAGATCACCGGAAAAATCGCCAACCCCGCAAGCAGCGCCACACAGGTGTCGCAGATCGCCACGATAAAGGTGGTGCGGGCGATCGACTGGCCATCGGGGATGTAGGAGCCGTAAACCAGAATCGCTCCGGAGGCCAGGCTGAGGGTGAAGAACGCATGGCCGAGGGCCGCGAGCAACGCTTCGCCGGTGATCTTCGAGGCATCGAAGGTGAACAGGAAGTCGAAGCCGGCGGCGAAGCTGCCGCTGGTAAAGGCGTAGCCGACCAGCACCAGAAGCATCAGCGCCAGGCCCGGCATCATCCAGCGCACCGCGCTCTCGATGCCCTTCTGCACGCCCTTGGCGACTATCCACATCGTCAGCAACGATACCAGCACGCTCCAGCCACCGAGCTGCCAAGGGTTGGCGTTGTGCGCCGCGAATACCTCGCCGAGGGCTTCGACGCTGTTCGCCGTGAGCGAGCCGTCGAGCATTTTCCAGGTGTAGGCGAAGGCCCAACCGGCCACCACCACGTAGAAGCACAGGATCAGAAAACCGCAGAGCATGGCCATGATGCCGACCGTCTTCCACAGCGGGTTGCCGTTGTTCTCCTTGACCACCCGGGCAATCGCGTCGATCGGGCTGCCGCGGCCGCGCCGGCCCAGGGCGATCTCGGTCATCATCACCGGAATGCCGATCGACAGGATGCAGGCGAGGTACATCAGCACAAAGGCGCCGCCGCCGTACTCACCGGTGATATAGGGGAATTTCCAGATATTGCCCAGGCCAACGGCCGAGCCGGTTGCAGCGAGGATGAACCCCCAGCGCGAGAGCCAGAGATTCTTCGGTTTTTCACGGGTCATGCGTCACCTTTTGTTGTTGTCTGTGACGGGAACGAACCCGCCGCGCTTGTGGCGTGGCGGAGTGAGCAAGGCTTGGGTAAAGCCGCTTTTTACAACTGGGCGTCGGCTTGCGCCTCCGGGGCCGCCTGTTTGAAGGCATCCAGGGCTTCGCAACGCGCGACCATGCAGAGGATGCGCGGGTAAGCCTCGAGGTCACAGTTGAAACGCCGTGCGTTGTAAATTTGCGGAACCAGACAGGCCTCGAGGTAGCCGGGACGCTCGCCGAGCGACAAGCGCTCATCGAATACAGCGAGGCCCTGCTCCACCGCGGCCAGACCGGTGTGTAGCCAATGCCGATACCAGGCGTTTTTCGCTTCGTCCGAGGCGCCCAGCTCATTGGACAGGTATTGCAGTACGCGCAGGTTGTTCAGCGGGTGCAGGTCGCAAGCGATATGCAGTGCCAGCGCCCGCACCTGGGCGCGGCGCACCGGATCGCTGGGCAGCAAAGCCGGCACCGGAAACACCTCGTCGAGGTATTCGAGAATCGCCAGGGACTGGGCTATACGCACCTCGCCCTGATCGGTGCCGGCGTCGACCAACAGCGGCACCAACTCCTGGGGGTTCAGGGTCTTGTACGCATCCGCATGCTGCTGCCCGCCCTCCTTGACCAGGTGTACCGGCACCTGCCGATAGGCCAGGCCTTTGAGGTTAAGGGCGATACGTACGCGGTAAGCCGCGCTGGAGCGCCAGTAGCCATAGAGCGTCAGCATGGCGTGCCTCCCATTCGAAGCTCTGCGCAAGCGTTCCTGTACGCACCTCCTGCGACTTCGTAGGGTGGATGACGCTTCACCCATCCACCAATTGCAATGGTGGATGAAAAAGGCGTCATCCACCCTACCCGAGTCTTGTAGCCCGGATGAAATCCGGGAAGCTTAAAACATCCCCCGGATTCCATCCGGGCTACCGAAAACCAGCCCCCGCCTGCGGCTTTCGACTTACCGCTCATAGCGCTCCACCACCTGATCGATGGCACCAAACAGGCTGTGCCCGGCCTCGTCGAACATCTCGATGCGTACCCGGTCGCCAAACTTGAGAAACGGCGTCTTCGCCTCGCCCTCGGCGATCACTTCGAGCATGCGTTTCTCCGCCAGACACGAAGACCCGGCGCTGCGGTCGTAGTTGGACACAGTGCCGGAACCGATAATGGTGCCGCTGCCCAGCGGCCGGGTCTTGGCGGCATGGGCCACCAGGGTCGGGAAGTTGAAGGTCATGTCGACGCCAGCATCCGGCTGGCCGAACAGCGCATCGTTGATATGCGACACCAATGGCCGGTGCACTTTGCCGTCGCGCCATGCATCGCCCAACTCGTCCGGAGTAATGGCCACCGGCGAAAAACTCGAGGACGGCTTGCTCTGGTAGAAGCCGAAGCCCTTGGCCAGCTCGCCGGGAATCAGGTTGCGCAGCGACACATCGTTGACCAACATCAGCAACTGGATATGCCCGGCGGCCTCGGCAGACGTGGCGCCCATGGGCACATCGTCGGTGATCACCGCGATCTCGGCCTCCAGGTCGATGCCCCAGGCCTCATCGGCCATCTGAATCGGCGCGTGGGGTGGGATAAAGCTGTCGGCACCGCCCTGGTACATCAGCGGATCGTGCCAGAAGCTCTCCGGGATCTCCGCGCCGCGGGCTTTGCGCACCAGCTCCACGTGGTTGACGTAGGCGCTGCCATCGGCCCAGTGATAGGCGCGCGGCAGCGGGCTGTGGCAATCGGCCTGGTCGAAGACGAAGGCGTCCTCGCACAGGCCATCGTTGAGGCGCTGATACATGGCCTCGAGATGCGGACGCTTGATCTGCCAGTCATCCAGCGCGGCCTGCAAGGTAGCGGCGATCTGCGGCACCTTGACGGCATGGCGCAGGTCGCGGGAGACCACCAGCAGTACGCCATCGCGGCCTTGATTCAGTGATGCGAGTTTCATGCTCAACCCTCGTAGGGTGCGCCATGCGCACCGCAGCTGTTCTTCAGGGTAGTGGGGCGCGCGACCTGGGCGACCCCGCTTACCTATTTCAAGTTGTCTTTGCCCGGCGCCCGCCAGGAGTTCACGTATTCGGGTACATCGACCGCCGTAGCGGCGTCGCCGACTTCCAGGGCGCGACGGGTATCGATCATCACCGCCACTTCCTCGACGAAGGTCGCCGGGCTTTCCTGGCTCTTCTTCAGCGCCTTGGGGTGCGGACCATGGGGGAAGCCGCACGGGTGCAGCGTGACCATCCCGGCCTCGATATTGTCGCGGCTGAAGAAGTTGCCGCGGTGGTAGAACAGCACTTCGTCGTAGTCGTCGTTGTTGTGATAGAAGGGCACTTTCAGCGCACCCGGATCGCTTTCCACCGGCCGCGGGGTGAAGGTACAGACCACGAAACCATTGGCCACGAAGGTGGTGTGCGCAGACGGCGGCAGGTGATAACGATGGCTCATCAGCGGGCGGATATCCCGCCAGTTGAGGCGCACCACAGTGTTGTCGCCATGCCAGCCGACCACATCCAGCGGGTTGTAGGGGTAGGTCACGGTGCTGATCTGGTTGCGCCGTTTGATGCGAATCTGCCAGGTGTTTTCGTCCTGCTGCGCCTTGAAGGCATCGTCCAGTTTCGGGTGATCGAGCACCGCCGGATCGAAGATCGCCTGGGGGCCGAGCAAGCCCTTATCCGGCAGTTGGTAAGCGCCGTCGCTGTTCTCGATCAGCAGCATAAAGGTCGGCTCGCTGGCTTCGATGCGCCAGGCGGTGCCGCGAGGTATCACCAGATAATCGCCATCGCGATAGGTCAGGTGACCGAAGTCGCAATAGAAGTGCCCTGCCCCTTCGTGGATAAACAGCAAGTCGTCACCATCGGCATTACGCACCAGATGGCGCATGGCGCCGTGTGTCTTCCAGATGCGCAGTTGCACATCGGCGTTATGCAGGCACAGCGGGGCCTCCAGCGGGCAGTCGCGCTCGCTGGCGATCGCGTTGAAGTCGAACGCATGGGGGCGCAACGGCCCTTCCCAGTCGATCCAACCGGTCGGCGGGTGCTTGTGGTGCAAGTGCGCGGTGGGACCGAAAAAGCCCTCGCGGCCCATCTCGCGCTCGTAGGTACCTTCGGGAAAATCGCAGTGCGCCTGACGCGAACACTCGCCCTCGCGCAGGGGAAAGCTGATCCAGTTACGGCTCATGGCCGGTGTCTCCTCGACTCGACATCTGTCTCGTAGGGTGGGTTAGGCGCGGGCACGATCTTCGGAATCGGCCATGATGGCGGTGCGCCGTAACCCACCATTGCGGTACCGGATTGGTGGATCAGGCCTAATCGGCCTTGATCACGCCACGCTTGATCTGGTCTTCCTCGATCGACTCGAACAACGCCTTGAAGTTGCCTTCGCCAAAGCCCTGATTGCCCTTGCGCTGGATGATCTCGAAGAAGATCGGACCGATCACCGTGTTGGTGAAAATCTGCAGCAGGATGCCGTCGTCCTGGGGCGCCCCGTCGATCAGGATATTCAATTCGCGCAGCAACTCGGTTGGCTCGCCATGGCCGGCGACGCGGCTGTCGACCTTGTCGTAGTAGGTACCCGGGGTGAGCATGAACTCCACACCGTTGGCGCGCAGCTTGCGCACGGTGTCGTAGATGTCCTCGCTGCTCAGGGCGATATGCTGGATGCCTTCGCCGTGGTACTCGCGGATGAATTCCTCGATCTGCGACTTGTCGTCGGCCGACTCGTTGATCGGGATACGGATCTTGCCGCAGGGCGCGGTCATCGCCCGCGACAGCAGGCCGGTGAGCTTGCCTTCGATATCGAAATAGCGGATTTCGCGGAAACCGGCGATGCGCTCGTAGAAGCCCGACCAGACATCCATCTGCCCGCGCTTGACGTTATGGGTCAGGTGATCCAGCGCTTGCAGGCCCACTGCGTTGTCGTTCGGCGTGCGCCCTTCGATGAACTCGAAGTCGACGTCGTAGATACTCTTATCGCCGTAGCGATCGACCAGATACAGCAGCGAACCGCCGATGCCCTCGACACAAGGAATGTTCAGCTCACCGAAGTTGGCGTGGCTGCCGACCAGAGTCGCGCCCTGGGACTCGACATAGGCCGCCGCCTGCGCCGCATTCTTCACCCGAAAGGCCATCGCGCAGGCGCTCGGGCCGTGCTTCAGACCGAACTCGCGCACATGGCCGGTGGGACTGCCGTTGAGCACGAAATTGATATCGTTCTGCTGGAACAGCCAGACTTCCTTGGTGCGGTGCTTGGCGGTTTCGGTAAAGCCCATGGCGGTGAACAGCTCGCGCAACTGCTGAATGCCTTCGGCGGTCGGCGCGGTGTACTCGACGAACTCGAAGCCGTCGGTGCCTATGGGATTATGCTGTTCGATCTTGCTCACGGCGTTCATTGCACCTCCTCGATTGTTATTCTGGCCAAGCCACGAGGGGTAGTACCCGCAGCGGCTGGATAGAGCCAATAACAACCGAGGGCCGATGCTGTTACAACACGCCTCCAGAGCGCCTCCGCGCCATATTCCTCTCGGCACCGGCAAAAAAACGTTACACGACGAAAAGACAGCCAAAATACATCGAAACGCTACTCGATAGCCCGCCACGACGTAACGTTAAATTTACAAGGCGGCCCATTTAGCTGCCAAACATGCGGACTACAGAGGCGGCACTGCTGCGCTAATGCCTTGCAGGAGGTACAAGCCCACGGCGAATGCCGTCCGCTTTTCCTCTGGGCACATAACAGTTCCGCAACAATCCGGTAACGATTTTCCCTGGCCTGTGCCACCATCAGCCAAGATCGCTTATAAAGAGTGGCTATCAGCCATCAAGTAACCATACTAGCGATAAACCCAGCCAGGGAAACATGCGCCATGAGCAGCGACACCCGCGAAGAAAGCACTGAAGCCGTCAGCGACGAATCGCGTTTAGGCATACTGGAGAAAGGCCAGAAACTCGATCGCATACTGATCTTCGCACTGACCGCAGTGCTCGTCGTGGTCCTGGCCAGTTGGCTGACTTCCGGCTTGATGAGCCTGCTCAGCGAAGAAGAGCCCAGTGTCAGCCCCGACCAAATAGAAGCGCTGCAAGCCAAGAGCTCAACCCTGGAGCAACATATCGCAGACCTCGAACGTCAACTCAGGGAGCAAAAGGCCATGCTCGCCACCTTGCAAAACCGCAAGACCGAAGCAGCGCCGGCTAGCGTCGACAACTCCGCGCAGACGCAGCAGCTCACCGAGACGCTAATCGGCCAGGAGCAAAGCTTTCAGGAAAGCCTGCTCGCCCTCAAAGCCGGAATGCGCGATCTGGCTGGCATGATCGCCGGCTCGCGCAGCTGGTTGGCCGACTACAACGAAGCGCTGGATAAGCAACTGGCCGCGAGCCGGGAGCGGGTTAAGCGGTTGCAGGCGGAGTAAACCGTTGCCGTCAAAGCCGGTTGAAACCTGCCTAACCCGCCTAGCCAAGCGGCTCGATACGTCGCTGCTTATGCATCCAATCGACGATTTCGCCCTCCGGCCTATAGCCACTTACCACTTGCCGCAGAACCCTTCTGACTCGGTCGTAGTCGTCTAGCTCGACGGCCGCCAGCAGCTCATCCAAGACGTTCTTGAGTTCATCCCAACGCAAATGTTCTTCATGAGCACGCAGGATCCTGGGATGTTCGGTCGGGCTCACGTCGCTACCGATCAGCAGCTCCTCATAGAGTTTTTCGCCAGGCCGCAATCCGGTGAACTCAATGGCGATATCCCCATGCGGGTTCTTATCGGAGCGCATACTCAAGCCACTCAGGTTAATCATCTTCTCCGCCAAGTCGGTAATCTTCACGGGCGGCCCCATATCCAATACGAAAACATCCCCGCCCTGTCCCATAGCTCCCGCCTGGATTACCAACTGTGCAGCCTCAGGGATAGTCATGAAATAGCGGGTGATATTCGGATGGGTGACAGTCACCGGGCCGCCTTTGCGAATCTGCTCATAAAAAAGCGGGATTACCGATCCGGAAGAACCGAGTACGTTACCGAAGCGAACCATGGTGAAACGAGTTTTATTGACCCGATGAAGGCTCCGCGCGTCTCCAAACAGTACCGGCGCCGGTTCAGCGCTGAGTGCTTGCAGCAGCATCTCCGCCAATCGCTTGGTACTACCCATAACATTGGTCGGGCGTACAGCCTTGTCAGTGGAAATGAGCACGAAGTACTCGACACCAGCCTTAATGGCGGCCTGGGCCGTTTGGGCGGAACCGAATACGTTATTCAATACACCTTCGGCAATATTGTGTTCGACCATTGGCACATGTTTGTAAGCGGCCGCGTGATAAACGGTGTTCACGCCCCATGTATGCATTACATCGTAAAGCCGACCGGCATCGCGGATGGAACCTAAAATCGGCACCAATCGCACAGAGAGCGATTCGCTGCGGATGCGCTGTTCCAATTCATTGTGAATGCTGTAGAGGTTGAACTCGCAGTGTTCGAACAGTAAAAGCACATCGGGTTTATTAATGAGAATTTGCCGGCAAAGCTCCGAGCCTATGGACCCTCCCGCCCCCGTGACCATTACCACTGCGCCATGATTGCAATGATCCAGTAAAGCCTGATTCGGTGGAACCGGATCACGCCCCAACAAATCCGCTATATCGACTTCTTGCAGGTCATCGACCTTCACCCGGCCGCTGGCTAGATCCATAAATCCAGGTACCGTACGCACATGCAACGGAAACCGCTCAAGCAACTCCAGCATTTCTCGACGACGAGCTCTGGATAGCGAAGGCACCGCCAGCAGAATTTCTTGAGCACCGGTCTCGTCGATCATCTGCTGAAGGTACTTGGGTTTATAAACCTGCAACCCTGCAATAGTCCGCCAGGCGATATTGTCGTCGTCGTCAACAAATGCCACCGGCTGCATCGATCGGCCCATACGCAAAGCCGCCACTAATTGGTTGCCGACTTCTCCTGCCCCATAAATAGCGACTTTGGGTAGCGCACTTTTTTGCGGGCTAAAAGAAATCTGGCTCACAGCCACATGCCAATCACCCATGAAATACTGGCGCATCAGCAATCGTAGGCCGCCAATCATAAGTAGACTAATCCACCAGTAGTTGAATACCAGCGAACGAGGCACCACAGCCGGCGCATTGTTATTCCAGTACACCGCGAGTGCCAAAACCAACGCAGAAATTGTCACCGCTTTAAAAATCGCTATTAATGCGTCATTACCAAAATAACGCATCACCGCCCTGTACATACCGAGCCGAACAAATAGCGGAATAGCAATAGTAGGAGCGACCAAAAATAACCAGAGATAATTGCCAAAGGGGTTAATTCGCTCTTCAAAACCTAGGCGCACAACAAAAGCCAGCCACAGAGACGACCATATCAACAGGATATCCACGGCCACTTGCAAAAGACGCTTATAACGACGTGGAAGTCTTATCAATTGAGCGCGTATTTTATCAGTCATCCTCTCGCACCATTGCTAACGCATAGCGTTAACCTAGTCGCATCGACTGAAGTTTTTAGCGCAGCCTGTATCAGCCATACCGTCGACTAATTAATCAGGAGCTCCGGCACGAAACTTCCAGGCAATCACTATCAGAGGAAAATACGCAACAACCAATCCCAAGAGCCCGCTTACGTCGCCTACTATAACCCAGAGTGCAACCGGGAATAACCAAAAAAAATTGAGCACCGCAACTGCCAAAGTAACCGGCAAGTGCCCTCCAAAACAGCGTGAGGCGTATTGATAAGCATGACTACGATGCGCCTCGTAAACCCGCTCACCCCTGACTACCCGATGTAAAAGCGTCAGAGTTGCATCAACAATAAATACTCCAAGTAAGATCAACCAGCCCCACAAAAGTTCTGGTGAAATCCATGCCGCCTGCAACGCCATCACACCCAGCGCAATACCGAGAAAACCGCTTCCCGCATCACCCATAAAAATACTGGCGGGTGGAAAGTTCCAATAAAGAAACCCGAGTACAGCGACTGCCAACGCCAGGGGAACCCACATCAACTGCACATTGCCACTAAGCCAATACAGCACAATGCCGCCAAGGCACACGCTGATCGTCTCAATGCTGGCAATACCATCGATGCCATCCATGAAGTTGTATAAATTCAACAACCAAACTAAACCAAGGGCAGCTAATAAATGCCCTGCCCAACCTAAGTCCCGTTTTAACCCCAAGAGTTCAACAGGCGGCATTCCACCCAACCAGTACAGCGCCCAAACGGCACCGACAACGTGCCCCAACAAGCGCCAGCGGGCAGGAATATGTTGGTGATCGTCAAGAAACCCCAACAATGCAATCCATGCACCGGTACCAGCCAAGGCCCATATCAGTGAACTCTCGATCCGTCCCTGGCTCGCCAACACAGGCAACACCAGAAGAAACGCCAGCACAATAGCCAAGCCCCCTCCCCGTGGCGTGGGGGTCGTATGGGAGCTGCGCGCGTTAGGAATATCCAACAGGCTACGCGCAAGCGCGTAACGCCTGACCCAGCCGGTCAATCCCCAAGAGACCAGCAGGGTCAACAGCAGCATGCCAGTCATCGAACGAGGCGCTCCAGATAATCCTTGGCGGTTATCGCCAAGGCCTGATCGAGTCGCTGCGGTGGCGCCCAGTTCAGCAGCGTTCGGGTTTTCACGATATCGACTCGCAACTCACCGCATAACCGATGAACGGCCGATCGCCTACCCAACAGCTGCAGGCCGGCTCTCAGATACCTTGGCGGCAAAGGTATCAGCCAGGCCCGTGAACCGAGCAGACGGCTTAGCTTGCGGGCTAAATCCGCAATGGAAATATCCTCGTCGTCGCTGACCAGAAAGGTCTGATTGGCCGCGCGTGGGTGATCCAAGCAAACCACCAGCAAGTCAATCAGGTTCTCCAGGGCCACAAGACTACGTCTGTTATTCATAGCCCCTAGCGGCAGGGGTAAACCGCGGCTTAGCCCCTGCATCAGACGGAGAAAGTTAGCCCGTACGCCAGGCCCATAGACCAGCGGTGGTCGCACCACCACCAACTCCATCCCAGCCCGCTGACAACAATCGGCCAGGACCTGCTCCGCTTCCCACTTAGAAATACCGTAAGGATCCTGTGGCCGAGGCATGTCCTCGGCCGTGAATGGCAGGCCGTCCAAGCTTGCCTCACCATTGACTTTGATCGAGCTGATATACAAAAAGCGCCTAACGCCGGCCTGTGCAGCGGCTTGAGCCAGCCGCAGCGAAGGCCGCACATTCACCGCACGAAATGCCTCCAGTGGATCATCGGCAGCGTCGTCCATTACATGCACACGCGCTGCCACATGCACCACCACATCAATATCCCGCAAGTCATCGACAGCCGGTGTCGCTAACGTGAGGTCTCCCAGCAACAAACGCTCACAGGCAATATCGGTCAAGGCCAGAGCATCCGTCCGCCGAGTCCCTGCGATGGGGGTAATGCCCTGCATACCATGCAAACGCTCCAACAAGGCGCGCCCCACGAAGCCAGTAGCTCCCGTGAGCAATACACGCATCAGGCCGGCTCCGGTACTAAGCAGTGGCTCAAGCTGCCTACGTACGCAAGGCATACCAGAAAAATTAACCTCATAGGCCACCCCCATCAAGATCCAAGGCCGACACGCTCTGAAGCACTGGAAACCCGGGTCAGTTCATAAACAAGCAGCAAGCCCGACCGGGACATGAATAGCGCTCTCAACACTCCTCCTTTCCCGGCGAATCTCGACTCACCGGATACCGATAGTTAAAACGGTCGATTTCTGAAAGCCCCCCTCGACCGCGTTACCACCTCGCCGGAGTTAGACCCAGGAAGGCGGTGTTTGATCCATCAGGTTGATTGCCCAGACACCGGTACCGTAAAACGCAAAAACCCCACCTGTTGAGGGTGGGGTTTTGCATACCTGCGAACAAGCAGTCAATTCTAAACTTAAGCAGCCTGTGGCATGACCTCATGCTCTCGCCGGGGCCGAACCCCCAGTAAAATTCCGACCGGAAACCATAGAACAACCCAATAAGGACTTGGGCGATGAAAGACTGCATACACGTCTGAAACCATGGCAAACATGGCGAACACCAGCAGCGCCAAACCAACTCGGGCCAACGGTTGTGTCCTACATGCCCAGCCCTTCCATAACAGACTCACCAGTAACAACGCAAAGAGGCTGATACCAACGATGCCGTACTCGTACCAAAGTTGAAGATAAAGGCTGTGAGCGTGAAGAATGCTCGATTTATGAGGAGGTGGGAACTTGAAGTAGAAGTCTGCGCTTGCTCCGGCTCCCTGCAACCAAAATTCAGAGAAGCGCGCGATCCAACTATTCCAGATCAAGTCACGATTGCTAACACCTACATCTAACTCATGCTGAATCTCTTGCCAAAATAAATAGACCGCCACCGTAAGCAGCAAAATTCCGGCCCCTATCAGGGCACGTGACTTGAGATTAGGAAACAACAAGAGTATGACCAAACATCCTGCAGCAACGGAAAACCAAGCGCCACGAGAGAAGGTCAGCAACACATATACCAACAGTCCTAGCATTCCTACAGCCAGAAAACCAGCTTGCCAGCCACGCACCTTCAACCCCACGAAAAGGTAAGTCAAAAGTACTGCAAACACGCCATAGTACAAGCCGGCGATAATCGGGTGATTCAAATCCGCCAACTCGCGCCACCCCAGTTCGCTCAGGCGGCCTCTATAACGCAGTTCCTTGTATTCCAATGGCTTATCCAACACTTCAAATTGATAATAAAGTGTCAACCAGGCGAATACGGCAGCTACCGTTACCACGGCAATCAGTAGCCAGACAAATGCTGGCTCATGCCGCACAAAGCTAGCCACCGCGAAGACATAAAGTAGAATTAAAACAATTATTTTAAGCCAATGAGCAGGCCCACCTTGAGAGCCTTCATTGATTGACCCCGTTAGCAACACCCAGCCCAGAAGAGATAAAAGGATTATCCCCGGTGCTTGACGCCAAATATCCAATGCCAAGCGCCGCCAGAACAAAAGTACCAGTGAAGGCAGGAATAACAACAAGTAGACTTGGGTGGCGTAACGGCTACCGTCATTATTGTACAGCAACCCAGACAGCTGCACGAACAGCCCTACACCCAAGATAACTAACCAAACCTTAGGCAGCTCCGTTATCGGTGTTATCAAACTTTTACTAAAACTCACAAAACTTCCTTTTTTATTCACAAACTCGGAAAACGGCAAATATCTATTCACCGTGTTTACAGGAGAGAAATTCTTTTTTGTAGCCCCCAAGACAATAGCGACTGTAGTCCGCTGAAAACGCAAAAAAAAGCCACTACGAGAGTATCCATTGCGGCCAGACGCCCCACCTGCGGCCGTCCACTCAATAGGCATTCTTGTTAATAAAGCCTTTGAATATCGTCAGAAAAATGATCTTCAGATCCAACCACAGCGACCAGTTGTCGATATACCAGAGGTCGTATTCCACACGCTTCTGCATTTTATCCAAAGTATCCGTCTCGCCACGATAACCACTGACCTGGGCCCAACCAGTTATGCCCGGCTTAACCTTGTGGCGCTGCATATAGGACTCGACCAAATCCTTGTAATACTCGTTATGCACCAATGCATGAGGACGAGGCCCGACGATAGACATGCGCCCTTGCATCACATTGAAGAACTGAGGCAACTCATCCAAGCTGGTCCGGCGAAGAAAAGCCCCCAATGGGGTAATTCGCGCATCGCTGCGCGTGGCCTGGGTCACTTCGCCCGAGGATTCCTGATGAAGCACCATCGAGCGAAATTTGTATACCCTGAACTTCTTACCATTGATGCCCATGCGGTACTGCTTGAACAGCACCGGCCCTGGGGACGTGAGCTTGATGGCAATGCCAATCACCAAGCAAACGGGCACTATCATCAAACTAATCAGCGTGCCCAGCAACATATCCTCCAGACGCTTGATAACCCGTGCAGGTCCATCCATCGGGCTGCAACTTAGATCCAGTGAATAGAGCCCCGCGATATGGCTAACCTTATGGTTGAGTAAGGGAATGTCACCCCATTCGGGGATGAAACGCACCTCAACCGTATGATGACGCAAGGCATAGAGAATCGAGCGCAGAGCTCCCCCTTCACTCAGCGGTAAACACAGCCATACCTCATGCACCCGATGTTCGCTCACTGCCCTGACCAAATCATCGAGCCATGGCATGCTGCCGCGCTCGAACGTCAGTTTATGCACTATCGCGAAGCCATACTCGCCAAGCGTATGATTATCATTCAAGCGCTGCGCGGTATCGCCACCAGCATTTACCAACAATACCGATTTAAGGTTGCGGCCACCGGCCCGTAATTGGCGTAGCAGTAGGAAAACACCTAACCGCATCAGCAAGCTGAAAGAGCCGCCGATTAGCAGGAAAACGATAAACCAAAGCCGTGAATAACTGTCCGCAACCTTGAGAAAAAACGATAGGGATAAAAGTATGCCGGCGGCAGCGGCCCAACCAATCAGAAGCCCGCTGGCCTGGCGCAAAAATGGTTTCCCCCGCTGAGAACCATAAGCTCCACTCATACACAGGCAAAAGACCAACACGATACTGGCCAACAAGGTCGCCGTGTTATAGCGCCCCGTCATCGAGAAATGGTCAAAACGCAGATAATGGGCCAAAAATCCGGCGGATATCACCAGCAAGATTTCCAGCAACGCCACGAACAGCGGCACGGGATAGCGCTCGGCGAACGTCGGCTGGTAACTCGGAATGGACTGCATTTCCTTTACAAAAACTCCAAGCGGCTAACAAATCGGCGCTGAATACTACTGCCCAGCCCCCCAAAAACCCATGAAAAAGTGAATTTCCCTATCTGCTGGTGGGAGTTTGTCCACTAGATGGACATCGACAGAGCGCTATAACGGAATAGAGAACCACTAAACACCGCTTGATTTATCCCCTCCCCTTGTCCTCAGAAGCCCCCCACTCGCAATACCGACTGCAACTCCTCGCGCCAATCGGCCGATGCTATTCCGTGGACGTCCTGGAGCCGGCTACAATCCAATACCGACCATGCCGGCCGCTTGGCCGGAGTCGGATAGTGCGCCGTAGCGATGCCACGCACCATGGGCACGCGCGGCAACACCCCCACCCCATACGCCTGCTTGAAGATCTCCTGAGCAAACTCATGCCAACTGCACGCGGGTATCCCGCTGTAGTGATAAAGCCCCCAGCGCAACGAGCCGACGTCCCGATATTGCTGTGCCAACGCCCACAGCGCGCGAGCGATACTAGTCGCTGAGGTCGGACAACCGTGCTGGTCGGCCACGACCGATAACTCATCGCGCTCATGGCCAAGCCGCAGCATGGTCTTAACGAAGTTATTGCCATGCGTCCCGAACACCCAGCTGGTACGTAAGATCATGTGCCAGCTGCAGCCCGCCATCAGCGCTCGCTCACCCGCCAGCTTGCTCGCGCCATACACACCTGTGGGCGCAGTGGTGTCCTGCTCTCGATAGGGGACGGACGCGTCCCCGGCAAACACATAGTCGGTGGATATATGCAGTAGCGGAATGGCCAACTTCTGTGCAGCGGCAGCCAGATGGGCGACGCCATCCCGGTTAACCGCATACGCCCGCTCCGGCTCGCTCTCGGCCTTATCAACAGCGGTATAGGCCGCCGCGTTGATGATCAATTGCGGTTGAACCCGTTCAACCGCATCGACTACACGGCCCGCATCGCTTATGTCCAATTCAGCCGAGCCCATTCCTATGGCTTCGAACCCCGAGGGCACCAGGCGCATCAATTCATAACCAACTTGTCCACGAGCACCGGTAATCAATACACGCATGTGAAAAGTCTCAGATGTGGAAGTACAACAACGTGAGGACTGAGATGGAAGGGTAAGGCATGCCCCCAATTTCTTACCTAGCGGCCCGATCAATTAACTCGTTTATCCATACCTCAAGTCGGTCCGCAACCTTGTAGGAGGCGCGCCTCCGCAGGGCTGCCAGGTTTTAGTGTCGCGGGCTGGCAAAGGCTTCGCCCCGAGGTAGAACCTCTCACAGATACGGTTCAAGCCTGCTAACTCGAGTTAACCAACTAACCGTACCGGGTCACTCGGCACCAACCAAATCACGCAACCTAGGGTTGCGCATATCCTTGGCCGACAACTGCGGTTCACTGACGGGCCAGGAGATGTTCACGTCCGGGTCATTCCAGATCAACCCACCCTCGTCTTCCGGAAAGTACAAGTCAGTGCACTTGTACTGAAAGTCCGCAACATCACTCAGCACACAGAAGCCATGGGCATAGCCTGGTGGCACCCACATTTGGCGGTGATTTTCATCATTCAACTCGACACCGACAAACTGGCCACAGGTGGGCGACTTTGGGTCGATATCCACTGCCACGTCATACACGGCACCACGACTGACGCTGACCAGCTTGCCCTGGGGGCGGTTACGCTGGAAATGCAAGCCACGCAACACACCGCGCTGCGAGCGCGAGTGGTTATCCTGCACAAAAGGCAGGTTGATGCCCGCCTCACGGTAACGCTCTACCTGGAAAGACTCGAGAAAGAACCCTCGATGATCGCCAAATACCTTGGGCTCGATGATCAGAACCCCAGGCAATACCGTTTCGATAATATTCATTGAGTTACCCCTTGAGTCAGCAGGCGCTGAAGATACTGCCCGTATCCAGTTTTGCTCAATGCTTCGGCCTGCTTGGCAAGCTGCTCGGCACCGAGCCAGCCTTGGCGATAGGCGATTTCTTCCAGACACGCCACTTTAAGCCCCTGACGCGCCTCGATGGTATGAACAAAGTGGCTCGCCTCCATCAACGAGTCATGGGTACCTGTATCCAGCCAGGCGAAGCCGCGACCAAGCAGACTTACGTGTAGGTTGCCACGTTGCAGGTAGGCGTTATTCACGTCGGTGATTTCAAGCTCGCCGCGATGCGATGGCTTTACCTGCTTGGCAATCTCCACCACTGAGCTGTCGTAGAAATACAGCCCGGTCACCGCATAGTTGGACTTTGGTGCCTTTGGCTTCTCTTCAATGGAGATCGCCTTACCGCTGCTATCGAACTCCACAACGCCGAAGCGCTCAGGGTCATTGACGTGGTACCCGAACACCGTCGCGCCGCTCTCGCGTTGCGCCGCGTCGCGCAGCATGCCGCTAAAGCCATAGCCGTAAAAAATGTTGTCGCCGAGGATCAGGCAGACATTGCTGTCGCCGATGAACGCTTCGCCGATCAGGAACGCTTGCGCCAGGCCATCCGGCGAAGGCTGTTCGGCATAGCTCAACTCGATACCGAATTCGGAACCATCACCCAGCAGCTTGCGAAAATTCGGCAAGTCTTCCGGGGTGGAAATGATCAACACCTCGCGAATGCCGGCCAGCATCAGTACCGACAGCGGGTAGTAGATCATCGGTTTGTCGTAGATCGGCAGCAGTTGCTTGGAAACGCCTCGAGTGATCGGGTGCAGACGGGTGCCGGAGCCACCGGCGAGAATGATGCCTTTCACGTAAACACTTCCTTCAAAGCAGAGATGAATCGAACAGCCACAATCGAGGCCGCAACGCGCCTGTAGGAGGCCCGACCTCGGGGCGATGCTCTTGATCTTTTGACAGACGCATCAGGACTCGCCCAATCGCCCCAGACGATAATTGCCGTTCAGCACACGCTGCCACCAATCGCGGTTATCCAGATACCACTGCACCGTCTTGCGGATGCCCGACTCAAAGGTCTCCTGCGGCAGCCAGCCCAACTCGCGCTCTATCTTGCTGGCATCAATGGCATAACGCCGGTCATGCCCAGGCCGATCCTTCACAAAAGTAATCAGCTCTCTGTAGGAGCGGAGGGGACGCCCAGTCCTTGCGCCGCGATCATCGGTTCCCGGCACCAATTCATCGAGCAGGTCGCAAATCGTCTCCACCACTTCCAAATTGCGCTTCTCGTTATGCCCGCCGATGTTGTAGGTCTCGCCCACTTTACCCTTGCTCACAACCTCGACCAGCGCCCGAGCGTGGTCCTCCACATACAACCAGTCACGAATCTGCGAGCCATCCCCATACACCGGCAGCGGCTTGCCCGCCAACGCATTGAGGATCACATGTGGGATCAACTTTTCCGGGAAATGGAACGGCCCATAGTTGTTCGAGCAATTGGTGATCAACACCGGCAAGCCATAGGTACGATGCCAGGCGTGCACCAGATGATCCGAACTGGCCTTGGAAGCCGAATAAGGCGAACTGGGCGCATAGGGCGTGGTTTCGGTGAACCGATCGTCAGTACCATCCAGGTCGCCATACACCTCATCGGTGGAGATGTGGTGAAAGCGGAAAGCCACCCTCTCCCCTTCCGGCAGCCCGCGCCAATAACGGCGGGTCGCTTCCAGCAAGCTATAGGTGCCGACGATATTGGTCTGGATAAAATCCGCCGGGCCATCGATGGAACGGTCCACATGGGATTCGGCCGCCAAGTGCATTACCGCGGTCGGCTTGAACTTGGCCAACACCGCATCCAGTGCAGCACCATCGCAGATATCCACTTGATAGAAATGGTAGCGAGGCGAATCGGCGACCGAAGCCAGCGACTCCAGGTTGCCGGCATAGGTGAGTTTGTCGAGGTTGGCGACCTCGCTAGCGGTATTTTCAATCAGGTGGCGAACCACAGCAGAGCCGATGAAACCGGCGCCGCCGGTTACCAGAACACGAAAAGTCATAAGAACTTCTTATAAATATTTAATGAAGCGAATGGATAAAATTCAAAATCCCTGAGGATTGCTCGATAGCCAGCGCCAAGTGTCAGTCATCATTGACTCCAAACCACGCTCCGCTTTCCAGCCAAGCTCACGCTCGGCCTTAGTCGCGTCTGCCCTGCACTCGGCTATATCACCTTGTCTACGGTTAACAACTCGATACGGCACTGTCCGGCCACTAGCTAGTTCAAAAGCCTGGATCATCTCAAGTACCCTATACCCTATACCCTATACCCTATACCCTATACCCTATACCGGTCCCGAGACTCCAGACATCAATCCCTGTCTTCTGGTTAATCCGTTCTAGCGCTTTCAAGTGGCCGTTGGCCAAGTCAACCACGTGGATATAATCACGCCCCCCCCGTACCATCACGGGCCTCATAGTCATTGCCAAAAACCGACAACTCTTTGAGCTTTCCGGTAGCTACTAGGCCGAAGTAGGGCAGCAGATTGTTAGGGATACCGCTAGGGGCCTCACCGATCAACCCACTCCGATGGGCACCAACCGGATTGAAATAGCGCAGCAGGGCAACAGACCAGCGAGCATCAGACCGTGCCAGGTCGCTTAGTACTTCTTCAACAATCAGTTTTGAACGACCGTAAGGATTGGTCGGGATACCGGTAACAAAATCCTCGAGGATAGGCATCTGGGTTTGCTCACCATATACGGTGGCAGAAGAACTGAACACCAAGCGGAATACGCCGGCGCGCCATAGCCTGGCATAGCGTGATGCTTCCCCCAACATTATTTGCATAATAATCAAGGGGATTGTGTGTGCTTTCACCTACCGACTTAAGCCCGGCAAAATGCAGTACTGCATCGATCCTATTATCGATAAAAATTCTGTCCAACAGAGCACTGTCACGGATATCACCTTGGATAAACAGTGGCGCTACTCCACAAATCCGTTCAACCCGGCGCAACGGTTCCAACGAGCTATTACACAGGTTGTCCAGCGCCACCACATCATATCCAGCCTCAAGCAGGGCCAGAGTAGTGTGCGAACCTATATAGCCGGCTCCACCGGTCACAAGGATACAAGAATTCATTCAGTGCTCTTGGTTACTTCGAGGGATACCAACTGATCAACAGCTGTTCATATTCATTCAAAATCTGCGGCCAGGTGAAACGCTCGCGAAAACGCGCAGTACTACCTACCTTCATTTTTCTGACGGCAGCGTCATCCGTCAGCAACCGATCAAATAAAGCCGAGCAGGAAGCTTCATCCTGAAAATAAGCAGCCTCGTCACCAACAACCCAGCGATTGAAGTGGTTGTCATGCGCAATCACCGCACAGCCTGCCCCCAATGCCTCCACCAGGGAAGGATTGGTACCGCCAACACGATGGCCGTGCAAATAGAAACGGCTGAAGAATCGCAGCGCCTGAACCACCCGTACGTCGTAAATAGCCCCTGGGAAAATAACCTCCGCGCTGGCAGCGTCCATAACTTGTCGATGGAAGGCATTTTGCTCAGGCTGAAAGTTACCCAGCACAATCAACTGATGATCACGAGGGGTCTTGCTGAAGGCGCGCACCATTTCCAGAAAAGAGTTCTCGGGCTCCGGGCGCGCAATAATCACCGAAAAATGCCCAGGCTTAAGCCCATAGGCAGCCAAAGCACCCTCGTCAGCATCAAGTACCTCATCGCCGCCATAGGGAATCATGGTGATCTTATTGCCCCGTACTCGCGTCGCCAGATGGTTCTTGATCTGCGGATGGTCTGCAACCAGGTGATTACCCACCCAGCACCCCATGCGTTCATTGAGCCAGAACCAGGCCTTGGCGATCACACCCCACTTGTCTCGACGCCACTCGATACCATCCATATTGATGACGTTGGTTTGTCCCTTGGCACGCTGCATCAGGTTGAAGACTGCCGTGTTATAGCCGAGCGTGAGAAATAATCCCTGCTGGGAAAGAGCATGACAGGTGGCTTTCCAATCAAAGATAACGGTACCCGCTGCGCCGCCACGGCTTACAGGTATATGCACCCGCCGAACACCACACCATTCACTCTCGAAGGTTTCGCTGCCCGAGTCTTCCTGGCAATAAACGGTGACGACCCAACCTTTTGTAACCAGATACAGAGACAGCTTTTCGGCAAATGTTTCAAAACCGCCATGCTTCGCGGGAACACCTCGTGTACCCAGAATATATATTCTTCTCATATCCATAAATTTGCTCGAAAAAAAATAAAAATAACCATTAACTTAGTATCTCACCAACAATACGCTCAAGCGCCATTCCATCCAAAGGCCCAAAGTAATCACGAAGAAATGCATCTCTCGCACAAATATAATCTTCGACTGGTAACTCAAGGAGATGATCGAATTTATCCATATAACTATCTAGACTAGCCCGCACACCAACACCACCACGCTCATAATCCACTGGATTAGGCATAGAGCTAATTTCTATATTAAAAATATATGCACCATAAATACAGCAATCGATACCTGCAGTAGAGTTCACAACCACAGCTATATCCCCCGGTAAAACACCGGCCTCCGCCATAGAAACCTGGATAACAGAAACATTATTACGAGCAGATGAGATATGAGATTCAAAAAAGTCAATATTCCTCTCAGATGGATGCAACTTAACAACACCCTCCATACTGAATCGAGAGCATAATTCGATGAAAACATCTAAAACATCGCGCGTAATATCGCGATCAATTGGATTAGGAAAGAAAAAAATCTTCTTATTACGCTGAAAAACAGTGGGTGTTAGCATAGGAATAGGCCGCATATCCGCTTGCAAATTCCCCACCTCAACCAATTTATCGACACTTACGCCGCGTTGCTGAAACCACCTTCGCGACGCATTACCCCATACCAGCATTCGATCAGCAAATACAGGAACATAACCATACTCCCATATCGTGGCACCATGCTGATAGACTACTGTTTTAACCCGAAGTAGTTTACATAGAAAAACAAATGTCCTAGACACTCTATGTGCATCAGAAGCCAGGATTACAACCTTAGGCTTTTTTGCCATAAGCAAAGATCGTATTGCCTGAATTTCAAATGAAAGCTGGAGGGACTGGAAGGTCATATAGCGCCTTACAGAACTTGCCTTCTTCTTACCAAATTGCTGTTGGAGTGAAAAAGCGCAAGATTTAAGATTAGTCACTTGCCCAAAATAAAACTTAATATAGCGCTCAATGCCTACGAAAAAATTAGTTAACGAAAAAAAGCTGAACCAAGACACCTGCCGAGGAATACTGCACTTACGTGATATATTTCTATCAACAGTAACTGCCGAAATGGACACCCCTCGCCCCCTCAACTCTTCACCGATAGCATTTAAAGCGTTAATCATGGGGTCATTATTAACATCATACACCAAAAGATATTCCGTTTTTTCAGCATCACTATTTCTACTAAAAATACTTGCCAGAGATCTAACCGTCCACTCCAAACTTAACCGCTTCAAGAGTGAACGTACATCAAGACGATCGGCATTAACTTGCGATGCCTCAAAAAATTTTTCAAAAGTCCATAATTGAAAAATTTTCCCTACTGAAACCCCCTCAAGCTTGGAGCAATCTACATCATCTTTCAAAAACCATTGGTGCGAATGGTCATAACACACCCTTTCAAACGACTCTACTTTCTTCGCACCAGACATCCACCTACCTCATCACTCAATAAACCACACTCAAGGGAACTAAAACAGTCCATACATAATATAAACATCAAACACGACTAACAACCAAGATTTCAATCTTTAGAAAGCGGTAGAATTTCGATTTTCTTTTTTTGCAAAAACCAATAATACAACTCTAATAAAAAAGTAGCACATAACACAAAAAAACACAGGCAAAACTGTTCCAACGAACGTCGCACCAAGCCCAACATTTATGATTCCCTTGAGAGACAAACTCACCATTATCGACATAAAAACCCAAAAAAAAGATACGCGTCTTTGCAGTAGAAACGCTAAAAGTGGAATAATAACACCAAGAAATACAGGGAAGAACAAAGCCCCTACAAGTCCAAAATTCGCGTACGCCTCCCCCAAGTAAGTAATAGTAATACTGCCACCCGAAAAATTATACCCAAACTCTTCTTTATACCAAGTGCCAAAATTTGGCTGATATCCAGGCAGCAAGGTACTCAGCTCGATACCAAAACTGGCTCCATTTAAATAATTTGTATAATTAAAATCGTTAGCTATCCATTGAAAATTTTGAAAATTTACAAATGGACGCCACAATGCTTTTTCGAAAACGATAAGACCACTCAACTCAAACCCTTGTCTTAATGCCCCGACCAAGCCCAAAAAAACAAAAAAAACTGCCCCGAGAGACAACATCTTTACGTCCAAATTGCGACGCTTAGACCAGTAATATATGGCCACAACAATGACAACCATATCTAGTACAAACGCTCTACTACCCAAACCAAACATAAACAGTATGGAAAGCAGATAGTAAAACCAAAACAGCAATCTATCCCCCACCCTAACTCTTCTCGCAGTAAATATAAATAATGCACCTACGACAGTGAAAATCTCACTCACCCACCTAAATATCACAACTAAAAAACCAAGCCCTTTCCTTGCCTCAACTCTATAATTTTCCGCATCATCAGCAAGTACCAAAACCCCCTTCTGCATATAGAATACAAAAATCATAACCAGCACAGCAGTTTGCAATAAAAAAGCAGCAACCCAATAGGAGCCACTTGTTGAAAAATCATTTTCAAACTTCCCTGCAAGAATACGGCCGTTTTTCAGCCTAAAGAGCACATGCAACAGCACTGCTGTACCAAAAAAAGCCAAATACCCATACATAACTAAATAAACAATCTCATTAGAGATGACAATGTGATTGTATCGTTCCACATATAGCAGAGCCAGAAAAAAAAATACTGTGTGATAATAGTACAAAGGCACAATTGGATTAAGAATATTAGTTAGCCCAACATAACGCCTTACAAGGTATGTAACCAACGCCAACTCAAGTAACAAAACTAAAATAAGCATAATTACACCCTATCCGTCGACAACCAGGGCATCTTTACCTGTCCGCAGGCCATGCAGACAACGATTAATGAACTAACTGCAAATGCCAGGATTGTTGCGTACGCAGCACCCACTGGGCCGTACTCTTTAATTAAAAAATAATTGGCTACCAGGTTAACCATCGCAGCAATCACAGTAGCAATAGCAATCCGAATGGTTTTCCCTGAATAAATAAAGTAAGGGAAAAATATTTGATACACGCCAAACAAAACATACCCAAGACAAATCCAAGGAATGTATTCAACCGCCCCCAGGTAAGCCTCAGCCACTACAAGAGGGAGAATAAAAACCGCTACTTTGGAATAAAATATGGCACCTATCGATAAGGCAACAATATAGGCATAGGTGTATTTAACAATCAACTTCTTCCCTGCGGGATCCGGATCCGCCATTTTTTTAAAAAACCATGGATTCCATGCCTTAACAAAAGCGTCTGAAAACAACATTATAACCATACCAAAGTAATAGCCGACTGAATACACACCAACGGCGTCAATCCCAACCATTCTTTCTAGAAAAAAACGGTCACTAACAGAAATAACAACCCCTGCAATCGCATGAGGCACAAGAGGAAGAGATACAGAAAGAATTTTCCTTACCCAAAGAAAATTAAAATTTACTCTAACATATCCCTCCTTCACTATATTTCTTAACGCTAAAATTCCGAAAATGATCAATGAAATCGAAACAGCGATATTTTGACCTTCCCAAGAAAGTGTTAAAAACACAACAAAAAGAACAATTAGAATAAAATTGGCAGCTGCAAGACCTATCTCATACTTCATAAATGATATAGGTCGCTCCATTGTTCTGAGCAGCGTCTGATTAAGGAGATTCGACATGCTCATAAAAGCAAGAAAAGGTAGCGCTAGAACCCAACGACTTGGTAGCCCGAAAAAATTGTCGAAAAACAAAACCGAAACAAATAAAATTGCAAGCAACAAAAAACAACTTGAAAGCAAGATCAAATATATATCAAATATTAAAGTAGCAATCTCTTCTTTGTTACGCGAAAAAAAATAACGCGGAATATTCACATTTAATGACAACCCTGAAACAGCTTGGCTTAACTGTATTCCCAATTGGAAAATTGCCACCAGTCCGAACTCAGAGGGCGTGAGATAGCGTGTAAGCACTGGAAGCAGCAAGAAAGGTACAGCCTTACCTGCTACTCCACTTAACAGGTAAATCAATGAATTTTTAAACAATTGAAGAGCCCTTGATTTGATAAAGGTCCAGGGCACCTGCAGGACTCTTAAATATCTCCAGATTTTCCTGAATTTTCTTTACATCCCAATCCCACCATTCAATCTCCATCAAACTTTCAATAATATCCGAATCGAACCTATACCGAACAATCCTGGCCGGACAGCCTACAACTATTGCATATGGTGGAACGTTCCTAGTAACTATCGCACCCGCCCCGACTACAGCGCCACTTCCAACTTTTACACCTGGCATGATAACAGCGTTCGCACCCACCCAAACATCATGCCCTAGGAAAGTCTCTATATTACTTCGCCTATCCTTACAAACAAATCCAAATGAGCTTATATAATGGAAAGCATGGGTTGAAATAAGATTGTAGTCATGAGGGGTTGCCCCTATAGTTGCACTCCAAGAAATTGAGCAAAACTTTCCCAAAACAGCATTTCTCAACACAGAATTCCTGCCTACTGTTGAGTATGCACCAAGTGTACTTTCATAGATAAAGCAATAGTCACCAACATGAGAAAATGGAGCTAATTTCGACCCAATAACACTAGCTTTACGTGATACCCTTACACCATGTTTGAATCTTTTAACATAAAAATCCCGCCAAAAACGATAGACACGCTTAATCATAACGACCCCAAAAACTCTTTCATTGTGTCGTATTTATTTTCAATTACATCAACTGCATGCTCAAGATCTGAGTGCTCTCCCGATCTGTATCTAGCTAGCAAATCCTCAAATTTCTCCGTTAAACACTTATCGTCAAAATTAAGTTCAGGAAGCCCTAAACTTCTAACCATCCCAAGACCTCTACCATCTTCATTTATTAGAATGCTTGGTTTACGTCTGCTCAGGAAATCTAGATGTGCATGTACTCTATAGCCAACATGAAAATCACATTCTTTATAAAAATTTATTTTTTCAAGACCATACGCTGTATCAACCACTTCAAACCCATATAATTTTGCCTCTAAGGCCATAAAACTATATGCAGCTCCGTATCTGAGGCTTGTATATTGATCAGGGTAAATACCCCTATGAAAAGAGCAGATTATTTTTGACTTCGGAAATTGTTTTTTTAACTCCCTCATTAACATACTATTTTGCTTTATCAGTCCCGGAGCTGCTGGTGTGGTATATACGATTTTATCAAACTTGCTCGCCTCCAACTCCTTTCCTATACTCTCAAGGTCGTACCAAACCGGGCAACCGGTCATCAATATATTTGAATAACCTTGCTGTTTCAAAACTGAGTGGGTTACGTCATCCCGACAGCTTGAATTTTTAATACTTCCGTGAATACGATCTAAAAACTCCTTGGCCGCCGGTTTGAATTTAAACTGTTCCGGATGTCCAAAAGGTTGACCTGACCAACCCAATCCGAACGGAATGATTGGCACTTTAAGGTCATCAAGATTCGAAACAAGCGGATATATTCTGGGATAAATATCCTCCGCATAGGCCGGCCCACCACACAAGATTACTGCACGGGCCCCGTTCAACAGCTTTAATTTATCCTCATGAGACTTAAAACGATCCAATTCAAGAATATCTGTATCGACAAACTCCCTGAGCAATTTCTTAGCTCTAGAACCAATTAGATAGTCACCAACATTCTTCTTTGCGCCAGTTAGAATACAAATCATAGTATTAAAATCATCTACCTAAGGAGTATATATCCAAGCCCAAACCACAAACTGCCTAGTGCTTTTCAATCAAACATTTTCCATTGCAGTACGGTATCTTCCATAATTGCTTGCACTGCTGTTTTCCCGACTAACTCATCAATTGAACGCGGGCTGATGCCATGCGCCGGACGCTTGAACGTCAGATCGGCTACTTCGATTATCTTGCCGGCGGCAATATCCCTGGTCGCCACCAGGCTTCTACGGGCATTACGACGCGCGGGTTCTTCTTCAGCCAGAGCCTCGATCTTGAAACTGCCGAGTACGGAGAAGGTGCGCTCCAGGTTCTTGCGGAAGACTTTCAAGTCCTCCTTGTCCATGGCGTGGTAGTGGTCGTTGCCCGGCAAGGTCTTGTCGTGGGAGAAGTGCTTCTCGATGATCACGCTGCCCAACAGGGTGGCCATTTCACAGACTTTCATATCGTTCGGTAGGGTATGGTCCGAATAGCCGATAAGCTTGTCCGGGAAGGCGCGCTTGAGACCCAGCAGCATACCGAGGTTGGCGTTCTCGTCTGCGGTCGGGTAGTTCAGTACGCAATGCAGCAGGGCCAGTGGGTTACCGAACGGCTCGATCCAGCCGACAGCTTCCTGGATTTCCCATAGGTGGCTGGCACCGGTAGACAGGATGATCGGTTTGTTGAAGCCGCACATGAACTGGATGAACGGCTTGTTGGTGATATCCGAGGAGGAGATCTTGTAGACGTTCATAAGGTCATTGAGGAAGGTCGCCGACTCGATATCGAAAGGCGTGCTCATGAACTCGATGCCGACTTTGTCGCAGTATTCTTTAAGCGCGACCATTTCGGTTTTCCAGAACTTGTCATGCTTGGAAAACAGCTCGTGCTGCGACAGAGTCGGCTCTTTACTGGTGTCCCAATAGGCTGGTGAATGGCGCGAAGCCAGGGTGTCGGCCTTGTAGGTCTGAAACTTGATGGCGTCTGCGCCGCCTTCTTTGGCCTCGTCCACCAGGCGTTTGGCAATGTCCATGGAGCCTTCGTGATTAACACCGGCCTCGGCGATCACATAAGGACGATAGAGTTTTGCCTCATGGGGGTTGATCGAATTAAACAGCTCAAGAATGCTCATGCCTGCTCCACAATGTCGTTGATCAGTTTCAGGGCGCGCTTGCGCCCGCTGGCCAGGTCGGCCTTGGCCATCAGGCCGCTCATGTACTCGCGCGCGGCGTGATTTTCCACCAGCCCCGCGAATGCGTTAAGAATTTCCTCTGCCGACAAGACCGTCCCCAATCCAAGATTGAGAAAGCCGTATTCGGCTGAAGCGAAGAAGTGAGTCAACTCTCGCTCGTTCTGTGCCAGCACGATAGCGGGAACTTGGAGCGAGGCCACTTCGTAGGTGGTGCGGCCAGCCGAGGTGAACACGATATCGGCGCTGTTCATGTGCTCGGCAATGGTCATGCTGTTGCGATAGATCTTGACTTGCGGATAAGGCTCAAGCGTTTCGTAACGGCAATAGCCAAACCCGGCGACTACTACAATTTCAATGCTGTTTGCCGCGCAATAGGCATGAATAGCGTCGATGACCTTGCAGGTGTAATTATTGGGATCGACACCGCCGAATGTCAGCAATACCCGGCTGACATGTGCAGATACGGGCTTGGCAGATGTCAGCACGAACTCATCACGCAAAATGAAGTACTCATGCCCGAAGTAGTGCCTAGGCAATACCTGTTTTTCGGGATAGATGGCATTGACTACCAAATCGGCCAACTGGGCACCGGGCCCCAGGTCTTCGAAGTTGATGACCTTATAGCCGGCTTCACAGAGGGCTTTGACATACCCAAGCGAGCTGTCCAGCCGGTCATTGATAACGACATCTGGGTTGATCCTACGAATGTCATCGAGGATATCGGCTTGGCTTTGCAGATGGACGCTGTAGTTCTTCGAAGCGATTTTGTCGAAAGCCAGCTGGCTCTTGTCATCGACCAGGAACTCGACCTGGTGATTGAGGATGTCATTGGCAATCAACAGAGTGTTGTAGACGTGCCCAAGGCCGATTTCCGCATAGCCGGAAACGACAAAGAGAATTTTCTTGCGCTTCAGATAAAACTCGCAAAGGCTCCAGTCTTCGTAGGTGTCGATATCGATGTCCTCGCCCCCACGCAGCAGGTACAACTCGACATTTGCACCAATGCGGTTGTTCTCCGCAATGATCCGCGCACGGGTAATCAGAAAGCCTCCGGTCTCCTTGAAAACTGGCTCGAGATATTGGCGATTTACCCGCTTCTGGTAATTGGGGATAAAACGCTCGCCATCCCTTTTCCAGGTCAGATGAGTATCATCCTTGGCCGAGATGATCGTATCGATAGTTTCTTCGCTGATCATTTTGTCCAGCGCGGCATCCAGCGAGGCGCTTTTCAGCAGGGGCGAAGTGGGCTGTAGAGTCACGATCAGGTCGTAGGGTTTGCCTTCCTTGGTCATCGCCTGCTGGTAGCCGTCATAAATAACCGGATCAAGCGTGGTGTGATCCTGGGCTTTGCCAGGGTCACGCTGGATAATCCTGGCCCCGAGCTTCTCCGAGATGGTTGCGATCTCGGTATCGTCGGTCGATACATAGACGTCCGGCATATACTTACAGTCGAGTGCCGTCTGAATGCTGTAATAGATCAGAGGTTTCCCAGCCAGAGCACGCAGGTTCTTTCGGGGAATTCCCTTTGAGCCTCCACGTGCGGGAATAATTATCAATATATTTTCGCTCATATAAAAATCTACTTACACTTATTTAAATTCGATCATAAATTGGAAAATTCTACTTATCTACCCAACAGTTTAACATTAGATCACCGAGATAAACTTCCGTATTTAGGGATACTCTAAAAAACCTTATTTCTTGTAGCCCAGAAATCGTGTTATTTGCAAATAACACTCTCATACAATCTCGCTTGCATATTGGCCACGCCTATTCCATCCATATGGGTCATGCAACTCATGAAAACTCCATAAGAGTTGAATCGTAGCTTCTCGCAAGAGTTGATAATTACCTGGCTCGCGTGAGTGTTTAAGACAAGACACGCTACCGCCCCAGGATTTATCGTTGGTTTCCTGAGAACGTCACAATCATCAAATTTACTGGCGTTGCCAGGGTGCAGCCTTGATCTCGGCCATGCCGAGGCGTGTTCAATTCTTGACGATGCTCACCAACGGCACGCTGATTTGCTGCTGACGGTTAAGCATATCGAGCAGCAGTATCACGCGCTGCTCGCCATCCATGGCCATAAAGATGGCATCCAATTCGGCAAAACCGCCTGCGGTAATACGCACGCAGTCCCCGGTCTCAAGAACCGGCTTGACGGTTATTGCGGTACGTTGTTGCAGATGTGCGATCAGGCCGTTATCGAGCGGCAGCGGCATGCTGCCAAAGCTCACAACGCGATTGACGCCACGGGTCGAGCGCAGCGGCGCCCAACTGGCATCGGCTGCCAGTTGGATGAAGAGATAGCCGGGGAATAGCGATTCAACGACGGTTTGCCTACGGCCGCGTACGATCCGCTCGCGGCTGTATTGAGGGCGATAGCAGCCATAACCTTGGCGTAGCAGGTTTTCTTCCGCTCGCTCATCCTGCCGCGGCTTGCAGTGCACCAAGTACCAAACGGGTGCCTGCTCCGGGGTGCCGAAGGTACTCGCCATGCTTACATTCATGAGATAACTACCCTATCGATACAGCGCTCGCCATACCGACAGCTAACTCCAATTCACAGCGCACTTAGTAGCGCCAGCTGCATGAGATACTCCACCTACTGCTCACTTCGAGTAGAAGGCATTTTTATCACTATGGCTGCACTAGCAGCAGTCTGCGGCCCGAATGAGACGCTCCGGAAGAAGGCATGACCATCAAGCGCCCCTGCCCTTACGGCATATCCTGCCCTATTCCCCCAACAGTTCCCCCATCAAACCTGTTTATCCAGCCTATGCGCCGCCAGTGTATGTATCCCCCATACAAACCGCCCAACGGCCCTAGCGTTCCGGGCGGCGTCCTGTGACTCAGCAGTATCCGCCAAACGACGAGCGGGCAGCCCTTCGGGCTGCATTCGCCGCGGGGTCACGCCTCCTACGAGACATCGTTGCAACAGTTACCGGGCATAGCCCTTATCTACCCACGCTACCTGGAGTGACTATTTCAACATCACGCTTTGCAAGCCGGTAAGACGCCTCGATACGTTCGGCGAGCCCCCGTTTGGCACTGGTCTCGCCATGGACGATTCGCACCTGGCTTGGCCAGCCGCGCATACCTGTCACGAATCCCAGCAAGCCTTTTTTGATCGGCATGGGCCGAATAGCCGCCGATTATATTGATTTTGGCGCCAATTTTATAACGTTCCCCATCCAGCTCCACATAACCCCCACGCGGACCATACATCTGGATCGCGCTCCCTGCTGTACTCTGGGCCTGGTAGCCGACGAACAGAACGTCATGCCTTGGGTCATGCAGCATGGCTTTCAGGTAATTGACGATTCTACCGCTGCTGCACATGCCACTCCCGGCAATAACGATGGCCGGACGAGCGGTAGCGGCCAGGTGACGCACCATGGCCAGGTGCGCCTGGCGGCTGTCGACGGTTAGCAGTTGTTCGAAGCTCAGGGGGTTACGCCCGCGCTTTACCCGCTGTAGCGCTTCGTTATCCCAGAAGGGCTTTAGATCGCGGTAGACCTGGGTGAAGCGGCTGGCCAGGGGGGAATCGAGGATGATGGGTAATGTTGGCCAGTTGGTGGCTACGCTGGTCGGGTTTTGTAGGCTGCCCTTGCGTCCGTTATCAACCCCGACCCTCACCCCTACGCCGGGCGCCCCTAGCCCCTCTCCCGGAGGGAGAGGGGGACTAAAAGCGGTTTTGCTCCCCTGCTGCTTGCTAACGGCATTAAGTTTTTTGCGGTGGATGATGTCTTCCAGTTCGTAGAGCAATTCCTGGGTGCGGCCGATGCTGAAGGCGGGGATCAGTACGGTGCCGTTATCGGCCAGGGCTTGTTCGACGATGCGCTCCAGGCGCTGGCGGCGGGTTTTGCGGCTTTCGTGCAGACGGTCGCCATAGGTGCTTTCGATCACCAAGATGTCGGCACGCTGTGGCGGTTTTGGCGCTGGCAGCAGAGAGGCATGGGGCGCGCCGAGATCGCCGGAGAAGACGATACGCTTCTTCTTGCCGGTTTCGGGGTAGTGCAGATCGATTTCCACATAGGCGGAGCCGAGAATATGTCCGGCACGCTGCAAACGAACACGGCAAATCAGTTGTTCGGTTTCATGCAAGATGAACCAGGTTTTGTACGGCAGCGCGATGATGCGCTGCTCGATTAGCTTGATATAGCGCTCCACCTGCTTTTGATCGCGGCTGAAGCCAAGCTTGAAGGCATCCTCGAACACTATGGGCAGTAACTTTGCCGAGGGCTCACTGCACAGTATTGGCCCCTTGAACCCTGCAGCCAGCAGATAGGGAATGCGCCCGACGTGGTCGATGTGCACATGGGTGGCAACCAGGGCCTTGATCGTATCCAGGGAGAATTCGATGGCCAGACGATCGGCAGCGGATTTGCCCTCGCCCGATGTTTCCGCGCCTTGAAACAGACCGCAATCGATCAGCAGGCTGTGTTGAGCATCCATCAGCAATTGGTGACAGGAACCGGTCACGCCGTCTTTGGCGCCGTGGTGGAGGATGTCGGGGTAGTCCATGCAAGTAATCCGTGTCAGTCCGTTAACGATGACCGGCCGATGAAATAATGCCGGCGTGCACCCCTAGTTTATGGCTGGTAAGTGCTCGGCCGTCTAGCTTGAGAAACGCCTACAGAAACCCCATCAAGACGCCAAGCTCAATTGAGCGGTTTGTTTTTGCGAGGTTTTTTTACCCAACATGCTGCGTACCAGGGCAATAAATATCCCCAGCATGCCGCCAAGTACCAAACCCAATGCCAGAATCAGCGCTTTTTGGGGATTGATGGGGCGCAAGGGCTCCAAAGCTACTTGATCGATATCGACCAGTTTGAGACTGGAGACATCGACTTGCAGGCTACGCAGGCGTGCAGCCTCCTCCCGCCAGGTAGCCAAGTCCTTGAGAAAAAGATCTTCATTCTCACGCTTGTTCAGCACCTCTACCTGCCGATTGTTCGCCAGTAGCTGCAGCTCTTTGGCGATCTGCGCAATACGCGGCTCGGTAAAATCGTCCGAACGACGCTGCCGCAACGTATCACGCTCAGCTTCCAGCGTTTCGCTGCCCATAAAGTACAAAGGGATTTGCTGATTATTGACTTCGGTACGAATCACGCTGCCTTGAGTCATACGCTCCACTTCACCCAAAGAGGATGGCGTGGTGGGCTTGAGGATACCCAGGGCCTTGGCAATGCGTGCCGCCTCATCCAGCTGAGCGATACGGTTATCCCGGCGCGTCTTGAGCTGTTGGCGCAAGGCCTTGAGCTCGTCTTGCAGCTCGGCTCGCTTGAGGTTGTCTGCTTCCAGCAACTCGGCAATCTTGGCCTCTTTGCTGGCTTCATAGCTCGCGCGAGCAGCGGCCATTTTCAAATCGAGTTGATTCAGACGATTCTGAATCACAACCGCCAAATCATCGGCAATGCGCTCACGCTCGCGCTGAAGTACATAGTCGACCAGACCATTGACCAGAGCGACACCATCGACATCCTGCGGGTAGACCAATTGAATGCCTACATAGGCACTGAGGTTGTCGGTTTTTTTCGAGTCCGGCTGAAGCATCTTGAAGGCTTCTTTATTGAAGCTTTCAAAGGTTTGCTCAAGACTACGGTTGGGCTGGCGTAGCGCCTCGAACAGCCCTTGATTGGCGCGGAAAAACTCCAATCGGCTGTCATAGGAGTCCAGGCTGGCACCCACACGCTGCATAGCTTGCTCGGGCGTAAGCTCATAAACGCCGGTGCGGTTCAGCGCATCGAGATCTTTGATCGCCGCAGGCCGCACAACGCTCTGCACTTGATATTCAGGGGTTGCTAGAAAGGCATACGTCAGCGCTAGCATGCCAACCAGCAGCGTGACCAGTACGATCACTAGCTTCTGCACCCAGAGCGTATGAAAAAGCGCAACCAGGTCGATTTCATCAGTGGTGGTTTGCTGCATCGCGGAAGAAACTGCATTCACGATCAAGATCCGTCTTCGGAAAAAAGCCCACTAACGCGCCAATGAACTGATTGGCTGGGTCTAATTATTCATCCGCCGCCAGGAACAAATGGCATGAATGGATAACATCCCGTTAGCAATTATTGCGCCGCATTGTGCCAGCGGCTGTCGACATTACAAGTCTTGATAATACTTTGCATCCATGGGCTGATAGACGGAAACCCTGTGATACTCGTCACTCTTTGACCAAAAGCAGGTATTGACAGAAAACACCTCAGCGAAATCCACTCACTCCAAAACCCAGTTTAGACATCCGCCCTCTTAGCTCCCATTTCGCGCTTCCTCTTCGAAAGAAAAGGATCTCAAGCGCTCCTCGCGCATCATTTCTCTGGCCCTCACGGGATGCTGATCATAAGGAACATGCCCCTTTTCAGGTCGGACCAGATTGCGCAACAAGGCCATGAAAATACCGGCCATCAGCCCCAGAGCCATACCCAACACAATAATTAGAGCTCGTTTCGGCTTAACCGTCGTGAGCGGTTCGAGCGCTTGCTGGTCAAGCCGGACCAACTGCAGAGCATCGGTATCGAACTTGATCCCTTTTAGCTGAGCCGCTTCCTGGCGCCACTGTGCCAGGTCCTTGAGATATAGATCTTCATTCTGCCGCGCCTCGAGTATCTCCACCTGGCGGTTGCGATTGAGCAGAGTCAGTTCCTTTTCGATCTCGGCGACCCGCGGCTCACTGAAATCATCAGAGCGCCGCGTATTCAGCGTTTGCCGCTCCGCCTCCAATGCATCCACCCCCATGAAATAAAGCGGGATTTCTTGACTGTTGACTTCGGTAAGCACCACCTGTCCCTGCCGCTGAGCGCCCGCCATGGCCGAAGGTGTGGTGGGCGTCTCGATGCCTAGGGTTTTGGCGATTTGAATGGCTTCTTCAAGGCTTTTAATACGGTGCTCACGCCGTGTTTTCAGCTCGTCGCGCAAGGCGCGCAACTCATCCTGCAACTGGGCCCGCTCCAGGGCATTCTGCTCCAATAGAGTAGCTATTTGTGCCTGCTTGCTTGCTTCATAGCGGGCACGGGCCGCTGCGATTTTTTGTTCGATGCCGAACAAGCGGTTGGCAATCAATACTTTAAGGTCTGACGCTATTCGCTCCCGTTCAGCTTCCAGCACGAAATTGACCAAGCCGTTAACCACCGCAACCCCATCCACATCGGCGGGGTAGGTCAGCGACACACCGACAAACTCACTAAGCCTGTCAGGCTTTTTCGGATCAACCTGTAGCATGCTGAAGGCTGATCGGTTGAATTCTTCGAAAACCTGCTCCAACGAACGACCCGGCATCGCCAAGCCAGCGAAAAGCGCCTGATTGTCACGAAAAAAGGCAAGACGGTTTTCATAGGAAGAGAGTCCGGCACCTATGCGGGTGAGCGCCTCCGCGGGGGTCAGTTGGTAGACGCCAGTACCATTCAACTCATCCAGGCTCCCCTGATCCACAGGACGCAGTACGCTCTGCACTTGGTAATAGGGGGTTGCCAGAAAGGCATAAGCGACAGCCGCAAGAGTGACCACACCGGCAACGGCCAGGATCAGGTACTTTTGCCGGAGTAGGGAATGAATCAGCGCAAGCAGATCGATCTCATCGTCGGAGACCGGGCACGGGGATTGATATTGCATATACAGGAGGGGCTCCACAGGACGGTGTTCTATCGCTCATCCTTCAGCGTCAACGCTCGGCCCAATGCACCCAGCACATGGAATGGCCGACAGAGCACACATCCTTATGCATTGGTGTGGCAGCTTTTTTCCTTAAACGTTCCCCCTCGTTCAGGATAATTTGCACATAGCAGCACAAATTAGTGATTAATTTGCTCGGATTGCTGTTTGAGCCAGGCTAGAGCCAGAAGCCTGGCGAGTTAGGAAGGAGGCGTTTGCATGGGACGATAGCGCCGTATCAGCCCAATGTACTGATCGAGCCGACTGAGCGAGCAATAATGACAGAGCTCTACAGCTCTCAGTGAGGCCAAGCCACTGGCCAACGTGAAGGACTATGCAGTAGTTGTTGCCGCCCTACTCTTCCTCATTAACCCGATCACGCAACTCCTTACCCGGCTTGAAGTGGGGCACGAACTTGCCATCGAGGCGAACGGAATCGCCCGTTTTTGGGTTACGCCCCACACGCGGCGCGCGATAGTGCAGCGAGAAGCTGCCAAAACCACGGATCTCGATACGATCGCCAGTCGACAATGCCTGGGACATCTGCTCCAGCATTGTCTTGATAGCCAGCTCGACATCCTTGGATGAGAGCTGCCCCTGGTGGGTAACGATGCGCTCGATCAACTCCGACTTGGTCATGGTTTTTCCCTTCTTTTTCAAGCGGCTAGATCACTAGATAGAAGGGTTTTAGCATGCTGAGTCGGTTTTGAACAGCCTTGAAAACTAGTAGCCGACCTAGGTGCCGCCGAGTTCTCCAAGAACGCATTAACCACAAGATTGCCTCGCTGCTAAAGCGCGCCCACACACGCCCCCACACCAAGGCCTGACTTCACTTTTCTGCAGACACAAAAAAGGGCGACCGAAGTCGCCCTTTTTCTGGATCGCCTGAACTTAGTTCTGGTTTTCCATTTGCGCACGGATCAGATCACCGATGGTGGTCGGACCAGCAGTTTCTACTTCCTGCTTGCGCATTTCTTTGATGGCTTCTTTTTCGTCTTCAACGTCTTTCGACTTGACCGACAAGCTGATTACGCGGCTCTTACGGTCGACGCTGATGATCTTGGCTTCGACTTCTTCGCCTTCTTTCAGCACGTTGCGCGCATCTTCAACGCGGTCACGGCTGATTTCGGAGGCTTTCAGAGTAGCTTCGATGCCGTCTGCCAGGGTGATGATGGCGCCCTTGGCGTCAACTTCCTTGACGGTACCGCGAACGATGGTGCCTTTGTCGTTAACAGCAACGTAGTCGGAGAACGGATCTTCTTCCAGCTGCTTGATGCCGAGGGAAATGCGCTCACGCTCCGGGTCGACGGAGAGGATAACGGTTTCCAGCTCGTCGCCCTTCTTGAAGCGACGTACAGCTTCTTCGCCTACTTCGTTCCAGGAGATGTCGGACAGGTGAACGAGGCCGTCGATGCCGCCATCCAGACCAATGAAGATACCGAAATCGGTGATCGACTTGATGGTGCCGGAGATCTTGTCGCCCTTATTGAACTGACCGGAGAAGTCTTCCCACGGGTTGGTCTTGCACTGCTTGATACCCAGGGAGATACGACGACGCTCTTCGTCGATATCCAGAACCATGACTTCCACTTCGTCGCCGACGTTAACGACTTTGGACGGGTGGATGTTCTTGTTGGTCCAATCCATTTCGGATACATGCACCAGACCTTCCACGCCTTCTTCCAGCTCTGCGAAGCAGCCGTAGTCGGTCAGGTTGGTTACGCGTGCAGTAACGCGGGTGCTTTCCGGGTAGCGCGCCTTGATAGCAACCCATGGGTCTTCGCCCAGCTGCTTGAGGCCCAGGGAAACGCGGTTGCGCTCACGATCGTACTTGAGGATCTTGACGTCGATTTCATCGCCGACATTGACGATTTCCGACGGGTGCTTGATGCGCTTCCAAGCCATGTCGGTGATGTGCAGCAGGCCGTCGACGCCACCCAGATCCACGAACGCGCCGTAGTCGGTGAGGTTCTTGACGATACCTTTGACTTGCTGACCTTCCTGCAGGGATTCCAGCAGAGCTTCGCGCTCGGCGCTGTTCTCGGCTTCCAGCACGCTGCGGCGGGAAACGACAACGTTGTTGCGCTTCTGGTCCAGCTTGATGACTTTGAATTCGAGCTCTTTGCCTTCCAGGTGAGTGGTATCACGCACCGGACGGACATCGACCAAGGAACCTGGGAGGAACGCACGGATGCCGTTAACGTCGACAGTGAAGCCGCCCTTAACCTTACCGT
>CBIHLQ010000044.1:0-51242 GCA_966210885.1 uncultured Pseudomonas sp.
TTCTATTACCGATTATTTCTTCAATTGCTTGGCGTTGGCGAACAGCGCGGCCATGGCGCCATTGGCGGCGGCCGGTTTCGGTTCGTTGCGCGGTGCGCTTTGCTGCGGCCGGGAGCCGCCACGGGATTGCCCGCCACGTGCCCCTTCGATCTTCTCGCCGGGGGTGTCGCCCATGCGCATCGACAGCGCGATACGGCTGCGCGGGATGTCCACTTCCATCACCTTGACCTTGACCACGTCGCCGGTCTTGACCGCCTCGTGCGGGTCTTTGACGAATTTCTCCGACAGCGCGGAGATATGCACCAGACCATCCTGGTGCACGCCGATATCGACGAAGGCGCCGAAGTTGGTGACGTTGGTCACTACGCCTTCGAGCATCATGCCCGGCTTGAGGTCGTTGAGCGTCTCGACACCGTCCTGGAATTCGGCGGTCTTGAACTCCGGGCGCGGGTCGCGGCCTGGTTTTTCCAACTCGGCGAGAATGTCGCCGATGGTCACCAGGCCGAAGGTCTCGTCGGTGAATTTTTTCGGATCGAGGCGCTTGAGGAAGCTCGCATCGCCGATCAACGAGCGGATGTCGCGGCCGGTGTCGGCAGCGATACGCTGCACCAGCGGGTAGGTTTCCGGGTGCACGGCGGAGGCGTCCAGCGGGTTGTCGCCATTCATCACGCGCAAAAAGCCGGCGGCCTGCTCGAAGGTCTTGTCGCCCAGGCGCGGCACCTTTTTCAGGGCGTCGCGGGTCTTGAACGCGCCATGGGCATCGCGGTGGGCGACGATATTTTGCGCCAGGGTCGCATTGAGCCCGGAAATGCGCGCGAGCAGCGCGGCGGATGCGGTGTTGACGTCGACGCCGACGGCGTTCACGCAATCCTCGACCACCGCATCGAGCGAGCGCGCCAGCTTGAGCTGGGACACGTCGTGCTGGTACTGGCCGACGCCGATGGATTTCGGGTCGATCTTCACCAGCTCGGCCAGCGGGTCCTGCAGGCGGCGGGCGATGGAAACGGCGCCGCGCAGGGATACGTCGAGATCGGGGAACTCCTTGGCCGCCAATTCCGAGGCCGAATACACCGAGGCGCCGGCTTCGCTGACCATCACCTTGGTCATCTTCAGCGCGGGGTATTTCTTGATCAGCTCGGCGGCCAATTTGTCGGTCTCGCGGCTGGCGGTGCCGTTGCCGATGGCGATCAGGTCGACCGAGTGCTTGGCGCACAGCGCGGCGAGCACGGCGATGGTCTGGTCCCACTGGTTTTTCGGCACGTGCGGGTAGACGGTGGCGGTATCGAGCAGCTTGCCGGTGGCGTCCACCACCGCGACTTTGCAGCCGGTGCGCAGGCCCGGGTCGAGGCCGAGGGTGGCGCGCGGGCCGGCCGGGGCGGCCAACAGCAGGTCGTGCATGTTGCGCGCGAATACCGAGATGGCCTCGTCTTCGGCGCCTTCGCGCAGCTCGCCGAGCAGGTCGGTTTCCAGGTGGGTGTAGAGCTTGACCTTCCAGGTCCAGCGCACCACTTCGCCGAGCCATTTATCGGCGGCGCGGTTCTGGTTGGCGATGCCGAAACGCTCGGCGATCATGCCTTCGCAGGGGTGCATGGTACCGGCGGTTTCGTCGCCGACTTTCAGGCTGGCGCTGAGAAAGCCTTCGTTGCGCCCGCGGAAGATCGCCAGGGCGCGGTGCGAAGGGGCGTTCTTGAAGATTTCGTCGTGCTCGAAGTAGTCGCGGAACTTCGCCCCTTCCTGCTCCTTGCCCGGCACCAGGCGGGCGCTGAGGGTGGCGTTGTCCTTGAGGAAACTGCGCAGGTTGCTGAGCAGGCTGGCGTCTTCGGCGAAGCGCTCCATCAGGATGTATTTGGCGCCTTCGAGCACGGCCTTGATATCGGCGAAACCTTTTTCCGCGTCGACGAAACGCGCGGCCTCGGCCTCCGGGTCCAGGGTCGGGTCACCGAACAGGGCGTCGGCCAGCTCGCCGAGGCCGGCTTCCAGGGCGATTTGGCCCTTGGTGCGGCGCTTCTGTTTGTACGGCAGGTAGAGGTCTTCGAGGCGGGTCTTGGTGTCTGCCAGGTTGATCTCGCGGCTCAGCTCGGGGGTCAGCTTGCCTTGCTCCTCGATGCTGGCGAGGATGCTGGCGCGGCGATCGTCCAGTTCGCGCAGGTAGCGCAGGCGCTCTTCCAGGGTGCGCAACTGGGTGTCATCCAGGCTGCCGGTGACTTCTTTACGGTAGCGGGCGATGAACGGCACGGTGGAGCCTTCATCGAGCAGCGCTACGGCGGCGGCGACCTGTTGCGGGCGCACGCCCAGTTCTTCGGCGATGCGGTTGTTGATGCTGAGCATAAGACGCTATCCACACTGGAACGAAAAACCGACCACGTAGCAGGCTGTTGAAAATCGTAGGTAGTTGTTCAACGGCCTGGTAGACCGCGGCCAGACGATAGAGCCGCGCATTATAGCCATTAGCGGCAAGCTGTAAGCGAGGAGCGCGTATGGGCATTGTGTGAACCAGGCGCGAATCTCTTGCGGCCAATGACGACAAATCTGCTAACAATGGCCCGCACGCCTGGGCTGGCGGCTGAGCCATAATGCCGGCGTTGGAAACCGTCGGCGCACGCTGAGCGTCACGGACTTTCGGTCAAGGAGCCCCTATGAACAGCACTGCCCCCGCGCTTGAAGGCGAAAAAATCCTGGTGGTCGACGACGACGCCCGTCTGCGCCGCCTGCTCGAGCGTTTCTTCGACGAACAGGGCTACCGCGTACGTGCGGTCGAGAACGTCGAGCAGATGGACCGCCTGCTGTCCCGCGAGCTGTTCCACCTGGTGGTGCTGGACCTGATGTTGCCGGGCGAGGACGGTTTGTCCGCCTGCCGCCGCCTGCGAGCGGCGAACAATCAGGTGCCGATCATCATGCTCACCGCCAAGGGCGACGAGGCCAGCCGGATTCAGGGGCTGGAGTTGGGCGCCGACGATTACCTGGCCAAACCCTTCAACCCGCGCGAATTGCTGGCGCGGATCAAAGCCGTATTGCGTCGGCAGGCCCCGTTGGTGCCCGGCGCGCCGGGCAGCGAAGATGAAAGCGTGAGCTTCGGCGAGTATGAACTGTCGCTGGCCACCCGTGAGCTGAAGAAGGGCGATGAGGTGCACATGCTCACCACCGGCGAGTTCGCCGTGCTCAAGGCGCTGGTGCAGCATGCCCGCGAGCCGCTGACCCGCGACAAGCTGATGAACCTGGCCCGCGGCCGCGAATGGGACGCACTGGAGCGCTCCATCGACGTGCAGATATCGCGCCTGCGCCGGCTGATCGAGCCTGACCCGTCCAAACCGCGCTATATCCAGACGGTCTGGGGCGTGGGCTATGTATTTGTGCCGGATGGCAATAAATGATGGTGCGCGGGTGATTTCACGCCTAGTAGCGCCGTTGCAGGTACTGATATTGAGTGCCGCCGCCTGGCTATTGGTCGTGTTGCTGCATGATCTTGGCTATGCACTGGCTGCCGAACTTGGCCGCACCGTGCGTGGCGGAGTGGGCTGGGGTGGTTTGATGCGCTTGGCGCTAGCGGTGTTCGCTCTGCTGACGCTGGTGCAGAATTATGCGGCGTTGCGCTGGCCGGAGAAGCGTTGGCACATAGCCGTCGCCGCCTGGCTGCTGTTCGCCGTGCCCTTCACGCTGCTCTGCGACCCGCTCGGTAATTTGAGCCACCCCTATCGTTACCTCTACCTGTTGTGCTGTACCGCCGCCGGGGTTTGCCTCTCGCTGGCCGGTCAGCAGTTGTTCTTGCGCTGGCGACAGCGCCATGTTCCCCATGTCGCGATGGCCTGACCCATGAAAACGCCTGTCTGGTTCCCGCAAAGCTTCTTCGCCCGCACCCTATGGCTGGTGTTGATCGTGGTGCTGTTCTCCAAGGCGCTGACCCTGGTTTATCTGATGATGAACGAGGATGTGCTGGTCGATCGCCAATACAGCCACGGCGCGGCGCTGACCCTGCGCGCCTATTGGGCGGCGGACCCGGAGGATCGCGCGACCATCGCCGAGGCGGCGGGCTTGACGCGTGTTCCGCATGATGAGGTGCCAACCAGCGAACAGCATTGGCCCTACAGCGAGATATTCGAACGGCAGATGCAAGCCGAACTCGGCCCCGGGACCGAAGTGCGGGTGCGCGCGAAGAGCCCGCCCGCGCTCTGGGTGTACGCCCCGGCCCTGGGCGACGAGTGGCTGCGGGTGCCGCTCTATCCGCACCCGTTGCGTGGCCAGCGGATCTGGAGCGTGCTGGGCTGGTTCCTGGCCATCGGCCTGCTCTCCACCGCGGCCGCCTGGATTTTCGTCAGCCAGCTCAGTGCGCCGCTCAAGCGCCTGGTGTTCGCCGCTCGGCAGATCGGTCAGGGCCGTAGCGTGCACTTGCCGGTCAGCGATACGCCGAGCGAAATGACCGAGGTTTACCGCGCGTTCAACCAGATGGCCGACGACGTCGAGCAGGCCGGGCGCGAGCGCGAGTTGATGCTCGCCGGGGTGTCCCACGACCTGCGCACGCCGCTGACCCGTCTGCGCTTGTCCCTGGAGTTGCTCGGCAGCGACTCCGAGCTGACCGAGGACATGGTGCGCGACATCGAGGACATGGATGCGATTCTCGACCAGTTTCTCGCCTTTATCCGCGACGGCCGCGACGAGCCGTTGGAAACCCTCGACCTGCTCGAGGTAATCCGAGAGGTGGTGGCGCCCTACAACCAGCAGCAAACGCTGGTGCGTCTGTGCCTGGAGCCGGTACCGGCGTTTCCGCTACGCCGGGTGTCGATCAAGCGGTTGCTGGTCAACCTGATCGAAAACGCCCTGCGCTATGGCGGCAATGGGGTGGAAGTGGCGGTCTCGGTATCCGGCGATTGCAGCGCACCTTACGTGGTGCTCAGTGTGCTGGACCGTGGCGCCGGCATCGACCCGAACGAGCTGGGCAGTATCGTCAATCCGTTTATCCGCGGCGACCGTGCCCGTGGCGGCCAGGGCGCAGGGCTGGGCCTGGCGATCGTCAAACGCATCGCCGCGCTGCACGGTGGCAGCATCGAATTGCGCAACCGCTCCGGCGGCGGTCTGGAGGCGCGGGTATGTCTGCCGCTGGGACTGCTGCTGCCGCGCGACGCGGTTTAACGATGTCGTAGCCCGGATGCAATCCGGGGAGCTTTGGCGTCTGACACATCGCTCCCGGATTGCATCCGGGCTACGGGGCGGGGTGCTTGGCTTACCAGCTAGCCCTTGCCTTTGGTGCGGGTCAGGTGCGGGCCGCCGTTTTTCTCCAGGTATTGGATGACCAGGCTGGCGACGTCCTTGCCGGTGGTGGTCTCGATGCCTTCCAGGCCCGGCGAGGAGTTGACCTCCATCACCAGCGGGCCGTGGTTCGAGCGCAGGATATCCACCCCCGCCACCGACAGCCCCATGACCTTGGCGGCGCGGATCGCGGTCATGCGTTCTTCCGGGGTGATCTTGATCAGGCTGGCGCTGCCGCCGCGATGCAGGTTGGAGCGGAATTCGCCGGGTTTGGCCTGGCGCTTCATCGAGGCGATCACCTTGTCGCCGACCACGAAGCAGCGGATGTCCGCGCCGCCGGCTTCCTTGATGTATTCCTGCACCATGATGTCCTGTTTGAGGCCCATAAAGGCCTCGATCACCGACTCGGCGGCCTGCTGCGTTTCGCACAGCACCACGCCGATGCCCTGGGTGCCTTCCAATACCTTGATCACCAAGGGGGCGCCGTTGACCATCTGGATCAGGTCGGGAATATCGTCCGGCGAGTGGGCGAAGCCGGTCACCGGCAGGCCGACGCCGCGTCGCGACAACAGTTGCAGCGAGCGCAGCTTGTCACGGGAGCGAGCGATGGCCACCGACTCGTTGAGTGGGAACACCCCCATCATCTCGAACTGGCGCAGCACCGCGCAGCCGTAGAAGGTCACCGAGGCGCCGATCCGCGGAATCACCGCGTCGAAACCTTCGAGCGGTCGCCCGCGATAGTGGATCTGCGGCTTGTGGCTGGCGATGTTCATATAGGCGCGCAGGGTATCGATGACCACCACCTCATGGCCCCGCTGCTGCCCGGCTTCGACCAGGCGGCGAGTGGAATACAGGCGCGGGTTGCGCGACAGCACGGCGATTTTCATTGGGCACCAGAAAGGTCAGCGAGGATGGGTTTCTTCTGTACGTAATTGAGCGCCGGATTGACCAGCAATTGCCCGTCGATCAGTGCTTTGGAGCCGAGCAGGATGCGGTAGCGCATGGTTTTACGGCAGGTCAGGGTGAACTCCACCGGCCACTCGCGCTCGCCCAGGGTCAGGCGCGTGCGGATCACATAACGGGTCTGCACATGGCCATTGGAGCTTTTCACGGTCTTCACCGACACCACCGGCGCTTCGCAGCGGTGCCGACGTTGCACCAGGGTGCCCAGGTGCGCGGCGAAACGTACCCATTGCTCGCCATCGCGCTCGAACGGCTGGATATCGCTGGCGTGCAGGCAGGAGGTTCTGGCGCCGGTATCGATCTTCGCGCGCAGGCCGACCATGCCCAGGTCGGGCAGATTTATCCACTCGCGCAGGCCGGTCACGTTGAGCTGGTCGAAAGTTTTCACAAACACCCTGTCCGCAGTATTTGCGGGGCATTCTAGTTGGCCCTTATGACAACTGCATCAGGCAATTGATGGGCCCGGGCGGCCATTCCCGATGTGGCGGAAACGGCCAGTGTGCTACCTGACCGGCGGCAGCGGCGCCGGGCGAAATCCGCCTGAGTTTTCCCGTCGGCTGCTGGTCGACACTGGTGTGGCCTTGCCGATTCGGCTGGGCCGACGCCGCTCGCTGCTCTCGGCGGGCGTGGAGCTGGCGGAGGCGAAAATGGCTAAAACGCTTCGATGGGGTCTGCTGGTAGTGGTTGCGCTCGCATTGCTGCTAGTGCTGGTCGCCTCGTTGTTGGAGTCGCAGTGGGCCCGGCGGCAGTTGGAGGATCGCCTCAGTCAGCGCCTGGATGGCCGTGAGGTGCGGATCGGTAGCCTGGATATCGCCTGGGGGTGGCCGCCGGGTATCCATCTCGAACAGTTCAGCGTGGCCAACGCCGCCTGGGCTCGGAATGCGCAGATGGTGCAGTTGGCGGCGCTGGACCTGACCCTGGATGCCAGCGAGTTGCTGCAGGGCAACCTCAGCTTGACCCTGCTCGGCCTCGAACGGCCGATCATCCATCTGGCTCGTCGCGAGGATGGCAAGACCAACTGGACGCCGCTGAAATCCCCGGACAAGGACGAGAAGGGCATGGGCATCGACCCGCAGGTGATCAAGATCACCGACGGTCAACTCAGCTACCGTGATGCCAGGCTGAACGCCGACCTGAACGTATCTTTCGCGACGACTCGGGACGATTCGGGCCAGCGCCATCTGCAAGTGAGCGGCCAGGGCGATCTGCTCGGCAAGCGGTTTGAGTTCAGCGCTGAGGGCGGGCCGCCTAGCCAGGCGCTGGCGCAAGGCTCGCCCTATACCCTGAATCTGCAAGGGCACCTCGGGCAGATTCAACTGAGTTTCGACGGCCAGGCCCAGCAACTGCTGCAGCTCGAGTCGCTGCAAGGCGAGTTGAGCCTTTCCGCCCCGGCCAGCGCACGGATCGCCCGGTCGCTCGGGCAGCCGGATTTGCGGGTGCCGGCATTCGAGCTCAGCGCCAGGGTTGGTCATCGGGACCAGCGCTGGACGCTGGAAAACATCGACCTGAAAGGCGGCGAGAGCCAGTTGAGCGGCTCGCTGGTCTACGCGCGGGGGCAAACGCCGTGGTTCGACCTACAGATGCAGGCCAATCGACTCGACCTCAATCGCTGGGGCGTCATGGCGCTCGTCGAAGGGGGCGCTGGCGAGTCGCATCCGTCCGGGGCCTTGCAGCAGCGCGTGGCGCAAAGTCTTGAGCCGCTAAGGCGCTATCAGGGTCAGGTCGACCTGAGTATCGGTCAGCTCGACTACGGCGATGCCTCGCTGAGCGAGGTGGAAATTCAGGGGCGACTGGAGGATGCACGCCTGCGGATCGAGCGTATTCACGCCGTCCAGAACGGCGCCGAACTCAGCGCCCAGGCTTCGCTGAGCTTCGCCGGCAACACGGCGACCGGCAGCATCGATGTCGAGTTGGATCAGGTCGATTTGGGTCGGGCGCTGGCGCCGTTGGGGTATCCGCGGCTCGGTACTCTCGACGGCGAGTTGCATGCCAGCCTCGGCGACGACGCGCTGCGGGTCGACAATACCCAGCTCAGCTATGCCGCGCCGGGACAGGGCTTGAGTGTGCAATTGCGCGCGCAACCGGCCAAGTCAGGGGGCGTGCGGATCCAGGGCGAGGGTTCGCGTAACGGCGTGCCGCTGCAGTTCGATTTGCGTGTCGAGCCACCGGCTGAGCTGCTGGCCGCAGAGCCCTACGGCATTCAGGGCAGCCTGACCTCCCGCGACAGCCAGCTGACCATCGACGGTAGCCTGACTCAGCCCTTGCAGTTGGCCAATGCCGACCTCAACGTCACCCTCGAAGGGCCAAATCCCGCCCGCCTCAAACCCTTGACCGGCCTCAACCTGCCGTCCTCGCCCGCCTATCGGTTGCACGGGCAACTGCTTTGGGACGAGCCCTTGCTGCGCGTGCAGAATATGCAAGGGCGCTTCGGCGACAGCGATGTCGGCGGCGATGTGCGGCTGCGCCTGGACGATCGACCGATGCTCTGGGCCACCCTGCGCTCGCAGACGCTGAATTTCACCGATCTGTGGCCGGTGCAGGACATCACCACCGATTCACGACCACGAAACGCCGATCTCTTTGCCGACGACCCCTGGAAACTTGCGAGGATGCGCGCCTTCGACGCGGATGTGGACTACCAGGTTGATAACCTCAACACCCGCAACGTGCCCTTGGGCAGCGTCGATCTGCAATTGAGCCTGGAGCGGGGTCTGTTGAAACTGCAACCGATGCGGATCGAACTCGGCGGCGGCGAGGTCTCCGGTCATCTCACCCTGGATGCCCGCAAGCCGCCGTTAAATGCGCAATTACAGCTATCGGCCAGGACGGTGAACCTCAAGCCGCTGCTGCGTCGCGGCGATTTGCCGAATATCGCCGATGACTCGGCGGGCGTGATCGGCGGGCAGCTGGATGTGCGAGCTTTCGGCGACTCGATGGATGCTTTGATGGCCAACCTCGATGGCACACTCGAGCTGGCCATGTCCGGCGGGCAGCTGGATATGCTGACCGTCGAGTTGCTCGGTCAGGATGCCGGCGAGGGGCTGGTGAGCGCACTGGCCGAGGCCGATTCGGTGCCGATGAACTGCGCTTATGCGCGGCTCGCTGCCGACTCGGGGCTGGCGCAACTGGAGCGGTTCTTCATCGCTACCGCGGACAGCAACTTCATTGGCGGCGGCACCGTCAACCTCGATACGGAGCGCCTGGATCTGGTCTTCGAAGCCCATCCCAAAGACATCAGCATTGTTTCCAGCGATTCGCCGGTGCAATTACGGGGTACATTGAGCAATCCGGCGGTCAGCGTGGTCAGCGACGAGTTGCTGGCCAGAGGCCTTGCCAGCGTCGTCGGTGCGGTGGTCGCACCGCCGCTGGCGATACTGCCCTGGGTCGAACCAGGGCTTGGCGAAGGCTCGGGCATGGGCTGCCGAAATCTCCTGCAGGCTGACACTAAGATTGGGAAGCGATGAGCGACAAAGACGATGACAAGGTGCGCCTGGACAAGTGGCTCTGGGCCGCGCGCTTTTACAAGACCCGCGCCCTGGCCAAAGCGGCGATAGAGGGCGGCAAGGTGCATTGCCGCGGCGAGCGTTGCAAACCGGGCAAGGAGCCGCGGGTGGGCGATGAATTGCTGATCCGCAATGGTTTCGACGAGCGCACGGTGGTGATCCGCGCGCTATCGGCGGTGCGCCGCGGCGCGCCCGAAGCCCAGACGTTGTATGCGGAAACCGCCGAGAGTATCGAGCGCCGGGAGCGCGCCGCCGCGCAGCGCAAGGCCGGCGCCCTGGGCGTGCAGACCGACGGCCGGCCGAGCAAGAAGCAGCGGCGGCAATTCCAGCAATTTCATGGCGCGCAGGATTGATCGCTAGCAGGCTGTTGAAAAACTACCTACGTGGCCGAGACGGCGTTAAAAACGGCCTCAAAGTGCTCATTTACAGCAGTAAACTCCGCCTTTTCGGCCATTTTTGCCTTGTCTCGCCTGCCTCGCCAACGTTTTTCAATGGCCCGCTAGTCGCGCATATCCGCGTAGCGATCGTCGGTTTTGAACACCAGCGGCTGGGCGAAGCCCGGCACCTTGATGCGCTCCTGGCTGATTTCGATCTGGCGGTCGTCGATCAGGTCGTTGCCGAAGTTGTAGATGATCTGCAACTGGCCCTGGGTCGCCTGCTCGTCGTACTGCAGGGCGGCGGCGCGGGTCTGCTCGCGGCGTGCGCAATAGGCGGCGAACGCCTCCTCGCCATGGCGTTTGCGCAGCATCCGCTCGACCACGTGGGGGGCCAGCACCACGGCGCTGGCATTGTTGCCGCCGAAGCCCTTGGAGTTGATAAAGCACACGTCCAGCGCCTGCTCGCCGACCTGACGGTCCTTGGTGGCAATGCTCAGGTGCTGTTGGTGCACGTCCTCGGCGACCGCGTCGATGGTCTTGATCCCCGGGATCACTCCGTACTTGAAACTGCCCAGGGCGGAGATCACCTGATCGCCGCTGGCGGTCGCCAGGGAGTGGCCGACGAAGGCCTTGGCCGCGGTCACCGGCCATTGCTCGATGGCGAAACTGGCGGCGATGCGGTCGAGCAGCTCGGATTCGGTGACCCGGTTGGCCGGGGTGCTGGAACCGTGGGCATGGACGAAGCTGCGCTGGCGCACGGCCTCGACGCCGAGCAATTGCACGGCGCTGGCCACGGCTTTGGCCACGGTCAGGTAGTTGCCCGGGCCGGGCGCGGAAATGGACTTCTTGAAGCCGTCGGCGCTGATGAACACATCGGGCACCGCACCGTGGATGTCGGCGCCGAGCTGCAGGGCCAGTTCGTCGTCCATCAACACCACGAACTGGCAGGCCTCGGCCAGGGTGAAGCCGCAGTTCTCGCCGAACGGCCGGCTGGCGCGGCGGAAGTCCACCTCTTCATCGGCCATCTCGGTCTTGCCTTCGATCTGCCGCAGGCCGTCCTCGGTGGCCAGGGCGCCCATGGCGCCGTAGCCCTCGATGCATTCCTGGTTGATCGGCGCTTCGCTGCTGCCGACGATCACCACCCGGGCCTTGCCGGCGGCGATCTGTTCGATGCCTTTCTGCAGGTTGTAGAGGAAGGTCGCGCAGGCGCCGGTGATGCTGCCGGTGGTGCCGACGCTGCCGAGTACATAGGCGTTGATGAAGTCCGCCGGCATGCTGTTGAGACCCAACGCCAGCTGCTTGGCGGTGACCCGGCCGCCCTTGAGGCGCGACTGCATCATGCCGCCGAAGCCGTTTTCGTCGAGCTGGCTCATGATGCAGCTGGCGAAGACCGCGATTTCATCCGGCGCGACCTGATCGACGATGCGCTGCCAGGGCAGGCCGATCGAGCGCAGGGCATCGGTCACGCCGACAATGGCCATGCTCAGGCCGCGCGGGTGGAAGCGCGAGTTGTAGTGTTCGCTCGGCTCGAAGCCGCTCGGTAACTGACCGGCGGATTTCACCGGCAGGGCGCGGTAGCTGTCCACCTTGAAGTCGCAGTTGTCGTGCAGGGTGACCCGAACCTCGCTGGCGTTGATTTGTTCGACCGACCAGTTGGCCGGCAGTGGCTCGGGCAATTGTTTGCGCAGGCTGATAAAGCTCAGCGGGGCGCCGTCCGCACCGCTGACGCTGAGGTTCTTGTGCCAATGGGCGGCGTCGACATCCAGATGCTGTGCTTCGATGCGCCGCACCAGGGTCGAGGCCAGCACTTGCTCGGCGAAGCGCTGCTCGATCTGCGCGAGGGTCAGGGCGGTGCCGTCGGCGCTTTGGTAAACGCCATCGCCCGCGCTCACTAATTTCATCATCACCGCCAGACCGGCGATGGTTTCCTGGCGCGCGCGGGTGTCCATCGACTCGATTACGGTGCGGCGGAAACCATGGTGAAAAGAGCTGCGGCCGGCTGCGTTATAACCACCAAAACCAACGATCACGGGTAAGCGAGATTTCACGCGGAAACTCCTTGAAAAAGGGGGCAAGGCAGGCTCGTACAACGCGGCGCATACCTATCGCCGATGCTGCGGGCATAAGCAAAACTGGCCACACAGGCACCGGCTTGAATGTTCGAATGCTTATGCTGACGTGGCTAATGACTCGTGAGTCACTGCTTCGACCAAGGTCGCGCTTCGCCAAGACCCTACACCTGCTAGGGTTTATCCAGCCCAAGATGCAGCTGGAGAGCACCGATGCACAGCATTAACCCCTATGAGTACGGCATGCCGCGCGACGCGGCGAATTTTCAGGCGCTGAGTCCGTTGAGCTTTCTCGAGCGCGCGGCCAGCGTGTATCCGCAGCGTCTGGCGTTGGTCAACGGCAGCCTGCGGCAGACTTGGGGCGAGACCTACGGCCGCTGCATACGTCTGGCTTCGGCGTTGGCCAAACACGGCATTGGCGTCGGCGATACGGTCGCGGTGATCGCGCCGAACGGCCCGGCAATGTTCGAGGCGCATTTCGGCGTGCCCATGTGCGGCGCGGTGCTGAACGCCATCAATACCCGCCTGGATGCCGAGGCTATCGCCTTTATCCTGCAGCACGGCGAAGCCAAGGTGCTGTTGGTCGATAAGGAATTCGGCGAAATGGTCCAGCGCGCCATCGGCCACCTGCCCAATTCGCCCCTGGTGATCGGCATCGACGACCCCGAATATGCCGACGGCCAACTGATCGGCCAGTACGACTACGAAACCTTGCTGACCCAGGGCGACGTCGACTATGCCTGGCAGATGCCCGCCGACGAGTGGCAGGCGATCGCCCTGAATTACACCTCGGGCACCACCGGCAACCCCAAGGGCGTGGTCTACCACCACCGCGGCGCGCACCTCAATGCGTTGTCCAATGCGATGTGCTGGGACATGAGCCGTTTCCCGGTGTACCTGTGGACGTTGCCGATGTTCCATTGCAACGGCTGGTGTTTCCCCTGGGCGCTGGCGGCCTACGTCGGGGTCAATGTGTGCCTGCGCCATGTGCGCGCCGAAGCGATCTACCCGGCGATCGCCGAGCACGGTGTCGACCACTTCTGCGGTGCGCCCATAGTGCTGAATATGCTGGCCAACGCCGCCGACGAGTTGAAGGCGCTGAAGACCCGTCCGGTGAAGGTGCTGACTGCCGGCGCCGCGCCGCCCGCTGCGGTGATCGAAGCGATGGAAGCGCTGGAATTTCGCGTCACCCACGTTTACGGCCTGACCGAAACCTATGGCCCCAGCGTGGCCTGCGAGTGGAAGGCCGAGTGGGACAGCGAAACCCCGGAGCAACGCGCCCGCCTGAAATCCCGCCAGGGCATGCGGGCACCGCTGCTCGACGGCCTGATGGTGGCCGACCCGGATACCTTGCAACCGGTGCCCAAGGACGGCGAGACCATCGGCGAAATCATGATGCGCGGCAACGTGGTGATGAAGGGCTACCTGAAGAACCCGACGGCCACCGCCGAAGCCTTCGCCGGCGGCTGGTTCCATTCCGGCGACTTGGCGGTGTGGCACGCCGACGGTTATGTGGAGATCAAGGACCGCTCCAAGGACATCATCATTTCCGGCGGCGAGAACATCTCCTCGATCGAGGTGGAGGACGTGCTCTACCGCCACCCGCAGATCCTCGAGGCGGCGGTGGTGGCCATGGCCCATGATAAATGGGGCGAAACGCCATGCGCCTTCGTCACCCCCAAGCCGGGTGCCGAGTTGACCGCCGCGGAGGTGATCGCCTTCTGCCAACAGCGTATGGCGCGCTTCAAGGTGCCGGGCTGCGTGGTCTTCACCAGCCTGCCGAAAACCTCCACCGGCAAGGTGCAGAAGTTCGTCCTGCGCGAGCAGGCCAAAGCCATGGCGGCGAGCGGCAAGGTGGCGTAGCGGCTGTGATGGGTGTGGTGCGTTGTTCCGTTATCCACTTCGCTTTTGTAGCCCGGATGACATCCGGGAGCGGTTCGGCCGTTAGCTATTTCCCCGGATTTCATCCGGGCTAGAACACAGGTAATCCGTAGCCCGGGTCGAGCGAAGCGACACCCGGGAAAGGGTGCCCTGGGTATCGCTGTGCTCAACCCAGGCTACAGGTTGCATATGTAGCCCGGATACAACCGGGGGCAGGTTGTGCGGTCGGCATCGCTCTCCGGATTTCATCCAGGCTCCGGGCTACAAAAAAAAGCCCGGCGCTAAGGCCGGGCTGAAAGTGCAGGAAAGTGCACACGGAATAGTCGTTGAATCAGCTCATGCCCAGCCAGTTCGGCAGAGCCAAGGACACGGCCGGGATATAGGTGATCACCATCAGGAAGCCGAGCAGCAGCATCAGCCACGGCCAGGCCGCGCGGACCACTGCGGTCAGCGGCATGCCGGTCACCGCCGAGGTGACGAACAGGTTCAGCCCCACCGGCGGGGTGATCAGGCCGATCTCCATGTTCACCACCATGATGATGCCCAGGTGGATCGGATCGATACCCAACTGCACGGCGATCGGGAAGAGGATCGGCGCGAGGATAAGGATGATCGCCGAGGGCTCCATAAAGGCGCCGGCCACCAGCAGCACTATGTTCACCACCAGCAGGAACTGCCAGGGTTGCAGGCCCATCTCGATCACCAGGGCGGTGATGGTCTGGGGGATCTGCTCGGTGGTCAGCACGTGGGCGAAGAGCATGGCGTTGGCGATGATGAACATCAGCATGATGCTCAGCTTGCCGGACTCCAGCAGCACCTTGGGGCACTCGCGGATACGCATGTCCTTGTACACGAACAGCGCCACGAAGCCGGCGTAGACCGCCGCCACCGCAGCCGCTTCGGTCGGGGTGAACATGCCCGAGTAAATGCCGCCGAGGATGATCACCATCAACAGCAGGCCCCACACTGCCTTGCGCGCGGCGCTGAGAAACTCGCGGAAGCTGGCGCGCGGCATGGCCGGCAGGTTCATTTTGCGCGCCACTATGTAGATCGCCACCATCAGCGCCACACCCAGCAGCAGACCCGGTATCACCCCGGCCATGAACAGCTTGCCGACCGATTGCTCGGTCGCCGCGGCGTACACCACCATGACGATCGACGGCGGGATCAGGATGCCCAGGGTGCCGGCGTTACACACGATGCCGGCGCCGAATGCCTGCGGGTAACCGGAGCGCACCATACCGGCGATGGCGATCGAGCCCACCGCGGCGACGGTCGCCGGGCTGGAACCCGAGAGTGCGGCGAACAGCATGCAGGCCATCACCGCGGAAATCGCCAGACCGCCACGGATATGGCCGACGCAAGCATTGGCGAAGTCGATCAGGCGCTGGGCCACGCCGCCGGTGGTCATAAAGGCGCCGGACAGCAGGAAGAACGGGATCGCCAGCAGGGTGTAGTGCTCGCTGGTTTCGAACAGCTTGATCGCCAGTGAACGTACCGAGTCCGGGCTGAACAACATGATGGTCACCGAGCCGGCCAAACCGAGCGACACGGCAATCGGCACGCCGATGAACATCAGCAAAAACAGCAGGAAGAACAGGAACAGGATGGTCATTATTTGTGTTCCTCGTGTTCGGTCAACTTCATCGCTTCGGCGGCTTCATCGGCCAGGCCGAGGCCGGTCTGCTGGTTACGCAGGATGCGCACGAAGATTTCCAGGAAGCGGATAAACACCATGGCGTAACCGAACGGCACGATGACGGTGATATGCCATTGCATGATGCCGTAGTGACCGAGATCCTCGGCGCCGATGCCGGCGCTGAGCAGCGTGCCCATCCAGTCGAAGCTGGCCACTGTGATCAGACCCGCGTAGCCCAGGCAGGCCAGGCAGGCAATCAGGCCGATGATTCGCTGCACCGGCTTGCTGGCCAGTTTGACCAGAGCGTCGACGCCGATATGTCCGGCGGTGCGCACGCCATAGGCCAGGCCGAAAAAGATCAGCCAGGCGAACAGGGCTTTGGTCAGGGCAATGCTCCAGGTCATCGCCTGGGCCATCGCCAGAATGCTGTCGCCAATGGCGAAGAAAAACTCGCTGCTAGCTTCCCAGCGATCCGCCAGGGCGTAGAACAGCGTGTAAAAGTTGTTAAGGATCACGTAGACGAAGGTCACCAGCGTCATGGCGGCCAATAGAAAGGCGATAAAGCCTTCCTCGAAGTGGTCCCAGACGCGCCGCAAGGCGTTCATCGATAGAGTCTCCAGGGGTGGAGTGGATAGCGCAGGGTCACTGCGGACCGCTGTCCGCAGTGGGTAGGATCGGTTGAGTCGCAGGCGGCGATACCCATCGGATCGAGCGGATGGGTATCGCTGCGCTCAATTGCTCCTACTGGTTGGCTGCGTCTGCGGCCTTGATCAGGTCGGCGCCGATTTCGCTTTCGAACTTGCTCCACACCGGCTTCATCGCGTCGCGCCACATGCCGCGTTGCTCAGGAGTCAGGGTGAGGATTTCGGTGGTTTTGGCATCGAGGATGCGCTGCTTGTCGCCATCGTTAAGCGCGCCGGCTTGCTTGTTAACCTCGGCGGTGACTTCCACGACGATCTTTTCCAGCTCGCTGCGCACGTCTGCCGGCAGTTCGTTCCAGAATTTGGTGTTGGTGATCAGCATGTAGTCCAGAACACCGTGGTTGGATTCGGTGATGAACTTCTGCACTTCATGCATCTTCTGGCTGTAGATGTTCGAGTAGGGGTTCTCGGCACCGTTCACCACGCCGGTCTGCAGGCCTTGGTAAACCTCGGCGAAGCTCATTTTGCGCGGGTTGGCTTTGACCGCTTTGAACTGCTCTTCGAGAACCGCGGAAGCCTGCACGCGGAACTTCAGGCCGCGGGCGTCTTTCGGTTCGATCAGCGCTTTGTTGGCCGACAGTTGCTTGAGGCCGTTATGCCAGTAGGCCAGGCCGGTGATGTTCTTGGCTTCCATGGATTTCAACAGAGCCTGACCTTCCGGGCTTTGCTGGAAACGGTCGACCGCGGCCATGTCCTTGAACAGGAACGGCAGGTCGAATACCTGGATTTGCTTGGTGTACTGCTCGAACTTGGCCAGCGAAGGGGCAATCAGCTGTACGTCGCCGAGCAGCAGTGCCTCCATCTCCTTGCCGTCGCCGAACAGCGAGGAGTTCGGATAGACCTCGACGCGGACTTTGTCGCCCAGACGCTCTTCGGCCAGCTTCTTGAACAGCAGCGCGCCTTGCCCCTTGGGGGTGTGCTCGGCAACCACGTGGGAGAACTTGATGACGATCGGCTCGGCGGCTTGGGCCATGCCGGCGATGCTCAGCGACAGGGCGCATGCCAGCGCCTTGGCAGTCAGTTTGAACATGGAGTGCTTCCTCTTATTTTGCTTATTTTGTTTTGGTGGCGCGTTATGCGCCGCAGCGCTGCAGGGCGGACCAACAAGAAATCAGTCTAGGTGACCTGTCGGAAAACGACAGGTTTGCGCCGCAATGGCCTGGACCGGAACTCGTCGAGTCGCCACGGGTACTAGAGCAACCGGCATGCCAGGTCGCCGAAATACTCCGATTGGCGGTTGTGGGGCGCGTTTGCGCTGGGGCTTGGTAGGGTTATGCAGCGGCCCGCGGTGCGGGCCAGTGGCAGGGAGTTCGCTGGCTTTGGCGGAAACCCGCCATTTACTCGAATTCCTCTGGCGGGAATCCGCCGGTCTCGGCGAAGCTGAGGCCGTGCTTGCGCAGTTTGTCGTGCAGGGTTTTGCGCGGCACGCCGAGGGCTTCGGCGAGGCTGCGCAGCGAGTTGTGCGAACGGCTCAGTTCGGCGCTGATCAGGCTGCGTTCGTAGGCTTCCACCTGGGCGCTCAAGCCGCTGGCCGGCACTGGCGTCTCGGTCTCGGGCGGCGCTTGCAGGTCGAGATCCAGACCCAGGCCCAGGGCGAAGCGCTCGGCGGCATTTTGCAGTTCGCGTACGTTGCCCGGCCAGCTATGGCGCAGCAGGGCGGCGCGTTGCTGCGGTTGCAGCGCCCGTGGGGGCAGGCCATGGCGGCTGCCGGCGGCCTCGGCGAAGTGCTGGAACAGCAGCAGTGCATCCTCGCCGCGCTCGCGCAATGCCGGGATCCGTAGTGGCGCGACATTCAGCCGGTAATACAGGTCGGCGCGGAAACGGCCCTGATCGGCGGCCTGGCGCAGGTCCTCCTTGGTCGCGGCGATCACCCGGATATCCAGGGGGATCAACTGGTTGCCGCCGAGGCGCTCGACCACCCGCTCCTGCAGCATGCGCAGCAGTTTGACCTGCACCTCCAGGCTCATGCTCTCGATTTCGTCGAGGAACAGGGTGCCGCCATTGGCGAATTCGAACTTGCCGATACGCCGCTTCTGCGCGCCGGTAAAGGCCCCGGCCTCGTGGCCGAACAGCTCGCTTTCCACCACCGACTCGGCCAGGGCGCCGGCGTTGATCGCGACGAAAGGCCCGTCGCGGCGGCTGGACAGGTCGTGCAGGGCGCGGGCGACCACTTCCTTGCCGGCGCCGGTTTCGCCGAGGATCAACACGTCGGCGCCGATACTGGCCAGGGCGCCGATCTGTTCGCGCAGGCGCAGCATGGCCGGCGATTGGCCGACCAGGCGCGCGCTCAGTTGCTGGCGGTCGGCCAGGGCCAGGCGCAGGTTGCGGTTTTCCAGTACCAGACGGCGTACTGTCAGGGCGCGGCGCACGCTGTCGAGCAGGTCTTCGCTGGCGAAGGGTTTTTCCAGAAAATCGTAGGCGCCGGCGCGCATCGCCTGCACGGCCAGGGGGACATCGCCGTGGCCGGTGATCAGCAGCACCGGCAGTTCCGGGTCTTGCTCGTGCAACTGTTCTAGCAGTTGCAGGCCGTCGATGCCGGGCATGCGGATATCGCTGACCACCACGCCGGGCCAGTCGTGGCCGATGCGCGCGGCCAGCCCGCGGGCGTCGGCCAGGCTGGTGACTTTCAAACCGGCCAGATCGAGGGTCTGGCTCAGGGCTTGGCGCAGGTGTGGATCGTCATCGATCAGCAGAACCTGGGTACGGGTGTCGAGGCTGGTCATATCGGGTAATCCTCAGCCGTCCGGGCGCTCACGCCATGTTCGGCGGCACGCAGACGGACGATCAACAGGGCGCCGCCCTCGGCATGGTTGGCGAACAGTAATTCGCCGCCCAGGGCACGCATCAGGGTATCGCAGATCGCCAGGCCCAGCCCCAGTCCCTGGGCGCTGGTCTTGGTGGTGAAGAAGGGTTCGCGAGCGCGTTGCAGCGCATCGGCGGAAAACCCTGGGCCGTTGTCGCGTAGATGCAGCTCGATGCCTTCGGCGTGGCGCTCGGCGCTGAGCCAGATGCGCCGCGGTTGGGGCACTTCGGCGAGGGCGTCGAGGGCATTGGCCAAGAGGTTGCCGAGCACTTGGCGCAGGCGGGTTTCGCCCGCCTGTACCCACAGGGTCGCCTCGGGCAGGTCGCGGATTAGCTCCACCTCCATGCCGCGCCGGCGCTTGGCCAACAGCGCCAGGGCATCGTCGATGGCCGGCTGCAGGGCCACGGTTTCCGGGGCATGCCTGTCGCGCCGGGCGAAGGCGCGCAGATGGGCGATGATCGAGGCCATGCGCTCGGTCAGCTCGCTGATCGATTTCAGGTTGGCGCGGGCATCCTCGTTGCGTTGATGGTCGAGCAATACCCCGGCGTTGTCGGCATAGCTGCGGATCGCCGCCAGCGGCTGGTTGAGCTCGTGGCTGATGCTCGCGCTCATGGTGCCCAGGGCCGACAGCTTGCTGGCCTGAACCAGTTCGTCCTGGGCCTGTACCAGTTCCTGCTGGGCTTGTTCGCGCTCCAGCACTTCCTGCTTCAGCCGGCTGTTGAGCAGCTCCAGATCCTGGGTGCGCTCCTGCACCCGGCGTTCCAGATGCTGGCGCGCGCGGGCATCCAGCGCGATGCGTTCGAGGTAGTGGCGACGCCGTTGCATCAGCAGGCCGAGCAGCAGCATCAGCAGCGACAACACGCCGGCGCCAGCGGCCACGGCGGTGCGCACCGGACGGTCGATCAGGGTGCGCGGGGCGAGAATGCTCACCGACCAGCCGATCTCGGTAAGCTCGCGCTGCTGCCTGATCCAGTTTTCCTCGTCGAGCTGCAAAGGCGGCGGCGACAGCGTCTGATAGGGGCGGTTGGCGGCGACCGCGGCGCGCTCGGCGGCGTCCAGTGGGCGGCTGGCGGTAAAGCGCCAGGCGCTGTTGGAGGTGAGGATCACCACGCCGTTGGCGTCGGTGACCAGCAGCTGTTCCGGTGTGTTGCCCCAGAGCGTTTCGGTGTGATCCAGGTCGACTTTGACTACCAGCGCGCCGAGGTTGTGGTCGCCGTTGCGCACCGCCGCGGCGAAGTAATAGCCGCGTTTGCCCGAGGTGGTGCCCAAGCCGAAGAAGCGTCCGGGGCGCCCGGCGATAGCCTCGCGAAAGTAGGGACGGAAGGCGAAGTTGCGGCCGACGAAGGAGTCCTCCTGATCCCAGTTGGAGGCCGCCAGCGTGTTGCCCTCGGGGTCCATCAGGTAGATCACATCGGCGCCGGTCTGCGCGCGCACCTGGTCGAGCAGGCGGTTGGCGTTATCCACCACGCGGCTGTTGTCCGGCTTGGCCAGGGTGCTGCGCAGGGCTGGCAGATCGCCGAGGATCTGCGGCAATACCTCGTAGCGGCCGAGGGTGCCGATCAGGTTGGCGACATAGAGATCGAGGGTCTGACGGTTCTGTTCGATCAGCACGCCGCTGTAATAGCGCTCGGCGAGCTGTTGCAGCGGCCAGAGCAGCGGCGCCAACAGCAGCGTCAGCAGAATCAGGTTGCGCCAACGGGGACGGCGCGGGTGGGGCAGGGGCGACATGGTGGGTCTCGTGATTAAGGCGCTCGATAGATTCTATGCAATTACCGGGCAAATCATCCGATATGGGCAATACTGCAATAGAGATACTTCGCCGCACAGACTGCTGCGCATCAGCGCCGTCCCGCCCGATTGAGTATCGCGAAGTTACGAATCGTAGCCTGTCGGCAGTACTCGCCAGCCGCAGGAATATGTTCATTCGCGCCAGGCATGGACGGTTCGCGCTTGTTCGTCCTGGAGGTGTCTTATGTTGGCCCAACTAACCGTCCGTGCGCGTTTGCTCCTGTTGGCCGTGTTGCCGTTGCTGGTGCTGATCCTGGTAATCACCATGGCATTGACCAATGCCAGCCGCCTGAACCGCAGCTTCGACGAGCTGTTCGTCCATCGCATGCAGCCGATCAGCCAGCTCAAGCTGGTGTCCGACGCCTATGCCGTGGCGATGGTCGATGCGCTGCATAAATACCGTGCCGGGGTGTTCGACGCGGCGCGCTTGCGTAAGGAGTTCGCCGAGGCCCGCCAGCGTGGCGATCAAGCCTGGTCGGCCTACACGGCGACCAATCTGACCGACGACGAAAAGGCCCGGGTCGAACGTACCAAGCCGCATTTACTGCGGGTGCAGCAACTGGCGGATCAATACCTCGGGCAAATCGACAACGGCCAATTGCTCGCCGCCGAGGCCAATACCTTCAACCGTACCCTGTACGACACCTTCGACCCCTTGGGCGGCGAGCTGGGCGATTTGATCAGCCTGCAACTCAGCGAAGGCGAAAAGCTCGGTGCGCAGACCGCCAGCCAATACCAGTCGATCAGGAACACCTTTATCGTCATCGGCGCGATCGCCTTGCTGCTGGTGTTGGCCGCGGCGTTGCTGATCAGCCTGTCGATCATTCGCCCGTTGTCGGCGTTGTGCGCGGTGATCAGCGATGTCCAGCAGTCCGCGGACCTGACCCTGCGTGCCGATGTCGTCGGGCGCGACGAGGTCGCCGATACTGCCCGTGCATTCAATGCGTTGCTCGGCCATCTGCAGGAGTTGATCCGGCACCTGGCCGGCGCCGCTGCTCAGTTGGCCACGGCCTCCGAAGAAATGAGCGCGATCAGTACCCAGGTCAGCCATGCCGCGACGGCCCAGGGCGATCAGACCAATATGGTCGCTACCGCGATCCAGCAGATGAGCGTGGCGGTTCAGGAAGTCGCGCGCAATGCGCTCAGCACCGCGCAAACCGCCACCGACGCCAATCAGGAGGCGCGCCAGGGCAATGAGCTGGTGCAGTCCAACCTCAAGGCGATTCAGGGGCTATCGGCGTCGGTGGAAAAGGCCGGCGAAGTGATCGATACCCTGCATAGCCAGAGCGACGAGATCAGCAAGGTGCTGGGGGTGATTCAAAGCATTGCCGAACAAACCAATTTGCTCGCGCTGAATGCCGCAATCGAAGCCGCCCGGGCCGGCGACGCCGGGCGTGGGTTCGCCGTGGTGGCCGACGAGGTGCGCAGCCTGGCCAGCAATACGCAGAAAGCCACCGAGTCGATCCGCGGCATGATCGATGCGTTGCAAGGCGGCGCGCGCAGTGCGGTGAACGCCATGCAGGCCTCCCGCGAGCAGGCGCAGAACAGTGTCAGCCATGCCCGCGAGGCCGGCGAGGTGCTGACCCATATCGCCCATGCGGTCGAAGGCATCGCCGACGGCAATGCACAGATATCCACGGCCACGGAGCAGCAGACCTCGGTGACCGGTGAGATCAGCCATAACATCAGCAGCCTCAACGACAGCATCCGCGATGTGGTCAACGGCGCCGAGCAAAGTTCGATCGCCAGCCGCGACCTGGCCAAGCTGGCCAGCGAACTGCAGCAGCAGGTGCAGCGCTTCAGGGCTTAGCAGGCCGTTGAAAAACGTAGGTGAGGCAGCCAGCGCAAGGCAAAAATAGGCGAAAAATCGGAGTTTACGTGTTGTAAATGAGCATTTTGACGGGGGCGCCTAGCCTGGGCTCGCATACGAGCCTGTTTTTAACGCAGCGATGGCAACGCAAGTAGTCTTTCAACAGCCTGTTAGGGGCGTTATCGCTCGGTAAGGCACTCGGCCAGGGCCGCCCGCCAGTCCGGCAACTGGATCGCCCAGTCGCGTTGCAGGCGCGTGCAGTCCAGGCGTGAATTGAGCGGGCGGCGGGCCGGGGTCGGGTAGGCGCTGCTGGGAATCGGCGTCGGCTCGCAAGCCTGCTTACCTTGGGCGCGCAGGTGTTCGGCGATGGCGCTGGCAAAGCCGTGCCAGCTGGTTTCGCCCAGACTCGTCAGGTGATAGATGCCCCAGGGGCCGGATCGGCCCACGCGCCAGTGCTCGATCAACTGGCCGGTGGCCCGGGCGATGCTGCCGGCCCAGGTCGGCGCACCGATCTGGTCGGCCACCACATTGAGGCTGTCGCGCTCCTGTAACAGGCGCTGCATGCTCAGCAGGAAATTGCTGCCATGCCGCGAATAGACCCAGCTGGTGCGTAGGATCAGGTACGCGCCGCCGACCGCCTGAATCGCCTGCTCGCCGGCCAGTTTGCTGCGCCCGTAAAGGTTCAGCGGGTTGGGCGCATCCTGCTCGGTGTAGGGCGTCGGCTTGCTGCCGTCGAATACGTAGTCGGTGGAGTAGTGGATCAGCGGCACACCCAGCTCGGCGGCGCGCTCGGCGAGCAGGCCGGGCGCCACGGCGTTGATCGCGAAGGCCAGCTCCTGCTCGCTTTCGGCGCGGTCTACGGCGGTATGGGCGGCGGCATTGACGATCAAGTCGGGGTGCAGCCTCTGCAACTGGCGGCGCAGTTGCTCGGGTTGGCTGAGGTCCAGCTGCGCCCGGCCGAGCACGCTGAGTTCGGCCTGTTGCCCGAGGCTCAGTTGCAGTTCGCGGCTGAGCTGACCGTGCTGGCCGAGCAACAGGATCTTCATGGGAATAGATCGGCGGCGCTGAAGGCAAGGCCAGCCTGGTCCTTGGCCGAGAGTTGCGGCGGCCCATCCAGCGGCCAGTCGATGGCCAGTGTCGGGTCGTCCCAGCGGATACAGCGCTCATGCTCGGGCGCGTAATAGTCGGTGGTTTTGTAGAGGAATTCGGCGACTTCGCTAAGCACCAGAAAGCCATGGGCGAAGCCTTCCGGTACCCAGACTTGGCGTTTGTTCTCGGCCGAGAGGTGTACGCCGAGCCAGCGGCCGAAGCTCGGCGAGCTGCTCCGCAGGTCCACCACCACGTCGAATACTTCGCCGGCGGTGACCCGCACCAGCTTGCCCTGGGCCTGCTGCACCTGGTAATGCAGGCCGCGCAGTACGCCGCGCTGGGAACGCGAATGGTTGTCCTGGACGAATTCACACGCAAGGCCGGTGGCCTGTTCGAAAGCGCGTGCGTTGAAGCTCTCGTAGAAAAAGCCCCGCGCATCGCCGAACACCTTGGGCTCGAGAACCAGCACGCCGGGCAGTTCGCTGCGGATAACCTGCATATTCACTCCTCGGCCAGGCCGAACAGGTACTGGCCATAGCCTGTTTTGCCGAACAGTTGGGCTTGTTCTAGCAACTGGCGCTTGTCGATCCAACCTTGCTGGTAGGCGATTTCCTCCAGACACGCCACCTTCAGACCCTGGCGATGCTCGATGGTTTGCACGTATTGCGAGGCGTCCAACAGGCTGTCGTGGGTGCCGGTATCGAGCCAGGCGAAGCCGCGGCCGAAGCGTTCCACGCGCAAATCGCCGCGTTGCAGATAGGCGTTGTTGACGTCGGTGATTTCCAGCTCGCCGCGTGCCGAGGGCTTCACCGCCTTGGCGATCTCGATCACCTGGTTGTCGTAGAAATACAGGCCGGTCACCGCATAGCTGGATTTCGGAATGGCCGGTTTTTCCTCGATGGACACGGCGCGGCCGGCGTCATCGAACTCGACCACGCCGAAGCGCTGCGGATCCTTGACCCAATAGCCGAACACGGTGGCGCCGTGGGGTTCGGCGGCTGCGCGCAGTAGCTTCTCGGTGAAATGCTGGCCGTGGAAGATATTGTCGCCAAGGATCAGGCACACCGAATTGGTGCCGATAAACGACTCGCCGATCAAGAACGCCTGGGCCAGGCCGTCCGGCGAAGGTTGCTCGGCATAGCTCAGGTGCAAGCCGAACTGGCTGCCGTCGCCGAGCATCTTCTGAAAATGCGGCAGATCCACGGGCGTCGAGATGATCAGGATTTCGCGGATGCCGGCGAGCATCAGCACCGAAATCGGGTAATAGATCATCGGCTTGTCGTAGATCGGCAGCAGCTGCTTGGAAACACCCAGGGTGATCGGATGCAGGCGCGAGCCAGAGCCGCCCGCCAGAACAATTCCTTTCATCTACTGCGTTCCTTATTCGGGGGCGCCGAGGCGTTCGCGCCTGTAACTGCCGTCCTGCACGTGGCGGCACCAGTCGAGGTTGTCCAAGTACCAGCGCACGGTCTTGCGCAGGCCGCTGGCGAAGGTTTCTTCCGGCGTCCAGCCCAGTTCGCGTTGGATCTTGCCGGCATCGATGGCATAGCGCAGATCGTGTCCGGGTCGATCCGGCACGAAGGCGATCAACTCTTTATAGGAGCCGGCTTGCCGGGGTGCCAGTTCATCGAGCAGCTCGCAGATGCCCCGGACGACGTCGAGATTCTTCTGCTCGTTATGGCCGCCGATGTTATAGGTTTCGCCGACACGGCCCTCGCTCACGACTTTCAGCAGCGCGCGGGCGTGATCCTCGACATACAGCCAGTCGCGCACCTGTTGGCCGTTGCCATACACCGGCAGCGGTTTGCCCTCGAGTGCGTTGAGGATCACCAGCGGAATCAACTTTTCCGGGAAGTGGTAAGGGCCGTAATTGTTCGAACAATTGGTCAGCAGCACCGGCAACCCATAGGTGCGATGCCATGCGCGGACCAGATGATCGGACGCCGCCTTGCTCGCCGAATAGGGCGAGCTGGGAGCGTAAGGCGTGGTTTCGCTGAACAGCTCGTCGACCCCGTGCAGGTCGCCGTAGACCTCATCGGTGGAAATATGGTGAAAGCGAAACGCCTGCTTGCGCGTCTCGTCCAGCTGCAGCCAATAGGCGCGGGTGGCTTCGAGCAAGGCATAGGTGCCGACGATATTGGTCTGAATAAAGGCGGCGGGCCCATCGATGGAACGGTCGACATGGGACTCGGCGGCCAGGTGCATGATGGCTTCGGGCTGGAACTCGGCCAGGACCTGGCTCACCCGTTCGCCGTCGGCGATATCGGCCTGGACGAACTGATAGCGCGGGTTCTGCGCGATGCTGGTCAGGGACTGCAGATTGCCGGCGTAGGTCAGCTTGTCGAGGTTGAGTACTTGATGCCGGGTGTGCTCGATCAGGTGGCGAACCAGCGCCGAGCCGATAAAGCCGGCGCCGCCGGTGATAAGGATACGCATAGGGCGGCGCCCTCTCCCTTAAATACAGCCGATAAGATGCTCGCGTATGCCGTGCACGAGCCAAGGTTTGGCGGCAAAAGCGCCGCCATCGCCGTAAGTCTTTGATAGTAGATGCTGCCCACCCTGGGCGTCGACCCCGGGGCTGCCGATCGCTGTGCTGCGCAACCCATCCCGGACGGACTGACACGGGCGCAGCATCGGCGAATTGCCCCAGCAATTGTTCCGGCGGCTAAGCGTTGCCGCATTCGACAGACAGGCGGCCCAAGGGCGCCAAGGCGGCAACCGATACGCCATCGATTGCCGCCCGCCAACCGCTACACGAGCGCAGGTAGATTGAGGGTTGCGCAGCAGTCGAGGATGGAGCGGCGCTGGGTACCGGCGTAAAGCTCGAGCTCGTTTTGCACCGCGGCCCCCAGTGCCGCGTGGAAGTCGGATTGGTTGGAGCTGATGTCGTAGTGGGCTTGGGCGTTGTCGCCGAGGTTGGATTGGAAGATCCCCGCGGCGCTCACCGGTAGGAAGTCTTCGTAAACCAGTGGTTCGAAGTGGACGTGGCCGGCTTCGATCAGCTCGTCGAGCGTCGAGGTCTGGGCGAGGTTGTCGCGTGCCGCGATGCCCTGCTCGGTGACGAAGTAGCGGAAATAGGCGAGGTCCTGTTTGCGCATGTCCTCGTAGCTGTCCGGGAACTCCGCGAAGTGCCTCGCAAGCAGTTCGCTGTAGCGCTCTGCATTGTCTTCGCTCGGGAACTCGTGCAACTCCGCGCGGGTGGCGTTCAGCAACTGGTCGTATAGCGCCCGCCCCTTGGGCGTCAGGGCTGCGCCGCGTTGTTCTATTTCGCCGAAACGGGCGGTGTGGCTGCCCGGGGCGTCGTGTGGGCCGGCAAAGGCGACTTTTTCCTCAAGGGCCTTGAAGCTGGTCTGGCGCAACAGAATCGGGCAGCGCCGCCGCGGCGGACCTTCCACGACCGCTTTTGGGGGGATGCCGCGCTTCGGCATACCGGCCTGGATCCGGTCGATATCCAGTGTTCTGGGGGTCAGGTGGTTGATATGCGGGCCTTTGAAAGCCACCACGTCGGCGATGAGCCGATGCTGATCGTGCAGTTGCTTGTAGACCTGCGCGGTCACGGTGGCCTGGGTGTGCCAGCGGAAGGTCTCCAAAGCCTGCTCCACGAACTCATGGGCATCCGCCTCGTTCAGGCCCCCTTCGGCTTCGAATTTCGCGATCAGCTCCAGCGCGCGGGTGGTGAAGATATTGCGCTGCGAGAGGATCGACGACGCCAGCTCGCGCAGCGCTATGTCGTCGATCAATTCGAGACGCAGTAGCGACGTGAAGACGCGGAAGGGGCTGATCTGTAGGGCGTCTTCGTGAACCGCGCGGAATGCGGTCGAATGCACGGGCACGCCGGCCGGGGTGAGGTCGTAGTAGCCCACCGGCTGCATGCCCATCACGGCGAAAAGGCGGCGAATGGTCGAGAGCTCTTCGGCCGTGCCCACGCGTATGGCGCCGTGCCGCTCCATCGAGAGACGGCTGATTTCGCCGGTCCAGCGCAATTGCTCGGCAACTTCGGGAATCTCTTCCATCACGTCCTCGTTGGTCTGCGCGACGAGATCCAGCAGCGTGCCGTAGAGGGGGACTTCCAATTTGTACATCTCGGACATGGCATTCGAGAAAAACGCGCGAATGGCGTCCGGGCTGACGAATCCCTGGTTGTTCATGATGAAACGATCTCCTGCACGCATAACGGATAGATCCAGCGGGTGGGCGCGGCGCATGCTCGGATTCTGCGCAGCTTCGAATCGGCTTACAAACGACATCTCCTCAGTACTTCATTCCCTTGGGGAATGAAAATAGCGCCCAACAGAGCCGTCGGGCGCGCCTGGCTATCAGCGGATAGCGGCCAGGCATTCTTCGAAGATGTCCAAACCCTTCTCGAAAAGTTCGGGCTCGATGGTGAGCGGCGCCAGGAGCCGGACGATGTGCCGGTTCTTGCCGCTCGGCATCAGCAACAATCCCTTGTTCCGGGCGTTTTCCAGCAGCGCGGCCAGTTGCTGGGTGCCGGGCTTGCCGTCCGCCGTTCTCAGTTCGATGCCGCGCATGGCGCCGGTGCCCGTGAGCCGGCCCAGGCAGGGCGAGATCGCCTGCTTACGCCAGTGCTCGTAGCGGCGCAGAATCGCTTGTTCCTGGGCCTCGCCCCAGCACGCCAGGTCGCTGTCCGTCATCGCTTGCAGGCTGGCGAGAGCGGCTGCGCAGGCCAGGGGATTGCCCGAGTAGGTGCCGCCCAGCCCGCCTTTCGGCAGGGCGTTGACCAGCGCCTCGCGCCCGATCACCGCGCCGAGCGGCAGCCCGCCGGCGATGCTTTTGCCCAGCAGCAGGAGGTCCGGCTCGATGCCCAGGCGTTGGAAGGCGAACCGTTGCCCGGTGCGGCCAAAGCCCGATTGGATTTCGTCCGCGATCAGCAGGATGCCATTGGCATCGCAGAAGCTGCGCAACCCTTGAGCGAACGACGGGTCCATGGCCAGGAAACCGCCTTCGCCCTGCACCGGTTCGAAGATGAAACACGCCACTTCGGCGATATCGATCTCGACGCTGAAAAGGCGCTCGATCGCTGCAAATGCCTCATCCGCGGTCACCCCGGTATCCGGGCTTGGATAGGGGATGTGGTACACCGGGCCTGGCAGCGCGCCCAGCCGTTGCTTGTAGGGGGCGACCTTGCCGTTCAGGTTGAGCGTCGCCAGGGTGCGGCCGTGAAAGCCGCCGTCGAAGGCGATCACCGCGCTGCGGCCGGTGGCGGCGCGGACGATCTTCAGGGCGTTCTCCGCGGCTTCCGCGCCACTGTTGGTCAGCATGCCCGCCAGCGGATAGCTGAGCGGGATAAAGGCTGCCAATGCGCTCATCAACTGGCGGTAGCCCTCATGGGGCACGGCATTGAAGGCCGAGTGGGTGAGCTTCTGCGCTTGCGCGGTAATGGCTGCGACCACCCCGGGGTGGCAATGGCCCAGGTTGAGGACGCCGATGCCGCCGACGAAGTCGATGTATTGCTTGCCTTCCATGTCCCAGACCAGAGCGTTCCGCCCATGGCTCAGGGTGAGCGGATGAACGATCGACAGCGCGTTGCTGATGGGCGACTGGGTCATAGCCGATCCGCCTTGCCGATCCGTGCGTCTGCCCCGGATTCCGGGACGCCGCGAGCGCTGGCAGGCCGTTGAAAAACTACCTGCGTTGGCAATACTGCGTTAAAAACGGCCTCAAAATGCTCATTTACAGCACGTAAACTCGCGTGCGAGCCCAGTCCTTTTTTCGGCCGTTTCTGCCTTGTCTTGCCTGCCTCGCCTACATTTTTCAACGGCCTGCTATGGGCGGATGTTGCGGCTATCTGATGCTCGGATACGGCACGAAATGGCATCGCGGTGTTCCTCTTCGAACAGGGATTTCTCTCTATCAAAGCGAGGAACAGCGCGCCGTCACAAGCGAAAAAAACTTACTCGGTCATTCCTAATATTCAGGACCCGTTTCGGCGCCGCTTTCTCCTTTGGCTTTTTCGAGAATCCAGTCGACGAAACTTCTGACTTTCGGAATATCCAGGGTCTGCTCCGCATGGGCGATGAAATGGGAGCCCTGGCTCTTCTTGTAGTGCGCCCAGGGAATTACCAGTTTGCCCTCGGCGAGTTCGTTCTCGACCAGAAAGCGCGGCACCAGGGCGACCCCGCAGCCGGACTGGGCGGCGCTGATGCACATGTAAAACGTGTCGAAGCGAGGGCCGTGGTAGCTATGGTCCGTGTTGATCCCTTGTTCGTCGAACCACTCGTGCCAGGCTTCGGGCCGCGAGGTGCACTGCAGCAGCACCAGGTCGGCCAGTTCGCCCGCGCTGGTAAAGGGCTTGCCGGCGAGCAACCCCGGCGCGCAGACGGCAACCACATCCTCGCCGAACAGCTCGATACAGGCAGCGCCAGGCCAGGACCCTTGGCCGTAGAAGAAGGCTATGTCGGCTTTGTCCTGCACCAGGTCGAAGGGCTCCAGCTCATTTCTGATATCGAGGTGGATATTGGGGTAGCGCTTGGAGAATCCTTTAAGGTTCGGGATCAGCCAGCGCGCCCCGAAGGTGGGTTGCGTGGCCACCCTCAGCACTTCGGTTTCGCCGCCATAGGAGAGGATATAGCGGCTGGAGATATCCACCTGGGTCAGGATCTTGTTGACCTCCGCCTGGTACAGCTCGCCCGCCGGGGTCAACTGCAGACGGCGGCGTACCCGATGGAACAGCAGGTGCTGGAGCATATCCTCGAGCTGGGCGACCTGCTTGCTCACCGCGCTCTGGGTCAAATGCAGCTCTTCCGCCGCGCGGGTGAAGCTCATGTGCCGGGCGGCCGATTCGAAGCATTGCAGGGCGGCGATGGTGGGTAGCAATCGTTTGGACATGGCGAGTTCTGCTAGGCGTGAGAGCGTCATTCTCCAAGGGAATGATGTGGTGCGTAAAGGTCGTTTGTCCGTCCAGGGCATTCGGATTAATACTGATTCGGTTAATGAACTCAGGAGAAAGACATGGTTGACGAGCTGCTCAAAAACCTTGGTGTAAGTGCCAGTGCATACCAAGGGGGCAACCATAGCGTTCATACCCCGATCGACGGCAGCCAGATCGCCTCGGTTACCCTGGAGAGCCCGGCCGCCGTGCCCGGCAAGGTCGAGGCGGCCCATCAGGCGTACCTGGCGTGGCGTGATGTGCCCGCTCCCCGTCGCGGCGAGTTGGTTCGCCTGTATGGCGAGGTTTTGCGTAAGCACAAGGCCGAACTGGGCGAGCTGGTTTCCATCGAGGCCGGCAAGATCACCCAGGAAGGCTTGGGCGAAGTGCAGGAAATGATCGACATCTGCGACTTCGCAGTCGGCCTGTCGCGCCAACTCTACGGCCTGACCATCGCCTCCGAGCGCCCCGGCCACCACATGCGTGAAAGCTGGCATCCGCTGGGTGTGGTGGGGGTGATCAGTGCATTCAATTTCCCCGTCGCGGTATGGGCCTGGAACACCGCCTTGGCCCTGGTCTGCGGCAATGCCGTGATCTGGAAACCATCCGAGAAAACCCCGCTCACCGCCCTGGCCTGCCAGGCGCTTTTCGAGGTGGCCTTGAAGCAATTCGGCGATGCTCCGGCTGGCTTGAGCCAGTTGATCATCGGCGATCGCGAAGCGGGTGAGGTTCTGGTCGACGATCCGCGTGTGCCGCTGATCAGCGCCACCGGCAGCACTCGAATGGGCCGCGAGGTCGCGCCTCGCGTCGCTGCCCGTTTCGCTCGCAGCATTCTCGAACTGGGCGGCAACAACGCAATGATTCTGACGCCCAGCGCCGATCTCGATCTGGCCGTGCGCGGCATCCTGTTCAGCGCCGTCGGTACGGCGGGCCAGCGTTGCACCAGCCTGCGGCGGCTGATCGTGCATCGCTCGGTGAAGGACGAAGTGGTTGCCCGGGTGAAGGCGGCCTACGCCAAGGTGCGTATCGGCGACCCGCGCAAGGACAACCTGATCGGCCCGCTGATGGACAAGCAGGCATTCCTGTCGATGCAGGATGCGCTGGTGAAAGCGCGCGACGAAGGCGGTACGGTATTCGGTGGCGAGCGCCAGTTGCAGGAGCAGTACCCGCATGCTTACTACGTCGCTCCGGCAATCGTCGAGATGCCTGGCCAGACCGAGGTCGTCCGTCACGAGACCTTCGCGCCGATTCTCTATGTCCTCGCCTACGATGACTTCGAGCAAGCGCTGCGGCTGAACAACGAAGTTCCGCAAGGCCTGTCGTCCTGCATCTTCACCACCGATGTACGCGAGGCCGAACGCTTCCAAAGCGCTTCCGGCAGCGACTGCGGCATCGCCAACGTCAACATCGGCACCAGTGGCGCCGAGATCGGCGGTGCGTTCGGTGGCGAGAAGGAAACCGGCGGCGGCCGCGAATCCGGCTCGGACTCCTGGAAGGCTTACATGCGTCGTCAGACCAACACCATCAACTACTCCCGCGAACTCCCTCTGGCGCAGGGCATCGTGTTCGATTGATCGCGTGCTGCGCCATGCCGGGTATCGGATACCCGGCATGGCGCTTTTCTGGGAAGCTTCGCTTCGCCGTTCTGCAAGAATTTCACGCCCACGTACTCCTTAGCATGCTGGCCTCGGCTATCGCCCCAAGCCGGACGCTCCAGCAAGCGCTGCTGTTCGAAGAGGTAGGTTCATGAGTGGTTTTCGTCAAGAGTGCCTCTGGGAGACGGTGACCCCCACCCAGGTCGAGTCCGCCGCGCTGAGCGGTCAGGTCAACTTCGATGTCTGTGTCATCGGTGGCGGTATCACAGGCCTTTGCGCTGCCCTGCATCTTCTGGAGCAGGGAAAGACAGTGTGCGTGCTCGAGGCGTATAAGGTCGGTCATGGCGGTTCCGGGCGTAACGTCGGCCTGGTCAATGCCGGCACCTGGATCAAGCCCGATGACGTCGAGTCGACGCTCGGTGCGCCGCTCGGCAAGCGTCTGAACGAGGTGCTGGGGCAGGCGCCGGCCGAGGTGTTCGCGCTCATCCAGCGCTACGGCATCGACTGCCAGGCGCGTAACGACGGCACCTTGCATATGGCTCACAATGCCGCCGGCCTGGTGGACCTCGAAGCCCGTGAGGAGCAGTGGCGCAGGCGTGGGGCGGACGTCGAGTTGCTGACCGGCTCAACCTGTGAGGCGTATTGCGGGACAAGCAAGATCACCGCAGCCCTGCTCGACCGTCGGGCGGGCACCATCAACCCGATGGGTTACACGATAGGGCTGGCGTTGGCGGTGATCCGCTTGGGCGGGACGATTTACCAGCACTCGCCGGTCAACGCCCTCAATCGCCAGGCCGACGCGTGGCTGGTGGGCACCGGGCAAGGCGCCGTTGTCGCCGAGAAGGTGGTGATTTCGACCGGCGCCTACACCGAGGGCCAGTGGACCGAACTGCAGCGTAATTACTTTCGCGGTTACTACTATCAGGTCGCTTCCGTGCCGTTGACCGGCCCGGCAGCGGAGAAGATTCTCCAACACGGCCAAGGCTCCTGGGATACCAGAACCGTGCTGAGCAGCATTCGCCGCGACGCCGAGGGTCGGCTCGTGCTCGGCAGTCTCGGCAAGGCCAGCAACAAGCCGGATTGGTTCATCCGCAGTTGGGCGGACCGCATCCAGCGCCACTATTTCCCCGAACTCGGCAAGGTCGAGTGGGAGCTGCATTGGACCGGCTGCATCGATTTCACCCCGGATCATCTGATGCGCATCTTCGAACCCGCGCCGGGCATCGTTGCGGTCACCGGCTATAACGGCCGCGGCAATACCACGGGAACGGTGATAGGGCGGGCGTTTGCCGAGTTCTTGCTGAAAGACGATCCGGACAGGCTACCCATCCCGTTTACGCGGATGAAGGCCTTGCATACGGCGGGTTTGAGAAGTTGTGCCTATGAGGTGGGCTTCTCTCTCTATCACGCGGGTCAGTGCTTGAGGGTCATTCTGTAGCCTGATCCCATCCCGAAAACATCAGCCGCGATTTCGGGATGGGGCAGGTCGAATCATGCTGGCCAAGCGTTGGCTGGCCAGAACAACTGTTGTGTTTATACGCCTTTCGGCGACATCCGCTTAGCGTAAATCGGGCGCGTACGCATTGTTCTTGTACGCCTGGCAGAAGCTCGCCTCATCGCCAGCGAATGCGGGATCCAGCTTGACCAGCGCCGGGCGCACCGCCTTCCACACATTGTTGTGCCCCTCGTTGGTCCAATCGTCCCTGACCACCATCACCAGATCGAGGCCGGGGTGGATGACTACCTTCTGTCCGCCGGCACCCGCCGCCCACTTGGTGCCCACATCGTACTGCTGGCTGCAGGTGGGGTTGCCGCCATTGCAGTGCTTCGCTTCGTAGAACGGGCGATGGGGATATTCGTTCCAGAGCGATACCGGCGCGCAGTCGGGGTCGTTACTACCGGACGAGTATTTCCAGTTATCGCGGGCGTTCATCATGAAGAGGTAACCATAGCCGGTATTGGTATCCGGAAAGGCGGGATGCCCCATCCGGTAGACGTACTCCTCGCTGAGGATACGCTTGCCGTTCCACATGCCTTTGCGCAGCACCAGCAACCCCAGGCGTGCCATGTCCCGTACGTTGCTGAACATGCTGTAGGCAGTCGTCAGGCCAGCCCAACTGGTGTTTTGCATACCGATTTTCTCGAACAGCTGCGTCCTGGCAAGCTTCGCCATGCTGCTAACGCCCGGGAAGGCTTTCGGCTCATCCGCCAGCGCGCGCCTGACGATCGGGATCAGCTTGTCGATTTCGCGCCAGCCGAAGGCATCGTAGTACCAGTTGCCTTTGTCGCCCCAGGACAGATCGCGCTTGGTGGAGGTCATCGCCAGGATGTGCGCGACCTTTGCTTGGCGGTTGATGCTGTGCATTTCCCACCAATACAGGTAGTCGGTCACCGGCGATTCGTCGGAGAGTCGGGTCTTGGTGGTGGCGATGCCAACGGTCAGGCTGGCCGCAAGCTTGGTGATCGACGCGACATGATAGACGCCGGTCGTGTTGCGATATTCGTGGCACAGCTTCCCGTACCGCACGACCGCATAGGGATTGTTGCCCATCTTCCGGTCGGCTTCCTTGAGCAACGCCGGGTCCAGGCCGCACTCGCTTGCGACCCTCGATGGGGCGACAGGTACCCATTCCTTCAGACCCGGGTCTGCGGCATGCGCCAGGCCAGCGCAGTAAGTAAAAGCCGCACCGATAGCGGCCGCGATAACTCCTTTTTTCATCTTCCACCTCATCAAAATAGTAATTGTTATGTTTTCAACGCCGTGCAACCCCTAAACAGCTCCAGTCAGACCAAGCCTTCGCAGGCTCCCCCCTGTTTTTCGCTTCTTCTGCAAAAAACAGAACTGACCAGTCGAGTACCCGCAGTCATCCGTCGGCTGCGCTTGAAGCCGAATGCGCCAGAGTGGGCAACGACAAATGCGCGGGAGCGTCCGAATGGCCGCAGCGATCCCTCAGGGCGGGTCGGCGCTGGTCCTGGGGTGGTAGCGATAAGTTCGAACGATTCCGGCAAATGCGTCGGGGGTGGGGCGACCCGCTGCTCTACTCGCGGGGCCTCGTTTGCCGCAGATCAGGAGCGCCCGCTCGGCGTCGCCGCGCTGCTTGCTGGCGATGGCCGATTTCACGGCGGTGCGATCGCCGTAAGGGGGTGGAGTACGCGGCATGGGGGACGCTCGCTGTATTTATTGTTTGGTAGCGACCCCGAGAATTTGTGGAAATTAGTGGAATCCGACGGAAGGCCAAAACGCCCGAAAGTTATCTAGGGTTTGCGTTATATCGGTTGCGTGGATCAGGCGCGTGCTGACGCCAACGTGTGCGGAAGGAGAGATGAAAATCGTGGAAAACCCGCGCTCACCGGCAATGAAAATCAGGCTTTTAGGCGCTGCTGGAGAGGGCTGCCGGCCTGGCATCGCCCTCTCCAGCCCCCTGGTGAACAGCTCGAAGCGCCACCAGACGTTCGTCAGTCAAGGGTAGGCTGTGGGGTTTTGCTGGCAGCCCCGGCGACTCAATCGAGCGGGTGAACTGTTATGCCCGTTTAGGGCCGGCAGCGCTTAGATAAACGTCTGCCTAGCGACGCCGCGCGGGATGCGGTTTTTACCTGGCAGCCGTTCCAGACGTTGCTGCCATTCGGCGCGAGGGCTGAGAGTTGAGGTCGGTTTCGCCGGTTTCGCCGGTTCGGCAATTGCTAGGGCAGCCTTCGCAGCTTTTGCCGCGGCTCTAAGCTCGGCGAGGCTCGGTGTCTTATGGACGGGCTCGGTAGTGCCTTTTTCAACGGTGCGAAGGCAGAGCTTGCATGAGACCTGAGCAACATCCTGGGTGCTGTTCAGGCTCGAGCCGGTGCGTCCGCATGCAACACTTGCCTGGGTCGCGGAGTAGTGAATTGCCAACGTATTGTCTCCTGCGTTTTCGGGCGCCGGATTTTACACGGCGTCGACGCCCCCGCAAGCTGCTTGGCATAAATGCTCACGGTCACGCGAATTGTCTCCGCGAGATGCCAACGCAGGTAGTTTTTCAACGGCCTGCTAGCTAGTCGCCCCATCGTTCTCTGGTCTCTCTTTTTTGTTGGCGACTTTACGTGACTTGCCAGTCGTAGGTCTGTTCTCAGCTGTCCCTTTAGGCTTCGCCCCTCTTGAGGTGGCATAGGTGACCTTACGATTCACATCACTCTTAACAACTTCAGGTACGCCGTTGCGTTTAACAGCAATAACGCGCCCCCTATTTGAGGGCATCGCAGCCACCAATGATGGCCTTTTGCTGGGTGTAAGGGCCGTCATGAGCCCCATCCGTAGGCCAAACTTACGCAATATCGAGTCGATGGTGCTCAAAGTCGGATTACCCTTGTCCGTTTCCAACTGATATAGCGCCCTGGTGGACATCCCGCACATTTGGGCAAAGGTTTCCTGATCAAAACCTGTGACCTCCAAACGGAGCCTACGGATAGCCATGCCAAGGGTTAATTCACCATCAGTGTGTAGTTGAATGATCTCCTCGATCAGTTGCTTACGCAGTTCTCCGGTCATGGTTTTCATTGCAGCTCCCAATACCCAAGATGTCTGTCCAAATCGTTCACCGGAAGCGCATTTGATTGGCGGATATCCAACGGCATATCCACGAGTAAATCGGGTAGTGCTCTGAGCTCTTTGGCGGCATCACGGATACGCTCGTATAGGTCATCCGGGGCATACCATTGCGGGAAGCAGGCACAGATATCACGCCACTTCGGACTTCCTTTTATTTCGGCTTGCCATTTCGTCACCCTGGTTACCGCCTCTGCATCCAAAACCATCGGGGCTAGGTCATAGATCGGGGCCAAAGCAAACCTTTCCTTGTACCGGAATATGGATGTATTGCGACCGTGGTTATCACTGTTGCCAAGGATTCGGTTAAGCAGGTCTCGACGGATGTACTCAAAGATCAGCTCCGGAACCTCATCGGCCTGTCCGCTTACGCACCACAACTCAATCAGCTTCGATAGCACAGCCTCATGCTTGAGCTTCGATCCAGGCTCTGTGTTACCAAGTAAGGAGTAGACCGATTCAACCGCGATACGCTCGACGCTCTGGCCGTCCACGATGCGGTCAAAACGTGGCATCCAAAGGCTGGGCTTTTCAGCTTCTTCCAAGCTCAGACCATCAGTCGAAACGGTATTCAGGCCTAGGCTCGACACCGCTTGGTAGTACTGGTATTCAGCGCGGAGAATATTCTTGTCGTCCTCCGTCACCTTGTTTCTGGCGAACTTAACTAGCCAGTGTGATTGCACTAGCGAATCATCGAGCATGGCGTCAGCGTAAAACTGTCCGTCACGGCCCTCTGCCAGCAGTAGCTTTGGTGCTTCACCCTGTGCACCTGTCGCGCCGCCTAGCGCCGCGCCAGCCTCGTAGGCGTACTCAAGGAAATCATTGGTGCGCTCAACGACTTCCTGGCGAGCAAAGGCCTCGGCACCCGAGTCCTCAAGGGCTTCAACGGACTCTTTCACGCGCAGATTGCCGATAGGCGATGGTGTGCATCTACCCAACAAGAACAGATCAATATCTATCCCCTCGGGCTTTTCATCATTGAAACGCTTGAGCAGCGACTTCTTCGCATGGCCCGCAGGAATGATGTCGTAAACGAAGGCTGGGAAGCCTTTGCTATCCTCAGCGCTCCAGTTGACAGGCAAGTTAACGCTGACGGCATATTCAAAAATGCTATCTGTCACCTGATAAAAGTCATGCAGGTACGCCGTTTTGTACGAAGTCGTGCTGCGCGTACCTGCGACCCTTTGGGTATCCGATATGCTCAGCTCTAGGGCGTCGTGCCATTGGCCGTTCACATAGGTTTGTATGGTCAGCGCGTTGTACATGGTGGCAACATCAATCGGTATTAAGATGCTGATTATTCTGGATTGCGGCCGCTTAATCGGCAATATAAATCTTTAAATAAGCCAATTTTGTTTTTTATCGGCACTTTAATACCGACTGCCGCTTGCTGATCTGGCTGTGGCGATAGCCTATTAGCATGGGGCTTGTGTTCGTCATGGAGCGGAGGCAGCCCTTAGTGAATGACTGCTTCTGGCAGAGCTCAGCCGGTTCTCACTGGCCGCTAAGGGTCGATTCTGTCTGTCAACGCGGGAGCCGAAGCTCGATCCTTGGGCCCCTGTTCAGCTTAGAGAAGTCACTCGCGATCCAGGAGTGTCTTCAGTGGAGCCGGGGCATGGCTGCTCGGCCATACGAAGCTGAAGCACTGTCTAGGAGCTGAGATTGCTCACGCAAATGGCGGAATAGACCGAGATCTGATCATGCATGGCGATGGTTGCAGCCAGGCCATCTCGATCGGTCAATAAGGTCGCCGACGCTGTGGCCGAAAAACAATGAAGTTTTCGATGTCCAGCCCTTGCGATACCGGAAAAAAATGCCCGGCTTCGTCGTGAATGAAACGGGTCGACCAACCACTTGGATGCGGCGCGGAACGGCAAACGTCGGGGGCATGCACAAGGCGGGACGAGGATTACGGCCATTGAGTTGGATCAGGAGGTAGAGGCCGTCGCCGTCGAAAAGCTTGTAGGCGCGGTTTGCAGACTTGGCCGAGCGGCAAGCAGCGTCGTTGAGTGGGGCAATGGCGCGACAGAAGGGTACTCCCTTTTTATCGAACTGGCTTTGTACCCCTAAAAGTACCCATGAAGCGGCTGATCTATCGGAAACGGCAGAACGCCAAAACGAAAAAACCTGCCAGGAGGCAGGTTTTTCGGGGTTTCAGAGATTTTGAAAGCTTTCTCTGGAACTTCATATGGTGCCGGCACCAGGAATCGAACCCGGGACCTACTGATTACAAGTCAGTTGCTCTACCAGCTGAGCTATACCGGCATTTGAGGGCCGCCATTATATCGATTGGTTTGGCGCTGTAAACCGATTCTGACCTGTTTCGATGCTTCGATGGCCCGCTGCGTCAGCACGACGTCTTGTGGCTTGGGGCACACGAATCCTCCGGGGCGGAATTTGGCAAAGGAAGCGTGATGTGTCAAGTTGCTATCGCCAATTGGCCGACAACTCGCCATAGGCACTGGTGCAGTTCTTTGAGGCTTGGGGGGGGGATGGTGCGCAAGGGTTTAGCGCGTAGGCTCGCACTGCAGTACGCCGTAAAGTTGCTCCAAGAGGACTTCGATCTCGAAAGCTACCTTGAAGGAGAGGGGCTCACTGATGCGGAAAGGAAAGAGGCCAGCCGACAGCTGCGTCAGATCGTTTGTGACTTGCGGCAGCGCTTGGCTCCTGAGGACCAAGATGTCTAGCAGGGGAGTCGCATTGCTAGGCTGAGTGCCAGAAATGAAGAGGGGAGGTACTCATCTCTGAGATACCTCCCCATAATAGCCAGCCGATACCTGACTGAGCGATATTTGGCTCTTAACGCCTGACCTCGCTCTAGGTGCTCGCTCGGGCCCACAGGACAAGCCTGCCTAATAATTTAGAGACCGTCGGGCATAGGAACGGTCTTGCTCAAATTTGAGCATTCAGAGGGCTTGGTGTCAAGCGCACGCTAATCACCGACCCCTCCCGCGGAGTGTGGTTCTCACTAGCCTAAACGCCCTACGGGGCTCAGAAGGCATAGGCCATCAACTCTTCCTGCGCCCGAGGACCTCAGAATTTCTGCTGCAGTTTTCAAGGTTGTGCCTGTGGAGAGTAAGTCATCAACCAGCAGAATCGACATACCGGTTCCTGGTGGCGGGCCGGCTAGCTTTAGAGGCTTGATGTATGGCCTTATCTTCGCTGAAGCATGCTTGAGGGCGAGAGGGGCATTTGGGCTCGCGCTCCAGGTGGCTATCTGGGCTCTAACCGCGGGCAGCAATTCCCGTGGAAACTGTCCGGCGGCCAGCATGACCGAAAAGTCGTGTAAGGCTTCAGTCGTTGTGCGTTTCGCCAGTAAGCCTGGAAGCACCCGTAGGCCCGGTTGGCAGCGTGCTGCACGTTTCGCAAGCATTAGGGCGATTGGGTGGCTAGAGGGCATTGGTACGACTGCATCATACCCACCGCCCATCATTGCTTGGACCAGAATCCCGACCAAGCTTGGCCTGAATCGCATCATCTCTTCAAGCGTAATGCTGTAACCCTTGGTGCGCTTTAGTGCGTAGATCAGGGGATTGCCATCCCGCTTGTCCTGTTTGTCTGAAGAGTGCCTGCGTCGGAAGATCGACTGTACGGCCAGTTGCGATGAAGCATCTAGGGTTAGCAGATGGCGGCGGGGATTATTCGTAAGTGAGGTGTCGACCAGCTTTTGGTGCGTGCCATTGAACTGGACTTCCTTGGTCGCAGAAACATCGATTCCCAATTTTGAAGCAACCTAACCATGTGTGTGGTGGCGTTGTATCATGAATATAGCGTCCCTTGCAGTTTGAGAAGGGTGCTGTACCATTGAGTGGCGCGCAGATTCAGGGTTGTTGGTCGCAACGCCATGCTTCTCTGTTTCAAGTTGCTGCTCCCCAGGCGAAGGTTGCGCTTCGTTTGGGTCGATTTCCCAAACAAAAGCCCGCGGTCAGCGGGCTTTTGCATTTCTGGTGCCGATCAGCTCTGCAACCAGCCCTCGACCACTTTGGCACCGAACTCCGTCTTCCAGGCCTTGAGCACTTTGTGGTTGCCGCCTTTGGTCTCGATGATCTCGCCAGTGTTGGGGTTCTTATAGACCTTCAGCTTACGTGGTGCTTTGGTGCCGGCGGGACGAGCTACCGCAGTACCGGACTGTGGGTCCATGATGGAAATCAGGCCGCGCAGATTCACTCCGTAGTCGACCATCAATGCGCGCAGCTTATTTTCGAATTCGATCTCTCGCTGCATCGCCTTGTCATTTTTAAGGGCATCGAGCTGCTTCAGTTGTTCTGCCAGCTGAGCTTCGAGAGCTTTGTATTCAGCGATTTTGGACATTTACTAATTTCCTTGAGGGGCGAGCGGGGTGGTTGTGTAGTTCCCTATCTTTCCACGCATTCACGCAGCATTTCCACATCAACTGAGACGTACTCCAGGGTAGTCTTAATATTTGTATGCCCTAGTAGTTCTTTAACCAAGTGAAGATTTCTTTCAGGTTTCTTCATCAGGTCCGTACCGATCGTATGGCGGAATCTGTGAGGGGAAATCCTGGAATTCGTAATGCTGGATATTTTTGCGTAACAGGACTCAACTTGCCAACTGTTCATAGTCAGTCGTCGATGGTGGGGGCTAAAGCGATTAACATTGAATAGTTGGTCGTTCTGCTTGAATCGCTGAAATTTCGCTCTGTCGACTAGTAATGAGATCCAAGGCTGGTATTGGCTGGATATGGGGACTGGGTATTCCCGCTTGGTCTTTGAGCCTTCTACGGTCGCCATGATGAGCCTGTCATTCAAGTCCACATCTGCCAGCCTGACATTCAGTACCTGGTTCAGTCGTAAACCTGTCGCATAGAACGTCTCGTTGACCACCTGCCAGAACCAAGCTGGCGTAATACGGCTACGCTCCTTCTTCTCCTGCTCCCAAGCCTCCATCTGTTCCAGGACGAGTCTGGCTTGGTGGATCTGGCTGGTTGTTAGGGTCTTCTTGGGGCGCTTAGGCTCACCAACTAGCGTCCCTTTGAATGGATTGGTTTGGGCTTGAATCAGACCCTGATCAATTCCAAAGCTCCACAAAGCTCGCAGGTGCCTTGCATAGCTGTTCCAACTGACCTCCCTCATTTGGGTAAGCGCTACTCGCCTCCACGAGAAAACGTCCCTGCTGGTGAGTTCCTCGGGGTGTGTCATGCCGCAGTTGGACATGAATTTCTGGAGCTGGGCCACAGCTGATTTGTAACTTATTTGAGATCTAGGGCGCAAATGGCGTAAGAAAAAATACTCTTCTAATAGTTGGTCAAAGGTCAGCATGAGCGACTACTCTCCCTGCTCCAGGCTCAGGAAGGGATTGTCTGGCGGTATCGAATTGAACAACTTTCCGGGGTCTGTCAATATATAGCCTTGTAATCGCGCTTTGTTCTTGTTTTGTCCAATTACACGGCACTTCCAAATATTTAGTCCTGCTTCAGTTTTTTTATGCAGGCCTAGTTTCTGAAACTGTTTCTGAACGACTTTCCAGCTTTCAGACTCCTTCTGCCCCTCATCCAGTTTTATCTGTGAGGGATGTTCCATGACGAATCGCTGAAATATCCCAGGCGTAACGATGAAGGCAGTTCCATTGACCGTATGGACCTTTGCCTTGGCATCGTTGATGACAATTCTCCGATCACTTAGACCCTCCCTCAGCCATGCGATGAATCGCTGTCCCAGTGCTTTCCCTTCAAGTGTTCTCCCCCAAGAAGGTGCTGCGACAGCACTACGTGATTCACGACCGGCCTCAGCGTTATCAGCTGTGGATTGGGCGCAAGATCGGAATAGTGCCTCATTGCCATCATGCTTTGCAGCAACTTGATCAGCCTCGTGCATTGGGGAAGGAGCTACACCCTGCATCAGCAAATCAAGTTCGTCCGGTTCCTGATGCGTTGGTACTGAGTCAGGTATTGCCGATAGATACAGCGATGACAGCTCCGCATTGATGTCATCGAACGGTATGTCGAAATCCATGTGCGGAGGCGGGGGGGCGAGCTCGGTCTCCACGGTTTGCACTGCCGCAGATACTTCAGTGGGTTGTTTCTCAGCTGACCTGTCCAGGTTCTCTCCATGATCCACTGTGATGGAGCCTGAGAAGGATGCAGGACGCTCCTCGCCGGCCCCCCAGATCATGGCTGGTGCGACCTTGAGCATAGTCAGCGTCTGCTTCCAGCCGCTTGGATCCTGAACCGTGCAGTTCCAGATGGCTTTGGGATCGTCTCCTGGAGTGGGTTGGATAATGCCGTGTCCCTGCATTTCATCGAACAGCCTGGAGTTCCTTGTTGGTACGCCTTCCATACCCTGACTCATTAGCAGGGCACGCAACCGATCGGACACAGGCTTACTCACTAGCCAGAGTGCTTCATCTGTGAGCCAGCCGCTGGCACCCGGTTGATTAAGCCTGAATGGGGTCTCTCCCGCGGAATCGCGAATCAGCTGTTTCAGGCCACGTAGCAAACGCGCCTGCAGGGAGTCTTGAGGGGCGTTTGCTGCAGCCATCGCCTTGGCCGGGTTCCCTCCCAGTGCCTTGGCCACCGACGCCTTGTCGGCTTTGATGATGATCTCGCCGAGGGCGCCGGCCTGGTCATAGTGGCCGCTGAGTACGAACGACAGTTGGCCGAAGAGAAGAGGGACGCCAGCGATCCAGTCAAGCACGGCTGGCGAAAGTATCTGGGGTATCAGCAAGCTACCTGCCGCAGGGTGCTGGTGGTAGTCCCGGCCGCGCACGAACATCATGCGATAGGGCTCGGTGATCGGGCCGTGCCAAGGACGCCAGATCTTCCCACTGGCCAACTCCACGCGCTGGTCGACCGCAATCTTCCCTATATCGTGGAGCAGGGCGCCGTATGCCACGCCGGCAGTCCAGGCTTCAGCCTGTGCTGCCTGATCCTCTGGAGCAGCCCCAGGTGGAAGAAGATGGCTCTGCCGCAGCTTCACTGCATAGGCAATGATCTCCAGCCCGTGATCGAGCAAACCACCTGGGTATGCGTGGTGGTGCATTTCGGACGCGGGGAGCAACTGAACCAGATCCGCGTAGCGGCGAATTGGATCCATATAGAGCTGTTCGAAGTGATGCTTCGACATTGAGGTTCGCTGCCAGATGATCTCTAGCAGGCGCTGCCGCAGAGGCGTGCTCAGCAGGCTGTCAGCTGATTCAGGACGGGTGTAGCCGTTAGGACCAGAGTCCTTTTCCCTTTCCTCTGAGGGCTTGGTCGCCTTGGGCAAGAAAAACGACAGTAAATGTCTCATGGATGGCCCCCGGCAGCCTTTTGCTTTTCCAGTCGACCGATCCAGAACCCTTTCCGGGTAGGGCCTTTCCCATTGATCCCCATTCCCTTATGCCCTTATCAGCCTTTCTGAGCCATTTCCTCGCATCGTCAGGTGCTGGGGCAATGGGAATTCAAATATTGCCTGGGGGTGAGTTTCCGGCGGTTTGTTTGCGATTTGGGGGGATCTGTACCATCACTAAAGGCGGCAACCTAGTGGCCATCTAGGACGCCAATGGACGAGATTCGAAAGGATTTCGATATGACCTACCTGCGCTACCTCTGCGTCGCTCTTGCTGCTTCACTCGTTGCAGCCTACTCCACCCTTTGGGTCGTGAGTTCCTCGCCACTTGAGCGGCATGCTGCCACTCTTCCTCCCCTCACAGTGAAGCAACAAGGAAACGACCTGTTGCTATGGGGCGGCTGGAAAACCATAGCAGGCTATGATCACGGCACGGCCAATGCCATCGAGGTCCGGTGCGACCGGGAGCTTTCGAGATGCGTTGAAGCGTACGTCTCAATCCTCCACCACGATGCAGATGAAGACCTGGAAGCCCAGATCGAGTAGACGTATGGGATGAGGAGCGTCTGGTCGGTACTGCAGTCGGCGCTATGGCAGAGAGTCTTGAGCGCGTGCTCCTGGTCGACCTCTTGGCAAAGGGAGCCACTTTGAAGTGGGGTCTGGCAGCGACGATTGTGGGGGAGATATTGGCGAGACCATACTGCTGGGGCGATTCCCTTGAGACCGATGTTCAGGTCTTTTAGGGAAATCCTGAAGAAGACTTCCCAATATGTTCCGATTTTCCGGAGAGCGCCTGCTTGCCCTCAATATCATCAAGCCCAAACCGGTGGCCAGCTCCTTGATAACGAATTGCGCTTGCTCCTTATTGCTACTTGTTGAGCTTATGTATTTAGACTCTTGTTGTATTCTTTCAGCATTTCTAGTGAGCCATCCCAGTTTGGTGGGGTCTTATAGTTTTTATGATCTTTCTCACCTAAAAAAACCCCTAAAAGCCTTCCTCCTTCCAGGAAATAAACACGTCCTGCCCAGTCAGGGCTTTCAATAAACCGCATGCGCACCATATCTTCAGGTTGGCAATTAGCTAATTGCTTCTCAAGGATATCGAAGCCAAGGCTGACTTTATTTACTGATACAGCAATTTCATTCTGAAGATGAATTTCTCTTAGATAATGCGCGCTGGTGTTGTCTATTATGTATTCATTTCTGTAGGAGAATTCTTCACGGACACGCTTATCTATGGCTTGAACATCCAAGAATATCTCCTTCGACAAAGAGAAGTCGGTTTCTAACAGCTCTAGGAGACTCATGGCCTATACACCTCGATATCACCTTGTCTTGATCCTTTCATTAGAACCTCCTGCTCACCCCAAATGTCGTCTGAATACTGCCACGACCATCCGTCCCCATCTTTTGGTGCTCCAATACGAACCCTCAATATGATGCCATCCTCTTTAGCCCACTTACTGGCTATAGCAGGTGATCGCGTCCATGAGGTGAATGGGCTATCCGCCGAGTGGCCTCCTCGGTTGTGATCTTCGGGACTAACCTTGCCGTCCACTTTCCCAGGTGTGACTATTCCATCTATCGCTTCGTTCTCTGCGGGGTGTCCCTTATAAACCCCCCGGTACAGGTATTCACCTTCTCCCCCTTCCGGTAATCGAGGAAGAGCCTCGTACTTTTTGTCTCGATCACTTTTTGATTGTCCTGCTTCTGGACAATCCCCCTTCACCCCTGCCAACCCCAACGGATCCACCCACCCCGTCGGGTTGTTTACATACTGGTAGTTATTCAGCCCGCCTGCCAGTTTGATCGGGTCGGGGGTGAGGTAGCTGCCGGTGTTCGGATTGTAGTAGCGGTGGCGGTTGTAGTGCAGTCCGGTTTCGGCGTCGTAGTACTGGCCCTGGAAGCGCAGGGGGTTGTCGATTTCGGCGATTTCCAGTTTGGCGACGTTGCCGTAGGCGCGGTATTTCACCGACCAGAGGATTTCGCCGGCGGCGCTGGTGAGTTCCTGCGGGGTGCCGAGGTGGTCGAGCTGGTAGTAGAACGGTTCGGCCTCGGCGCCCTTGCCCTGGAGCATGGCCAGGGGGCGAAAGCTGCCGGGTTCGTAAACGTAGCTACGGTAATGCTCTGGCGTGCTTTCGGCGATCAGGCGGTCGCCTTGCCAGAGGAACTCGGTGGTCTTGCCGTCGACCACTTTGGCGATACGCCGGCCGAAGGCGTCGTAGCGGTAGCTCACCTGGCTGCCGTCGGGTAGGCCGGCGCCGATCAGGCGGTGCTGGCAGTCGTAGCGGTAGTCGGTAATCAGCCGCTGGCCGGCGCCGCGGCGTTCGCGCATCAGGTTGCCGAAGGCGTCGTAGTCGAAGTGGCGGTCGCCCTGCATCAGCAGGCGGTTGCCCTTGACGTTGACGCTGGCGCTGGCGACGGCAGTGCTTTGCCCTAGCAGGGTGCCGGCCGGGTCGTGGACGAAGCTCTCCGGGGTGTCGCCGCGCACCGCCACCAGGCGATCCAGCGGGTCGTAGTGGAAGCTCTTACTGCCCTTGCGCGAGTCGTCGATGCCGGCCAGGTTGCCGTTGGCGTCGTAGCGATAACTGCGCTGCAGCACGCGTTGCTGTTCCTGACGCAGGCTGTGGGCGCGCAGACGGCCTTGTTCGTCGTATTGGTACTCGCTGAGCAGCGCGCCTTGCTGGCGGTATTGTTCGCGTCCGCCGGCAGTGAACTGGTGGGCGGTCAGCGGTTGGCCGTTGAGGTCGATGGCGGCGAGCGTGCCGCCGCTCTGGTGACGGTAGTCCAGGCGGCTGCCGTCGGGCAGGCGGCAATGGCTGAGCTGGCCGAGTGCATCGTACTCGTAACGCAAGGTGGCCCAGCCCTGGTGCTCTTCGATCAGGCGATCCTGCAGGTCGTAGCGGTAGGCCAACGGCCACTGGCCGTCGTCGACACCGACCAGGCGGCCGAGGGCGTCGTAGGCGTAATGCACCTGCTCGCCGTCCGGCAGGGTCTTGACCAGCAGGCGCCCGGCGGCGTCGCGCTGGTAGGCGGTGACCAGCTCGCTGCCGTTGTCGCCGAACTCTTTCTTCTCGATCAGATGACCGTTGAGGTCGTAGGCGTAGGCGGTGCTGCGCCCGTCGAAGGCGGTTTCGCGCTGGATCAGGCCGTTGGGGTGGTAGTCCAGTTTGTAGTGTTCGCCGCGCTCGTTCTCGATCTCGGTGAGCAGCAGGCGGGCATTGTCATAGCGGTAGCGCAGCTGGCTGCCGTCCGGGTTGATCCGCCGGCTGACCAGATGCAGGCCATCGGCGTATTCGTAGCGGGTGACGCGGCCGAGTTCGTCGCGCTCGCCGGTGACCTTACCGTAGGCGTTGTAGCTGAAGGCGCGGGTGCCGCCGCCGGGCAGGGTGATTTGCGCCAGGCGGCCGACTGCATCCCACTGGTACTGGGTGATGGCGCCGCTTTCGTCCTGGCGGGTGATCTGCCGGCCCTGAGCGTCGTAGCGGTAGCGCCGCTCGCCGCCACTCGGCAACTGCTCCTCGATCAACTGGCCCAGCGGGTTCCACGCCAGTTTGTGGCTGCTGCCGTCGGGGTGGCGGATGGCGAGCAGGCGGCCCTGGGCGTCGTAGCTGTAGTGGGTGGTGTGGCCATGCGGATCGGTTTGCGCGGTGATATCGCCCTGGGCGTTGCGCTGGTATTTCCAGGTCGCTTCGCCGCGTTGTACCGCACTGACGAAGCCTTCGCGGTACTCGTAGGCAATCGGCTGGTCTTCTGGCGGGATCACCGCGGTGAGGCGGCCGGCCTCGTCATAACGGTATTCGGTGATGGCGCCAAGCGGATCTTGCTCGGCGATCAGTTGGCCTTTGTCGTCGTAGGACTTGAGGGTTTGCGCGCCGTCCGGGTCGACCTGTTTGATCAGTCGGGCGTTGTCGTCGTGGACGTAGACTTGCTCGCTGCCGTCGGCGTTGAGCACGGTGACGCCGCCCTTGTCGTCCCAGCTGTAGCGTGCATCCATCTGCCCGAAATTGGCCCAGTGATGCACGCAGCGCGCCTGTTTGCCTGCGCCTTGCCATTCCCAATAGAAGGCCGCGCCGCCGGCCAATTGCCGTTCGAGGATGACGTTGGCCTCGTCGTAACGGTAGCGCTCGGTCTCGCCGAGGGCATTGCTGGCTTCGAGCAATTGACCCGCAGCGTTGTAGCGGTAGCGCACCAGGGTTTGTTCGGTCTGCCAGCTGTGTTCTTCGCTGTCCGCGGCGCGCTGGATTTGATAGTCCACCGCGGCGATATGCTTGCCCTCGTAGCGCAGCTTGAGGGCGCGACCGGCGCCATTGCTCAGGCGCTGGATGCGCCCCATCAGATCGCGGCTGAGGCTGATACGGTTGCCGTAGGCATCACTGATGGCGATCAGGTAACCGCCCTTGGCGTCGCGGCGGAAATGGTAGAAGCGTGGCGCCTTTCCGGCCTGGGCGAGGATCAGTTCGGCTGGGTCGTCGCCCAGGTAGATGGCGGCGCGCGACAAGCGGTTGGTGATCGCCGGACGCTGCTGGCTGGGCACCGGGAAGCGGGTGCGGCGGTTCTCATGGTCAGTCCAGACCAGTTCCTCGCCTTCGATGTCCAGACGATGCGCCAGGCTGTGGCTCCAGCCATAGCCCAGACCGCGGTCAATCTCGGCGGCGCTGGTGCGGTACAGGCGGCTCCAGGGGAAACTCAGCAGACCGTCCAGTTCGCCATCGGTCAGGGTCAGTAGCTCCTCGCCGGTGACCATCGACACTGGGCATTTGTCGGTGCAGGTCTTGTCGGCGCTGTCCGCCGGTTTATCGTTGGGGGTTTTCGCCGGTGCCGAGGCATCGTCCACGGGTTCGGCTTTGGTCACCCGGGTGTTTTGCGTCTTGCCGCGTTTGACGCTCAGGGTGTCCGGTTCGGTCAGGTCGATACCCTGGGCCGGGCTCTTGACCTGCAGCGTGGTCTTTTGCGAGCTATTGACCAGCACCTCGCCGCGCGTGGCCAGCGGCTTGACCGCTTCGACATGGGGTTTGAGCGCATGGCTCTTGCTCACGTCGATCAGGGTCTGCACGGCTTTTTGCAGCTGCCCGGCGGCACCGTTGCTAAGCCCCTTGACCGCCTTGACCGAATAGCTCACGGCCAGACCGGCGCCGCCGGTCAGGACGATACCCAGCAGGATATCCAGCAGCAGGCCGGTAAGAACTTGCCCGGCGAACTCCGCCACGGTGGTGGGCGGCAGCAGCTGCACCCAGCACACCACCGCAGAGGCGTAGAGGAACATTAGCGGCTCGTCGCTGACGATCATCAGCAAGTTGTGCATCAAGTCCTTGGCTTGGGCCTTGAGCTTCTGGAAGTCGGCTTCGGAGATAAACGTCAGCAGCTTGTCGTAGTACTTATCCAGATTGGTAAGGATCTCGAACAGCTTCTTGACGTCGTCCCAGAGCCCCATCAGGGCCTTGCCCATGCCGTCCTGAAACGCCTTATTGATCTGCGCTAGGCGCTTGGGATCGCCTACCGGCGCGAGCAGCTTCCACTGCGCGGCAATGGTGCCGCTCCATTCTGCCTGCAGCCAGTCGTGCAGCTTGGCGATGACGCCATCGTAGGAGGCGTAGAGGGTGTCGACCTCGCGCTGGCTGACGTTGGGATAGAAGCGGATGCGGTATTGGCTGTTCGGAATACAGCCGTTGATGCTGCCCATTCCGTTGGCATCGAGAGTGCCGGTGATCTTTTGCGGGCTCTGGCTGCTGAAGAACGAGACCTGTTGCACCGCCTCGAAGGGCGTATTGCCAATGGGCACGAAATTGGCGGAATCGAACGCATGCAGCAGCTTGAGTTGCCCGTTGGCCGGGCAGGATGCATAGGCGTTGATCGCCCCGGTTTCGTCTTTGTCGACTTTGAGCGGCTTGATCTCGTCGCCGATGGTGAACTTTTGCTGGGCGTCGAGCGCCCAGCCGGTCAACAGGCTGTCGGCCAGGTCTTTGTAGCGCTCCATGCTATTGCGCTTGAAGTCGCCAATGATCGTGGCCGCGTCGGGCTCCTGCGCCGTCAGGCCATGGAGCATGAACGAGCCATAAAGGACGTTGCTGATCATCGAGTCAGTTCCTGTTCCAAATGGGCCTTGAAGCGCCCAGCTAAAGTGTCTTCCGTGTGCTGGCTGTGCCGAACGAAGTGCTCGGTCTTCAGCCGCAGGTTGGGCTCGGGAAAGGCGAAATACAGCTCAGCGTGATCCTCACGCAGCCACTGCATCAGGTTGTCGACTAGCGGGGTGGGGTCTTCCTCGTTCAGTTGATTGAGCAAGGTCGCCGGTACTTGCCACCAGGGATAGGGCTTGGCCGGGGTAAGCGCTGGTAGTGCAACTTCCAGCGCCTGGCCGTTGATCAGGTAGCGCTCGAATACCGGCAGCAGCTCGCCGGCCTTGGCGCCCAGGTGGCTGAGAATCGGCAGCAAATGACGGCCATCCCAGAAACGGAAGAACACCTCGCTGGCATCCGGCATGCGCACCTGAGTCAGGCCCTTGAGGTGGTCGAGCACGATTTCAAGCGGGTAGGGCGAGCAGGCCAGCCAGCCCCAGTCCTCTTCGTCCGCCTGCTCGATCCAGTCGAGAAAAGGGCTGTCGGTCGGCAGCTCGCCGAGAAACGGCATCACCGCCTGCCAGTCCGCGTAGGGCGTGCCATCCCAGATAGGCAGCGGCGCAATGGCGAACTCCTGTTGGTAATAGGCGTGCAGCGGGTTGGCGTCGCTGGCATTGCTCATCACCACATAGAGGTGGCTATTGCCCTGGTGGGTGTGGCTGTTCAGCCAGTCATGGGCACTCAGACGCTTAGATGGCACAGGCACCCTCCTTGCACTTCTCGCACTCTTCACAGAAAGGCGCATTGCGTTTGAGGGTTTGAATCTGCGCCTGCGTTAGTAAGGCACCCGCCTTATCCGCATCCGCCGCCTTAACCTTGCCCGGCAATACCGGCGCCGCCCCCGACCCACATCCCGGCCCACCGCCGGAGTTGAACTTGATAATCGGCCCGACCATGGTGATGCCGCTGCCGTCGAGCTTGA
>CBIHLQ010000045.1:0-50321 GCA_966210885.1 uncultured Pseudomonas sp.
ACGCACCCGCGCGCGTCTGGTGGTCAGCAAAACCTTCCGCATGTTCGTCAAATTCATGTACCACAGCGGCGTGCTCACCTATTCGGTCGAAGGCGTCGAACGCCTGGGCCGCCCCGGCCAGATGGTAATCGCCAACCACCCCTCGCTGATCGACGTGGTGGTGTTGATCGCCTTCATCCGCGACGCCAATTGCGTGGTCAAGCAAAGCCTGTGGGACAACCCCTGCATGCGCGGGCCGATCCGCGCCGCGCAGTTCATCAGCAACAGCGGCAGCATGGACATGCTCGACGAAGCCGCAGAAGCGCTGCGCAGCGGCCAGACCCTGATCATCTTCCCCGAGGGCACCCGCACCCAGCCCGGGCAGGCGCCGCAGTTCCATCGTGGCGCTGCGGCCATCGCCCTGCGCGGCGCGCGCGTGGTCACCCCGGTGGTGATCAGCGTCACGCCCACCACCCTGACCAAAGCCGAGCCCTGGTACAGCATTCCGTCGCGCCGTTTTCATTTTAATTTGCAGGTTGGTGAAGATATCGACCCGCAACAGTTCAATGCTCTGGGACCGGCACCAGTTGCCTCGCGTAAACTCAACGACCACTTGCACCACTATTTTATGAAGGAGCTCGCTACAGATGAGCGATCTACAACTGGAAATCAAAACCCTGATTATTGATGCCCTGGGCCTGGAAGACATGACTGCCGAGGATATCGCCGCCGATCTCACCCTGTTCGGCGAAGGCCTCGGCCTGGATTCGGTCGATGCATTGGAACTCGGCCTGGCGATCCAGAAGCGCTTCGGCATCAAGATCGACGCCGAAGCCAAGGACACCCGCAAGCACTTCGCCAACGTTGCTAGCTTGGCGGCGTTCGTTACCGCGCAAAAAACCGCCTGAGGACGCCCGCAGATGCAAACCCGTGAAGAAGTATTTGCCACCCTGCGCGATGCCCTGGTCGAGCTGTTCGAACTCGACGCCGAGCGCATTACCCTGGACGCCAACCTGTACCAGGACCTGGAAATCGACAGCATCGATGCCGTCGACCTGATCGACCATATCAAGCGTCAGACCGGCAAGAAGATCGCCGCCGAGGAATTCAAGGCAGTGCGTACCGTCGGCGACGTGGTCGAGGCCGTGCTCAACGTCGTCAACGCCGCACCGAATTAAGACCGACTCTATGGCCCGCTTGTTCGGCTTGCTGCTGATAGTGGCAGGCCTGCTCTACCCTTTTGCCGTGTATTACGGCATGGAGCACCTATCGCCACGCCTGTTCGCCCTGCTGCTCGGCGGCCTGTGGCTGGCCCGCGCGCTGAGTCAGTGGCAGCAGCCGGGCAGCCGTTGGATGGCTGCGGCCGCCTTGAGTTTTTGCCTGCTGCTGGGCTTGTCCGGCGAAGCCGCGCTATTGCGCTGGTACCCGGTATTGCTCAGCGCCCTGCTGCTGAGCATATTCGGCCTCAGCCTGAAGTTCGGCCCGCCGCTGATCGAGCGTCTGGCGCGTTTGCACGAACCCGAGCTGCCGGAAGTGGCGGTGCGTTACACCCGCACCGTCACCCAGATCTGGGCCGGCTTCTTTCTGTTTAATGGCCTGGCGACGGCGGCACTGACCCTGTGGGCGCCGCTGAGCTGGTGGACCTTGTATACCGGGCTGATTTCCTACGGCCTGATCGGTTTGTTGTTCGCTGGAGAATGGCTGGTGCGCCAGCGCGTGAGGAGAAAAGGATGAGCTGGGTGAACCTTGAGCAGTTGTTGAGCGAAGCTCACCCTGGCCGCCCGGTGACCAGCGGCATGGATCACGCCGACCTGCAGGGTCGCGCCCTGAAGCTGGCCGCCGCCCTGCAAGAGCGCGGGATCGAACGGGTCGCCCTGTATCTGGAAGATGCCGGCGAGTTGGCCGTGGCCCTGCTCGGTGCCTGGCGCGCCGGGGCCAGCGTGCTGTTGCCGGCCGATGCCCAGCCGCAAAGCCGTCAACGTCTGGCCGGCCACTGCGAGCTCTGGCTGGACAGTTCGGGCGTCGCTACGCTCGACGGTCTCGCGGCAACGGCCCCGCTGCCGGCGGCCAGCCTGGATCTCGACCGCTGCCGCCTGACCCTCTGCACCTCCGGCTCCAGCGGCGAAGCCAAGCTGATCGACAAGAGCCTGCGCCAGCTGGCCAATGAAGTGAACGCCCTGGAGCAGCTGTGGGGCGCCGAGCTGCAAGGCGCGACCATCCTCGGCAGCGTCGCCGCCCAGCATATCTATGGCCTGCTGTTTCGCGTGCTCTGGCCGTTGTGCGCCGGCCGGCCCTTCCAGCGCCGCGCCCAGCCCTTCCCGGAAGACTTGCAGCGCGAAAGCCTGGCCTGCGCCGACGGCTTCGCCTGGGTCGCCAGCCCCGCGCTATTGAAAAGGATGGGCGACAACCTCGACTGGCAGGCGCTTGCCGCGGTGCGCAAGGTGTTTTCCTCCGGCGGCGCCCTGCCCCTGGAGGCCGCGCAATCCTTGCAGCAACAGCTCGGCCAGTGGCCCGCGGAAATCTACGGCAGCTCGGAGACCGGCGGCATCGCCTGGCGTCAGGGCGGCGAGCTGTGGCAACCCTTCGCCGGCGTCGAACTGCAGGTGGATGAACAGGGCGCACTCAACGTCGGCTCACCGTATCTGCCAGAAGGGCAACGCGAACAGACCGCCGATGCCGTGGAAATCCAGGCAGACGGCCGCTTTCTGTTGCGCGGGCGCCTCGACCGCATCGTCAAACTGGAAGAAAAACGCATTTCCCTGCCCATGCTGGAACAGGCCCTGGCCAGTCACCCTTGGGTCGCCGACGCCCGCTTCGGCGTGGTCCAGCAAGGGCGCGCCTTTCTCGGCGCCCTGGTGGCGCTCGATCCGGCCGGTATCCATGCCCTGCGCAACCAGGGCCGCCGCGCGGTTACCGATGCCTTGCGTCAGCATCTTTCCGGCCATTGCGAAGCCATCGCCCTGCCGCGGCGCTGGCGTCTGGTCGATCAATTGCCCTACAGCAGCCAGGGCAAATTGGCCCAGGCAACGGTCGACGCCCTGATCGATGCCCCACGGCCAACCCGGGTCGAGCCGCTGAGCGCGCGGGAACAGGACGGCGAATGGCAGCTGGAACTGCAGGTGCCGCTGGATCTGGCCCACTTCACCGGTCACTTCCCGCACACCCCGGTACTACCGGGGGTGGTGCAGATCGACTGGGCGCAGCACCTGGCGCGAACGCTGATCACCGATCTGCCGCCGCGCTTCGGCGGCATGGAAGTGTTGAAGTTCCAACAACTGGTACGTCCCGGCGATCGCCTGCAACTGACCCTGCGTTTCGACGCCGCGCGCGGCAAGCTGTACTTCGCCTTCCGCAACGGCGAAGCGGCCTGCTCGTCCGGGCGGATCCTGCTGGGTAACGCCAAATGATGCGCGGGATACGTAGGTTGGCGCTGAGGCACAAAGCCCAACAAGGCGCACGCAGTGCGCTCGGGCAATCTCCGACCGTTCGCCTGGTGCCGGGCATGTTGGGCTTCGCAAGCTCAGCACCAACCTACATCCCCAAAGCAGCAACCTACGTAGCAGCCCATTTGTGGGTGGACGACACCAGCGCGCAGGTTCTCAATGCATAAGCCCTGCGCGGTGATCCCGGTGTACAACCACGAGCATGCGCTACCGCAGGTGGTCGCGGCGCTGCGCGAGGCCGGGCTGGCCTGCGTACTGGTCGACGATGCCTCGAGTCCGGCCTGCGCGGCGGTGATGGATCGCCTGGCCGAGCAGGCGGAGATCCATCTGGTGCGCCTGCCGCTCAACCAGGGTAAGGGCGGCGCGGTGATGGCCGGCCTACGCGAGGCCCGCCGCCTGGGTTTCAGCCATGCCCTGCAAGTGGACGCCGACGGCCAGCACGACCTCGGCGCCCTGGCGGAGTTTCTCGATGCCTCGCGCGCCGCGCCCCGGGCGCTGATCTGCGGCTACCCGCATTACGACGCCAGCGTACCCAAGGGCCGCCTGTACGCGCGTTACCTGACCCATGTCTGGGTGTGGATCAACAGCCTGTCGCTGAACATCCGCGACTCCATGTGCGGTTTTCGCGTGTACCCGCTGCAACCGACCCTGGCATTGATCGACAGCGTCGACATCGGCCGGCGCATGGACTTCGACACCGATATTCTGGTGCGCCTGGCCTGGCGCGAGCAGCCCATGCATTGGCTGCCGATCCGCGTGCGGTACCCACTGGATGGGCTCTCACACTTTCGCCTGTGGCACGACAACGCCCTGATCTCGAAAATGCACGCCAAGCTGTTCTTCGGCATGCTCGTGCGGGCCCCCGGAATACTCTGGCGCAGGTGCCGTCGATGAGCGGCAAGCAACACTGGGCCAGGCAGCGCGAGCGCGGCAGCTTCATCCTGATGAAGTTCACCGTCGGCATGACGCGCCTGCTCGGCCGCCGCCCGATCGCCCCGCTGATCTACCTGATCGTGCTGTATTTCTTTGTCTTCGGCCGTCAGGCGCGGCACAGCATCTGGCATTACCAGGCGAACCTGGCCGCCTGGAGCGGGCGGAGCGAACTGCGGCCGAACCGGCGCGCGGTGTTCCGCCAGTTCATGGCCTTCGCCGACACCCTGCTGGACAAGCTCGACGTGTGGAACGGCGCGCTGCGCCTGGAACAGGTGACCCTGATCGACCCGAGCGACGTGACCGGACAGCTGCACCGCGCGGGCCGCGGGCAGATCCTGGTCGCCGCGCACCTGGGCAACCTTGAGGTATGCCGCGCCCTGGCCGAACTCGGTGAGCGCGTGCAGATGAACGTGCTGGTGCACACCAAGCACGCCGAGCAGTTCAACCGCCTGCTGGGCGAGGCCGGCGCCAGCAACCTGCGCCTGATTCAGGTCAGCGAGCTGGATGCCGCGGTGATGCTGCAACTGTCCGAGCGTCTGGAACGCGGCGAATGGCTGGCCATCGCCGGCGACCGCGTGCCGCTCAAAGGCGGGCGCAAGAGTCTGGCGAGCTTTCTCGGCAAGCCGGCGTACTTCCCGCAAGGCCCCTGGCTGCTGGCCGGGCTGCTACAGTGCCCGGTCAACCTGATCAACTGCTTGAAGATCGACGGCCGCTACCAGGTGCTTATCGAGCCCTTCGCCGAGCGCATCCAATGGACCCGTGCCGAGCGTGAGGCGGTGATCGCCGGCTGGGTGCAGCGCTACGCCGAGCGTCTCGCCGCGCACTGCCTGAGCGCACCCTTGCAATGGTTCAATTTCTACCCGTTCTGGAACGAAAATGACGACACATCAGCCTGACCCCATCGTATTCGGCGAACAGCCCCTGCGCATCGAACAGGTCGTGACCCTGGCCCGCCGCGGCGCACCGGCGCGGCTGCAGAACGATGCCGCCTACCGCGAGAAAATCGCCAAGGGCGCGCGCTTTCTCGACAGCCTGCTGGACAAGGAAGGCGTGATCTACGGCGTCACCACCGGCTACGGCGACTCCTGCGTGGTGGCGGTGCCGCTGCATCAGGTCGAGGCGCTGCCGCGCCACCTCTATACCTTTCACGGTTGCGGCCTGGGCAAGCTGCTGGATGCGCCGAGCACCCGCGCGGTATTGGCGGCGCGCCTGCAATCGCTGTGTCAGGGCGTGTCCGGCGTGCGGGTGGAACTGCTGGAGCGCTTGCAGGCATTTCTCGAATACGACGTACTGCCGCTGATCCCGGAAGAAGGCTCGGTCGGCGCCAGCGGCGACCTCACGCCGCTGTCCTATGTCGCCGCCACCCTGAGCGGCGAGCGCGAGGTGCTGTTCCGCGGCGAGCAACGTAGCGCCGCCGAGGTGCACGCCGAGCTCGGTTGGACGCCACTGGTGCTGCGCCCCAAAGAAGCCCTGGCGCTGATGAACGGCACCGCGGTAATGACCGCCCTGGCCTGCCAGGCGTTCGCCCGCGCCGACTACCTGCTGAAACTGGCCACGCGCATCACCGCACTGAACGTGGTGGCGCTGGAGGGCAACCCGGAACACTTCGACGAGCGCCTGTTCGCCGCCAAGCCGCATCCGGGACAGACCCAGGTCGCCGCCTGGCTGCGCCAGGATCTGGCCATCGATGCACCGACCGCGCCGCTACACCGCCTGCAGGATCGCTACTCGCTGCGCTGTGCGCCCCATGTGCTCGGCGTGCTGGCCGATAGCCTGGGCCTGCTGCGCCAGTTCATCGAGATCGAGCTGAACAGCGCCAACGACAACCCGCTGATCGACGCCGAAGACGAGCGCGTGCTGCATGGCGGGCACTTCTACGGCGGGCATATCGCCTTCGCCATGGACAGCCTGAAGAATCTGGTCGGCAACGTCGCCGACCTGCTCGACCGCCAGCTCGCCCTGCTGGTCGACGTGCGCTACAACCACGGCCTGCCGAGCAACCTGTCCGGCGCCCCGGCGGTCAACGCGATGATCAACCACGGCTTCAAGGCGGTGCAGATCGGCACCAGCGCCTGGACCGCCGAAGCGCTGAAAAACACCATGCCGGCCAGCGTGTTCTCGCGCTCCACCGAGTGCCACAACCAGGACAAGGTGAGCATGGGCACCATCGCCGCGCGCGACGCCCTGCGCAGCCTGGAGCTGACCGAACAGGTCGCCGCCGCGACCTTGCTCGCCGCCAATCAGGGCGTATGGTTGCGCCAGCGCAACGGCAAGAACGATATCCCGGCCCCCGTGGCGGCGATGCGCGAACAGCTGGCCGCGGACTTCCCACCGGTGATCGAAGACCGCGCTTTGGAAGGCGAACTGCGTCTGTGCCTGACCCGTATCCGCGACCAGCACTGGAGCCTGTATGCGTAACGCCTTATCGGTGCGCACGGCGCACCCTACGGCCACCTACCGCGTAGCGTGCGCCGCGCGCCAAGGAGCCGAGCATGCGTAGCAAAGGCGTATTGCAGGCCGAGATCGAATTGCAGGTGCCATTCTTCGATGTCGACATGATGGAAGTGGTCTGGCACGGCCACTACGTCAAATACTTCGAACAAGCGCGCTGCGCCCTGCTCGACAAGCTCGGCCACAACTACGTGCAGATGCGCGACGCCGGCTACGCCTGGCCGGTGATCGACTTGCAGGTGCGCTATATCCGCGGCGCCCAGTTCGGCCAGACGATCCGCGTGCGTGCCGACCTGGTGGAATGGGAGAACCGCCTGAAGATCAACTACCTGATCACTGACGCCGCCAGCGGCGAGCGCATGACCCGCGGCAGTAGCGTGCAGGTCGCGGTGGAAATCGCCACCCGCGAAATGCAATTCGCCTCACCCAAGGTGTTGGTCGACGCGGTAGAACGGGTGCTGGCGTGAAGATCGTTCTGGCCGGCTTCCAGCGCTGGCTGAACGCCCGCGTTCGCCCGGCGAAAACCAATCCCGTAGGCTGGGTTGAGCTTTGCGCAGCCCAACGCAGACGGACTTGTTTGATGTGGGACCGTTCTCAAGCCAAAAGCCAACATCACAACACCTGCCAACCAGCAATGCTGGAGCCAGGACGGGCCCCGTCAGAAGGCCGAACGCAATCGCTATGGAAGGGGTTGAGCGGCATGGATGCCGCGAGAGCCGCGATGGGCCAGGGATGGCCCTTCGCGGCGTGCCCCTGGAATAGCGATGGAGTGAGGGAAGTCGAGCGCAGCGAGACCCGGATGCCGGGCGTGCTTTCTCTTTGGTTACTTTCTCTTTGCACGAGCAAAGAGAAAGTGACTCGCCCGAAGGGGCGAAACACTCTATTCCAAACACCCGCAGCAATAAGCCAGACACTAAGTGCCCTAAGCACCGTAGCCCGGATGAAATCCGGGAAGCACATGCTGGCCTCACACCGCTCCCGGATTGCATCCGGGCTACTGGCGTTCCTGCTGCTTCTGAGCCCCCATGCTTACGCCTTCGATCTGGAGCAACTCAGCGCCCAGCTAGCGAAACCCGCCGTGGTGCGCGGCCCGCTGATCCAGGAAAAACACCTGCGCGCCCTACCGCAGCCGCTGACCAGCCGCGGCCAATTCGTCCTGAGCGCCGAACTGGGACTACTCTGGCAGTTGCAGAGCCCGCTCAAGCAGGATTACCGCATCGACCAGCATGGCATCGCCAAACGCACCGCCAACGGTTGGCAGTTGCAACCCGGCCAGGATGTCGCCGCGCAGCAGAGCCGGCTGTTCCTCGCCGTGCTCAAGGGCGACCACAGCGGCCTGGCGCGCGATTTCGACTTGCAACTGAGCGGCAGCAGCGAGACCTGGCAGCTGAACCTTACGCCCCACTCATTGCTGCTCAAGCAGATTTTCCAGCGTATTCAGATCGACGGCGGCGCCCTGGTCGAGCGCATCGAACTACTGGAAACCCAGGGCGACAAAACCGTGCTGCGCCTGCCCGACAGTCAGCCCGGCGATGCCTTGAGCGAGCAGGAGCGCCGCGATTTTGCCCATTGAGCAGCGCATGCTGGAGCGCAGCCTGCCACGGCTGTTCGGCGTTTTTTTGCTGGCGCTGCTGGCCCTGGCCGCCTGGCAATGGCGCAACGGCCCGCCGATTGCGGCGAGCATGCTCGACCTGCTGCCCGAAGGCGCTGGCGACGCCCTGGTGCTGCAAGCCGAACAACGCATGCAGGAGCCGCTGAACCGCGAGCTGCTGCTATTGATCGGCCACCCTCAACGCGAACAGGCGATCGCCCTGGTGCAGCAGGTCGGCACGAAGTGGCGCGACAGCCAGCAGTTCGAGCGTGTGCAATGGAGCCTGAACGCCGACCTGTCGGCCCTGCGTCAGCAATTGCTGAGCAGCCGCCTGGCGCTGTTATCGCCAGCCGACCGCCAGTTGCTGATCGAGCAGCCTGAGGCCTTTATCCAGCAGCGCAGCGCGCAACTGTTCGACACCTTCGCCGCCTTCGGCCTGCTGCCCCTCGATCAGGATTGGCTCGGCCTCGGCGCCCGCGCCCAGCAGGCGCTGACACCCCATAGCCGCATCCAGGCCGACCTTGGCAGCGGCGCCCTGTTGGTCGAGGACAACGGCACGACCTGGGCGCTATTGCGTGCACGCATCCAGGGCGACTCCTTCGATCTGCAGGCGCCGCTGGCCATAGCCACGGCAGTGACCGAGGTACGCGAGCAGGTGACCAACGAAGGCGGCCAGTTACTGGCGGCCAGCGGCCTGTTGTATGCCGCGGCCGGGCAGACCCAGGCCAGCCGCGAAATCACCTGGATCGGCGGCGGCGCGGTGCTCGGCATCCTCCTGCTGTTACTGCTGGCCTACAGACGCGCCCGCGCGTTGCTCAGCCTGCTGCCGGTCGGCGTGGCGCTGCTGGCGGGCGTCAGCGCTTGCGTGCTGGTGTTCGGCCAGATCAATGCGCTGACCCTGATACTCGGCGCCAGTCTGATCGGCGTGGCGGCGGATTACCCGCAACATTACTTGAGTAAAAGCTGGGGCCAGCGCGACTGGCACAGCTGGGCCGCCGTGCGCGCCACCCTGCCGGGCCTGAGCCTGAGCCTGGGCACCAATCTGCTCGGCTACCTGGCGTTGGCCTTTACGCCGTTTCCGGCGCTGACCCAGATTGCGCTGTTTTCCGCCGCCGGCCTGATCGCCGCCTACCTCTGCTCGGTGTGTCTGCTGCCGGCGTGGCTCACGGGCCTGCGCCCGAACCCGGCGCCCGGCCTGCTGACCCTCAGCGAAAAACTCCTGAGCCTGCGCGCCCGCCTGCTCGGCAAAATTGGCAGCGCGCCCCTGCTCGGCCTGCTGCTGTTGTTTTGCGCCGGCGGCCTGTGGCAGCTGCACACGCAAAACGATTTGCGCCAATGGCTTGGCCAGGAGCCGGGCTTGCTCGGCGAAGCTCAACGCATTGCCGAACTGACCGGGCAACAACCCACCAGCCAGTTCTTTCTGGTGCGCGCCGCGGATCAAGCACAGTTGCTGCAACGCCAGGCCGAACTCGGCGCACGCCTGGATCGCCTGGTGGCCGATGACGGCTTGCGCGGCTACCGCGCGCTCAGCCAATTGGTCGCGCCAGCCCAACAACAGCAGGCGCTGCACGCGGCCTTGAACGAGCTGCCCGAACATTGGCAAGCATTGCTCGCCGCCGGCATCCCCGAAGCCGCGCTGCGGGCGGAACTGCAGCAATTGCTGAGCACGCCGCAACCGACGATCGACCAAGCCCTGGCCATGCCCCTCGGCGAAGCCTGGCGCCCGCTGTGGTTGGGCGCCGACGCCCAGGGCCAGGTCGCCGGCCTGGTCAGCTTGCAGGGCCAGGCTCAGCGCGCGCAGCTCGATGCCGCGGCCGCGGGCATAGTCGGCGTGCAACTGGTCGATCGCCTGGGCGAATTGAATGGCCTGTTCGCCGCCACCCAACTGAGCGCGGCGCAACTCAAGCTCGCTTCCTGCGCCGCCATCGTGCTGTTGTTGTGCCTGCCCTTCGGCCTGGCCGGCGCCTTGCGCGTGGTTTGCCTGCCGCTGTTGGCGGCCGCCGCGGCCCTGGCCTGCCTCGGCTGGCTGGGCCAGCCGTTGACCCTGTTCAGCCTGTTCGGCCTGCTGTTGATCACCGCGATCGGCGTCGATTACGCGATCCTGATACGCGAGGGCATCGGCGGCGCGGCGGTCAGCCTGGTCGGCACCCTGCTCGCGGCTGTGACCAGCTGGCTGTCGTTCGGCCTGCTGCTGGTCAGCCAGACGCCTGCCATCGCCAACTTCGGCCTGGCGGTCAGCCTCGGCCTGTTGTTCTGCTGCCTGCTCGCACCCTGGGCGAGCAAGACCGCGCCGGCCGGCGCAGCGGTGGCGACATGAGCATCGCCCTGTGCTGGCTCGGCCTGTTGGCGCTGTTCGCCGGCGTCACCTGGCTCGGCAGGCGCCTGCGCGTGATCCCCATCGTCAGCCAACTGCTGCTGGCCACCCTGGGCCTGCCGCTGGTGCTGCTATGGAGCACGCCGCGGGGCTTTGGCGCCGAGCAATTGCTGGCCCCGGATTGGCTGGCGCTGCTCTATGGCGTGGCGTTCGCCCTGGTGTTGGGGCAGATACTTAGCGAGGCGGTCGATCTAGAGCTGGATGCCGGCAGCCTGAAGATCGCCGTGCCGAGCTTCTTCCTGCCGTTTTTCTGCGGCCTGGCGTGCGCACTCTGGCTGTTGCCGGCGCAAAGCACGCTGGCAAGCATCGCCATCGGCCTGCTGTTCGCCTTGACTGCGATTCCGGTGCTGTTCCTCTACTTGCGGCATTTCGGCTACCCGCCGGAGAAAATCCGCCAGTTGCTGCAAGCGGCGATCCTGATGGACCTGCTGTGCTGGGCGATCTTCGCCCTGGCCGAAGGCAGCGGCGCCCCAGAAAAACTGCTGTGGCCACTGCTCGGCGCCTGCCTGCCGCTGCTGTTGAAACTGTTGCGCGTGCGCTCGGCCCGGTTCAACGGCCTGTGCTTCTTCGCCCTGCTGCTGACCATGCAGCAACTCGAACTCAATGCCCTGGTCTTCGCCATCGCCTACCTGCTGTTGCTCGCCGGCCTGCGCCTGCCGTTGCGCCTGCCGCTGCCGGCCGCCTGGTTCGGCGCCTTGCAGACCTGGCTGGCGGTGCCGCTGATCCTTTGTTACGGCCTGCTGCAAGTCGACTGGCGCAGCGCCTGGAGCAGCTACTCCTGGCTGCAACTGGCCGCCCTGTTGCTGTTGCCGATACTCAGCAAGCTGGCCGGTAACTGGCTGGGCCTGTCCTGGGCGGAAAACCGCCTGGGGCCGCGCCTGGGCAAATGGCGCGAAAGCCTGCTATTGAACACCCGCGGCCTGACCGAAATCGTCTTTCTCAACCTGTTGCTGCAGCAGCAGATAATCGGCGCCGAACTGTACTTCGCGCTGATGCTGATGGGCCTGATCTCCACCCTGCTGCCGGCGTTGACCGGCGGCACCCCTTACCCCTCCCATACCGTTAATGAGGCACGCCGTTATGAAGTCTCTTGAGCTTGAGCAACGCCAGGTCGTAGTCATAGGTGCCGGCCCCTCGGGGGCCATCGCCAGCGCCTTACTCAAGCGCCAGGGCCATGACGTGCTGGTACTCGAACGTCAGCGTTTCCCGCGTTTTTCCATCGGCGAGAGCCTGCTCTCCCACTGCCTGGATTTCGTCGAGGAAGCCGGGATGCTCGAGGCGGTCAGGGCTGCGGGCTTCCAAACCAAACACGGCGCGGCATTCGGCTGGGGCGAGCGCTATACCGAATTCGATTTCCGCGACACCTTCACCCCTGGCCAGGGCTCGACCTATCAGGTGCTGCGCGCCGATTTCGACAAGCTGCTGGCTGACCAGGCCGAGTTGCAGGGCGTGGAAATCCGTTACGAGGAAGAAATAGTCGCCGCCGAGTTCGACGGGGCCTGCCCGCGCCTGACGGTCAAACGCCTGAGCGATGGCCATAGCTACCAGGTGGAATGCGCCTTCGTCCTCGATGCCAGTGGCTACGGCCGGGTGCTGCCGCGTTTGCTCGATCTCGATACGCCGTCGAGTTTCCCGGTGCGCCAGGCGCTGTTCACCCATGTGGAAGACCGCATCGATGCGGCTTCGGGTTTCGACCGGGAAAAGATCCTGATCACCACCCACCCGACCCTGCGTGATGTGTGGTTCTGGACCATTCCCTTCAGCAACGGCCGCTGCTCCCTCGGCGTGGTCGCCGATGCCAGCCGCTTTCAGGGCCGCCCCGAAGATCTGGACGCCTGCCTGCGTCAGTTCGTCGAGGAAACCCCAAGCCTCGCCCGGCCGCTGCAGAACGCCGTCTGGGACACCCCGGCGCGGGCCATCGGCGGTTATTCGGCGAATGTCAAAACGCTGCACGGGCCGGGCTTCGCCCTGCTCGGCAACGCCGCGGAATTCCTCGACCCGGTGTTTTCCTCCGGGGTGACCATCGCCATGCGCTCGGCGAGCATGGCCGCCGGCCTGCTGCATCGTCAGTTGAGCGGCGAAAGCATCAATTGGGAGCAACAGTTCGCTATTCCGCTGAAACGCGGTGTGGATACGTTCCGCGTGTATGTCGAGGGTTGGTACGATGGCAGCTTCCAGGATGTCATCTACTACCAACACGCCACCCCGGAAATCCGTCGGATGATCAGTTCGATCCTCGCCGGCTATGCCTGGGACGAACGCAACCCCTATGTCGCCGAGCCCAGGCGCCGCCTGCGGGTGCTCAGCGAACTCTGCGCCACGAACGGATAAGGATATCGATGAACAACACCGCCCCCGCTCCCATCGCCGCAACCTATGTCGAGGAAACCCGTTTCGGTTTCTGGTTCCTGCGCAGCCACGTCTGGCACCACCATGTGCTGCGCGTGGCGATCGACGACCTCAAGGGGCTGATCGATACGCCGCTGCCCGAGACGCCAGTGCTATTGGATGTCGGCTGCGGCCAGGGCAAGTCGTTCGGCCTGCTGGCCGGCGCATTCAAGCCGGCGCGCTTGATCGGCCTGGACGCCGACCCGCACAGCCTCGACTGCTCGCGCGCCGAAGCCGAGCGCCTGGGCCTGGATGTGCAACTGATCGCCAATGACTGCGCGGCCATCGAGCTGCCGGATGCCAGCGTCGATCTACTGTTCTGTCACCAAACCTTCCACCACCTGGTGGAACAGGAACGAGCCCTGGGCGAATTCTGGCGCGTACTCAAACCCGGCGGTCTGCTGCTGTTCGCCGAATCGACCAAGTTCTATATCGACACCTGGGTGATCCGCTGGCTGTTCCGCCACCCGATGCAGGTGCAGAAAAGCGCCGAGCAGTACCTGGATATGCTGCGCAGCCAGGGCTTCGAATTCACCGAACGCAACGTCTCCTACCCCTACCTGTGGTGGAGCCGCTCCAAGGATTTCGGCCTGCTCGAACGCTGGGGCCTGCGCCGACCCAAGCCGATCGGCCAACGCGACGAAACCCTGGTCAACGTCGCAGCGCGCAAACCGCTGGAGCGCGTCGGGTGATTATCCGCGCCGCCTGCCTGGGCCTCTGCCTGCTGTTGGCCGCCTGCACCGCGCGCACGCCGTTGCCCTCCGCAGCGCCGCCGCTGAGCGCGCCGCTGCCGCTGGCACTGCAGATCGAACGCGAACAGGGCGACCAGCAGCAGAGCTGGTGGCTGGTGGTGCAGGCCGAGGGGCAGGCATTGCGTTGGTCGCTGTTCGATCCGCTTGGCGTGCCCCTGGCGCGGCAGTTGCTGGAGAATGGCACCTGGCGCGCCGATGGCCTGCTGCCGCCGAACGACGAAGCGCGCGAACTGTTCGCCGCCCTGCTGTTTGCCGTAACGCCAGCCGAGGCCCTGACCGAAGGCTATGCGCCGAGCGCCTGGCAGGCGCTGGCCGGCGGGCAACGCTGGCTCGCCCCGCACTGGCGCATCGACTACCTGGCGCCCCTGGATTTCACCCTGCACCGAGCCGAAGGGCCGCGTTATAGGGTCCACGCGCTCGCCGATCACGAGATTCCCTGATGCCCGCTTACCTGAATGCCCTGGGCCTGATTTGCGCCCTCGGCCACGACAAACAGACGGTGGCCGATGCCCTGTTCGCCGGCGATACCTCGGGCATGCGCATGCAAGAGGGCTGGGTCACCGGCCGCAGCCTGACCGTCGGAGCAGTTACGGCCGAATTGCCCACCATGCCGGCCGGCCTGGAACAGGCGCACAGCCGCAACAACCAACTGCTGCTGGCCGCCGCGCTGCAGATCGAAGCACCGATCCGCGCCGCCATCGCCCGCTACGGCGCCGGCCGCGTCGGCCTGGTCCTGGGCACCAGCACCTCGGGCATCGACGAAGCCAGCCAGAGCATCGCGCGCTATGTGCACGAGGGCGCGCTGCCGGAACACTACCGCTACGCCGAGCAGGAAATGGTCGCCCCCGCGCGCTTTCTCGGCGACTGGCTGGGCCTGCTAGGCCCGCATTACAGCATCTCCACCGCCTGCACCTCGAGCGCCCGGGCGCTGCTCAGCGCCCAGCGCCTGCTCACCCAAGACTATTGCGATGCGGTGATCTGCGGCGGCGTGGACAGCCTTTGCCGGCTGACCCTGAACGGTTTCAGCGCCCTGGAGGCGGTGGCGGCCGAGCGCTGCAATCCGTTTTCCGCGAATCGCCATGGGATCAATATCGGCGAGGGCGCGGCGCTCTTTCTGATGACTAAAGAGCCGATGAGCCGGGAGGCGAGCCCCGGGCGTGCCGTACCCCGGAGTGCCGTACCAATCGCCCTGCTCGGCGGCGGCGCCAGCTCCGATGCCCACCATATTTCCGCGCCTCATCCCGAGGGGCTCGGCGCGCAACAGGCGATGCGCAAAGCGCTAAACGCGGCGGGCCTGCAAGCCGAGGATATCGACTACCTGAACCTGCACGGCACCGCCACCCGGCACAACGACGCCATGGAGAGCCTGGCGGTACAGGCGCTGTTCCCGGCCGGCGTGCCCTGCTCCTCGAGCAAGCCGCTGACCGGCCACACACTGGGAGCCGCAGGCGCCCTGGAAGCGGCCTTCTGCTGGCTCAGCCTGAGCGAATACAACCCGTATAATCTGCTGCCGCCGCACCTCTGGGACGCCGAACCCGACCCCGAGTTACCGGCCCTGCAACTGGTACAACGCGACACGCGCATGACGCGCGCCCGTGGTCGACGCCTGATGAGCAACTCCTTCGCCTTCGGCGGCAGCAATATCAGCCTGATCTTGGGTGAAGAGATGGGCGAAGTGACTGGAGATGCACCATGAATTGCCAATGGCCGATTGCCGAATTATTGCCGCATGCCGGCGATATGATTCTGCTCGACGAAGTGCTGCGCTATGGCGACGAGGATGTGCACACCCGCCTCGAGGTCCGCAGCGGCGGCCTGTTCAGTCAGGCGGACGGTAGCCTGCCAGCCTGGGTCGGTATCGAGCTGATGGCCCAGAGCGTGGCCGCCTATGCCGGTTGCCAAGCGCGTCAGGCCGGCGAGCCGGTGCGCCTGGGCTTTCTCCTCGGCAGCCGCAACTACCAATGCAATGTCGACCGTTTTCCGGCCGGCAGCGAACTGCGGATCACAGCGCAGCGCTCGTTACAGGACGACAACGGCATGGGCGTATTCGAATGCCAGCTGGATGGCCCCGGCATCCAGGCCGTCGCGCGTCTTAATGTATTCTGCCCACCGCAGATCGCCAGTTACCTGAAAGAACAACCCCAGGACAGCGCTTTATGACCTCCACCAACGACCCGATTCTGGTCACCGGCTCCAGCCGCGGTATCGGCCGCGCCATCGCCCTGCGCCTGGCCCGGGCCGGCTTCGATATCGTCCTGCATTGCCGCTCGCGCCGCGATGAAGCCGAAGCGGTACAAACGCAGATCCAAGCCTTGGGTCGCACGGCGCGCATCCTGCAATTCGACGTGTCCGACCGCGCCGCCTGCCGGCAGGCGCTCGAGGCCGATATCGAGGCTCACGGCGCGTACTACGGCGTGGTCTGCAACGCCGGCCTGACCCGCGACGGCGCCTTCCCGGCGCTTAGCGAGGACGACTGGGACCAGGTGCTACGCACCAATCTCGACGGTTTCTACAATGTGCTGCATCCCCTGAGCATGCCAATGATACGCCGCCGCAAGCCGGGGCGTATCGTCTGCATCACCTCGGTATCCGGGCTGATCGGCAACCGCGGCCAGGTCAACTACAGCGCCTCTAAAGCCGGCGTGATAGGCGCGGCCAAGGCCCTGGCGATCGAGCTGGGCAAGCGTAGGATCACGGTGAACTGCGTGGCGCCAGGGCTGATCGATACCGAGATCCTCGACGAGCAGGTGCCGATCGAGGAGATACTCAAGATGGTGCCCGCGCAACGCATGGGCACGCCGGAAGAAGTCGCCGGCGCGGTGAATTTTCTGATGTCCGAGGAGGCGGCGTACATTACCCGCCAGGTTCTCGCGGTGAATGGCGGGTTGTGTTGATGAACGGTAAACGGGTTGTGGTCACCGGCATGGCCGGCGTGACGGCGCTGGGCAGCGATTGGCCAAGCATCGAGGCGGCCTTCAGGGCCGGCCGTAGTGGCATCCGCTATATGCACGAGTGGGACAGGTTCGGCGAACTGAATACCCGTCTCGGCGGGCCGGTGGACGACTTCGTCGCGCCCAAGCACTGGACGCGCAAGCAGACCCGGAGCATGGGCCGGGTCTCCAAGCTGGCGGTGTACGCCGCCGAACGCGCCCTGGAGGATGCCGGCCTGCTCGGCGACCCCAGCATCCAGGACGGCCGCATGGGCGTGGCCTGCGGCTCTTCCGTGGGCAGCACCGAGGAGATCAAGGCGTTCGGCAATATGCTGATCAACTCGGTGGCCGATGGCCTCAATGCCAACTCCTATATCCGCATGATGCCGCACACCACGGCGGCCAATATCAGCATTTTCTTCGGCCTCAAGGGTCGTCTGATCCCCACGTCGAGCGCCTGCACCAGCGGCAGCCAGGGCATCGGCTACGCCTACGAAGCGATCAAGTTCGGTCGTTTGCCGATGATGCTGGCCGGCGGCGCCGAGGAACTGTGCCCAACCGAAGCCATGGTGTTCGATGCGCTCTATGCCACCAGCCTGAAAAACGACGCGCCCCACAGCTCGCCGCGCCCCTACGACAGCGGCCGTGACGGCCTGGTGATCGGCGAAGGCGCCGGTATGTTGGTGCTCGAAGAACTGGAGCACGCCCTGGCCCGTGGCGCGACCATCCATGCCGAGATCGTCGGCTTCGGGTGCAACTCCGACGGCCAGCACGCCACCAAGCCGGAACTGTTGACCATGCGCGGCGCCATGCAATTGGCCCTGGACGATGCCGGCCTGACACCGGATGCCATCGGCTACGTCAACGGCCACGGCACCGCTACCGACCAGGGCGACGTGGCCGAGAGCCTGGCCACCAGCGGCCTGTTCGGCGCACGGATGCCGATCAGCTCGCAGAAGAGCTACCTGGGTCACACCCTGGGCGCCTGCGGCGCGCTCGAGTCCTGGTTCAGCATCGAGATGATGAACCGCGATAGCTACGCGCCGACCCTCAATCTGCAACAGATCGACCCGGCCTGCGGCGAGCTGGACTACCTGCGCGGCGAGTTCCGCAGCATGAGTCACCAGTATGTGATGAACAACAATTTCGCCTTCGGCGGCGTCAACACCTCGTTGATCTTCCGCCGCTGGAACTGACGTAAAAAAGAAAAGGAGAATTCGATGGTGAAGTACCTTCGCCCGCTGTTGCTGGGTCTGGCCCTGCTGGGGCTGATGGCTTGCAGCCGTATTCAGCCGGTTATGGTCGTGCACCAACAAGTGCCCGCCACCGCCCCGGCGGTGAACAGCGCCCAAGCCCTGCAGCCCGCGCTGCTCAGAGCCCTGGTGCGCGGCCGCTGGACGGTCGAAGAGGTGCAGCCCAACCAACTGCTGGCGCGTATCGATCTGCGCGGCGAACAAAGCGCCTCCATCACCCTGGACTATGTCGCCGGTCGCTACGATATCCGCTATCGCGACAGCACAGCGCTGGATTACGCCGACGGCAACATCCATAAGCGCTATAACTCGCTGGTGAAGAAGCTCGACCGCCTTATCGTGCAAGAAATCCGTTTAGCCCAAGACCTCAGCCGTATTCCGCAGTAACCCCCACAAGGAGATCGCCATGAAGAGCAAATACTGGATCATCGCTGCACTGTGCCTTAGCGTCTTGCCCGCCGTCAGCCATGCGCGGGACACCGCCCACTTCCTGCCGTTCGAGGCCGCCGTTCAGGAAGCCATGAACGCCGGCCGCCTGGATGGCAGCGTGAAGTTCTACCTGGCCGGCACCAAGCCGACGGGCAAGGTCAGCATCCTGAAATCCGGGGTGACCACCAGCCAGAAGACCAACGCCTTCAACAAGAGCGACGAAGGCGCCTGCAGCTGGGCGCTGCAATCGGCGCTGATCCGTTTCCAGAACGCAGCCAAGGCGGCCGGGGCCAATGCCGTGGTGGATATCGCCAGCAACTACAAGAACATCGAATACAAGGACAGCCAGAAGTACGAGTGCCATGCCGGCGCGATCATGGCCGGGGTCGCCCTCAAGGGTAATCTGGCCAGCGTCAAGTAGCGCTCGCTCAGGCTCCAGCACCCTGCTCACCTCGCTTCCGGTGCCGCACCTGCTCCGCGGCACCGGAACGTTCCGGCAATACACCCCGTTTCGCCACAACGACCCGCGGCCGCCAATACCGCCGCGCCCGATAGAAGGCCTTGTAGTTCGTGTTCAGTGTTCACTTCTTCGGCAGAGCCCTCGGCCCGGCTCTGCTCGCGCTTGGCCTGAGCGCCTGCGGCACCCTCTCGCAGCAACAGATAGACCCACCCGACAATGCCCAGGCGGCGAGCATCGATGCCGACAACCTGCGTGCCCAGGTGGATGCCCTGGCTTTGCCGCTGGTCGAGGGCAAGCATACGCCCGGCATCGTCGTCGGGGTGCTGAGCGCCAACGGTCGGAAACAGGTGTTCGGCTATGGCGTGAGCGATTCGAACGGCGGCGCTACGCCGGACGGCAGCACCCTGTTCGCCGTGGGTTCGCTGAGCAAAGGTTTCGTCGGCGATATCGCCGCCTTGTTGGTGCAGGACGGTGTGCTCAGTTGGGACGATGACCTCGAACACCTGCTGCCCCCCGGCACACCGCTCAGCGAGGACGCCAGGCACATCAGCCTGCTGCAACTGGCCACCCACACGTCGGGGCTGCCGCGCCAACCGATGACCCCGCAGACCCTGAGCTACTTCATCGAATACCTGTTCACCGGCAACAGTTTCTACCGGCATTTCGACCGTACTTACCTACTCAACTATCTCGCCGACTTCAGCAAGCCCGGACAGGTGGCTCCGCAGTACTCGAATATCGGCTACGCCCTGCTGAGCCATGTGTTGGAACTGCGCAGCGGCAAGACCATCGACGCCTTGGTTGCCGAACGCATCCTCGAGCCTCTGCACCTGAGCAATACCAGCTACCAGCCACAGCAGCTGGCCGGCTACCCCGAACGGGCCCGTGGGCATGCCGGCGACCAGCCCAAGTTCATTCGGCGCGGCCGCCCGGTTCCCGACTGGCAGTTCAGCGACATCCTGCATGGCACGGCTGCACTCTATTCCAGTGCCGATGACCTGCTCGATTACGCCGACGCCCATCTGCGCGGCAGCGGCGACGCGAACACCGATGCGGCTTTGCGCGACAGCCTGCGGGTGCGCCTCGAACGCCCAAGGGAAGCGCCGGCCATCGCCTGGATAGTCGATGATATCCATGGCCGGAAAATCACCTATCAGGTCGGGCTGGTGGCGGGTTACTCGAGTTACCTGGGGCTGGACACCCACAACAAGACCGCGGTGGTGGTGCTGCAGAACAGCTTCAACTGGCGCGACAGCATCGGCCACCGCCTGCTGCTGCGCATGGCCAATAGCCTGGACAAGCAACAAGCCTTGGCGAGCGCGCCGAGGCCCTGAGCGAAGATGCAAAGCCCGCTTTTGTAGCCCGGATGAAATCCGGGAGCGCTCTACCAGGCGCCGGAACGTGCCATCACCTTAGCGGTGATAAGCCGCCGACAGCTCATGCACCGCCTCGAAGAAGGCGCCGGCATGGGCCGGATCGACTTCCGGGGTAATGCCATGACCAAGGTTGAACACCTGACCCGAACCCTGGCCATAAGCCGCGAGAATGCGCGCCACTTCGGCACGGATCGCTGCCGGCTTGGCGTAGAGCACGCTCGGGTCCATGTTGCCTTGCAGCGCCACTTTGTCGCCAACCCGGGCGCGGGCGCTGCCGATATCACAAGTCCAGTCCAGGCCCAGGGCTTCGGCGCCGCTGTCCGCCATGGACTCCAGCCACAGACCGCCACCCTTGGTAAACAGGATCACCGGTACGCGGCGACCGTCATGTTCGCGGATCAGCCCGTCGACGATTTTCTGCATATAGGCCAGGGAGAACTCCTGATAGGCCGCCGCCGACAGCGAACCACCCCAGGAATCGAAAATCTGCACCGCCTGGGCGCCGGCCTTGATCTGCCCGTTGAGGTAAGCAGTGACCGACTGCGCCAACTTGTCGAGCAGCGCGTGCATGGCCTGGGGATTGTCGTAGAGCATGGCCTTGGACTTGCGGAAGTCCTTGCTCGATCCGCCTTCGACCATATAGGTGGCCAGGGTCCAAGGGCTGCCGGAGAAGCCGATCAGCGGTACGCGGCCGTTCAGCTCGCGGCGGATGGTACGCACGGCGTCCATCACATAACCCAGATCATTCTCCGGATCGGGAATCGGCAGGGCCTCGATATCGGCCATGGAGCTGATGACCTTCTTGAAGCGCGGACCTTCGCCGGTTTCGAAATACAGGCCCTGGCCCATAGCATCGGGGATGGTCAGGATATCGGAGAACAGAATCGCCGCGTCCAGCTGGGGGTAGCGATCGAGCGGCTGGATGGTGACCTCGCAGGCCAGCTCGGGGTTCTTCATCAGGTTGACGAAGTTGCCGGCCTTGGCGCGGGTGGCACGATACTCCGGCAGATAACGACCGGCCTGGCGCATCATCCACACGGGCGTGACATCGACGGGCTGCTTGAGCAGGGCACGCAGAAAACGGTCGTTCTTCAGGGCGGTCATGGCAATTCCTGAGCAATAACAAGCGGCAAAAAAGTGCGGGCATTTTCGCAGACCGCAAAACAAAAGGCACGGCGGGCGCCGTGCCTTTTGTCTATAGGGTCAATTTGTCGCGGGTAACCGCATACAGCTAAGCGTCACGAGCGAAGGCCAGACAAGGCGAAAGCAGGCGAGGAAGCAGAGTGTACAAGTTGTACATGAGCATTCCGAGCCTGCTTTCAACGCAGCATGGCCGAGCGCAGTAGCTTAGACGCCGAGGTAGTCGAGGATACCTTCAGCGGCGTTCCTGCCTTCGAAGATCGCCGTCACCACCAGGTCAGAACCGCGCACCATATCGCCACCGGCGAAGATTTTCGGGTTGCTGGTCTGGTGCTTGAACTTGCTCTGCTCGGGCGCGACCACGCGACCTTGGCTGTCCGTCTCGATATTGAACGCCTCGAACCAGGGCGCCGGGCTCGGGCGGAAGCCAAAAGCGATCAGCACGGCCTCGGCCGGGATGATTTCCTCGGAACCGGGGATCGGCTCAGGGCTGCGACGGCCACGGGCATCCGGCTCGCCGAGACGGGTCTCGACCACTTTCACGCCCTCGACCTTGTCCTCGCCGACGATGGCGATCGGCTGGCGGTTGAACAGGAACTTCACCCCTTCTTCCTTGGCGTTCTTCACTTCCTTGCGCGAGCCCGGCATGTTCTCTTCGTCGCGGCGGTAGGCGCAGGTCACGCTCTTGGCGCCCTGACGGATCGAGGTGCGGTTGCAGTCCATGGCGGTGTCGCCGCCACCGAGCACGACGATGCGCTTGCCCTTCATGTCGATGAAATCTTCCGCCGACTTCTCGAAACCGAGGTTACGATTGACGTTGGCGATCAGGAAATCCAGCGCGTCGTAGACGCCTGGCAGGTCTTCCCCTGGGAAGCCGCCCTTCATGTAGGTGTAGGTGCCCATGCCCATGAATACGGCGTCGTACTCAGCGAGCAGTTGCTCCATGGTCACGTCCTTGCCGATCTCGGTGTTCAGGCGGAACTCGATGCCCATGCCGGTGAAGACTTCGCGGCGATTGCTCAGCACGGTCTTTTCCAGCTTGAACTCGGGAATGCCGAAGGTCAGCAGACCGCCGATTTCCGGGTTCTTATCGAACACCACCGGGGTCACGCCGTTGCGCACCAGCACATCGGCGCAACCCAGCCCGGCCGGGCCGGCACCGATCACCGCGACACGCTTGCCGGTCGGCACCACGCGCGACATGTCCGGACGCCAACCCATGGCGAACGCGGTGTCGGTGATGTATTTCTCCACCGAGCCGATGGTCACCGCGCCGAAGCCGTCGTTCAGGGTACAGGCGCCCTCGCACAGACGATCCTGTGGGCACACGCGGCCGCAGACTTCCGGCAGGGTGTTGGTCTGGTGCGACAATTCCGCGGCGGCGAGGATGTTGCCCTCGGACACCAGCTTGAGCCAGTTGGGAATGAAGTTGTGCACCGGGCACTTCCATTCGCAATAGGGGTTGCCGCAACCCAGGCAACGGTGCGCCTGGTCGGCCGCCTGGGCCGGCTTGAAGTTGTCGTAGATCTCGACGAATTCTTTCTTGCGCTGACGCAACAGCTTCTTCTTCGGGTCTTTACGCCCGACATCGATGAACTGGAAGTCGTTATTCAGACGTTCAGTCATAGCAAACCTCTTTACAGCAGCTGCAAGCGATAGCTTCACACTGCAAGACAATCACGGTGAGCGGCAAGCTCCCGCTACGTTGAGCGTGAGGCTTGCCGCTTGGAACTGCTTTATTGCGGGTTGGCGCGGGTGCTGGAGAGCAGCGACTTCAGGCTCGCGGCCTTGGGTTTGACCAACCAGAACTTGCGCAGGTAGTCATCCAGGTTCTCCAGCAGGTGGGCGCCCCACTCGCTGGCGGTCTCCTGCACATACTCGCTCAACACACGTTGCAGGTGGCTGCGGTAGGCCTCCATGGCCTCGTTGTTGATCCGCTGGATCTCCACCAACTCGTGGTTGACCCGGTCGTAGAAGCTATTGTCCTGGTCGAGCACATAGGCGAAGCCGCCGGTCATCCCGGAACCGAAGTTATAGCCGGTCTTGCCCAGTACGCAGACGAAACCGCCGGTCATGTACTCACAGCAATGGTCACCGGTACCTTCCACCACGGTATGCGCGCCGGAGTTACGCACGGCGAAACGCTCGCCCGCGGTGCCAGCGGCGAACAGCTTGCCGCCGGTGGCGCCATACAGACAGGTGTTGCCGATGATGGCGCTGTCCTGGGTCTTGAACGGGCTGCCCTGGGGCGGAACTATGACCAGTTTGCCGCCGGTCATGCCCTTGCCGACGTAGTCGTTTGCATCGCCTTGCAGGTACAGGTTCAGGCCGCCGGCGTTCCATACGCCGAAGCTCTGCCCGGCGGTGCCCTTGAAGCGGAAGGTGATCGGCGCCTTGGCCATCCCCTGGTTGCCGTGCTTGCGTGCGATTTCGCCGGAAACGCGGGCACCGATGGAACGGTCGCAGTTGCAGATATCCAGCTCGAACTCAGCACCGCTGAGGCCGTCGATAGCCGGCTTGGCCAGCTCGACCATTTTCTCGGCCAGCAGGCCCTGGTCGAACGGCGGGTTGCGGTCGACCAGGCAGAACTGCGGCTTGTCGGCCGGGATATGATCACTGCCGAGAAGTGGGCTGATATCCAGGTGATTCTGCTTGGCGGTTTCGCCCGGCAGCATCTCCAGCAAGTCGGTACGCCCGATCAACTCTTCCAGGCTGCGCACGCCCAGCTTGGCCAGCCATTCGCGGGTTTCTTCGGCGACGAAGGTGAAGAAGTTCATCACCATTTCCACGGTGCCGATGAAGTGGTCCTTGCGCAGCTTGTCGTTCTGCGTTGCCACGCCGGTGGCGCAGTTGTTCAGGTGACAGATGCGCAGGTACTTACAGCCCAGGGCGATCATCGGCGCGGTGCCGAAGCCGAAGCTTTCGGCGCCGAGGATGGCCGCCTTGATCACGTCGAGGCCAGTCTTCAGGCCGCCGTCGGTCTGCACCCGCACCTTGCCGCGCAGGTCGTTGCCGCGCAGCGCTTGGTGAGTCTCGGCCAAGCCCAGCTCCCAAGGCGCGCCGGCATACTTGATCGAGGTCAGCGGCGAAGCACCGGTGCCGCCGTCATAACCGGAGATGGTGATCAGGTCGGCATAGGCCTTGGCCACACCGGCGGCGATGGTGCCGACACCGGCTTCCGCGACCAGCTTGACCGATACCAGCGCGGCCGGATTGACCTGCTTGAGGTCAAAAATCAACTGCGACAGGTCTTCGATCGAATAGATGTCGTGGTGCGGCGGCGGCGAGATCAGGGTCACGCCGGGTACCGCATAACGCAGACGGGCGATCAGGCCGTTGACCTTGCCGCCGGGCAACTGGCCGCCTTCGCCGGGCTTGGCGCCCTGGGCGACCTTGATCTGCAGCACTTCGGCGTTGACCAGGTATTCCGGGGTCACGCCGAAACGGCCGGTGGCCACCTGCTTGATCTTCGAGCTGCGCACGGTGCCGTAGCGGGCCGGATCTTCGCCGCCCTCACCGGAGTTGGAACGCGCGCCCAGGCGGTTCATCGCCTCGGCAATGGCCTCGTGGGCCTCGGGCGACAGTGCGCCGAGAGAGATACCGGCGGAGTCGAAACGCTTGAAAATGCTCTCCAGCGGCTCGACCTGCTCGAGGCTCAGCGGCTGCTCGGCCAGTTTCAGCTTGAGCAGATCGCGGATCATCGACACCGGGCGGGTGTCCACCAGGGCGCTGTATTCCTTGTACTTCTCGTAGTTGCCTTGCTGCACCGCGACTTGCAGGGTGCTGACCACATCCGGGTTGTAGGCGTGGTACTCGCCGCCGTAGACGAACTTCAGCAGGCCGCCCTGCTGGATCGACTTGCGGTTGTTCCAGGCCTCGGCCGCAAGCATTTTCTGCTCGGCTTCGAGGTCGACGAAACGCGCACCCTTGATCCGGCTGGCGACGCCACGGAAGCACAGCTCGGTGACTTCGTCGGCCAGGCCGACCGCCTCGAACAACTGCGCGCCGCGGTAGGACGCGACCGTGGAGATGCCCATCTTCGACAGGATCTTCAGCAGGCCCTTGGAAATGCCCTTGCGGTAGTACTTGAACACTTCATAGAGATCGCCCAGCACTTCGCCGGTGCGGATCAGATCGCCCAGCACTTCGTACGCGAGGAACGGGTAGACCGCCGAGGCGCCGAAGCCGAGCAGCACCGCATAGTGGTGCGGGTCGCGGGCGGTGGCGGTTTCGACCAGGATGTTGCAGTCGCAACGCAGGCCTTTCTCGGTCAGACGATGGTGCACGGCGCCGGTAACCAGCGCGGCATGTGCCGGTAGCTTGCCGGGCGCGATATGCCGGTCGCTGAGAATCAGCAGGGTCTTGCCCGCGCGCACGGCCTCTTCGGCCTGATCGGCCATGTTGGCGACGGCCGCTTGCAAGCCGAGCGACTCGTCATAGTTCATGTCGATGATCTGACGCTCGAACCCCGGACGTTCCAGGGTCGTCAGGGTGCGCCACTTGGCCGGCGAGATCACCGGCGAGCTGAGGATCACCCGGCTCGCATGTTCCGGCGACTCTTCGAAGATGTTGCGCTCGGCACCGAGGCAGATTTCCAGCGACATGACGATGGCTTCGCGCAGCGGGTCGATCGGCGGGTTGGTGACCTGGGCGAACTGCTGACGGAAGTAGTCGTAAGGTGAGCGAATGCGCTGCGACAACACCGCCATCGGCGTGTCGTCGCCCATCGAACCGACCGCTTCCTGGCCCTGCTCGGCCAACGGCCGCAGCACCTGATCGCGCTCCTCGAAGGTGACCTGGTACATCTTCATGTACTGCTTGAGCTGATCGACATCGTAGAACGCCGAACCATGGTCGTTGTCGTCCAGGGTGGCCTGAATGCGCTGGGCACTCTTGCGCAGCCACTGCTTATACGGATGACGCGACTTCAGACGGTTGTCGATGTCGTCGGTGCCCAGCACCTGGCCGGTTTCGGTATCCACGGCAAGGATCTGCCCCGGACCGACGCGACCTTTAGCGATCACGTCCTCGGGCTGGTAGTCCCATACGCCGATTTCCGACGCCAGGGTGATATAGCCATTGGTGGTGGTGACCCAGCGCGCCGGGCGCAGGCCATTGCGATCGAGCAGGCAGACGGCATGGCGACCGTCGGTCAGCACCACGCCGGCCGGGCCATCCCAGGGCTCCATGTGCATGGAGTTGTACTCATAGAACGCACGTAGGTCGGCGTCCATGGTTTCGACGTTCTGCCAGGCCGGCGGAATGATCATGCGCACGCCGCGGAACAGGTCGATGCCGCCGGTGACCATCAGCTCGAGCATGTTGTCCATACTCGAGGAGTCGGAACCGACGCGGTTGACCAGCGGGCCCAGCTCATCGAGGTCGGGAATCAGTGCATTGGCGAATTTGGTACGCCGCGCCTGCGCCCAGTTACGGTTACCGGTGATGGTGTTGATCTCACCGTTATGGGCGAGGAAACGGAACGGCTGCGCCAACGGCCACTTCGGCAGGGTGTTGGTGGAGAAACGCTGGTGGAACACGCAAATCGCAGTCTGCAGGCGCTCGTCACCCAGATCCGGGTAGAACTGCTGCAGGTCGGCCGGCATCATCAGGCCTTTGTAGATGATGGTCTTGTGCGAAAAACTGCAAATGTAGTGGTCGCTATCGTCGGCGTTGGCCACCGAAGAGCGACGACGGGCGCTGAATAACTTGATGGCGAACGCCTGGTCGGACAAACCGTCGCCGCCGATGAAGACCTGTTCGATTTGCGGCAGGCGCTCGAGCGCCAGGCGGCCGAGGACGCTGGTGTCGATCGGCACCTTACGCCAGCCGATCAGGCTGAGACCAGCAGCCAGGATTTCGCGGTTCATGTGCTCGCGCGCAGCTTCGGCTTTTACCGGATCCTGATTGAAGAACACCATGCCCACCGCGTATTGCTTGGGCAGCTCGACGGCGAAGGTTTCTTTGGCCACCGCGCGCAGAAACCGATCCGGTTTCTGGATCAGCAGGCCGCAGCCGTCGCCCGTTTTACCATCGGCGTTGATGCCGCCACGGTGGGTCATGCAGGTGAGCGCTTCGATAGCGGTTTGCAGAAGGTGATGGCTCGCCTCACCTTGCATATGGGCGATCAAGCCGAAGCCGCAGTTATCCTTGAATTCATCAGGATGGTACAGACCTGCTTTCATAGGGAACTCTCACCAGACAGCCTATACATCAGGCAAATTGCTTTCTAATTCAACCACTTACCATACGTGCAGGAGCATACTCCAGCTTTGCGCAGGCAAAAGGGAGGTTATTGTACATATCCACCTGAGTCGTCACAAATCTTCGTGACGACTCACCGAAAGCGAATGTCGCAAAACCGAAGGAATCGACCAAAAGGTCGTGTTAACGACCAGCCAGTCACCCCCATATTCATCAGGGGATGGAAACAAGCTCCTGGCGAATACTGGCGAACGTCCTTGGCCAGGGCTTACCGGCCTGCACGCTGGCCGGCAGGCTCTGCAACGCGGCTTGAGCTTCCTGCCGGGTGGCGAAGCTGCCATAGGTCACCACAAACAGCGGACGCCCCTGATGCTGCTTCTTGAAATAGCGGTATTGCGCGCCATGCTCACGCACAAAGGTTTGGGCGCTGCTCTCCGCCCGCGCGCCCAATATTTGCAAGGTATAGCGCGACGCGGCTTGCGCCGCATACCAATCGGCCCCGACCGCTGGCTTGTCAGCTTGCGCCACCACTGCTGGCTTTGTCGGCGCAACAGGTTGCGGTTGCGGCTTGGGGGCAGGGGCTGGAACTGGGGCAGGCACTGGCACAGGAGCGACCTCGACAGGCGCTACCGCCGGAGCAACAGGCACCTGGGCCGGCGGCGTGACGACCTGAGGCGGCTGAATAGCTTCATCAGCCGGGGCGCTGGCGATATCCGCTTCTTCGACGCCGGCCATGCCGGCCGCCTGAGCCAAAGGCTCGCGAATAACCGGTTGAGCCTCGCCGACCAAAGGGAGCGGCAAGGGCTGGCTGGTACCGGCGAACTCGATCGCCGGCGCATCGCCAGCGGCAGGCACCGCGCCAGGCTGCCGAGCAGCGGCGGCAGTCGGCTGTTGAGGCTCGATCGGGACAGATATCGCCACCTCTGCAGCTTCGCGCCCTTGCATCAGCCAGGCCGCAAGAACGCCGACCACTACCACGACCAGAGCCAATAGATGCTTTTTCGGTAAGTTCGCGGCAAAACCGGCCCTCCTGATCATACTGCGCTGCGCCAGCATATTATCGATCAGGATTTCCCGAGCGACCTGGTTGATTTTCCCCGGCCACCCTTCGCCCCGCTCATCGATAGACGAAAGCTGCTCATCCGAAAAAACCTCCAACCCCTGACCCGCACCTTCGAGGCGCTGGGCCAGGTACTCGCGGGTTTCCTCTTCGGTGTAAGGCAGCAGGTCGATGATATGAAAACACTCCTCGCCATCGGCCAACACCTCGAGCCGCGCACCCAGTTCCGGTTCGGCAAACAGAAACACATGCAAACGGCCCTCGCCGTTACCTGCCGCCAACCCCAGCAAACCCGTCAATGCAGCGTCGCTCAGTTGCTCGGCATCATCGACCAACAGGTAGGTTTCTTGTCCGGTCAACGCCATCTGTGCAACTTGCGCCAGTATCGCCTGGGGCTCGAAGCGCTGGATGTGCAGACCCTGAGCGATCTGACGGAACAGGCTAGCGGGGTCTACCGCCCCCTGAGCGGAAACGACGACCGTATGCACCGCCTGCTTGTTGGTGCTGGCGACCAACGCCTGACGCAATAGGGTTTTACCACTGCCCTCCGGCCCAGCCACTACCAGCAACAGTTGGCTGTAGCGCGCGAGGTGATGCAATTGCCCCAATACCGGTTTGCGCTGGGCGGGAAAGAACTTGAAGCCCGGAACCCTGGCGGCAAATGGGTCGTGAGTGAAGTGATAGTGATCGAGAAAAGCCTCGTCAGCATGCAAACTGGTCATGGAGCACTCTTGATGGGTAAACCGAAGATATTCAAAGTTGAGCGGCCAATGCGGCGTAATCCGCGTCAAGCGTGGCATTCAAAACTTCGCGCGGGAAATCGCTGGTTACCACAGCCTCCCCGATAGCGCGCAACAGCACCAAACGCAAGCGACCATCGAGCACCTTTTTGTCGACCGCCATATGCTCGAGAAAGTGCTCGGGTAACATGTCTTCCGGCGGCACCACGGGCAAACCCGCTGCGAGAAATAGACGAATGGCTCTGTCGCGCTCGCCAGGCTGGATCCAACCGAGCCGGCACGACATCTCCAGGGCCATCACCGTACCTGCCGCCACCGCCTCGCCATGCAGCCAAGCGCCATAACCCTGCTGCGTCTCGATCGCATGGCCGAAGGTGTGCCCCAGATTCAATGTGGCACGCACACCGGACTCACGCTCGTCAGCCCCGACCACTCGGGCCTTGGCCGCACAGGAGCGCTCGATTGCCGTGGTCAAGGCCACCTGATCCAGAGCGCGTAGCGCCGGCATGTTGGCTTCCAGCCAGGTCAAAAAGGGTTCGTCGCAAATCAACCCGTATTTGATGACTTCCGCCAAACCGGCCGATAGTTCGCGGGCCGGCAAGGTGCTCAGCGTTTGCGTATCGATCAGCACGCCTTGCGGCTGATAAAACGCCCCGACCATGTTTTTGCCCAGCGGATGATTGATACCCGTTTTACCACCAACCGAAGAATCCACTTGCGAAAGCAGGGTTGTCGGGATCTGGATGAAATTGACCCCACGCTGGTAACACGCAGCGGCAAACCCCGCCATATCGCCAATCACGCCGCCACCCAAAGCGATAACCGTAGTGCCACGGTCATGCCGGGCGCCAAGCAAGCCATCGAAAATGAGCTGCAGAGTTTGCCAATTTTTGTATGCCTCTCCATCTGGCAGAACAATCGACGTCGAATTAAAGCCACTGAGCGCAGCCTCGAGGGCCTCCAGGTAAAGCGGCGCCACAGTTTCATTGGTAACGATAGCGATTTGCCGCCCGGCTATATGCGGTGCCAGTAGATCGGAGCGGGCAAGCAGCCCGGCACCGATATAAATCGGATAACTGCGCTCACCGAGATCGACGTGAAGAGTTTGCATGAGGCCCCCGAATTCAAAAGGGCTCTAGGATAGCGCAGTTCGGCTGCGCTTTAACGGGGAGGGAGAGCGTCAAGACGCTCTAAAATTTCCTGCACGACCAAACGAGGTGGACGATCGTCCGTCTCAACGACAATATCCGCGATCTCACGGTACAACGGATCCCGGACAGCCAATAACTCTCGCAGCACCTTGCCTGGGTCGGCATTGCGCAACAAAGGGCGATTACGGTCGCGAGACGTACGGTCTATCTGCTGCTCGACCGTAGCATGCAGATACACGACCTGCCCGCCGCGGCGCAATGCCGCACGATTCTCTGCCCGCATCACCGCACCACCCCCGGTCGCTAGAACCATGCCATCCAACTCGCACAGCTCGACAATGACCGCCTGCTCACGCTCGCGAAATCCCGCTTCGCCTTCAACATCGAAGATCCACGGAATATCCGCCCCCGTGCGCTGCTCGATTTCCTTATCGGAATCCTTGAAGGGCACCCGCAGCTCTTTGGCCAGCAACCGCCCGATGGTGCTTTTTCCAGCCCCCATCGGGCCAACCAAAATCAAATTGCTCACTGAATCAACGGCTCACCGCGATGGCTTGGTTATTCATAATGCGGGGGGTGAGGAAAACCAAAAGCTCGGACTTTTCGTTCTGCACTACGTCGCGCTTAAATACGCGCCCGATAAATGGCAGGTCCCCCAAAAATGGAACCTTATCGACCGACTTGTTCTGGGTATTGGAGAATACTCCACCGATCACGATGGTTTCACCATCGGCCACCAGCACCTTAGCATTCACTTCGTTCGTATCAATCGAAGGCACACCCTGGAATACCTGCCCCACCGAATCCTTGTTGACCTTGACCTCCATGATGATGCGGTTATCGGGCGTGATCTGTGGCGTCACCTCCAGAGACAGGGCTGCCTCCTTGAACGAAGTCGTAGACGCTCCACTGGAGCTGGCCTCCTGATAAGGCACCTCGGTACCCTTAAGAATCTTGGCGGTCTCCTTGTCCGATGTCACCACTTTGGGCTGAGAGACGACCTCGCCATTGCCCGTACTTTCCATTGCGGACAACTCAAGATCCAAGACCAAGTTGTCCGTAATAAGCCCGATACCGATTCCTGAGCTCGCGCCAGCTACCCCCATATCAACAAAGGGTGTATTGAACGGAATTTCAATTGTGTCGCCTTCACCCTCCGCCCCCTCCTCAACAGTCATACGCTGGCCTCGCCCGAAAAGCTCCACATTACTCTTACGAGCATTACCGCCCCAGCGAACCCCTAGAGACTTGGAAAAGTCCACATTCGCCTCAACGATCCGTGCCTCGATCATTACCTGACGAACCGGTATATCGAGCTGAGCAACGATGCGACGCAGTTCGTCAAGTCGTTCTTGCGTCTGATAGGCGATAATACTATTGGTTCTGTCATCCACTGTTATTGAGCCACGATCATCGCCGGCATCTTCAGCGCTGGTGACCGACTGAAAAAGTTTTGCCATATCCGAGGCTTTTGCATAGTTAACCTGAATCAACTCACGACGTAGGGGTGCAAGTTCTGCAATTTGTTTTTGTGACTCGAGTTCCTGACGCTCACGTGCAGCGATTTCATCCGCCGGGGCGACGAGGAGCACGTTACCAACCTTACGCTTATCCAGCCCTTTTGTTTTAAGTACCAAGTCCAAGGCTTGGTCCCAAGGCACATTTTGTAGCCGCAGGGTGATATCACCTTTCACCGTATCGCTTGCAACTAGATTCAAGTCGGTAAAATCGGCTATCAACTGCAGCACCGAGCGCACGTCAATATTCTGAAAATTCAGCGATAACTTCTCACCGGTATAAGCGAAACGCTCAGCTTTACGCTTCTCTACGTCGCTCTGTGTAAGCGGCTTTATACTCAAGGTGAGCTTATTATCGGTCTGATAAGCCAGATAGTCATAGAAGCCCGTCGGCTCGATAACGATGCTGGCCTTATCTGTAGAACCCGTCGCACTCACGAACTGCACCGGGGTTGCAAAATCCTTTACGTCGAGACGTACGCGCAAAGATTCCGGCAGCTGAGTTTTCATAAAATCCAGACGAATTTTACCACCCTGGTCCTGTATATCGGGGCTGACAGAAGCATCGGAAAGTGTAATTACGACATTCCCCTCACCCTGTTCGCCGCGCTGGAAATCAATATTGTTGATTACTCGCGCCTGCGGGCCATATACCTTTGCTGCAGCAGACTTACTTACTGGCGCTGCGGCCACAGCGGCCGAGCTAGTCATATTGGATTTAACGCCATCGCCGACCATGACATAAAGGTTATTACCCTCAACGCGAGTGTTGTAGGGCGCAAGAGTGGTCAGATTGATTATCAAGCGCGTGCGGTCTTTCGCCTCGACCACAGTCACGCTGCGCGCATTACCCACACCCAACTCTCGGTTTTTCGTACCCAGCTTATTGGATACTCCGGGCAAGTCGAGGGCAATGCGTGCTGGTTGCTCGATGGTGTATCCGCGAGGAGCGAGCACGGGCTCGTCGAAGGATAATTTCAGTTCGACACGATCACCTGGCAATGCGGCCACATCCAAAGCCTGTAAGTTAGCTGCCAGTATTTCTGGCGACATCAACAGCGCCAACAGGGGAAGACCTAGACGCGAAAAAGAGCTGTTCATTTTCAGGTTCCGTTGGGCAGACCGATTATTTTTCTTCATCTTCACTCCGCTCATTTAAGAGCGCTCCTTAAGGGAGATACTGCGCGGCCGCTCCAGCCAACCACCCTCACCATCTGGAACGATTTCAATCACATCGACCTTGGATTCGTCGATAGCGATTATTCGGCCATAATTCCGGCCCAGATAATCGCCCACCTTTACCCGATGGACGCCGCCGGCACCATTTACCAATGCAAACATACCGTTGTCGTTGGAAAGCGTACCCACCATCTCGAAAACCTCAATGTTGAACCCTTCGAGAAACTGCTTGACCCTTGTTTCGTCAGGCTTGATTTCCTTCGAACCCTTCTGCCGGTTCAGCATTTCAATTTTCACCGGCGGCTGAAACGGGCTTCGCATGGCAGCAGCACTATAGGTAAAGATTTCATAGGGCATGAACTTGGGTGCTGGTTCGATCGCACCTGGCGGACGAGCACGAACCTCATCCATATAAGATTGCAAATCGGAAAAGTCACCATTGCCGCCACAACCAACCAAACCCAAAGCAAACACGCACACGAGGCTAGAACGAATCATTTTTTCGCCCCTTTCTTTGGATTTTGAACTTTGCCTTGTTCCTCTGCCTTATCGTTGTAGCGATAAGTTTTGGCCAAAACGCTAAAACGCAGTTTCGATGCGCTATCGGAACTGGATGGCAGCAATTCAAAATCATGCAAAGTCACAATACGCGGAAGGCTGGCAACACCAGTCACAAAAGTAGCGACATCGTGGTATGTACCAATCACTTTTATTTCGATAGGGAGTTCGATGTAAAATTGCTGTGTCACTTCAGGAAGTAGTTTAATCGCTTCAAATTCCAAACCACTGCCCAACCCGGTACGGGTGATATCCTCTAGCAGTCCAGGAACCTCGGTGTCACTAGGCAGCTGCCTGAGCAATGCACCGAATGAAATCTCCATTTCCTGCATTTGCTCTTTATAAGCCTCGAGGTTTGCGGCCTGAGACGCTTTGCTTGAAAACTGCCCCTTGAGCGCTACTTCTTCATTCTGACTCCGCGTCAATTGCTCCTGCAAATCTTTTAGGTGAAAGTTATAGCCAAGCCCTAAAACCAGCAGCAATATCAACACGCCCGCAATAAATTTTACCGCAGCTGGCCAAGAACCAACATTATTTAGATCGAGCTCGCTTAACTCCAGCTTGCGCAGGCCTTCCAACGATTCACTAAAACTCATTTCTTAGCCTCCTCAGCTTCTAGCTTTGGCTGCGTTTGCTGAACAGTTAGCTGGAACACATTGGCCTGATCCACTGCACCTGCCGTAACCGATTTCACTTCTGTCAGATTTGGCGAGGTCAACCAATCGGACGCGTCCAGGTTACGCATCAAATTGGATACCCTATTATTTGACTCGGCCGCACCAACGATAGAAATACTTTTCCCTTTCATTTTCAGCGCGGTGAAATAGACGCCATCCGGCAAAGTCCTCACTAACTGATCGAAGACTCGACCGATGATTGGGCGGTTACCCTGCAAGTCCTGGATGATTTTCATCCGCTCAATCAATTGTTCGCGTCGGGTTTTCAGCTCGCTGATTTCCTTGATACGAGCATCCAATACCGCAATTTCTTTTTTAATAAACGCATTGCGCGCGTCCTGTCGCTCAATGGCGCTACTAAAATACTGGTCACCCAGAAACACCACACCGGCAGCGACTATCAAGACACCCACGAGCGCAACCAAAAAGCGCTGTTTGCGCTCCTCGCGTAGCTGCTCGCGCCAAGGAAGAAGGTTAATCCGCGCCATTAGTCGAAACTCCTCATCGCCAAGCCACAGGCAATCATCAGTGCCGGAGCATCACTCGCCAACGCACCCGCATTGACCTTGCTGCTCAACGCCATCTCGGCAAAAGGATTGGCCACCAGGGTTTGCGTACCGATTTTTTGTTGAATCAGCCGGTCGAGGTCTGGAATGGAAGCGGTACCACCCGCCAGGAGGATGTAATCGACATCGTGAAACTGGCCTGCTGCGAAGAAGAATTGCAATGAGCGCGAGACCTGCTGAACGACCGCCTCCTTGAACGGTTGCAATACTTCGGTGTCATAGTCGTCGGGGAGGCCACCCTGCTTTTTAGCGAGACCAGCCTCTTCTACCGATAGGCCATAGCGGCGCTGAACCTCCTCGGTAAGTTGCCTGCCGCCGAACAACTGTTCGCGCGTATAGATGGTACGGCCATTGTGCAGAACGCTGAGTGTGGTCATGGTTGCACCGATATCGACCACCGCCACAGTCAACTCGTCGCCTTCGCCGCCCAGCTGCTGCGCAAGCAGACCGTATGCGCGCTCCAGCGCGTAGGCTTCGACGTCCACGACCTTGGCCGTCAACCCGGCCAGCGCAAGAGCGGCCTCACGGACCTCGACGTTCTCTTTACGGCAGGCTGCGAGCAATACTTCAACGCGATCGGGGTTGCGTGGCGAAGCGCCCTGCACCTCGAAATCGATAGCCACCTCCTCCAAAGGATAAGGGATGTACTGATCGGCTTCGATTTTCAGCTGGTTCTCCAACTCATCGTCGGAAAGACCAGCTTCCATTTCGATCGTTTTGGTGATCACCGCCGAGCCGGCGACCGCTACGGCGACCGTTTTCACTCCGGACTTGGCTTTAGCCAGAACACGCGTAAGCGCCTGACCAACGCCCTCCAGCTCGGCGATGTTCTTTTCGACCACAGCATTGGGTGGGAGCGGCTCGACAGCGTAAGCCTCTACTTTGTAGCGGCTTCCGGAGCGACTCAACTCGAGGAGCTTGACGGAGGTCGAACTGATATCGATCCCGAGTAGCGTATTCGCTTTCTTATTGAAGAGCCCTAGCACGACCGAATTCCTATTGGCATCCGCAACTTACGGACTATTTATGTTTTTTCACATTAAATAACAGTCTTGACAGAAGCGCAAATGGCTCCCTGGCAAAAAAACCGCTTATAATGTGAACAGTTTTCCCCTTTTTACCTTCTCTTCCTTTTAACTCATTCTTTTTTCTGGAAATCCTAAAATCTTGATGCGTTTGCTAAAGCTTTTTTGCTGGTCGGGTGTCGCCATTTTTTGTGGGCTGCTACTCAGTTTAAGTGGGGCCTTTCTTTATCTTAGCCCTAGCCTGCCATCCGTCGAATCCTTGCGCAGTATTCAGCTGCAAATCCCCCTGAGGGTCTACAGCAACGATGCCAAGCTGATCGCAGAATTCGGTGAGATGCGCCGCTCGCCAATCGACTTTGCGGACATCCCTCCAGACTTCATCAGCGCATTGCTTTCCGCCGAAGACGACAATTTTGCAAACCATTATGGCGTTGACGTGACCAGCCTGCTGCGCGCTGCCACGCAAATATTGCGAAGCGGGCAGATTCAAACCGGCGGCAGCACCATCACCATGCAGGTGGCGAAGAACTTCTTCCTCACCAGCGAGCGGAGCTTTTCGCGCAAGATCAACGAAATCCTGCTCGCCCTGCAGATAGAACGCGAGCTGAGCAAGAATGAAATCCTCGAGCTGTACGTCAACAAAATTTATCTGGGCCACCGTGCTTATGGCATTGAGGCTGCTGCCCAGGTGTATTACGGCAAGTCCATCAGCGAACTCAGTTTGGCACAGCTGGCGATGATTGCCGGCTTGCCCAAGGCCCCCTCACGCTTCAACCCACTGACCAATCCCGAGCGCGCCAAAGCCCGCCGCGATTGGATTCTTGGCCGCATGCACCGGCTTGGGCGCATCGATCAGCAGCGCTATGAAAGCGCCTTAGCAGAACCCAATAGCGCCAGTTACCATGGCCCAAGCCCTGAACTCGCTGCGCCCTATGTCGCGGAGATGGCCCGCGCAGAAATGGTCGGGCGCTATGGCAGCGATGCGTATACGGAAGGATTCAATGTATTCACCACCGTCCCCAGCGATTTGCAAAGCGCAGCCAATACGGCAGTGCGCGACGGCTTGATCGCCTACGATCAACGACACGGCTATCGCGGCCCGGAGAGCAGACTGCCGGGGATGACCCAAGAAACCTGGCTGGCCGAGCTGGCGAAGCATACGTCGCTGGGCGGACTGGAACCGGCGATCGTGACGCAAGTGGAAAAAAGTGGAATTCTCGTGCTCCAGCGTGACGGCAAGGAAGAGGCCATCGCCTGGGACAGCATGAAATGGGCTCGACCATTCCTCAATACCAACAGCCTTGGCCCGCGCCCGCAGCAACCCACGGATGTCGCCCAAGTCGGCGACCTGGTGCGTATCCGCCGCCTGGAAGACGGCACCCTGCACTTCAGCCAGTTGCCGCTGGCGCAGAGCGCACTGATTTCTCTCGACCCTCACACGGGCGCCATTCGCGCGCTGGTGGGCGGTTTCTCGTTCGAGCAAAGCAACTACAACCGCGCCATTCAGGCTAAACGCCAGCCCGGCTCCAGCTTCAAGCCCTTCGTTTATAGCGCCGCGCTGGATAGCGGCTATACCGCTGCCAGCCTGGTTAACGATGCCCCCATCGTTTTCCAAGAGGCAGGCATGAGTGAGGCCTGGCGCCCGAAGAACGACAACAACACCTTCCTCGGCCCAATCCGCCTGCGCGAAGCACTGTACAGGTCGCGCAACCTGGTATCGATTCGCCTGCTACAGGCGCTTGGTATCGACTACACCGTCGATTACGTCAGCCACTTCGGTTTCAACAAGCAGGAACTACCACACAATCTTTCCCTGGCCCTCGGCACGGCAAATCTGACGCCCATGGAGATCGCCACGGGCTGGACCGTATTCGCCAATGGCGGCTACAAAACCCAGCCCTATCTGATCGAGCGCATCGACAGCCGACATGGCGAAACCCTGTATGTCGCCAATCCGCCGAGCACTCCCAAAGCCGCAAAGATGCCCGCCGCAGACCCCGAAGGCGAGATCGCCAGCGAGACAAGCACACCGGCGGCGCCCAAGGACGAACCTGTAGCAGCGCCGCGCATTATCGATGAGCGCACGGCCTATATCATGACCAGCATGCTGCAGGACGTGATCAAGCGCGGCACCGGCAGACGTGCACTAGCCATGGGCCGTGACGACTTGGCAGGCAAGACCGGAACCACCAACGAGTCGAAGGACAGCTGGTTCTCCGGTTACAACGGCGATTACGTCACCACGGTCTGGGCCGGTTTCGACCAGCCGGAAAGCCTGGGTCGCAACGAATACGGCGGCACCGTAGCCCTGCCGATCTGGATGAGCTACATGAGTGCAGCCCTGAAAGACCGGCCGAGCCACCTGCCCGCCGAGCCGGAAGGTATTTTGACCCTGCGTATCGACCCCTATAGCGGCCGCGCCGCCTTGCCGGGAACGCCGGACGCCTACTTCGAACTGTTCAAAAGCGAAGATTCGCCGCCACCGATGAGCGAGCTCGACCCCGCCCTCGGTATTCCAGGTAGCCCTCTACCGGCCGACGAGGTGGCCCCTATCGATCTCTTCTAGCAAGAGCCGCAAGCCGCCTGCACGACGGGCAGATCGAAACCGCACAAGTTGAATCCGGCTCCAATAAAAAACCCGCCGAAGCGGGTTTTCTATTGCTTGCGAACAGCGGCTTAGCCGTTAAACACGTCATCCACCGACTGCAGCGGGTAGTGCTTGGGATAAGGCAGGGTCGCCACGCCGCTTTCGATGGCCGCCTTGGCTACCGCATCGCAGACGACGGTAATCAGGCGTGGGTCCATCGGCTTCGGAATGATGTACTCGCGGCCGAATTCCAGAGCGATACCGCCATAGGCATCGCAAACTTCCTGTGGGACCGGCAGTTTGGCCAGATCGCGCAGGGCCAACGCGGCGGCGATCTTCATTTCTTCGTTGATGCGGGTCGCACGAACGTCCAGCGCACCGCGGAAGATGAAGGGGAAGCCGAGCACGTTGTTGACCTGGTTCGGGTAATCCGAGCGACCGGTTGCCATGATCACGTCGTTGCGCGCGGCATGCGCCAGTTCCGGTTTGATTTCCGGATCCGGGTTGGAACAGGCGAAGACGATAGGCGACGGCGCCATACGCATCAGATCTTCCTGGCTGAGCAGGTTGGCGCCGGAGAGACCAACGAACACATCGGCACCGTCCAGCGCGTCGGACAGGGTGCGCTTGGGGGTTTCGTGGGCGAAAACGGCTTTGTACTGGTTCAGATCGTCACGCCCGGAGTGGATCACACCCTTACGGTCGATCATGTAGATGTTCTCGACCTTGGCACCCATGCTGACCAGCAGCTTCATGCAGGAAATGGCCGCAGCGCCGGCGCCAAGGCAGACGATTTGCGCTTCCGGCAGGGTCTTACCGGCGATTTCCAGGGCATTGATCATGCCGGCGGCGGTGACGATGGCGGTGCCGTGCTGGTCATCGTGAAACACCGGAATGTCGCACTGCTCGATCAGGGTGCGCTCGATCTCAAAGCACTCGGGCGCCTTGATGTCTTCCAAGTTGATACCGCCGAAGGTGATGGAGATGCGGCGTACCGTATCGATAAAGGCCTGCGGACTTTCGGACTCGACTTCGATATCGAACACGTCGATACCGGCGAAGCGCTTGAACAACACGCCTTTACCTTCCATGACCGGCTTGGAGGCCAGCGGGCCGAGGTCGCCAAGACCCAGAATCGCAGTACCGTCGGAAATAACTGCCACCAGGTTGCCCTTGCCGGTGTAGCGGTACGCCAACTCCGGATCACGCGCGATTTCACGCACAGGTTCAGCGACACCCGGGCTATATGCCAGCGACAGATCGCGAGCGGTTGCGGTGGGTTTGGTTAACTCGACACTCAGCTTACCCGGACGGGGATTGGCGTGATATTCGAGAGCGGCTGTTTTCAGATCAGACATAGTGGCATTTCCGCTTTGGGCTGTTGACAGGCAGGCGGCCGAGGATACGCAAGTTGCATACAGCTGCACAAGACTGACGCATGCGCCCGGAAGGGCAGGTTCAACGCACGACTTTCAACCAGTCGCCCGGTTTCGGCTCGCCAGTGGGGTAGAGATTATTCAATAAACGCAAGGTGCCGAGCGCATCGCCCGGCAACTTGCTCTGCTTGGCCAGCGCTGCCATGCTTTGGCCCGGCATGGCTTGGATCAGACGGATACGCAGCGGTTCGGCGAGCTTGCGTTCGGCCGCGGTAAGCGGGCGCAAACTCTTGATCACGGCCAGGAATCGCTCATCCTGCGCTTCCAGCGAGGCCCTCCCCCGCACCGCCGCGACGAACAAATAATCCCGCGCGCCATGCCGGAGAACTGCCACGCGCCTGGCCGCCTGACCGCCGATCAGCGCGCTATAGCCGTGCAACCCGGCCTGCCGTAGCTCGACACCATCGATCAAACGCTGGCCACCGACGCGTTGGCGCAGGAGCTGTTCGGGCGAAAGGCTCTGCGGATTGGCTTCCAGGGTCATGGCAATAAAGGCCTGCTGATCAGCGGTATGCCCGATCAAGGCGTCAGGCCGATTGAGGATGCTCCAGCCTTCAGGAAACGCCAGAGTGAAATTCAACGGCGCATGATAGAAGCGCTGCCCGCGGCGCACACCGGTCTCGGCCGAGTCGCCGAACGGCAGCCCTTCGAGGCGCTTGAGAAACGCCTCACGATTGACCTCCTGCTGCCCGGTCGCCAGGGCTCGCGCGGAGCCCAATACCTGCTGCAGGCGCCTGTCGTTATCCGGATGAGTGTCGAACAGGCCGTGATAGCCACCCGCGGGCTGTTTTTCTCCACGTTTGCCGGCCTGATCACGGGCGAACACCTCTTGATTCTTCAGCACCCTGACCACTTCGATCATCGCCTGCGGGTCATAACCGCTGCGCGCCAGGTATTGGGCGCCGAGGCCGTCGGCCTCCAGCTCCATGTCGCGGCCGTAGCCGCGCACCACGGCGCTACCCAGCACATTGGTCAAGTCGCCGGCCGCGCCGACGCCGGTGCCGATGGCCACCGCCTGGCCGAGAATGCCCCAGGCGCTCGCCTGGCTTTGCTGTTGCACGCTGTGCCGCGCGGTCACATGCCCGACTTCGTGGCCGAGCACGGCAGCCAGCTCCGCCTCGGAGTTGAGGTAGGCGAGCAGTCCGCGATGGATATAGATGTAGCCGCCGGGCAAGGCGAATGCATTGATATCGGGGCTGTCGACCACCGTGAATTGGTAGACGAGCCGATTGCGGTGACTGTTCTTCGCCACCCGTTCGCCGACCTGCTGCACATAAGCCTGCAGCTTCTCGTCGGCGTAACGCGGATGTTGCTTGAGAATTTCCTGGTTATAACGCCGACCGAGATCGAGCTCCTGCTGCTCGCTCATCATCACGAAATCGGTGCGTCCGGTTGCCGGGTTGACCGCGCAGCCCGCCAGTTGCCCCAGCATTAACAGCAGCACCAGCGCGCGAATCATGGCAGCACCTCGAGCATCGCCTTATCGGTCAACGGCAGCATCCAACGCGCCTGCTGCGCCTTCAGACCGCCGCGCTTGGCGCGGTCGACCACCCAGCCCCGGACCTCTACCCTGCGCCCCGCAAGTTCCTGCAATTGGCTCAGATCGAAGCGATCGAACAGCTCTTCGCGCACCTGCAACACCAGAGCGTCGCCCATTTCCAGCCAAACGCCACCCCGATTGCGCTCGACGCGCAGCACTTCGCCGTGGATCAGGGCGAAACCGCCGCGGCGCAGCTGCCCAGGCGTCTGTACCTGCTCCTGCCGCCACAACCCGAGACGCGCCTGCCGCGCGCTGTGTTCGGCCGCTTTCTGACAATCGACCAAGGCCAGATTGGGCGCGACCGCCAACCAGTAACCCAACCCCTCGGCCAGCAGCTGGGCCTCGAGATTGCCACCGCGGGAATCGTAGGCATGGGCCAATGTCCGACCGTAATGGTCTTTAGCCTGACTGCCCGTTTGCAGCCTGACGCGCCCATCGCTGGCCGCCACCAGCGCCTGCAAACGCATGCGGGCCGTCTCGGCGAAAGGCTCGGCAGAACGGTTCTGCCGCCCCAATTCAGGGCTGTTCAAGCCGATCAGACGCACACTGCGCCTATCGACCAAGCGCAACGTATCGCCGTCCACCACCCGCTGCACCTTGACGCTCGGCAACCCGTCCGGCATCTGGCAGAACGCCCGAGCCTGAATCGAGCAAAACGCAAAAACGAAAAAGGCGCCCACCAGGGACGCCTTTCTCAGTAGCGTGGAATAACCCATCGGGCCATCCGTCGCTGCGCGCAAACTTACTGCTTGGCGCCGAACATGCCGAAGCGCTGCTTGAAGCGATCGACGCGGCCGCCGGTATCCAGCATCTTCTGCTTACCGGTGTAGAACGGGTGGCACTCGTTGCACACGTCCAGGCTCAGCGGCTTGTTCAGAGTGGAACGGGTTTCGATCACGTTGCCGCAGCTGCAAGTAGCGGTGATGGCTTCGTACGTAGGATGGATATCGGCTTTCATGGTGCATTCCTCGGGCTATCGTGCCGCCACCCAACACTATTGTTGAATACCGCACGGAATTAGGCCGCGGATAATACCAGAGTGCCGCGGCGAAGCAAGCCGGTCCGCTCGCCGGCCATCGCTCGGCTGCATGCTAAGATCGCGCCTCGCTCACTCCCGACAGAGCCCAGGAGCTCCCTCCGCGTGCCCGACGCCATTCTGCGCCTCGCCCTGCCCTCGCCGCTACGCCGCCTGTTCGACTACCGCGCCCCTCCCGGCGTACCGCGTAGCGCACTGCAGCCCGGCGTGCGCCTGCGCGTGCCCTTCGGCAAGCGCGAGCTAATCGGCATTCTGGTCGAGCTGAGTGAGCACAGCGAAGTACCGGCAGAAAAACTCAAACCGGCGCTGCAACTGCTCGACGCCCGCTCGCCACTGCCGCCGGCACTGTTCAAGCTGTGCCTGTGGACCGCGCAGTATTACCAGCACAGCCTCGGCGACACCCTCAGCTGGGCGCTGCCGGTGTTGTTGCGCCAGGGCGAGCCGGCCGAGGCGCGGCAAGCGCGCTTCTGGTGCCTGGCCGAAGGCGCACAGCTGGACGACCCGCGCCTGAACCGCGCACCGCGCCAGCGTGACGCATTGAAAACCATCGCCCAGCATCCCCATGGCGTTGCCCATCAGTTGCTCAGCACGCTGCAGCTGCACAAGGGCAGCCTCGATCTGCTGCTGGAGAAAGGCCTGGTGGAGATCCAGGTGCGGCGACACGCTGCCAGCGCGCGCGCCGCCAACTGGCTGGCGCAACCGGAATTGCCGCTGAACGCCGAGCAGCGCAGCGCGGCCGAGGCGATTCGCTCGGGCTTCGGCAGTTTCAATGCATTCCTGCTCGCCGGCGTGACCGGCAGCGGCAAGACCGAGGTCTACCTGCAACTGATCCGCGAAACCCTGGAAGCCGGCAAGCAGGCGCTGGTACTGATCCCCGAGATCAACCTCGGCCCACAGACCCTGGCGCGCTTCGAGCAGCGTTTCAACGCACGCATCGCCCTGCTGCATTCCGCAGTCAACGACCGCGAGCGTCTGGATGCCTGGCTCGCCGCGCGCGACGGCGAGGCGGACATCATCATCGGCACCCGTTCAGCGCTGTTCACCCCGATGCAGCGTCCCGGACTGATCATCATCGACGAAGAACACGATGCCTCCTATAAGCAGCAGGAAGGCCTGCGCTACCACGCCCGCGACCTGGCATTGGTGCGCGCGCGCCAGGAAAACATCCCGATTTTGCTCGGATCCGCCACGCCCTCCCTGGAAAGCCTGCATAACGCCCACAGCGGTCGCTATGCCCTGCTGCACTTGCGCGAGCGAGCCGGCGGCGCCAAACAACCGCGCTTCTTGCGCCTGGACGTGAAAAGCCGACCGCTGGATTCCGGCATCTCCGGCCCGATGCAGCAAGCCATCGCACAAACCCTGGAGGCGGGCCAGCAGGTCCTGGTGTTTCTCAACCGCCGCGGCTTCGCCCCGACCCTGCTCTGCCATGATTGCGGCTGGCTGTCGGAATGCCCGAGTTGCGATGCGCGGATGACCGTGCACCAGCGTTACCGCGAGCTGCGCTGCCATCATTGCGGGCACGTCGAACGCCAGCCGAGCAATTGCCCGAAATGCCATAACGTCGACCTGCGCCCGGTTGGCGCCGGCACCGAACGCGCCGAGGAACGCCTGGCGATCCTCTTTCCCCAGGTACCGGTGCTACGCGTGGATCGCGACAGCACCTCGCGCAAGGAGGCCATGACCACCCTATTCAATGCCGTGCAGCGCGGCGAGCCGTGCATTCTGGTCGGCACCCAGATGCTCGCCAAGGGGCACCACTTCCCGCGCGTGACCCTGGTGGCGATTCTCGATGCCGACGGCGGCCTGTTCTCCGCGGATTTCCGCGCCAGCGAACGTATGGCGCAATTGATCGTGCAGGTCGCCGGACGCGCCGGACGCGCGGAAGAGCCCGGCAAGGTGATCATTCAGAGCCATCTGGCCGACCACCCGTTGTTGGTGCAACTGACCGAACAGGGTTATTTCGCCTTCGCCGAACAGGCCCTGAGCGAACGCCGCAGCGCCGGCCTGCCGCCGTTCTGCCACCTCGCCCTGCTCCGCGGCGAAGCGCACAAACCCGGGCAGGCAGAAGAGTTCCTCGACCTGGCCTGCACGGAAGCCGAGCTGCTGGTGAACGAACTCGGGCTCAGCGGCATCGAACTGCTCGGCCCGGTGCCGGCGCCGATGGAACGCCGTGCTGGCCGCTACCGCGCGCAACTGCTGGTGCAGGCCAATGCCCGCGCGCCCCTGCATCGTTTATTGGCGCGCTGGACCCTGGCCCTGGAGCAGATGCCGAGCGGCCGCGCCGTGCGCTGGTCGCTGGATGTCGACCCCATCGATTTGTTTTAAGCGGCAAGCGAATCAGCTTGAAATCGGAGCGCCAACGCACGCTTTTACCCGCCGCTGATGACGTGCAGCTTGAAGCTGCGGCCGAAGCCCGCCGATAATGCCCAATTTTCCACCAGCGCCTTTGCGCGCCGCCGCTGACAACGGCCGACCGAGTAGATCATGAAAGACAGCATTCGCCACCTGATCCAGCAAGCCCTGACCCGCCTCACCGCCGAAGGCGTGCTGCCCGAAGGCTTGAGCCCGGCCATTCAGGTGGAGAACACCAAGGATAAGAGCCACGGCGATTTCGCCAGCAATATCGCCATGATGCTGGCCAAGCCGGCGGCCATGAAGCCGCGCGACCTGGCGCAAAAACTGATCGAGGCGCTGCCGAGCGACGAGCGGATCAGCAAAGTCGAAATCGCCGGCCCCGGTTTTCTCAACTTCTATCAGAACACCGACGCCCTGGCCGAGCGCCTCGACGCGCTGCTCGCCGACGAACACCTCGGCGTACGCAAAGCCGGCGCGCCGCAGCGTGTGGTCGTCGACTTGTCGTCGCCGAACCTGGCCAAGGAAATGCACGTCGGCCACCTGCGCTCGACCATCATCGGCGATGCCGTGGCGCGGGTGCTGGAATTTCTCGGCGACACCGTGATCCGGCAGAACCACGTCGGCGACTGGGGCACCCAGTTCGGCATGCTGCTGGCCTTTATGGAAGAGAACCCGACCGCCGCCGAAAGCGAGCTGGCCGACCTCGAAGGCTTCTATCGCGCAGCGAAGAAACGCTTCGACGACTCCACCGAATTCGCCGAGCGCGCGCGCGAACTGGTGGTACAGCTGCAAGCCGGCGAGCCGGAATGCATGCGCCTGTGGCACCGTTTCAACGATATTTCCCTGTCGCACTGCCAGAAAGCCTACGACCGTCTCGGGGTGAACCTGACCCCGGCCGACGTCAAGGGCGAAAGCGCTTATAACGCCGAGCTGCCGGGGATCATCGACGCCCTGCGCGATAAGGGCCTGCTCAGCGAAAGCAACGGCGCGCAGTGCGTGTTTATGGACGAGTTCAAGAACGCCGAAGGCAACCCACTGCCGGTGATCGTGCAAAAAGCCGGCGGCGGCTACCTGTACTCGACCACCGACCTGGCGTCCATGCGCTACCGCAGCCAGCAGCTCAAGGCCGACCGCGCACTGTATTTCGTCGACCAGCGCCAGGCCCTGCACTTCCAGATGGCCTTCGAAGTGGCGCGTCGCGCCGGCTTCGTGCACCCAGGCATGCAGCTCGAACATATGGGTTTCGGCACCATGAACGGCGCCGACGGTCGGCCGTTCAAGACCCGCGACGGCGGCACGGTCAAGCTGATCGACCTGCTCGACGAGGCCGAGGAACGCGCCTACGGCCTGGTCAAAGTCAAGAACCCGGAGCTCAGCGAAGAAGAGTTGCGGCAGATCGCCCATGCCGTGGGCATCGGCGCGGTGAAATACGCCGATCTGTCGAAGCACCGCACCAGCGATTACAGCTTCAACTTCGAACAGATGCTCAGCTTCGAAGGCAACACCGCGCCCTACCTGCTGTATGCCTACACCCGTGTGGCGAGCATCTTCCGCAAGCTCGGCAAGGGCTTCGAGCAGATCGAAGGCCGGCTGACGCTGCAAGCGCCCCAGGAAATCGAGCTGGCCGGCAAGCTCGCGCAGTTCGCCGAGGTGCTGGGTGGGGTGGCCGAAAAAGGCGTGCCGCACCTGCTCTGCGCTTATCTTTACGATCTCGCCGGGCTGTTCTCCAGCTTCTACGAGCACTGCCCGATCCTCTCAGCCGAGGACCAAGCCACCCAACAAAGCCGCCTGCGCCTGGCCGCCCTGACCGGCCGCACGCTCAAGCAGGGCTTGCAACTGCTGGGCCTGGAAACCCTGGAGCGCATGTAAGTGGCTGCGCGCAAAAAAGCCGCACCGAAACGCGGCGCCAGCCGCTATCAGGCCCAGCCGAAGAAGTCCGCCCCCGGCTGGATCTGGCTGGTCAGTGGCTTGGTGATCGGCGGTTTCATGGTGTTTCTGTTCAGCCTCGAACCCGGCCGCGATGAAGTAAAGCGCGCCAAGAATGAGCAGGCACGCACCCCGCAAACCGCCAAACCCGCGCCCGGTAAGCCCGATAAAAACGAGTCGGACAAACCCAAGTACGATTTCTACACCTTGCTTCCCGAATCGGAAGTGATAGTGCCGCCGCAAGCGGTGGAACCGCCTCCGCCGCCCGCACAGAAACCGGTCACCCCCGAGGAAGCGGCGAAGATCGATGCCGCGCGCGCCGAGGCTGCGCTCCAGGGCCTGACTCCGCCACCGCCGCCGCTGGTCGCCCAGGCCCCGGTCAGCACGCAGTTCTTCCTTCAGGCCGGCTCCTTCCGCCGACGCGACGATGCCGACAGCCTGCGCGCGCAGATCATCCTGCTCGGGCAGAACGTGCAGGTCGAATCCGGCACCGTGCGCGAGGAAACCTGGCACCGGGTGCTCGTCGGCCCCTTCGCCACCCGCGAGCAACTGGCAGGGGCGCAGAAAACCCTGGCCAGCGGCGGCTTCAGCAACCTGTTATTGCAGCAACGCAAAACGCCCTGAGCACAGCCCGCGGTCGCATTCGGTTACAAGCCGCGCAGGCTTTCCGCCTACCTGCGCGGCTCGAGACTTGAACCTCGCGCCCAGCGCCCCCACATGAGTCTGCATTGGGCATTTTCGCCCCGCTGCGTGGAGACTCTCCCTTGACCACTATCGTTTCAGTACGCCGCAACGGCAAAGTCGTCATGGGCGGCGACGGCCAGGTATCGCTTGGCAATACCGTGATGAAAGGCAATGCGAAAAAGGTTCGCCGCCTTTATCACGGCCAGGTATTGGCAGGCTTCGCCGGCGCCACCGCAGATGCCTTCACCCTGTTCGAACGCTTCGAAGGCCAGCTCGAAAAACACCAAGGCCATCTGGTGCGCGCCGCCGTCGAACTGGCCAAGGATTGGCGCACCGATCGCTCCCTGAGCCGCCTCGAGGCGATGCTCGCGGTCGCCAATAAAGACGCATCCTTGATCATTACCGGCAATGGCGACGTCGTGGAGCCCGAACACGGCTTGATCGCCATGGGTTCCGGCGGCGGCTTCGCCCAGGCGGCGGCCATGGCGCTGCTGCAGAAGACCGAGCTGAGCGCCCGGGAGATCACCGAAACCGCCTTGAATATCGCCGGCTCCATTTGCGTGTTCACCAACCAGAATTTAACCATCGAGGAAGAAGACTGCGCCGAATAAGCGCGGCTTCTGCCGGAGTAGCCCTGCATGTCCATGACCCCTCGCGAGATCGTCCACGAACTCAACCGCCATATCATCGGCCAGGACGACGCCAAGCGCGCCGTGGCCATTGCCCTGCGCAACCGCTGGCGGCGCATGCAGCTGCCGCTGGAACTGCGCGCCGAAGTCACGCCGAAGAATATCCTGATGATCGGCCCCACCGGTGTCGGTAAAACCGAGATCGCCCGCCGCCTGGCGAAATTGGCCGGCGCGCCCTTCATCAAAGTCGAGGCCACCAAGTTCACCGAGGTCGGCTACGTCGGTCGCGATGTCGAGTCGATCATTCGCGATCTGGCCGACGCCGCGGTGAAAATGCTCCGTGAGCAGGAAATCGTCCGCGTGCGCCACCGCGCCGAAGACGCTGCCGAAGAACGCATCCTCGATGCCTTGCTGCCACCGGCACGCCAGGGCTTCGGCGATGAGCCGGTACACCAGGATTCGAACACCCGCCAGCTGTTCCGCAAGCGCCTGCGCGAAGGCCAACTGGACGACAAGGAAATCGAAATCGAGATCGCCGAAGCGTCCGCCGGTATCGAAATCATGACCCCGCCGGGCATGGAGGAGATGACCAGCCAGCTGCAGAACCTGTTCTCCAACATGGGCAAGGGCAAGAAGAAAAACCGCAAGATCAAGGTCAAGGAAGCGCTCAAGCTGGTGCGCGACGAAGAAGCCGCGCGCCTGGTCAACGAAGAGGAATTGAAGGCCCGTGCCTTAGAAGCCGTCGAGCAGAACGGCATCGTCTTCATCGATGAAATCGACAAGGTCGCCAAACGCGGCAATGTCGGCGGCGCCGATGTCTCCCGCGAGGGCGTGCAACGCGACCTGCTGCCGCTGATCGAAGGCTGCACGGTCAACACCAAACTGGGCATGGTCAAGACCGACCATATCCTGTTCATCGCCTCCGGCGCCTTTCACCTGAGCAAACCGAGCGATCTGGTCCCGGAACTGCAGGGCCGCCTGCCGATCCGCGTCGAACTCAAGGCCTTGTCGCCGGAAGACTTCGAACGCATTCTCAGCGAGCCCCAAGCCTCGCTGACCGAACAATATGCCGCCCTGCTCAATACCGAAGGCCTGGGCATCGAGTTCGTCGCCGAGGGTATCAAGCGGATTGCCGAGATCGCCTGGCAGGTCAACGAAAAGACCGAAAACATCGGCGCGCGGCGCCTGCATACCCTGCTCGAACGCCTGCTCGAGGAAGTCTCGTTCAGCGCCGGCGATTTGGCCGGCCAGCAAAATGGCGCGCCCATCGTGATCGATGCGGCCTACGTCAACAGCCACCTCGGCGAGCTGGCGAAGGACGAAGATCTGTCGCGTTATATTCTCTAAGAGCAGCCTCAAGCGGCAAGCTACAAGCCACAAGCGTCCCGCTTCAACTTGTAGCTTGAGGCTTGCGGCCTGGAGCATCCCATGCACATCCCCAGCGCGATCAAGCTGCACAAAGCCAGCAAAACCCTCGAACTGCAATACAGCGCTGCCGAGCGCTACAGCCTGCCCGCGGAGTTTCTGCGGGTGCATTCGCCGTCGGCCGAGGTGCAAGGGCATGGCAAGCCAATCCTGCAAACCGGCAAACAGCACGTGGGCCTGACGCATGTCGAGCCGGCGGGCAACTATGCCCTGAAGCTGTACTTCGACGATGGGCACGACAGCGGCCTGTTCACCTGGGATTACCTCTACCGCCTGGCCACCCAGCACGATTCGCTGTGGGCGGACTACCTCGCGGCGCTCAGCGCAGCGGGAAAATCCCGCGATCCCGACGAATCCGCGGTACGGCTCCTGCTGTAGCGCCACGCCTGAGAAACCGGGGCCGACAAGTGGGCGCCGTACAGCGCCACTGCCCTATGCCCTAAATGCATGCCCACTTCGGACGTAACTGCCGGTTAGCAGGCCGTTGAAAAACTACCTGCGTTGGCAATACTGCGTTAAAAACAGGC
>CBIHLQ010000046.1:0-48818 GCA_966210885.1 uncultured Pseudomonas sp.
GAACAGGCTAATTTACGCGGCGAACCAGAGTTCTGGTTTCGCCCCTCACGGGCGAGTCACTTTCTCTTGCTTGCCCAAGAGAAAGTAACCAAAGAGAAGGGCACCCCGACATCCGGCCCCGGCTGCGCCGCGATTCCCTCCTTCCATCACCGCTCCAGGGGCACGCCGCGAAGGGCCATCCCTGGCCCATCGTGGCTCTCGCGACATCCATGTCGCTCAACCCCTTACGCGGCGATTCCACTCGGCCTCCTGAAGGGGATTTTGGTGTCGTCTATGCGATCGCAGCTTAAGAGCAAAAGCAAAAAAAGACGCCGCCGAACTTGATCCCGTGGAAATCTTGCAAGCTCGCGCCCCGGTCCCGTCAGAAGGCCGAGCGTAGGTGTTGCGTGGGGGGACGAGCCGCATGGATGCGGCGAGATACCGACGGCGGCCCCACTTAATGGGCCAGGGATGGCCCATGTAAGCCGGCCCCCGGAGCAGCGCCGGAGCGAGGGAAGTTGAGCGAAGCGAAACCCGGATGTCGGGTGCCCTTCTTTGGCACACCTTTCTTGGGCAAGCAAGAAAGGTGTGGCGCCCGTGAGGGGCGCAACTGAAACGTTCCGCAGACGCGTTAATGGGCAATGCCAATCCATTGGCGACACACAAACTTACCAGTCCGGTATCAAGCTCATCTTTCCCGCAACTCCGCGAAGAGCCGAGAACATGGCCTGGGGTGGTTCTGCCGAACGCTGGCGCTGCGGCCTTATACTGCGCCGTTCGAACGGAGCCTTTATGTCCCTGATCCGCGACGCCTGGCAGCACGCACCGACCCACACCCGGGTCTGGGCGCTGGCCGCCCCGATGATTTTGTCCAACCTCTCGGTGCCGTTGGTGGCGCTGGTCGACAGCGCGGTGATCGGCCACCTGCCCCACGCCCATCAACTGGCCGCGGTCGCCGTCGGCGCCAGCCTCTACACGCTGCTGACCTGGGCCGTGGGCTTTCTGCGCATGGGCACCACTGGCTTCGCCGCCCAGGCCGCGGGCCGCGCGGACGGCGGCGGGCTACGTCAGATTCTGCTGCAGGCGTTGCTGCTCGGCGGCCTGCTCGCGGTGCTGCTGATCCTCCTGGCACTGCCGCTGAGCGATCTGGCCCTGCGCCTGATGCAACCCTCGGCGGCACTCGATGACCTGGCGCGCAGCTACCTGCATATCCGCCTGCTCGGCCTGCCGGCGGTGCTGGCCGGGTATGCGCTGATCGGTTGGCTACTCGGCACCCAGAACGGCCGCGGACCGCTGGCGATTCTGCTGACCACCAACCTGCTCAATGTCTCGCTCGATCTGCTGTTCGTCCTCGGCCTGGACTGGGGCGTGGCCGGCGCAGCCTGGGCCTCGGTGATCGCCGAATGGAGCGGCGCACTGCTTGGTCTATGGCTGGCGCGCCGGGCGCTGACCGCTTATGCCGGACGCATCGACTGGCCGGCGCTACGGCGCTGGCTGAATTGGCGACCGCTGCTGGCGGTCAACCGCGACATCTTTATCCGCACCCTGATCCTGCAAGGGGTGTTCTTTATGCTCACCGTGCAGGGCACCCGCCTCGGCGATGCGACCGTGGCGGGCAATGCGCTGCTGCTCAATGGCCTGCTGCTCACCGCCCACGCCCTCGACGGTTTGGCCCATGCGGTGGAAGCGCTGAGCGGCCATGCCCTCGGCGCGCGCGACCGCGATGCATTGCGCCGCTGCCTGATCGTCGCCGGCGGCTGGTCGCTGCTGGCCAGCCAGGGCTTCGTGCTGTTCTTCTGGCTCGGCGGGCATTGGTTTATCTACCTGCAAACCGACATTGCCGCAGTGCGCGCCATCGCTGTCGAACACCTGCCGTACCTGGCGGTGCTGCCCTTGATCGCGGTCTGGAGTTACCTGCTCGACGGCCTGTTTATCGGTGCCATCCGCGCCCGCGAAATGCGCGATGCGATGCTGATGGCCCTGTTGCTCAGCTTACCGCTTGCCTGGTGGCTGCAACCCCTGGGCAACCATGGTCTGTGGCTGGCGTTTCTGTGCTTTATGGGGCTGCGTAGCCTGTGCCTGGGCGGCTATGCTGTGCGCCTGAGTCGGCACAACCTATGGTTCGCCCCGCTGCCTGTAAAAGCCTGACGATCCGTACGCACATATAAGGAAATCACCATGGCCCAGGCTATCGCCGCCTACCTGCATTACCTGTCGATCTTCGTCTTGTTCGCCTTGCTCAGCATCGAACACCTGCAATTCAAACTACCGCTGGATCTGACCCGTGCGCGCCAGTTGATCGTCGTCGATATGGCTTACGGTTTGACCGCAGGCGTGGTGCTGGCTACCGGCCTGGCGCGGGTGATCTGGTTCGGCAAGGGCAGCGCTTACTACCTGGGCAACAGCCTGTTCCACGCCAAGGTTGGGCTGTTCGTGCTGGTCGCGCTGCTGTCGATTCTGCCGACCTTCGTTTTCCTCAACTGGCGCAACCAGCTCAAGGCCGGACAGGTGCCGAGCGTCAGCCCGCGGCAAGCGAAGCTGGTGATCATGACGATCCGCCTGGAACTGCTGTTGCTGCTGATCATTCCACTGCTCGCGGTATTGATGGCCCGCGGTTACGGGGTGATCGCTTAGCCCATGCCGATTAGCGACCTCCTCCTGCTGATCCTCGCTGGCTTTGCCGCGGGCGGGATGAACGCCCTGGCCGGCGGCGGCACCTTCTTTTCCTTTCCCGCGCTGCTCGCCGCCGGTTTGCCTCCGGTGACCGCCAACGCCACCAACGCCGTGGCGCTGTGGCCGGCCAGCCTGGCCGGCGCCTGGGCCGCCCGTACCTCGTTGCGCCCGCTGGGTCGCTACCTGCTGCCGCTGCTGTTGGCCGGCCTCTGCGGCGGCCTGCTCGGCGGCCTGCTGTTGCTCGCGGGCGGCGATGAGATTTTCCGCCACCTGATTCCCTGGCTGCTGCTGACCGCCACCTTGCTGTTCGCTGCCAGCCCCTGGCTGCGCCGTTGGTTGGCAGCGCACCGTGTCGAAGCGTCGGCAGGTGACGAGCGACCGCCGCACAGCCCGCTATCGCTCGGCGCGCATATCGGCGTGTCGATCTACGGCGGCTATTTCGGCGCGGGCATGGGCATTCTGCAACTCGCGGCGTTCTCCATCGAAGGCCATCAGCTGGCCCGCGCCAATGCCCTGAAAAACCTGATTTCCGCGGTGATCTACAGCATCGCCACGCTGACCTTCGTGATCGCCGGGCGGGTCAGTTGGTACGAGCTGGCGATCCTGTTGGTCGGCACCACCCTCGGCGGCTACGCCGGCGGCGCCCTCGGCGAACGCCTGCCGCCGACGCTGTTGCGCAGCCTGGTGATCGCCGTGGGCGGCGGCATGACCGCGTATTATTTCTGGGCCACTTATTTCGCCGGTTGATGGCGCGGCTCCAGCCGCCCCAAACAGCCTCTGCAACTTATGGTTATTTGCCCGCGCGGCGCGGCTCTGCTAGTGTCGCGCCGGTTGCAAATCCCGCCAGAGAACGCCCGCCATGGCCCGTAAAAAAGCCTCGCTCGACTTCGAGCAGTCCCTCACCGACTTGCAGAACCTGGTCGAACGCCTGGAGAACGGCGAGTTGTCGCTGGAAGACTCGCTGACCACATTCGAACAGGGTATTCGCCTGACCCGCGACTGCCAGGCCGCGCTGGCCCAGGCCGAACAAAAAGTACAGATCCTTCTGGAGCGCGACGGCGAGCTGGAGGAAGCCCCCTTCGACGCGGACCCGCAAGCATGATCGAGGCCTACCAAAGGCGCTGTCAGGCGCGTGTCGATGCCGCACTGGAAAACCTCTTCGTCCCGCCGCACGCCGAATTGGCGCGTCTCTATCAGGCGATGCGCTACAGCGTGTTCAACGGCGGCAAACGGGTGCGCCCGCTGCTGGTTTACGCCGCCTGCGAAGCCCTCGGCGGCGCGGTGGAAGATGCCGACGGCGCAGCCTGCGCGGTGGAATTGATCCACGCCTACTCGCTGGTCCACGACGACTTGCCGGCGATGGACGACGACGATTTGCGCCGCGGCAAGCCGACCACCCACAAGGCGTTCGACGAAGCCTGCGCGATTCTCGCCGGCGACGGCTTGCAGAGCCTGGCCTTCAGCGTGCTCGCCGATCCGCAACTGAACCCCTTGGGCAGCGAATCGGGTCTCGCCATGGTCGCCTGCCTGGCCCAGGCCGCGGGCCCGGCCGGAATGGTCGGCGGCCAGGCCATCGACCTCGGCTCGGTCGGCCAGCGCCTGGATCGCCAGGCCTTGGAAAGCATGCACCGGCACAAGACCGGCGCGCTGATCGAGGCCAGCGTGCGCCTCGGCGCCCTGGCCAGCGGCAAAGCCGACGAACGCTCGCTATTGGCCCTGCAGAACTACGCCCGCGCCATCGGCCTGGCGTTCCAGGTGCAGGACGACATCCTCGACGTGGAAAGCGACACCGCCACCCTCGGCAAGACCCAGGGCAAGGACCAGGCCAACGACAAGCCCACCTACCCCGCCCTGCTCGGCCTGGACGCGGCCAAGGCCTACGCCCTGGAACTGCGCGACCTGGCCCTGCACGCCCTGCGCCCTTTCGACGAAGCCGCCGAGCCGCTGCGCGAACTGGCGCGGTTTATCGTCGAACGCCGCAGCTAGGCAAACGGCCTACCCGCCTCGTAGCCCGGATGCAATCCGGGAAAGATCCGTCGCCGACCACACCGCCCCCGGATTGCGCCAAGGCTTATCCAGGCTACAAAAGCAAAAGCGCGCTTCGTAGCTTGTGCAATCCGAACGATCATCACCCAGGCAAATACCCGCTCCTACGCCTGGCGTGGCTTGGTTTACCCAGCCCGCCGAGCGCCTAAGATGGCTGCAGAACAACACATCTGGAGCCGTCATGCCCTTTTCCGCCCTGCTGATCGCCAACCGCGGCGAGATCGCCATTCGTATCGCCCGCGCCTGCGCGGACCTGGGCATTCGCTCGGTGGCGGTATACGCCGAGGACGATGCCGCCTCCCTGCACCTGCGCAAGGCCGATAGCGCGGTCGCGCTCAAGGGGCGTGGGGTGCCGGCTTATCTGGACATGGCGCAATTGCTCGCCATCGCCCAGGCCGAGGGCTGCGAAGCGATCCATCCGGGCTACGGCTTTCTCGCCGAGAACGCCGAGTTCGCTCGGCGCTGTCAGGCTGCTGGGCTGCGCTTTATTGGCCCCGGCATCGAGGTGCTGGAACTGTTCGGTGACAAGGCCGCCGCCCGCGATCTGGCCGAGCGCTGCGGCGTGCCGCTGGTGGCTGGCCTCAACCGCGCGGTCAGCCTGGAACAGGCCCGCGATTTTCTGCGCAGCCTCGGCGCCGGCGCCGCGGTGATGCTCAAGGCCCTGGCTGGCGGCGGCGGGCGCGGCATGCGCGCGGTGCACAGCGAGGCTGAACTGGCCGACGCCTATGCGCGCTGCCAGTCGGAGGCGCAGGCGGCGTTCGGCAATGGCGCGCTCTATATCGAGCAACTGGTGCAGGATGCCCGGCATATTGAAATCCAGGTATTGGGCGACGGCAGCGGCGCGGTCAGCCACCTGTGGGAGCGCGATTGCAGCTTGCAACGACGCAACCAGAAGTTGATCGAAATCGCCCCCAGCCCGGATCTGCCCGAGACCACCCGCAGCGCATTGATCGAAGCCGCGTTACGCCTGGCCGGCGAGGTGCGTTATCGCGGCATCGGCACCTTCGAGTTTCTGCTGGATGCGGCCCAGCCGGGGCGCTTCTATTTTATGGAGGCCAACCCGCGCATCCAGGTCGAGCACACGGTCACCGAGCAGGTCACCGGCGTCGACCTGCTGCACAGCCAGCTGCACCTGGCCGCCGGCGCCAGCCTGAGCGAACTGGGCCTGGAGCAGCCGCCACCGCTCAACGGCTGCGCCGTGCAACTGCGCCTGAACCTGGAGACCCAACACGCCGACGGCAGCACCCGCCCGGCGGCCGGCACCCTGACCGCCTACGAACCGCCGAGCGGGCCGGGCCTGCGCGTCGATGGCTACGGCTACGCCGGTTACCCGGTGAGCCCGGCCTACGACTCGCTGTTGGCCAAGCTGATCGCCCACGCACCTGATTATCCGAGCGCGCTGCGCCGCGCCTATCGCGCGCTCTGCGAGTTCCGCATAGAGGGCGTGGCGAGCAACCTGCATCTGCTGCAGAACCTGCTGCGTCATCCCGCCGTGCAGGCCAATCGGGTCGGCACGCGCTTCGTCGAAAGCCATCTTGACGAACTGCTGGCCGCGCAAACCCAGGCTCACCCCCATCTGTTTTTCGCCCAGCCGACGAGCATGGCAAACCGCTCGACCCACGAGATCGAAGCGCCCTTCGGCAGCGAACCGCTATGCGCACCGAGCAGCGGCGTGCTGGTCAGCCTGGAGGTCGCCGAGGGCGATGCGCTGGCCGTCGGGCAAACGGTCGCGGTGCTGGAAGCGATGAAGATGGAGTTCGTGGTCAAGGCCGAACGTAGCGGCATCGTCCGCGCCCTCGCCGCCCGGCCCGGCGATGCGCTGAGCGAAGGCCAGGCGCTGTTGTTCCTCGAACCCGCCGAGGTCGACGGCGGCCACTTGCACACCGAGCAAAGCCTGGACCTGGCGCATATCCGCGCCGACCTGGCCGAGGTGCTGGAGCGCCAAGCGCTGCTCACCGACGAGCGCCGCCCGCAGGCCGTGGCCAAGCGGCGTAAGACCGGCCAGCGCACGGCGCGGGAAAACCTCGCCGACCTGCTGGATGACGGCAGCTTCAACGAATACGGCGGCTTCGCCCTGGCCGCGCAACGGCGGCGCCGCACACCCGAAGAGCTGATCGAGCTGAGCCCGGCCGACGGTCTGGTGGCCGGCACCGGCACGGTCAACGCCGCGCAGTTCGGCGCCGAGACGGCGCGTTGCCTGGCCATCGCCTACGACTACACGGTATTCGCCGGTACCCAGGGAGTGATGAACCACAAGAAGACCGACCGCCTGCTGCACCTGGCCGAACAGTGGCGCCTGCCACTGGTGCTGTTCGCCGAGGGCGGCGGCGGCCGGCCGGGGGACACCGACTTCGTCGGCGTAGCCGGGCTGGATTGCCACACCTTCGTCGGCATGGCCCGGCTGTCCGGGCTAGTGCCGCTGGTCGGGGTGGTGTCCGGGCGCTGTTTCGCCGGCAACGCCGCGCTGCTCGGCTGCTGCGATGTGATTATCGCTAGCGAGGATGCGACCATCGGCATGGCCGGCCCGGCGATGATCGAAGGCGGCGGCCTCGGCAGCTTCACCCCGGAACAGGTCGGCCCGGTGGGCGTGCAGGGGCCGAACGGGGTGATCGACGTCGTGGTGGCGGACGAAGCCGAAGCGGTGCGGGTGGCCAAGCAGTACCTGTCCTACTTCCAGGGTTCCCTGAGCGACTGGCAATGCGCCGACCAGCGCGAGCTGCGCCATTCGATCCCGCAGAACCGCCTGCGCGTCTACGACATCCGCCAGCTGATCGAGACCCTGGCCGATGCCGACAGCGTCCTGGAATTGCGCCGGCAATTCGCGCCGGGGCTGATCACCGCCCTGGTGCGCATCGAGGGGCGGCCGTTCGGGCTGATCGCCAACAACCCGGCGCACCTCGGCGGCGCCATCGATGCGGCGGCCGGCGACAAGGCCGCGCGCTTTATGCAGCTGTGCGACGCCTTCGATATCCCCATGCTGTCGCTGTGCGACACGCCCGGCTTTATGGTCGGCCCGGAGGCGGAGAAGCAGGCCACGGTGCGCCACGTGTCGCGCATGTTCGTCGCCGCGGCGAGCCTGTCGATGCCGTTCTTCTGCGTGGTGCTGCGCAAGGGTTACGGCCTCGGCGCCCAGGCCATGGCGGCCGGCAGCTTCCATTCGCCGCTGTTCACCATCGCCTGGCCCAGCGGCGAATTCGGCGCCATGGGCTTGGAGGGCGCGGTGCGCCTGGGCTTCGCCAAGGAGCTGGCCAGCCAGCCGGACGAGGCGGCGCGCAAAGCGCTGTTCGACAAACTGGTGGCCAAGGCCTACGACAACGGCAAGGCGCTGAACATGGCCAGCTACCTCGAGATAGACGCGGTGATCGACCCGGCGGAAACCCGCGCCTGGCTGCTGCGCGGGCTCAGTGCCGCGCCCAAGCCCGCAGCGCGCGAGGGCAAGAAACGCGGGTTCGTCGATACCTGGTAGGCCTGAAAGGCCAGCAAGCCATTAGCTGCAAGAGGAAGCAGCGCCCTTACTCCTTGAGGCTTAAGGCTTGCCCCGCCAGATAATGCCGCAGGGCTTCGAGGGAGTCGGGGCAGAATGGCTGCTGTTCTGCCCGCAGCAAGGCCTGTGCGGTGGGCATAAATGCCGCCTCCAGCACCTCTTCGGGCTGCAAGCGCAAGGGCGCATCGGACACCGCGGAAAACACCGTGCACCACAGGCGGTTGTCCGGCTGGTCGAAGAAAAACCGGCGGTGCTCATGCAACTCGACCGCGGCGATGCCCAGCTCTTCTTCCAGTTCGCGCGCCGCCGACTCGGCGTAGCTTTCGTCCGCCAGCACCATGCCGCCGGCCGCCACATCCCAGTAGCCGGGATACAGCGCCTTGCTCAGGGTGCGGCGGTGCACACAGAGTTCGCCGGCGGAATTGAACAGCAGGATAAAGGTGCCGCGGCCGATCGCCCCGCGCTCGCGCAATTGTGCGCGCGGCAGGCTGCCGAGCAGGCGATCGTGTTCGTCGACCCAGGCGATCAGCTCCGCATCGGAAGCGGCGCGATGCGCCGCTTCAAGCGCCGAAACGGCCATGCCTCAGCCCTGGCTCAGCAGCATACGCAGGTCGATCAAGCCGGCATTGGCGCGCGAGATGTAATTGGCCATGACCAGCGAGTGGTTGGCCAGCAGGCCATAACCGCTGCCGTTGAGCACCATCGGGCTCCACAGGGTTTCCTGGGCGGCTTCCAGTTCGCGGATGATCTGGCGCAGGCTGACGGTGGCGTTCTTCTTCACCAGCACATCGGCGAAGTCCACTTCGATGGCGCGCAGCAGATGCGCCAGCGCCCAGGCCTGGCCGCGGGCTTCATAGAACACGTTGTCGATTTGCAGCCAAGGCGTCTCGTAGGCGCCCTCGACCACTTCCACTTCGCCGCTGTCGCCCTGGGCCGGGTCGCGTACCTCGGTGTTCAAACGCACCCGTCCGACACTCGCGGACAAGCGTTGGGACAGCGAGCCCAAACGAGTCGCCGCATCGCCCAGCCAGTTGTTCAGGTTATCGGCGCGGGTATAGAACTGCGCGTTGGCTTTGCTCGGGTCGCCGAGGCTCGCCATGTAGCGATCCAGCGATTTGATCGCTTCGCTGTACTCGGCTTCGGAGGCCGGCAGGGCCCAGCTCTTGTTGTCGAAGTGGAAACGCGGCTCGGCCTTGGCCAGATCCGGGTCTTCGGTGGATTGCGACTGCGAGCGGGAGAAGTCTTTGCGCAAGGCACGCGCCATGTCGCGCACCTGCACCAGCACGCCGTATTCCCAGCTCGGCATATTGTCCAACCACAGGCCGGGTGGAGCGAGGTCGTTGGCCAGGTAGCCGCCGGGCTTGTTGAGCAAGGTGCTGGCGACCTGCTTCAGGGTAGCCACCGTGGTGTAGCCGTGGACCATCTGATGCTGGGCATCCTGAGCCGCCGCCTGGGCATGTTGCTGCACCGAGAAGGGTTCGGGTTCCTGGCTCCAGTACCAACCGACCAGTAAGGCGACCAGCAGATAGAGGCCAAGCACGGCACCGCCTATCCGGACGAGCCGCCCTTTACCTGAGAAACCACGCACCTTGGTGGCCGAATCATCGACACTGTTACGCGCACCGGCAGTGCGATTCTTCCAATCCAACATGACAACGTCCTTTATTCGTTACGCATGAAAAATATTCGACCACAGCCGCGCATTTGGGTTGCTAATGGTCTGGAGCTTACAGCTTTGTACTATAAAGGAGCCTAGACTCGGGCGCAGTGCTTGGTGGCAAACTTAGCGCCGACACCCTAAATCGCGACCTGCTTGGCAATCTGGACAGAAGGCTTGCTCCGAGGGATCGACGGCACTGGCAGCGACCAGCGCCACTGGTAGCATAGCGCCACTATAAAAGTCGGGCGGCCTCTCGCCCTCCCCAGATAAAAGGCCATGACCGAGCAAGAAGACTTCAGCCACGACCGTCTCAAGCAACACTTCGCCCAACGAGTCATCCACCAGGCGCGACAAGTGCTGGAGATCTGGCAGCGTTTACAACGCAGCGAATGGAGCGAATTGGGCATGCGCGAACTGCGCGATGCCACCTTGTTGTTGCAGCGCTACGCCGAGCGCTTCGAGCAGGTCGAGCACGGCGCCTTGGCGCAAAGCATCAATCATTGCCTGGATGCCGTGGCGAAGAATGGCGGGCGGCTCAGCAGCCACCTGATCAACGAACTCAACCATGTGATGCACCGCCTGCCGCGCATCGGCCTGCGGCATGGCGACCGCCTCGGCCAAACCGTGCTGCAGCAACTGCGCAAACCGGTTTACCTGGCCATGCAACACCTCGACCAGGCCGAGCGCCTGGCCCGCCAGCTGGAATTTTTCGGCATCACCGCGCTGCCGCTGGAAACCGCCAACGCCTTCCGCGATGCCATGTTGGAGCGTCACCCGGCCGCCATCGTCATGGATGTGGATTTTTCCGGCCAGGGCTGTGGTTTGCGTCTGGCCGAGGCGGTTCAGGACGGTCTGGAGCAGAAAATCCCGCTGTTGTTCTTCAGCCAAACGGACACCGACACCCCGACCCGTCTGGCCGCGGTGCGCGCGGGCGGGCAGAACTTCTTCACCGGCACCCTGGACGCCTCGACGCTGCTCGAACGCATCGAAGAGCTGACCCATGTCAGCCAGAGCGAACCCTACCGGGTGTTGATCATCGATGACTCGCGCGCCCAGGCCACCTACACCGAACGGGTGCTGAACAGCGCCGGGATCGTCACCCGCACCCTGCTCGATCCGATCCAGGCGATGACCGAGCTGGCCGAATTCCAGCCGGACCTGATCATCCTCGACATGTACATGCCCGAGTGCAACGGCCCCGAGCTGGCCAAGGTGATCCGCCACAACGACCGTTATGTCAGCGTGCCGATCATCTACCTGTCGGCCGAAGACGATCTGGACAAACAACTCGACGCGATGAGCGAAGGCGGCGACGACTTCCTGACCAAACCGATCAAGCCGCGCCATCTGATCGCCACCGTGCGCAACCGCGCCGCCCGCGCGCGCAACCTCAAGGCGCGCATGGTGCGCGACAGCCTGACCGGGCTGTTCAACCACACCCATACCCTGCAGTTGCTGGAAGACTGTCGCACCCGCGCGCAACGCGACAACCAGCCCCTGTGCTTCGCCATGCTGGATATCGACTTCTTCAAGAAGGTCAACGACAACTACGGCCACCCCATGGGCGACCGGGTGATCAAGAGCCTGGCCCTGTTCCTGAAACAACGGCTGCGGAAAACCGACTTCATCGGCCGTTACGGTGGCGAGGAATTCGCCGTGGTCATGCCCAGCACCCGGGCCGAGGAAGCCCATCTGGTACTCGACGAAATACGCACGCGTTTCGCCGAGATCCACTTCCCCGCGCAACCGGCGGACCTGTCCTGCACCTTCAGTGCCGGCATCACCCAACTCGCCCATGGCGCCGACAGCAAGGTGCTGTCGCAGCAGGCCGACGAGGCGCTGTATGCGGCGAAACACGGCGGGCGCAACCGGGTGGAAATATTCGCCGGCAAATAATGTCATAACGCCACATCCGGGCATGTGCCGTCATCTTGCTGTCATGAAAACGTAATAGCTTCAGGGCTCGCCAGCCTCGCTCGTGATCACACGAGCGGGCCAACAGCGTTCCGTATCGGTCGAGCCCCTATGCGCCTGAAGTCACTCACCAACCTCAATACCCTCTTATTGGTCATCGTCTGCATCGCCCTGGGCACGACGCTCTGGTGGTCGCAACGCGCACTCGAACGCCCCTACCTGTTGATGGAGCGCTACCTGAGCCTGTCGCAGCAGTTCCAGCAGCAAGCGGCGAGCAACGTGCTCGGTTATCTCGGCAGCGGCGACGCGCTGCAGCACAGCGCCGCACTGCAAGCGCTCGATACCCTGACCGGCGCCGTCGCCGAACTGCCGCCCGAACTGGCCGCGAGCGTGGGCCCGAGCCTGGCGGAGCTGAAGGCGTTCAGCAGCAACGAATTGCTCGCCGCCGGCAAACTCGCCGGCAACCCGCAAGGCCTGTTGCTGCAAGCCGAACGGGAAATGGCCGGCACCCTCGAACAACTGGCGCAATACGCGCAAAGCGGCGAAAGCGCGATCGCGGCGAGCTATTACCCGCCGCTGTTCGCCGCCGCCCAACACTTGACGCGCCTGGCCCATGCCCGCGAGAAATTGATCGATAGCGAACGCAGCGAGCTGGCAGCCAACGTCGAGCGCGAATTGGCGGCCCTCGGCGAGCAGGCCAAGCAACTCGACAGCCTGCCCCTGCTCGGCGTAACCGCAGCCGGCGACAGCAATAGCGCGAGCTTCGCCGATATGCTCGGCCTGGCCACCGACAACACCAGTGCGCAGGCGGAAGATCAAGGCCTGGCACTCAAGCGCGATCTGGCCAGCCTGATCGGCCGCTATCCAGCAGAGCTGCAACGCACCCGTCGACTGATCGAACAACGTATCGAACTGGCCAGCGCCACCCGCCTCAATATCGATGGCGTACAGCACGACCTCGCCGCGCTGGAGCCAGCGGTGCGCGCCGAGCATGGGCGCATTCAGGGTGAGGTGCGGCTAATCCTCGGCCTGATGATAGGGGCGATTTTATTGATTGCGCTGATCATCGACACGCTGCAGCGCCGCCTGACCCGCGTGCTCAATCGCCTGGTGCCGGCGCTGTCGACCTGGGCCGGCGGCGATTTCAGCCAGGACATCGCCCTCGGTTCGCGCACCCGCGAGCTGGTCGACATCGAGGTCTCGCTGAACCGCCTGCGCCACTACCTGGTCGAGCTGGTGGGCAGTATTCGCCAGCACGCCGAGCAAGTCGCGGGTTCCAGCCGCATTCTCGCCGACCTCAGCGGCGGCCTGCATCAAGGCGCCGAACGCCAAGCGGGCGATACCGCGCAAATACGCGACGCCCTGGGCGAACTCGATGCGACCATCCAGCAAGTCGCCGGCAACGCCAGCCAGGCCGCCGATGCCAGCCGCGACGCCGGCCGCGCCGTGGAACAGGGCCAGCAGGTGATCGGCCTGAGCCTCAACGGGCTGCATGCCCTGGTCGGCGAAGTCCAGGGCAACGCCCAAGCCGTCGAGCGCCTGAGCGAGGAAACCGCGACCATCGGCAGCGTGCTCACGGTGATCCGCGGCATTGCCGAACAAACCAATCTGCTCGCGCTGAACGCGGCCATCGAAGCGGCGCGGGCCGGCGAGCTGGGCCGCGGTTTCGCTGTGGTCGCCGACGAAGTGCGCTCGCTGTCGCAACGCACCAGCGGCGCCACCGCCGAGATACAGGAGCTGGTCGAGCGCCTGCAGCAGGCCGCGAGGCAATCGGTCGCGGCCATGCGCATCCAGGTCGAACATGCCCAGGCCGCCGCCGGCCAGGCGCAAGCAGCCGACGGCGCGCTGGACGCAATAGTCGCGGCGATCGGCACCATCGCCAGCATGGCCGAACGCATCGCCGACGCCACCGCGCAGCAGAGCGGCGCCGTCAGTGAGATTCACGGCCACAGCGAGCGTATCCATCAACTCGGCGGCAAGAACCTGCAGCGGATCGGCGAAGGCCGCCAGCAAGGCGAACAACTGCTGCAACTGGGCGAACAGCTGAATACCGCGGTACAGGCTTTCCGCCTGTAGCCGACGACTGTGCCGAGGGTGCTCGGTGCCATGGCCTACACTGCAAAAGCCCATATCGAGGAGGACAGTGCCATGCGCCTGAGCATGCTGCTGATCGGCTTGCTGGCAAGCCACTGCGTCCATGCCACCACCCTGACGGTCGGTATCGAGGAAGCGAACAACTACCCGTTCGAGTTCATCGACGAACAGGCCGAGCTGACCGGCTTCCATATTGAAGTGGTGCGCAGCGTCTGCGAGCGACTCGGCTGGCAACTGGAATTCAGGCGCACACCCTGGAAGCGCACCATGCGCGCCCTCGAATCGGGGGAGGTGCAGGCCGCGACCTTCGTCGCCAAGTCCGCCGAGCGCGAACGCTTCGCCCGCTTCCTGCCGCACAATCTCCTGCATGTTTCCGGCACCACGCTCTATATCAAGCGCAACCGGGCGGACGAGATCCAGTACCAGCCCCCCTTGGAACAGATGGTCGCCCGCTGGCGCACCGGGCTGCCCAACGGCTACTACATGAGCGACGAAGTGCTCAGCCTGATCGAACGCGGCGCGCCTATCGAACAACCCACCGTCACCCAGGCGCAGCTGTTCATCATGCTGATCAGCGACCGCTTCGATGCGGTGTTCGGTTCCAACAGTTCGCTGGTCAGGGCCAACACCGAAATTGCCGGCCTCAATCAACAAGTGCAGGCACTGCCAGGCGCGCAGTTCTCCGGCAAACCGATGTATGTGGCGTTCTCCCGCGCGGTGCCCGAGGAAATTGCCGAGCAGTTCGCCGCGGCCTATCGCGCATTTCGCGAAGAGGCCGGCTACCGCGAGCTGGCGCAACGCTTCATGGTGAGCGATCTGCTGCCGGCAACGGACGAGTTCCATTGACCCGCACCGCCTGGATAACCTTCCAGCCGCCTGTACACACCGCCTAACAAGGAGTCGACTGACCCTGGCAGGCGCATCCGTTATGATGCCCGCACCTCAGACCCGCGAGACGTCCATGCGCCGCCTGTTTATCTTGTTGCTTCTGTCCTTTGCGCTGCCCGCCGGCGCCGGCCTTTTCGACAACCGCCCCGCCCCCGCGCCGCTGGGCGCCGTGCTGAACAACAGCGCGGACTTTCTGCCGGTGCGCGAAGCCTTCAAGCTCAATCTGATCGACAGTTCCGCCGATTCGATCAAGCTGCGCTTCGTCGCGGCCGAGGGTTATTACCTCTATAAGCACCGTTTCAAGTTCGCCAGCGCTCTCGCGGGTATCGCCCTGACCGCCCAGCTACCGGCCGGCGAGGCGAAACACGACGAATACTTCGGCGACGTTGAGGTGTATTACGGCGTACTCGATATCGAGCTGGCGATAGAGAACCCCGAGCAGCGCCCGTTCGACCTTGAGGTCACCTACCAGGGCTGCGCCGATAAAGGCCTGTGCTATCCGCCGGAAACCGAGGTGCTGCCGATCGGCGCCGCGGGTGGCACCTCCGTCCCCACCCCGACGCAGGCCAACCAGGCCCCCGCATCCGGCTGGAACTGGACCGACCTGGCGCTGTTTTTCCTCGCCGGCCTGGGCCTGACCTTCACGCCGTGCGTGCTGCCGATGCTGCCGATTCTTTCCGGCGTTGTACTGCGCGGGCGCCCCAGCAACAGCCGCGGTCTGGTCCTGTCGCTGGCCTATGTACTGCCGATGGCCGCCTGCTATGCGCTGCTCGGCGCGCTGATGGGCCTGTTCGGCGCCAGCCTGAATTTGCAGGCGATGCTGCAGTCGCCGTGGGTACTGGTGCCCTTCGCGCTGTTTTTCAGCCTGTTCGCCCTGGCCATGTTCGGCGTCTTCGAACTGCGCCTGCCGGGCTTTATCCGCGACCGTCTCGACCATAAGGCGACCCAGGTGCGCGGCGGTTCGATCGCTGGCGCGGCGACCCTCGGGGTGCTCTCCAGCCTGATCGTTTCGCCCTGCATCACCGCGCCCCTGACCGCCTTGATGCTGTACATCAGCAGCACTGGCGACGCGGTGGGCGGCGCCGTGCAATTGTTCGCCCTCGGCCTCGGCATGGGCACACCGCTGGTGCTGTTCGGCGCCGGCGGCGGCGCCCTGCTGCCGAAATCGGGTACCTGGATGATCACCGTGCGCAATGCCTTCGGCGTGATGCTGCTGGCGGTTTCGATCTGGCTGCTCGAACGCGTGCTACCGGGGCAAGCATCCCTGGCGCTGTGGGGGCTGCTGGCGGGCGGCGTGGCGCTGTTTCTCGGCGCCCTGGAATTCGGCCCGAAAACCCACAAGCAGAAGCTCGGCCAACTGGCCGGCCTGGCCCTGTTGATCTATGCCCTGGCCGCCGGCGTCGGTGCCCTGCAAGGGCAGAACGACCCGCTGCGCCCACTCGGCCGCGCGACCCTGACCAATGCCGCAGCTAGCCAGGTCGAAACGGGCGCCTGGCTGACCGTCAGCAGCCCCGCCGAGCTCGACGCCGCCCTGGCCGACGCCAAGCGCAACGGCAAACCCTTGCTGCTCGACTGGTACGCCGACTGGTGCATCAGCTGCAAGGTGATCGAACGCGAAGTGCTGACCGCACCGGAAGTCGGCAAACAGTTGGGCGACTACCGCTTGGTGCGCTTCGACATGACCGAAAGCAACGCAGCGCAACGCGCCTTGCTCGACCGTTATCAACTTTTCGGCCCGCCGGCGATCCTACTGTTCGGTGCCGATGGTGACGAGTGGCGGGATTTGCGAGTCGTAGGGGAAGTCGACGCCGCCGCCTTCGCCGCGCGCCTGAGCAGCGCGCGCGAGCGTTTCTAGGCATCTCAACGGGAAACATGCCGACATCATGTCGCTTACTGTCGAGAACTGGACAGTCACAAGGTGTCTCCGGCATAGTCCTCCGCAGCAAAAAACAAGGGAAACATGAGCATGGCCACCCTATTGGTACTCCATGGCCCCAACCTCAACCTGTTGGGCAGCCGCGAACCGGGCGTCTACGGCGCGACCACGCTGGAGCAGATCAACCTCGACCTGGAACGTCGCGCGCGCGAGGCGGGCCACCACCTGCTGTACCTGCAGAGCAACGCGGAATATGAACTGATCGAGCGTATTCATGCGGCAAAAAGCGAAGGTGTCGACTTTATCCTGATCAATCCGGCCGCTTTTACTCACACCAGCGTCGCATTACGTGACGCATTGCTGGCAGTGAGCATCCCATTCATCGAAGTGCATCTGTCCAATGTGCATAAGCGCGAAGCATTCCGCCATCACTCCTACTTTTCCGATGTAGCCGTAGGCGTGATCTGCGGCCTTGGCGCCAGCGGTTACCGGCTGGCCCTGGAGGCCGCGCTCGAACAACTTGAACGGCCCTGACCTCACTGGGAGTTGAACACCTATGGATATTCGTAAAGTTAAGAAATTGATCGAACTGCTGGAAGAATCCGGTATCGACGAGTTGGAAATCCGCGAAGGCGAAGAGTCGGTGCGCATCAGCCGCCACGGCAAGCAACCAGCCTACGCCCAGCAGCCGGTCTATGCCCAGGCGCCTGCACCGGCGCCGGCCGCAGCACCGATCGCCGCAGCCGCGGCCGAAAACGCAGCCCCCGCTGCCGCTAAGCTGAACGGCACCGTGGTGCGTTCGCCGATGGTCGGTACCTTCTACCGCGCCGCCGGCCCGACCTCGAGCAACTTCGTCGAAGTCGGCTCGACCGTGAAGAAAGGCGACATTCTCTGCATCGTCGAAGCGATGAAGATGATGAACCACATCGAGGCGGAAGCCAGTGGCGTCGTCGAATCCATCCTGGGCGAAAATGGTCAGCCAGTGGAATACGACCAACCCCTGTTCACTATCGTTTGAACTGCGGAGAGCCTGCGATGTTGGAAAAAGTTCTGATCGCCAACCGCGGCGAGATCGCCCTGCGCGTCTTGCGTGCCTGCAAAGAGCTGGGCATTAAAACCGTTGCGGTGCACTCCACCGCCGACCGCGAGTTGATGCACTTGGCCCTGGCCGACGAATCGGTATGCATAGGCCCGGCCTCCGGCGCCCTGTCCTACCTGAACATCCCGGCGATTATCAGTGCCGCCGAAGTCACCGGCGCCACCGCCATCCATCCCGGCTACGGCTTCCTCGCGGAAAACGCCGATTTCGCCGAACAAGTCGAAAACTCCGGCTTCGCCTTTATCGGCCCGAAAGCCGAAACCATCCGCCTGATGGGCGACAAGGTTTCGGCCAAAGACGCCATGAAGCGCGCTGGCGTGCCCGTAGTGCCTGGCTCCGACGGCCCGCTGCCGGAAGACGAGGAAGTCGCCCTGGCGATTGCCCGTGATGTCGGCTACCCGGTGATCATCAAGGCCGCTGGCGGCGGCGGTGGTCGCGGCATGCGCGTGGTGTACAAGGAAGAAGACCTGATCAAATCGGCCAAGCTGACTCGTAGCGAAGCCGGCTCGGTATTCGGCAACCCGATGGTCTATCTGGAGAAGTTCCTCGGCAATCCGCGTCACGTGGAAGTCCAGGTACTGTCCGACGGTCAAGGCAATGCCGTTCACCTCGGCGACCGCGACTGCTCGCTACAGCGCCGTCACCAGAAGGTATTGGAAGAAGCGCCGGCACCGTTCATCAACGAACAGTCGCGCGCCGAAGTGCTCAAGCGCTGCGTCGATGCCTGTATCGAAATCGGCTACCGTGGCGCCGGCACCTTCGAGTTCCTCTATGAAGACGGTAACTTCTACTTCATCGAGATGAACACCCGCGTTCAGGTCGAGCACCCGGTATCGGAAATGGTCACCGGCATCGACATCGTCAAGGAGATGCTCAGCATCGCCGCCGGCAACAAGCTGTCGTTCACCCAGGAAGACGTGGTGATCCGCGGCCATTCCCTGGAATGCCGGATCAACGCCGAAGACCCGGACAACTTCATGCCCTGCCCCGGCAAGGTCAAGCATTTCCATGCCCCGGGCGGCAATGGCGTAAGGGTCGATTCGCACCTGTACAGCGGCTACAGCGTTCCGCCGCACTACGACTCGCTGATCGGCAAGCTGATCACCTACGGCGCGACCCGCGAAGAAGCCATGGCGCGCATGCGCAATGCCCTGGACGAAATCGTCGTCGACGGGATCAAGACCAACGTGCCACTGCACCGCGATCTGGTCCGCGACAAAGGCTTCTGCAAGGGCGGCGTGAATATCCACTACCTGGAAAAGAAACTGGGTATGGATAAGCACTAAGTTTTATCGCTACTTGCACAGGGGCCGCTATATGCGGCCCCTGTGCGTTTCTGCAAGGATGCACCGACATGTCTCTGAAAGACCGCCTTCTGGCCATCGGCCCGGCATTTGGCGAGGCCGTTATCTGCCTGACCCTGGCACTGCGTTCAAGCTTGCGCCCGGGCATAGTGCTGCGCTCTTCCGGCCTCTGCCTGCTGATGTTCGGCCTGTGGAGCTGGGTGTTCTACGCGCACTTCGAACTGATCGCCAAGGCTGCCGGCCTGATCTCGATATTCGTCGTCTACGGCGCGGCAACGCTCGGCTTTCTCCCCTCGCTCAGCGGCGGCTCGGGTGGCGGCATGGCCGGCATCGTCCCAGCGCTAGCCATGCTGCTGGTCTATGCGGCGATTCTGACGGCGGCGGTCATAGTCGTGCTGTATATCGGCCTGATCGTGCTGAGCATTCGCCTGGCGCTGCGCTGGGTCCTGATGGACAGCCTGCGAACCCGGGCGCTCGAACGCTACCCCCAGCTGGCGACACGCACGCCGGGCGAGGCCAACCTCCTGCACAGCGGCCGCTTCCACCTGGGCCCCTGGCTGGGCATCGGCATCGGACCGCTGCTTTGCTTGGCGGTGCCGGTAATCAACGGCGTGCTGCTACTGCTGCTGTTGGCCTACCTCAACGTGCGCTTTCTGGTGCCCGCCGCCCTCTCCGGCTTGGCCAGCGGCACCGAACAGATGCAGGCCGTACGCAGCCAGCGTGGCGCGACTATCGCCTTTGGCCTGCTGATCCTGCTCCTGGCCGTGGTGCCGGTGCTCAACCTGCTGTTGCCGGCCCTGCTCGGCGCCGGCTCCTGCCACCTCGCCTACCGCGGCCTCGACCGCCCGGACGGCACGGCTGGCGCGGCGTGCATGCCTCAAGTAAGCTTGCCCGCCCCTTGAGGGGTCACTTTTCACGCCACATCGAGGTTTCCCATGCCCTGGTTACAAGTCCGTCTCGCCATCACCCCGGAGCAGGCAGAAACCTACGAAGACGCGCTACTGGAAGTGGGCGCCGTGTCGGTGACCTTTATGGATGCCGAAGACCAGCCGATCTTCGAACCGGACCTGGGCACTACGCCGCTGTGGTCGCACACCCACCTGCTCGCCCTGTTCGAAGCCGACACCGAGGCCGCAGCGGTATTCGCCCATCTGCAACTGCTAACCGGCACCGAACTGCCGGAACACCATGCCGAGGTGATCGCCGATCAGGACTGGGAACGCAGCTGGATGGACGGTTTCGAGCCGATGCGTTTCGGCCGACGCCTGTGGATAGTACCGAGCTGGCATGCCGCTCCCGAGCCGAACGCGGTCAACCTGCTGCTCGATCCAGGCCTGGCGTTCGGCACCGGCACCCACCCGACCACCGCGCTGTGCCTGGAATGGCTGGACGGCCAGGACCTGCACAATTGCAGCGTGCTGGATTTCGGCTGCGGCTCGGGGATTCTGGCGATTGCCGCCCTGTTGCTGGGCGCACCACAGGCGGTCGGTACCGATATCGACCCGCAGGCGCTGGAAGCCTCGCGCGATAACGCCGGGCGCAACGGTATCGATCCGGCGCGCTTCCCGGTCTATCTGCCGGCCGACCTGCCGCAGCGCCCCGCCGACGTGGTGGTCGCCAATATCCTCGCCGGCCCGCTGGTGGCACTGGCGCCGCAGATCACTTCGCTGGTGAAGCACGGCGGGAAACTGGCATTGTCGGGAATCCTCGCCGAACAGGCGGAGGAAGTCCGCGCGGCGTACAGCGAGGCGTTCACGCTCGATCCGACCGCGGAAAAAGACGGCTGGGTGCGCATCAGTGGCATCCGTCGCGGGTAGCTGCTGTTTTCCCAGGCACTTGCGTTAGACTAGCCGCTTTGCCGGATCGCCGGCGCCGGACCCTTGCATGACCGAAAGTTTCGTTACCCAGTGCCCCCATTGCCGTACCAGCTTTCGCGTAAACCGCGCCCAGCTCGGCGCCGCCCATGGCGCCGTGCGCTGCGGGGCCTGCTTGCATGTGTTCAATGCCGCCCAGCAGCTATTGGCGCAACGGCAAAATTCGCCAGCGGTGGCCCATTCGAGCGCCGCTATGTCGGGCGTTTCCACGCCCGGCGGCGCCATGCCGAGCCCACCCAAACCGAGCCCGCCGGTCGCGCCGGCGGCGAAAGCACCGCCCATCACCACCACTCCGCCCGGGAAAAAGCCCAGCGATACGCTATGGATCCACGACGACCTGGACCTCGACAGTCTCGATCTCGACGAAGAGCTGGCCAAGCTGGAGCAACAGGAACAGCAACTGTCGCAGCAATTCCGCGATCTGGAGCAGGCACCCAAGTATGCCGAAGCCTTCAATCGCCCCCCGCGCGTCGATCCCGAACCCCATGACGAACGATGGGCCGAAGCCCTGCTCCACGACACCCCGGCCAAAGCGCCGCTGAGCCTGGCCCCGAGCGATAACGCCCCAGCGCAGCCCGCGCGCACGGTAAAAGCCGAGGCGCCAGTAACGGCGCCCGCCAAGCCCGCGGCAATCGAACCCGAGCGCCAGAAGCCAGCGCCCATCGCCCCAGCGGCAAAAGCCCCTGCACCGGACAGTGTTCATGCCGAGCCAGACGGGCCGCTCGAACAGGATGACGAGGAAGACCTCGAGCCGTCGGTCGAGCCCACGGCGAACAAAGCCAGCAAAGCCTCTCGCAGCGAACCCGGGCTGCGCGACGAGCACCTGTTCGAGCTGGACGACGAGCCGCTGCAGCTCGATTGGCAACCGCCGAAAAAGCCCTGGGGCCGCCGGCTGGGCTGGGCCCTGCTAAACCTGATCGCGGCCGGCGCGCTGGCTGGACAGTACGCGCACTATCATTTCGACGAACTGGCGCGCCAGGACCACTATCGCCCCTGGTTCGAGCAACTTTGTCCGCTGATCGACTGCACCCTGCCGTCCAAGGTCGACATCAATCAGATCAAAAGCAGCAACCTGGTGGTGCGCAGCCACCCGGAATTCAGCGGCGCCCTGGTCGTCGACGCAATCCTCTACAACCGCGCGCCCTTCGCCCAACCCTTCCCCTTGCTGGAAATCCGCTTCGCCGACATCAACGGCCGGCTGCTCGCCAGCCGCCGCTTCAAACCCGGCGAGTACCTGGCCGGAGAGCTGGCCGGTCAAGAGGAGATGCCGCCCCAGGTGCCCATCCATATCTCCCTGGACATCCTCGATCCGGGCAGTCAGGCGGTCAATTACAGCCTGAGCTTCCATTCGCCGGAGTAAGCCGCAAACTGCGCAGGATACGCGGCACCCTGGCCCGCCAACGCTTTTGCCCGAAGCTTTCGATTTAGAGCTGGCCGCCGCTGGATCGGTCCTCCACCCGCCAACCAAACCCCTGGCGATAAGGCGATAGCTGTTCAGAATTTGTTCAAAACAGCCTTTATCCGGTCATCCAGAGCGGGTATGATTCCCACCCTTTTTCGCACTCCACTATTGGCCTCAACCGCTGGTCTCTTGAGCTGGGAAGCCCTATGTCGGCGTTACGCATCGGCCCCTACACACTGCCCAACCAGTTGATCCTCGCCCCGATGGCGGGCGTCACTGACAGGCCGTTCCGCCAGCTCTGTCGGCGTATGGGCGCGGGCCTGGTGGTCTCGGAAATGGTTACCAGCGATATGCGCCTGTGGCACACCCGCAAGTCGAGCCTGCGCCTGATGCACGAGGGCGATCCGGAGCCGCGTTCGGTGCAGATCGCCGGCGGAGACCCGCAGATGCTCGCCGAGGCGGCTAAGCAGAACGTCGTATTGGGCGCCCAGATAATCGATATCAATATGGGCTGCCCGGCGAAGAAGGTGTGCAACAAGGCCGCAGGTTCGGCGCTGTTGAAAGACGAACAATTGGTACGCCAGATCCTGCAGGCGGTGGTCGCCGCGGTGGACGTGCCGGTGACCTTGAAAATCCGCACGGGCTGGGACAGACAGAACAAGAACGGTATCGAGGTGGCGAAGATCGCCGAACAGGAAGGGATAGTCGCGCTGGCCGTGCATGGCCGCACCCGCGCCGATCTCTACACCGGCGAAGCCGAGTACGACACGGTTGCCGCAATCAAGCAGGCGGTGTCGATTCCGGTGCTGGCCAACGGCGATATCGATTCGCCGGAGAAGGCCCGTGCGGTCCTGGATGCGACCGGCGCCGACGGTTTATTGATTGGCCGCGCCGCCCAAGGGCGGCCGTGGATATTTCGTGAAATCGAGCATTACCTGCGTACCGGCGAACAGCTCCCGGCACCGGAACTGCTCGAAGTGGAAAGCATTCTGCTGGAACACCTGGCTGCGTTGCACGCCTTCTACGGCGATGTCATGGGCGTACGTATCGCCCGCAAGCATGTCAGTTGGTATCTCGCAACCTTGCCGGGCGCCAGGGAGTTTCGCGCCCACTTCAATCGTCTGGACAGTACGGACGCGCAGTGCACCACCGTCCGCGAGTTTTTCGGCGGACGGCATAACAACGGAGAAGGGGTGGCCGCATGACGATGTTGACCGAGACTTTAGCAAGTGGAATGGCTCCCGTGAGTGAAAACAGCAGTTTGAAACAGCACCTCAATACGCCGAGCGAAGAAGGGCAAACCCTGCGCGGCAGTGTCGAGAAAGCGTTGCACAATTATTTCGCCCACCTCGAAGGCGCGGACGTCACCGACGTTTACAACCTGGTGCTCACTGAAGTGGAAGCACCGCTGTTGGAAACCGTGATGAACTACGTCAAGGGCAACCAGACCAAAGCCTCCGAGCTGCTCGGTCTGAACCGCGGCACCCTGCGCAAAAAACTCAAGCAGTACGACCTTCTCTAAGCCCCAAGCTGCAAGCTACAAGCCTCAAGCAGAGGCGCTTGTTCTTGTAGCTTGTGGCTTGCAGCTTGCAGCTAAACCCCTGATGGAATCGTTATGACCGACCAGACCACCCGCCTTCCCGTTCGCCGCGCTCTGATCAGCGTCTCCGACAAGACCGGCATCCTTGAATTCGCCCGTGAGCTGTCCGCCCTTGGCGTGGAAATCCTCTCCACCGGCGGCACCTACAAGCTGCTCAAGGACAATGGCGTGGCCGCAGTGGAAGTCGCCGACTACACCGGCTTTCCGGAAATGATGGATGGCCGGGTGAAGACCCTGCACCCGAAGATCCACGGCGGCATTCTCGGCCGCCGCGCCCTCGACGGCGCGGTGATGGACGAGCACGGGATCAAGCCGATCGATCTGGTCGCGGTCAACCTCTACCCCTTCGAAGCCACAGTCGCCAAGCCCGACTGCGACCTCGCCGATGCCATCGAAAACATCGATATCGGCGGCCCGACCATGGTCCGCTCCGCCGCGAAGAACCATAAGGACGTGGCCATCGTGGTCAACGCCGGCGACTACGCCAGCGTGCTCGAGTCGCTGAAAGCCGGCGGCCTGACCTACGCCCAGCGCTTCGATCTGGCCCTGAAAGCGTTCGAGCACACCAGCGCCTACGACGGCATGATCGCCAATTACCTGGGGACCATCGAGCAGAGCCGCGAAACCCTGAGTACCGAAGCCCGCGGCACCTTCCCGCGCACCTTCAACAGCCAGTTCGTCAAGGCGCAGGAAATGCGCTATGGCGAGAACCCGCACCAGAGCGCGGCCTTCTATGTGGAAGCCGGCGCCTTGAATGGCAAAGGCGAAGCCAGCGTCTCCACCGCCGTGCAACTGCAAGGTAAAGAGCTGTCGTTCAACAACGTCGCCGACACCGACGCCGCGCTGGAATGCGTGAAGAGCTTCGTCAAACCGGCTTGCGTTATCGTCAAGCACGCCAACCCCTGCGGCGTGGCCGTGGCCCTCGACAGCGAAGGCGGCATTCGCCAGGCCTACGAACTGGCCTACGCCACCGACAGCGAATCGGCGTTCGGCGGCATCATCGCCTTCAACCGCGAACTGGACGGCGCTACCGCCCAGGCCATCGTCGAGCGCCAGTTCGTCGAAGTGATAATCGCGCCGAAAATCAGTGCCGAAGCCCGCGCCGTGGTCGCCGCCAAAGCCAACGTGCGCCTGCTCGAATGCGGCGAATGGTCGGCCGAACGCGCACCGGGCTGGGACTTCAAGCGGGTCAACGGTGGCCTGCTGGTGCAGAGCCGCGACATCGGCATGATCAAAGCGGAAGACCTGAAGATCGTCACCAAGCGCGCGCCGAGCGAGCAGGAAATTCACGACCTGATCTTCGCCTGGAAAGTGGCCAAGTTCGTCAAATCCAACGCCATCGTTTACGCCAAGAACCGCCAGACCATCGGCGTCGGCGCCGGCCAGATGAGCCGCGTCAACTCCGCGCGCATCGCCGCGATCAAGGCCGAGCACGCCGGCTTGCAAGTAGCCGGTTCGGTGATGGCCAGCGACGCCTTCTTCCCGTTCCGCGACGGCCTGGATAACGCCGCCGCCAACGGCATCACCGCGGTGATCCAACCGGGCGGTTCGATGCGCGATGCGGAAGTGATAGCCGCGGCGGATGAAGCGAATATCGCCATGGTGTTTACCTCTATGCGCCATTTTAGGCACTAAAATCGGCCGCACTCGGACAGGCATCTGCGGCGTTGCCCGGCCCTTCCCCCATGCTCATTGCCAGAAGGCAACTCCGCTGGGTGAAGCGCCGGGCGCCTTGCATCTACCAGCCCAATCGCGACCTCGACATTCGTAGGGTGGATAGCGCTTCGCTGATCCACCACCCGTAGCCCGGATGTAATCCGGGAACACCTCACTCAAAAGCCCCGGATTTCATCCGGGCTACGGTCAGGAGAACCCCATGAACGTACTGATCATCGGCAGCGGCGGGCGCGAACACGCCCTGGCCTGGAAAGTCGCGCAAGACCCGCGCGTCGCCAAAGTCTTCGTCGCCCCGGGCAATGCCGGCACCGCCACTGAAGCCAAGTGCGAGAACATTGCCATCGATGTGCTGGCCATTGAGCAACTCGCCGATTTCGCCGCGAAGAATGTGCAACTGACCATCGTCGGCCCGGAAGCGCCGCTGGTCAAAGGCGTGGTCGATCTGTTCCGCGCGCGCCAGCTGGATATCTTCGGCCCAACCGCCGGCGCCGCGCAGCTGGAAGGTTCGAAAGCCTTTACCAAGGACTTCCTCGCCCGCCACAAGATCCCCACCGCCGATTACCAGAACTTCACCGAAGTCGAGCCGGCCCTGGCCTACCTGCGTGAGAAAGGCGCGCCCATCGTGATCAAGGCCGATGGCCTGGCCGCGGGCAAAGGCGTGATCGTCGCCATGACCCTGGCGGAAGCCGAAGACGCGGTGCGCGATATGCTCGCCGGCAATGCCTTCGGCGAAGCAGGCTCGCGGGTGGTGATCGAGGAGTTCCTCGATGGCGAAGAAGCCAGCTTCATCGTCATGGTCGACGGCAAGAACGTCCTGCCGATGGCCACCAGCCAGGACCATAAGCGCGTCGGCGACGGCGACAGCGGCCCGAATACCGGCGGCATGGGCGCTTACTCGCCGGCACCTGTGGTCACCGCCGAGGTGCACCAGCGGGTGATGGACGAGGTGATCTACCCCACCGTCAACGGCATGGCCAGCGAAGGCAACGTCTACACCGGCTTCCTCTACGCCGGCCTGATGATCGACAAAGCCGGCAAGCCGAAAGTCATCGAATTCAACTGCCGCTTCGGCGACCCGGAGACCCAGCCGATCATGGTGCGCCTGGAATCTTCCCTGGTACTGCTGGTCGAAGCCGCACTGGCGCAAGCGCTGGACAAGATCGAAGCCCGCTGGGATCCGCGGCCGACGGTCGGCGTGGTACTCGCCGCGGGTGGCTACCCGGGCGATTACGCCAAAGGCGAGGTTATCGAAGGTCTGGACCAGGCGGCGCAGCTCGACGGCAAGGTGTTCCACGCCGGCACCGCCCTGAAAGACGGCCAAATCGTCACCGCCGGCGGCCGGGTGCTCTGCGCCACCGCGATTGGCGCCAGTGTCGCCGATGCTCAGCAACAGGCCTATCGCCTGGCGCAGAAGATTCGCTGGAACGGCTGTTTCTACCGCACGGACATCGGTTATCGGGCGATTGCCCGCGAACGTGGCGAAGGCTGAAGCGAAAATTAGTGAAAGCATCGTGCAAATCGGCAGAGGCGGCTTTATTCGCAGGCCGTTGAAAAACGTAAGCGAGGCAGCCGAGACAAGGCAAAAACAGGCGAGGAAGCGGAGTTTACGAGCTGTAAATGAGCATTCCGAGCCTGTTTTTAACGCCGTATCGGCAACGCAGGTAGTTTTTCAATGGCCTGCTAGCTGCCTTTGTCATATTTCACACCAGCCTGGCTTGGCTATAATCCGGCCACCAACTTTCGAAGGGAATTCACTTTGAAGCGGCTCAGGATTGCCATCGGACTTATCATCAGCCTGCTTCTGGCCAGTTGCTGGTGGTCGATGGCCATCGCCGAAGAACTCAGCCCGGCCCCGCGTGCGCTGGGCTGGTCGATGCTCATCGATAACAGCGCCCAGCTGGAGTTGGAGAGTGTGCGAGCTCTGCGCAACGAGTTCGTGCCCCTGGAAAAACAAGCTTTCACCTTCCCGCTCAGCAAACATGCGGTCTGGCTGCATGTCGATCTCGATGCCCTCGCCGCGCCCACCTGGCTGTGGATCTTCGCCCCGCGCGTGCAATACCTCGACTACTACCTGCTGCACGACGGCAAGCTGGAGCAGACCACCCACACCGGCGAAGCCCTGCCGCTGAGCTCGCGGCCACTGCCTTCGCGCGCTTACCTGCTGTCGCTGCCGAATGACCAGCAGGCACGCGAGGTTTACGTGCGCATGACCTCCAATCACCCGCTGATGGCCTGGTTCAAGGTCATCGGCGAGCGTGAACTGGTCAGCCTGGAAAAACCCGCGTATATCTTCGGTGCGCTGCTCGGCGGCTTGATCCTGCTGATGCTGTACAACGTCACCCGCTTTATCTACAGCCGTTCCAGCAGCAGCCTTTGGCTCGCGGCCATGCACCTCAACCTGGCGCTGTGCGCCGCGGCCAATATCGGCTTGCTGGCGGTGTGGATTCCCAGCCAGGGCGTCGACCAATCGCTGATCGCCGATCTCTCGGCGCTGCTCGCCGGATTCTGCCTGCTGGCCTTCACCCTGAGCTTTTTCCGGGGTACGGCGGTTGAGAGCAGCAAGCTCAATCACCTGCTACGCGGCGCAGCGCTGCTGAATCTGGCCCTGGCGTCGATCATTCTGACCAGCGGCATGTTGTGGTACAGCTCGCTGATCTACCTGCTGGTGATCCTCAGCTCCCTGGTGGTGATGCTGGTGGCGGGCCTGCACTGGCAACGCGGTTACCAGCCCGCGCGCCTGATCATGAGCGCCATGCTGGTCTTCAACCTGGGTTTCAGCCTGTTTATCCCGGTGCTGTTCGGCCTCGACCAACTCAACCCCGGCTGGCTGGTCACCGGCGTGTTCAGCATCGCCACCTTGAGCGGGCTGGTGCTCACCGTATCGCTGACCGAGCGACAGCGGCAGATCCAGCGCGACACCCTCACCGAACGCACCAACATGGCCGCCAGCTCCGCCGAACTGAAAGCCAAAGCCGAATTCCTCGCCAAGATCAGCCATGAAATCCGCACCCCGATGAACGGCGTGCTGGGTATGACCGAACTGCTGCTCGGCACCCCGCTGTCGGCGAAACAGCGCGACTATGTACAGACCATTCACAGCGCCGGCAACGAGCTGCTCACGCTGATCAACGAGATTCTCGATATTTCCAAGCTCGAATCCGGGCAGATCGAACTGGACGATGTGCAGTTCGACCTCAACGCGCTGATCGAGGATTGCCTGGATATCTTCCGCGCCAAGGCCGAGCAACAAAAGGTCGAGCTGATCAGCTTCACCCAGCCGCAAGTGCCGCGGGTGATCAGCGGCGACCCCACGCGCCTGCGTCAGACCCTGCTGAGCCTGCTGGACAACGCCTTCAAGCAGACCGACGAAGGCGAAATCCTCCTGGTGGTGGCGCTGGAAAACCCGGAAACCCAGCCGCGCCTGCGCATCGCCGTGCAAGATAGCGGCCGCCCGCTCGACCCCGCCGAACGCAGCGCGCTGCTCAATACCGAGCTGCACAGCAAGGACTTCCTCACCGCCAGCAAGCTCGGCGGGCGCCTCGGCCTGGTCATCGCGCGGCAACTGATCCGCTTGATGGAAGGCGAGTTCGGCATCCAGAGCAGCAACAACCAAGGCAGCACGCTGTGGCTGACCCTGCCGCTCGACAGCCAGCGCCTGGAACGCCCCACCGCCGACCTCGAAGGCCCCTTGCAGGGCGCGCGCCTACTGGTGGTCGACGACAACGAAACCTGCCGCAAGGTGCTGATCCAGCAATGCAGCGCCTGGGGCCTGAGCGTCAGCGCCGTGCCTTCGGGCAAGGAGGCGCTGGCCCTGCTGCGCACCAAGGCGCATATGCGCGAATACTTCGATGTGGTGCTGCTCGACCAGGACATGCCCGGCATGACCGGCATGCAACTGGCGGCGAAGATCAAGGAAGACCCGAGCCTCAACCACGACATCCTGCTGATCATGCTCACCGGCATCAGCAACGCCCCGGGCAAGGTCATCGCGCGCAATGCCGGGATCAAACGCATCCTCGCCAAACCCGTGGCCGGCTATACCTTGAAAACCACCCTGGCCGACGAGTTGGCGCAGCGCGGCAAGAACCTCCCGAGCCCGTTCGCCGATCCGGCCGTCAGCGCGCCGCTGGACGTGCCGAGCGACTTCCGCATTCTGGTCGCCGAGGACAACAGCATTTCGACCAAAGTGATCCGCGGCATGCTCGGCAAACTCAAACTGCAACCGGATACCGCGAGCAACGGCGAGGAAGCGCTGAAGGCGATGAAGGCGCAACATTACGACCTGGTATTGATGGACTGTGAAATGCCGATCCTCGACGGCTTCTCCGCCACCGAGCAGCTGCGCGCCTGGGAAGCCGCCGAACAACGCCCGCGCACACCGATAGTCGCGTTGACCGCGCACATCCTCAACGAACACAAGGAGCGCGCGCGCCAAGTCGGTATGGACGGTCATATGTCCAAGCCGGTGGAACTCTCGCAACTGCGCGAACTGATCGAATACTGGATCGCCGAGCGCCCGACCACGCCCAAATCCGGCGCACTGCCGCTCTAACTTTGCCAACCTGATTCGACCTGACCGGCCTGCTCGCCGAACAAGCCGGCCGAATCGGCCCCATCCGCCCCAAAACGAGTGTTGCCCATGGCGTCCGCGCTATTCAGCCTGTATTTGAAGTTACTGGTGCTCTATAGCCCGTTCTTCGTGTTGTCGTGCTTTATCGGCCTGAGCCGCGGCTACACGGTCAAGGAGCGCAAGCGCCTGGCTTGGAAAGTCGCGGCCGGGGTACTGGTCGCCAGCTTGCTGCTGTACCTGTTCGGCAAACATATTTTCACCCTGTTCGGCATCACCATCGACGCCTTCCGCATCGGCGCCGGCAGCGTGCTGTTCATTTCCGCCCTGGGCATGGCCCAGGGCAAACCGGCGGTGCAGAGCGACAACGTGCAGCAGGACGTGACCATAGTGCCGCTGACCATCCCGCTCACCGTCGGCCCCGGCACCATCGGTGCGTTGCTGCTGATGGGCGCCAGCCAGCCGGATTGGGGCGACAAGGCCGTGGCGGCGCTGGCCATCGCCTTGGCCAGCGCCACGGTCGGTGCGGTGCTCTATATGTCCAACCAGTTCGAACGCCTGCTCGGCGATCAGGGCCTGCAGATCGTCAGCCGCCTGATGGGGCTGTTCGTCTGCGCACTGGCCGCGCAGATCATCTTCACCGGGGTGAAAAATTATCTCGGGCTCTAAATTGGTGCAGCCATGCGGCCCGGAACGCACTTCGGCGTGACGGGCGCACCAAAGCGGCGCACCAGAACCTCGAGCGATTGCCGCCCTAAATGAAAAAAACCATCTAAACCAAGCCCTTGCGTTGATTGGCACGGATGCTGCCATTGGACTGACGACCTTTAGGTCCCACCCAACAGTTGCGCACGGAGCCATAACAATGAAACGCCGTCCCCTGCTGAAATCGACTATCGCCGCCAGCGCCCTGCTGCTCAGCGGCTTGTTCCCCTTCACCGTGCAGGCCGCCGAAACCATCAAGGTCGGCATCCTCCACTCGCTGTCCGGCACCATGGCCATCTCGGAAACCTCGCTGAAAGACATGGCGCTGATGACCATCGACGAGATCAATGCCAAGGGCGGCGTACTCGGCAAGCAACTCGAACCGGTCGTGGTCGACCCCGCTTCCAACTGGCCGCTGTTCGCCGAGAAGGGGCGTCAGTTGCTGACTCAGGACAAGGTCGCGGTAACCTTCGGCTGCTGGACCTCGGTCTCGCGTAAATCCGTATTGCCGGTTTACGAAGAGCTCAACGGCCTGCTGTTCTACCCGGTGCAGTACGAAGGCGAAGAGCTGTCGCCGAACGTCTTCTACACCGGCGCGGCGCCGAACCAGCAGGCGATTCCGGCGGTCGAGTACCTGATGAGCGAAGATGGCGGCGCCGCCAAGCGCTTCTTCCTGCTCGGCACCGACTACGTCTACCCGCGCACCACCAACAAGATCCTGCGCGCGTTCCTGATCTCCAAGGGCGTGGCCGAGAAGGACATCGAAGAGGTCTATACCCCCTTCGGTCATAGCGACTATCAAACCATCGTCGCCAACATCAAGAAATTCTCCGCCGGCGGCAAGACCGCGGTGATCTCCACGGTCAACGGCGACTCCAACGTGCCCTTCTACAAGGAACTGGCCAACCAGGGTCTGGAAGCCACCGATGTACCGGTCGTGGCCTTCTCGGTCGGCGAGGAAGAACTGCGCGGCATCGACACCAAGCCGCTGGTCGGCCATCTGGCCGCCTGGAACTACTTCCAGTCGGTGGAAAACCCGGTCAACACCGCGTTCGTCGACAAGTGGAAGGCCTACGCCAAGGCCAAGAGCCTGCCGGGCGCCGACAAGGCGGTGACCAACGACCCGATGGAAGCCACCTACGTCGGTATCAACATGTGGGCCCAGGCGGTCGAAAAAGCCGGCACCACCGATGTCGACAAGGTTCGCGAAGCACTCGCCGGGCAAACCTTCGCCGCACCGAGCGGCTACACCCTGACCATGGACAAGACCAACCACCACCTGCACAAGCCGGTGATGATCGGTGAGATCCAGGACGACGGTCAGTTCTCGGTGGTCTGGGAAACCAGCAGCCCGATCCGCGCCCAGCCGTGGAGCCCGTATATCGAAGGCAACGACAAAAAGCCGGATTACGCGGTGAAGTCGAACTAAGCGACTTCGTAGCCCGAATGCAATCCGGGGAGCTGCTATCCCCGGATTGCATTCGGGCTACGGTTAACGCCCTTTTCCGCCTCGGCGAGGGGGCTTGCGCTGTAGTCCCAAGGTTTCTGATATGCCCACTGCCTTGCACCGATTTTTCCTGATTCTGCTGATGCTGCTGCCGCTCGCCAGCCATGCCGGCGATGCCGCCGACTTCGCCGCAGCCAGCTCGTCCAAACAGGCCAAACTGCTGGAAAGCTGGGCCGCCGCTCCGGATGCCGAGCGCCTGCCGCTGCTCGAAGCGCTGCAACAAGGTCGCGTCGCCGCCGATAGCGACAAGACGCCATTTATCGAGAGCGACGGCCGCTACCAGGCCATCGAAGGAGCTGCCGCACCTGTCGGCACCCCGCGCAAATTGCGCCTGAATAACCGCCTGCGTGGGCTTATAAGCACCGCCATGGCCAGCCATCAGTTGCTCGCCGAGGACGCAGGCGTGCGTCTGGCCGCCGCCCAGCACTTGCAGAAAAGCGCCAAACCGGCGCAGCTGACGATGCTCAATGCCCGGGTCGCCGGCGAACAAGACCAGGCTGTACGCGATGCCCTGAGCCTGGCCCTGGCTAACCTGCAACTGGCCGATGCCGACCCGGCGATCCGCCTGGCCGCTGTGCGCCTGCTCGGCGAAACCGGCGACCCGCTGGCCCGCACCCGCCTCGAAGCTTTGCTCGACCCGGCCGTGGAACAGGACGAGGCGGTGCGCACCGCCGCTGAAACCAGCCTGGCCCAGGTCAAGCGCAAGCTGCTGGTCGGCGAACTGCTCGGCCAGGCCTTTAGCGGCCTGTCGCTGGGCTCGATTCTGCTGCTGGCCGCTCTCGGCCTGGCGATCACCTTCGGCCTGCTCGGGGTGATCAATATGGCCCATGGCGAGATGCTGATGCTCGGCGCCTATTCCACCTATATGGTGCAGTTGATGTTCCAACGCCTGGCCCCCGAAGCCCTGGCGTTCTACCCACTGGTGGCGCTGCCGGTGGCGTTCTTCGTCACCGCGGCCGTCGGCATGGCCCTGGAGCGCACAGTAATCCGCCACCTGTATGGCCGCCCGCTGGAAACCTTGCTGGCGACCTGGGGCATCAGCCTGATTCTGATCCAGCTGGTGCGCGTGCTGTTCGGCGCGCAGAACGTCGAAGTGGCCAACCCCTATTGGCTCTCCGGCGGCGTTCAGGTGCTGCCGAACCTGGTGCTGCCGTACAACCGCATCGTGATCATCGGCTTCGCGCTGTTCGTCGTGGTGTTGACCTGGCTGCTGCTGAACAAGACCCGCCTCGGCCTCAACGTCCGCGCGGTGACGCAGAACCGCAATATGGCCGCCTGCTGCGGTGTGCCGACCGGGCGGGTGGACATGCTCGCGTTCGGTCTCGGCTCGGGTATCGCCGGCCTCGGTGGCGTGGCCCTGAGCCAGATCGGCAACGTCGGCCCGGACCTCGGGCAGAGCTATATCATCGACTCCTTCCTGGTGGTGGTGCTCGGCGGCGTCGGCCAGCTGGCCGGTAGCGTCATGGCCGCCTTCGGCCTCGGCATCGCCAACAAGATTCTCGAACCGCAGATCGGCGCCGTACTCGGCAAGATCCTTATCCTCGCGCTGATCATTCTGTTTATTCAGAAGCGCCCGCAAGGTCTGTTCGCATTGAAAGGGAGGGTGATCGACTGATGAGTATCGACCGACACCCCACCCTCTGCCGATCGTTGGCTGATTCTGGAGCAGCCGTAGGGCGGGTGAAGCCCGCCAATACGCGGTCGCCGTTCAGCCTGTTCGGCGCGTTTTACCCGCCCTACGGACCAGCCATCGCCCAGCATCAGGACGGCCGCGCATGAACCAGCCACTCGCCATTATGGCCGCGCAGAAAGCCGGCCCAAAACTCACCGCCATCGCCCTCGGCGTAACCCTGGCCGTACTGCTGAGCATGCCGCTGCTGCATCTACTGCCGGCGGACAACGTCCTGCACGTATCCGCCTACACCCTGACCCTGGTCGGCAAGATTCTCTGCTACGCCATAGTCGCGCTGGCGCTGGACCTGGTCTGGGGTTATGCCGGCCTGCTGTCGCTCGGCCACGGCCTGTTCTTCGCCCTCGGCGGCTATGCCATGGGTATGTATCTGATGCGTCAAAGCGCCGGGGATGGCCTGCCGGCATTTATGAGTTTTCTCGCCTGGACCGAGCTGCCCTGGTACTGGTACGGCACCTCGAGCTTCCTCTGGGCCATGTGCCTGGTGGTGCTGGCGCCCGGCTTGCTGGCCCTGGTATTCGGCTTTTTCGCCTTCCGCTCGCGGATCAAGGGCGTGTATTTCTCGATCATGACCCAGGCCCTGACGTTCGCCGGCATGCTGCTGTTCTTTCGCAACGAAACCGGCTTCGGCGGCAATAACGGCTTTACCAACTTCCGCACGATTCTCGGCTTCGACATCACCGCAGCGCACACCCGCGCGGTGCTGTTCCTCGCCACCGTGGCGCTACTGGTGGGCAGCCTGTATCTGGGCTGGCGGCTGGCGCGCAGCAAGTTCGGCCGGGTGCTCACCGCGCTGCGCGATGCGGAAAACCGCCTGATGTTCTGCGGCTACGACCCACGCGGCTACAAGCTGTTTATCTGGGTGCTGAGCGCAGTGCTCTGCGGTCTGGCCGGCGCGCTCTACGTGCCGCAGGTCGGCATCATCAACCCCAGCGAAATGTCGCCGACCAACTCCATCGAAGCCGCCGTCTGGGTCGCCCTCGGCGGGCGCGGCACGCTGATCGGTCCCTTGCTCGGCGCGGGTTTGGTCAATGGCATGAAGAGCTGGTTCACCGTGGCCTTCCCGGAGTACTGGCTGTTCGCTTTGGGCTTGCTGTTTATCGTGGTCACGCTGTTTCTGCCCAAGGGCGTGATCGGCCTGCTGAAAAAGGGAGACAAGCAATGAGAGCCGCGCCTATTCCCGAGGCCTTACCACCCCAGGCCTTCGACGCCGCCGGCAGCGGCCGCGACGCCATTGGCGCGAGCAGCGCCGCCGGCAAGGGCCTCAATGCCCGCCACGGCACCATCCTGACCCTGGAATCGATCAACGTCAGCTTCGACGGCTTCAAGGCACTGACCGACCTGACGCTGTATATCGGCGTCGGCGAGCTGCGCTGCATCATCGGCCCCAACGGTGCCGGCAAGACCACCATGATGGACGTGATCACCGGCAAGACCCGCCCGGACAATGGCGTCGCCTACTTCGGCGACACCCTCGACCTGACCCGCATGAGCGAGGTCGAAATCGCCCAGGCCGGCATCGGCCGCAAGTTCCAGAAGCCCACGGTGTTCGAGGCCCTGAGCGTGTTCGAAAACCTCGAACTGGCGCAGAAAACCAATAAATCGGTATGGGCCAGCCTGCGCGCCAAGCTGACGGGCGAGCAACGCGATCGTATCGACGAGGTGCTGACCACGATCAAGCTCGACGCGTCGCGCCAGCGCCCGGCCGGCTTGCTCTCCCACGGGCAGAAGCAGTTCCTGGAGATCGGCATGCTGCTGGTGCAGGACCCGCAACTGCTATTGCTCGACGAACCGGTGGCCGGCATGACCGACGCGGAAACCGAATTCACCGCCGAACTGTTCAAATCCCTGGCGCGCAAGCACTCGCTGATGGTGGTCGAGCACGATATGGGCTTCGTCGGCTCCATCGCCGACCACGTCACCGTGCTGCACCAGGGCAGCGTGCTGGCCGAAGGCTCGCTGGAACAGGTGCAGGCCGATGAACGGGTAATCGAGGTTTATCTCGGCCGGTAAGTACCACGGATCGCGAGCAAGCTCGCTCCTACATGGACAGCGCTGACCTGTAGGAGCGCGCTTGCGCGCGATGAGGGCCTTCCAACCCCCACAGAATTGAGAACCTGAACATGCTGCAAGTCCAACAACTCCACCAATACTACGGCGGCAGCCATATCCTCCGCGGCCTGTCGTTCGAGGCCAAGGTCGGCGAAGTCACCTGCCTGCTCGGCCGCAACGGCGTGGGCAAAACCACGCTGCTGAAATGCCTGATGGGCCTGTTGCCGGCCAAAGAGGGCGCGGTGAACTGGGAAGGCCAGCCGATTACCACGTTCAAGCCGCACCAGCGTGTGCATGCCGGCATCGCCTACGTGCCGCAGGGGCGGGAAATCTTCGGCCGCCTGACGGTGGAGGAAAACCTGCTGATGGGCTTGTCACGCTTTCCCGGCAGCCAGGCCAAGGTGGTGCCGGAATTTATCTACGAGCTGTTCCCGGTGTTGAAAGAGATGAAGCAACGCCGCGGCGGCGACCTGTCCGGCGGCCAGCAGCAACAGTTGGCCATCGGCCGCGCCCTGGCCAGCCAGCCGCGCCTGTTGATCCTCGACGAACCCACCGAAGGCATCCAGCCCTCGGTGATCAAGGAGATCGGTGCGGTGATCAAGAAGCTCGCCGAGCGCGGCGATATGGCGATCCTGCTGGTCGAGCAGTTCTACGACTTCGCCGCCGAACTGGCCGACCAGTACCTGGTGATGAGCCGCGGCGAGATCGTCCAGCAAGGCCGTGGCGAGACCATGGAAGCCGATGGCGTGCGCGGCCTGGTGGCGATCTGAGACTCACTGTAGGGTGGATCGGGGCGCGTAGCCGACGCTCTGCTCATCCACCATTGCGCTAACAACTGGTGGATGGATAAAGCGTCATCCACCCTACGAAAAGACTCTATGAACGCACCCGCCCCCACCGCCTTGTTCACCCCCAGCTGGCATGCCGAGCTGGAACTGGGCTATGGCCGCGACGGCGACTGCACACGGCCGACCCTGCGTCGCCACAAGGGTCCGTTGCGGGTGCAGAAGCACCTGTACGGCGAAGGGCCGCAGGTGTGTCAACACATCATCGTCCACCCGCCTGGCGGCATCGCCGGTGGCGACCGCCTGGATATTTCGGCCACGGTCGGCAGCGGCGCCTGGGCGCAGCTGACCAGCCCCGGCGCGGCCAAGTGGTACCGCGCCGCTAGCCCGGCTTATCAGCACCTCAAGTTGCGCGTCGAAGCCGGCGCCACCCTGGAATGGCTGCCGCAGGAAACCATCGTCTATTCCGCCGCCCAGGCCGAATTGCACACCGATATCGAACTGCTCGGAGATGCCCGCCTGCTGTATTGGGACATGGTCGCCCTCGGCCGCCCGGCCAGTGGCGAGCGCTTCGATGCCGGCCATTTCCAGGCGCAATTGAATATCCGCCGCGACAGCCAGTTGCTCTGGCACGAGCGCCAGCGCGTGGTCGGCGGCGACGGCCTACTCGACTCGCCCATCGGCCTGGGCGGCCAACCGGTGTTCGCCACGCTGCTGATCAGCGGCGAGATCGATGCCGAACTGCTCGAACGCTGTCGTACAGTAGCCAGCGCGGTGCGCGGCGACCTGACTCAACTGCCCGGCCTGCTGGTAGCCCGCTGCCTGGCCAATGAGGCGCTGCACGCACGCGCCTGGCTGATCGAACTCTGGCGCCTGCTGCGCCCCGCCCTGCTCGGCCGCGAGGCCGTTCCCCCAAGAATCTGGAGCACCTGAACATGGACCTGACGCCCCGCGAAAAGGACAAACTGCTGATCTTCACCGCCGGCCTGGTCGCCGAACGACGGCTGGCCCGCGGCGTGAAGCTCAACTACCCGGAAGCCATGGCCTATATCTCCGCCGCCCTGCTCGAAGGCGCGCGCGACGGCCAGACGGTGGCCGAACTGATGCATTACGGCACCACCCTGCTGAGCCGCGACCAGGTGATGGAAGGCATCCCGGAAATGATTCCGGAGATCCAGGTCGAGGCGACCTTCCCCGACGGCACCAAGCTGGTGACCGTGCATCAGCCGATTGCCTGAGCCATGAATTATTCGATCCTCGACGCGGACGAGGCGAATCTGCCCGGCATTCTGGCCATCTATAACGATGCGGTGCAGAACACCACGGCGATCTGGAACGAAACCCTGGTGGACCTGGCCAACCGCCGCGCCTGGCTGCTCGAACGCCAGGCTCAGGGCTTTCCGGTGCTGGTCGCGCTCGACGCGGGCGAGGTGCTCGGCTACGCCAGCTACGGCACTTGGCGCAGCTTCGAAGGCTTTCGCCATACCGTCGAACACTCGGTCTACGTGCGCCGCGATCAACGCGGCCAGGGTCTCGGCCTACGACTGATGCAGGCGCTGATCGAACGCGCTCGCGCCGCCGACCTGCATGTGATGATCGCGGCGATCGAAGCGGAGAACGCCAGCTCGATTCGCCTGCATCAGCGTCTTGGCTTCGTCGTCACCGGGCAAATGCCGCAGGTGGGGCGGAAATTCGAGCGCTGGTTGGACCTGACCTTTATGCAATTGATCCTGCCCGAACAGAGGAGCCCGCGATGATTCCCGGCGAATACCAGATCCAGGACGGCGAGATCGAACTCAACGTCGGTCGCCGCACCCTGACCCTGACGGTGGCCAACAGTGGCGACCGGCCGATCCAGGTCGGCTCGCATTACCACTTTTTCGAGACCAACGACGCGCTGACGTTTGATCGGGCGAGCACGCGGGGTATGCGCCTGAATATCCCGGCCGGCACCGCGGTGCGCTTCGAGCCGGGGCAGTCGCGCGAAGTCGAGCTGGTCGAACTGGCCGGGCAGCGCCGGGTGTTCGGTTTTGCCGGACGGGTGATGGGCGACCTGTGATCGTAGGGTGTCGCGGGGCCGCCTAGGCTGCGCGCACCAGGGACAACGCGGATAGCAATGGTGCGCATGGCGCACCCTACAGGAAGACACTTGATGAAAATTTCCCGCCAAGCCTACGCCGATATGTTCGGCCCCACCGTCGGCGACAAACTGCGCCTGGCCGATACCGAGCTATGGATCGAAGTGGAGAAAGACTTCACCACCTACGGCGAAGAAGTGAAATTCGGCGGCGGCAAGGTGATCCGCGACGGCATGGGCCAGAGCCAGCTCTGTGCGGCCGACGTGGTCGACACCCTGATCACCAACGCGCTGATTCTCGACCACTGGGGCGTGGTCAAGGCCGACGTCGGGCTGAAGAACGGCCGCATCGCCGCCATCGGCAAGGCCGGTAACCCGGACATCCAGCCGGACGTGGCCATCGCCATCGGTGCCGGCACCGAGGTGATCGCCGGCGAGGGCATGATCCTCACCGCTGGCGGTATCGACAGCCACATCCACTTCATCTGCCCGCAGCAGATCGAAGAGGCGCTGATGAGCGGGGTGACCACCATGATCGGCGGCGGCACCGGACCGGCCACCGGCACCAATGCCACCACCTGCACGCCGGGCCCGTGGCACATGATGCGCATGCTGCAAGCCGCCGACGCCTTCCCGATGAACCTGGGCTTTACCGGCAAGGGCAACGCCTCGCTGCCCGAGCCCTTGATCGAGCAGGTCAAGGCCGGCGCCATCGGCCTCAAGCTGCACGAGGACTGGGGCACCACCCCGGCGGCGATCGATAATTGCCTCTCCGTGGCCGATCAGTACGACGTGCAGGTGGCGATCCACACCGACACGCTCAACGAGTCCGGTTTCGTCGAGACCACCTTGGCCGCCTTCAAGGGCCGCACCATCCACACCTATCACACCGAGGGCGCCGGCGGCGGCCATGCGCCGGACATCATCAAGGCCTGCGGCTTCCCGAATGTGCTGCCGTCCTCGACCAACCCGACCCGGCCGTTCACCCGCAATACCATCGACGAGCATCTGGACATGCTGATGGTCTGCCATCACCTCGACCCGAGCATCGCCGAGGACGTGGCCTTCGCCGAGAGCCGTATCCGCCGCGAGACCATCGCGGCCGAAGATATCCTGCATGACCTGGGCGCGTTTTCCATGATCAGCTCCGACAGCCAGGCCATGGGCCGTGTCGGCGAGGTGATCACCCGCACCTGGCAGACCGCCGACAAGATGAAAAAGCAGCGCGGCGCTCTGGCCGAAGACGCGCCGGGCAACGACAACTTCCGCGCCAAGCGCTATATCGCCAAGTACACCATCAACCCGGCGATCACCCACGGCATCAGCCACGAAGTGGGCTCGATCGAAGTCGGTAAATGGGCCGACCTGGTGCTCTGGCGCCCGGCGTTTTTCGGCGTCAAACCGACCCTGATCCTCAAGGGCGGCGTGATCGCCGCCAGCCTGATGGGCGACGCCAACGCCTCGATCCCCACGCCACAACCAGTGCACTACCGGCCGATGTTCGGCAGCTTCGGCGGCAGCCTGCACGCCAGCAGCCTGACCTTTATCAGCCAGGCGGCGCTGGACGCGGGCGTGCCCGAACAGCTTGGGTTGAAGAAGCAGATCGGCGTGGTCAAAGGCTGCCGCGAGGTGCAGAAAACCGACCTGATCCACAACGGCTACCTGCCCAACATTGAGGTCGACGCGCAGAACTACCAGGTCAAGGCGGACGGGCAGTTACTCTGGTGCGAACCGGCGGACGTGCTGCCGATGGCGCAGCGGTATTTTTTGTTTTGAGCCAGTGCAGCGCCAATTACGTAGGTTGGGCTGAGCTCCGCGAAGCCCAACACGGCGTCATATCGGTCAGCTCATTGCGGCCCAACCTACAATCCCTACTCGGCTGTTTCTCCCGCCCAATCGCTAGGCAATAACCCCGCCCTGACATAACGATGGATAGAGGAATACGGCCAATCGATAGGCCGTTTGGCATAACCATGTTTGACTGGATTGAAGTGGATGTAGTCGATATGTCGACTCAAGTCATCGGCGTCCCGAATGCAATGCTCCCAGTAGCGCCGCTGCCAGACGCCGCGTTCACGCTTGAGATGGCGCGACAGTGAAATCTGTTCGGAGGGCAGCAGTGCGCGGGAGAACGCCGCTTTAATCAGCGCCCAGCGTGTCGAGTAGGCGCTGTCGCCCTCCGGCAGTTGCCAGATCGCATGCAGATGTTCGGGCATGACAGCCATCGCCAGGATGGTGAACGGATGCCGTGCGCGCACATCACGCACGCTCTGGCGCAGCACGTCGATATGTTCGGTGAGTAGCGGTTGCGAGCGATCAGCCAGGGTGACCGTAAAGAAATAGGTGCCGCCCGGCACCCAAGCACGTCGATAACGCATGCTCACCGTCCTTGGTGAAGTGGTTGTCATTCGAGTGTAGTCGCAGGGATCGCTGTGTTGGGCTTCGCAAAGCTCAGCCAGCGTGGCCTGGCCCAACCTACCCTTGAGCCCTGCGCGATTCGGGCAACGCGGCCTGCTCCAAGCTACCGCAGCTGACTATCCTTGCTCCCGCGCCTGTTGTAACCGCTGAACCTGGCCTGTTCCTTGTCCTGTTCCGCTTGGCAGGCCACGCACAGGCGTACGCCGGGGATGGCTTGGCGGCGGGCTTCGGGGATGGGCGCGGCGCATTCCTCGCAGTGGCTCAGACTGGGGCCGCGCGGTAACTGGCTGCGCGCGCGCTGCACGGCATCTTCGATGCTGCTGTCGATCTGCTCCTGCACCGCGTCGTCGTTCGCCCAACCGCTGGCCATGGTTATCTCCCGCTGAATGAAAGTGCTTTTACAGATATGAGCGCCCGAGGCGATTTTGACAAGCCCCGGAATGCCGGGTTCTAGCGTAGCTCCGGCGGCAGTTGCGGGCCGAAGCCGCCTCCGCTGAGCAGACCGTAAGCCATCCACAGCATCACCCCGGCGTAGAACAGACGCGGTAGCCATACCGCCCATTGCTCGCGCAGGCTGTCGAGCCGCTGGCTTTGCATATCGGCGTAACGCAACAGGCTGGCGGGTAGCGTGCCGCTGGCTTCGCCGGTGCGAATGCTGCCGAGCAGCAGCGCCTTGTCCGGAAAATCCAGCGGGGTCATGGCGGCGGTCAATGACTGTCCGCCCTGGATGCCGGCCGGCAGGCGAGCGAACTGCTGGCGCAACTGCGCATTGCTGATAGTCGCGCAAGCCTTGGGCAGGGCCTCAAGCATCGACATCCCGGCTTCGAGCATCAGCCCGAGGCTTTCGACGAAATCGCGCACGTTGCCGCGCGCATAAGCCGCGCCGAATAACGGCAAACGCGGCAGCAGCATATCCAGCACTGCGCCACCCACAGCGGACTGCTGGCGCTGCCGCAGCAGTTGCCGCCCACCGCCGTAGAGCGCGGCTAGCAGCATCAGCGGCCACAGGCACACCCAGAGGTAACCGAAAAAGCTCAGCTGCCCGCCGACCAAGGCCGGCAATGGCTGGATAAACAGCGCCAGCATCAGCACCGCCATGGGCATCAGCAAGCGCGACTTCAGCGCCGCGGCTTGCTGCGCCTTATGCGCATATCGCTCGGCCAAACGCCGGTAAACGCTCGCCAGACTGCCGCTGGCCTGGGCAGCGCCGATCAGGCTGCTGTCCAACGGGCTGAGCAGGCCAGCGCGCAAACCGGCGCTGGCGATATCGCTGCCGGCAGCCAGTTGTTTGCGCAGGCTGGCCAGCGCCGTATCCGCTCGTGCCGGCAAGCTCAGGCTGGCCAGCGAGCGCTCGACCGGCACACCGGCCTGCTCCATGGCGCCCAGGTGAGTGAAGAACTGGGCGCGCACGGACTGATCGAGGTGAACGAAGGCTGCTTTCGACATCGGTGGACTCAAGGGCAGGCGGGATTCAACGCAGCTTAATTGCTATTCGTCTTCGAGCGGTAACTCGGCATCCGGCAGCCAGCGACGGAAGATCGCCTCGAACTCGCCGTCCTTGCGCATTGCGCTCAGTTCCCGCTGCCAGCGCTCGACCACCCGCGCGTCGGTGTTCGGGGAAAAGGCGATGTAATAGGCCGAGCGCATAAACGGCAGGTGGGCCTGTACCTGATCCGGGCGCAGGCCACCACTGGCCAGTTCGTCCTTGAGGGTCAGGTCCTCGGTGGCAATCAGCTGCACCCGACCGTGTCTGAGCATGGTCACCATGCTCTTGGCGCTGGTCACCCCGTAGAGATTCTTGAGGCCCCGTGCGCTCAGAGTTTCATAGGTGTACCACTGCTTCGGCAGCGCCAGCGGCCCGCTGGCGGCGACTGCCTCCAGGCTATCGAAATGCAAATTGCGCGACTTCAGCGAGTAGAAACTGGTGGTGCCCAGCAGAATAGGGCCGACCCACTGGAATTTGCCTTCGCGCTCCGGCGTGCGCACGGTGGCAAAGAGCCCGGTATCGGCTTGCTGCTGAGCCAGGTGATAAGCGCGCGTCCACGGCAGCAGCTTGATCTGCGCCTGATCGCCGGTGCGCAGGATCAAGGCCCGCACCACCTCCACGGCCATGCCGCGTAACTCGCCGTCCTGCATAAAGCTGGTCGGCGGCGCCTCCTCGGTGAGCAATTGCAGCTCGGCCGCAGCCGTTGCGGCAACCAGCGAGGCCAGCAGAGCCCCCAGGATAGAACAGCATCTGCGCATCATTCGCCCCACGCGTGTACTCCTTGCATGTGCCGGCACGGCAAGCATCCTCGACCCTTTACTCCATGCGCAGGGCTTGCGCCAGCTCCTCGTCGCTGGCATGGGCGAACCAGCGCCGATGAATGCGTTCCAGGCTGCCGTCGCGCTTCATCTCGTTCAGCGCCTGCCGCCACCGCTCCACCAACGCCGCATCGGTATTCAGGGAAAACGCGATATAGGTGTTGTTGGTCATCAGGGTGTATTGCTGCTCGACCTGATCACGGGTCATGCCTTGGCCGGCGAGCATTTCGTCGAGCGCCAGGCTGTTGGCGAGGATCAGCTGCACCCGGCCGTGCTTGAACATCTTGATCATGTGCTGCGGGGTCGGCACCCCGTAGAGATTCTTCAGGCCCTGCTCGCGCAAGACCTCGTAGGAATACCACAGCTTGGGCACCGCCAGAACGCCGTCCAGGCGCTCGACATCCGCCAGATTACGGATGCGCAACCCAGCGCCGACACGGCTGTAGAAGTTGGTCTGGCCGGCGGCAATCGGCCCGATCCACTGGAAGTTGCGCTCGCGCTGCGGCGTACGCACCGTTGGGAACAGGCCGACATTGGCCTCGCGCTGGGCCTGCCGATAACCGCGCGTCCAGGGCACCAGTTCGATATGGGCGGGCTGCCCGGTGCGCTGGATCAGCAGCTCGACCACCTCCACCGTCATCCCACTGAGCACACCCTTTTCGCTGTAACTCAGCGGCCGGTACTCCTCGGTATACAGGAGCAGCTGCGCAGCGCTAAGGGCCGCCCAGCTGCAGGCGACAACAGCAAGAATCGTTCGTACCACAACCATCACTCGAGTCCCATTCAAAGCCGTAGCCCGTTTCGTTGTGCGATCGCCCGGTGGAAGGCGGTCATGCCAGGGCTCTCGCACTCAGGGGGCGGGAGGTAGATCCTGTAATTCCTCATAGAGCTCGCTCATATTCGCGCGAGTCACCAGCCGCGCCTTCAACGCCGTATACACGGGCGTATCGGCCAGCCCGTCGGTGGCGGCCTGGCGAGCCTGGACCACCGATTGATAGCCGATCAGCCTAGGCTGTTGGAGAAACAGCGCGTTGATATCGCCTAAACGCAGGGCTTCGAGTAACACTTCATCGCCGTCGAAGCCCACATGCACGCGCTGCCCAGCCTTCTGCAGCCGGCGCATGGCAGCCAGCGCCGCCCGCGAGCTGGTGCTATTGGGCGTGAACAGCCCATCGAACTGATCGAGCCGATTGCTCAGCGTCAGCATCGCCAACTGACTGTCGTCGCCTACATAAGCGTCGATGGTCACCTGCAAGCCACCGGCTTGCGCGCCCTGAATAAAACCGCGTTCGCGCTCGCTGGTCGAATGCAGGCCACGTCGCAAACGCAACACGGCCACCCGCCCGCCTCCACCAAGCAGCTCGACCATGTGCTCGCCGGCCTGCAGGCCCGCCGCAAAATTATCGGTGGACACCAAACCAAGGGCCGCGCTGCCGGCCAAGTCACGATCGATATAGACGGTCGGTATTCCGAGTGCGGCCAACTCGTCGACCCGCCGTCCGACTTCCACGCCGCTGGGCGCAATGACCAGCGCCTTGCAACCACGCGCGAGAATCAGCTCGATGACCTGCAATTGCGCGGTTACATCGCCCTCGCGGGTCGGCCCGCGATAATAAATCGGGACACCCAGGTCGACCGCGGCCTGGCGCGCGCCTATTTCCACTTGCCGCCAAAACGCCGTGCCACCCGAAGGCACCACGCCGATGCAGCCCTCGCCCCATGCCAGCGGACAAAGACTGGCGAGCAAGACGATCCCCGACAGCGTCCGCCATGGGCTATTACGACTGTTCATGGGAAACCCCAACGTTGTCTCGGTACCCGACGCCGAAAGCGCCATCAACCTGTCCCTGGCCATCGCAAGCCCGGTAATATCACTTTAGCACCGCCACACCGACAGCGTGCCGCCATGCTCAGCGCACGCGTTACTCATATTTTTTCACACTCCAGGCGACGGCCGGACTGGTAGCCGGAAGCCAGGCAGGCGATGATCGGGTTTCCTTTCTGTGCCTTGAACGATATGACCGACACTACCCAGACTTCACCCGCCCCCCATAAGCCGCGTCCGTTGATCGATTTGCTGATCAGCATCCTGATTCCATCGTTGATCCTGATGAAACTCAGCGGCGAGGCCAAGCTCGGCGCCGATGGCGCGTTGATCCTGGCATTGGCCTTCCCCCTGAGCTGGGGCGCGTTCGAGTTGATCCGCTACCGCAAATTCAACTTCATCGCCCTGCTCGGCCTGCTCAGCGTGCTGCTCACCGGCGGCATCGGCCTGCTGAAGCTGGATACCCAGTGGCTGGCGATCAAGGAAGCGTTGATTCCAGGGCTGATCGGCGTCGCCGTGCTGGTGTCGACGCGCACCCGCTACCCGTTGATCCGCACCATGCTGTTCAACAAGAACGTGCTCAATGTCGACAAGATCCATGAGCGCCTGGAGCAAGGCGGCAACACCGCGCAGTTCGAGGCGCGCCTGCTCAAGGCCACTTACTGGTTGAGCGGAACCTTCTTCTTTTCCTCGGTGATGAATTACATCCTGGCCAAGTGGATCGTGGTCAGCCCGGCGGGCAGCGAAGCCTTCAACGCCGAACTCGGGCAGATGAACCTGCTCAGCTACCCGATGATCGCGATCCCCTCGATGATCATGCTGATGGCGATTTTCTACTACCTGTGGCGCACCATTCACGGCCTGACCGGCTTGAAGCTAGAAGACGTGATGGCCCATGCCCAAGCGGAATAACCTCCCCGGCCACCACTTAGCAGGCCGTTGAAAAACTACCTGCGTTGGCAATACTGCGTTAAAAACAGGCTCGGAATGCTCATTTACAGCCGTAAAGTCGCCCGCGACTCCGACCGTTCCTCGCCTGTTTTTGTGGGGCCGTCATCGGTATTGTCTTGCCTGCCTCGCCTACGTTTTTCAACGGCCTGTTAGCGTGCTGAGCGCTGGCGCCTACCTCGGGCTGTTTCTCTCGGCGTTCGGCGCGGCGACCCTGCTGCCGCTGCAATCGGAGTCGGTGCTGGTGGCGCTGCTACTCAGCGGTGCCCATTCGCCCTGGGCGCTGCTGACGTTGGCCAGCCTCGGCAATATCCTCGGCTCGCTGGTCAACTGGCTACTCGGCCGCTCCATCGAACGCTTTCGCCATAAGCGCTGGTTCCCGGTCAGCGAACCGCGCTTGCAGCAGGCACAACACTGGTATGCGCGCTACGGCCGCTGGACGCTGCTGCTCAGCTGGCTGCCGATCGTCGGTGACCCGCTGACCCTGGTCGCCGGGGTGATGCGCGAGCGCTTGTGGGTGTTTCTGCTGATCGTCGGCCTGGCCAAGACCGCGCGTTATTCCGTGCTCGCCGTTCTGACCCTGGGTTGGGGCGCGTTCGTCGCGCCATAGCGCAATAAGCGCAGCAACAGATGCACGACTCGCATAGAATGCGCGGCCGTTTTTTGTGCTCGGGGCATGGCGGCCACCCTCCGGGCCGTCGCTAGAACTTTCTCCCGGTAGTTTTCTCAGGAACAGCGCGTCGCATGACCTTATCCTCCCCCGCCCGCGCCTGCGGCATCGACTTCGGCACCTCCAACTCCACCGTCGGCTGGCTGCGCCCCGACACGGACACCCTGATCGAACTGGAAGACGGCAAGATCACCCTGCCCTCGGTGGTGTTCTTCAACCTCGAGGAGCGCCGCCCGGTCTATGGCCGCCTGGCCCTGCAGGAGTACCTGGAAGGTTACGAAGGGCGGCTGATGCGCTCGCTGAAAAGCCTGCTCGGCTCCAAGCTGCTGAAGAGCGAAACCACGGTGCTCGGCAGCGCCCTGCCGTTCAAGGAGCTGCTCGGTTTCTTTATCGGCGAACTGAAAAGCCGCGCCGAGGCTGTAGCACAACGACCGTTCGAGGAAGTGGTGCTGGGCCGCCCGGTGTTCTTCGTCGACGACGACCCGGTCGCCGACCAAGAGGCGCAGAACACCCTGGTTGCCGTGGCGCATAAGCTCGGCTTCAAGGAGGTGTCGTTCCAGTACGAGCCGATTGCCGCGGCCTTCGACTATGAGTCGGGCATCGCACGCGAGGAGCTGGTGCTGATCGTCGATATCGGCGGCGGCACCTCAGACTTTTCCCTGGTGCGCCTGGCCCCCGAGCGACGCGCCGTCGCCGACCGGCATGACGACATCCTCGCCACCGGCGGCGTGCATATCGGCGGTACCGACTTCGACAAGCAGCTCAGTTTGCAGGGCGTGATGCCGCTGTTCGGCTACGGCAGCCGGATGAAGAGCGACGCGCCGATGCCCACCAGCACCCACCTCAATCTGGCCACCTGGCACACCATCAACGCGGTCTACTCGGCGCAATCGCAGCGGGCGCTGCAAAGCATGCGCTACGACATCCTCGACCCCACCGGCATCGACCGCCTGTTCAAGCTGATCGAGCGGCGCGACGGGCACTGGCTGGCGATGCAGGTGGAAGACAGCAAGATCGCCCTGACCGCGCAGGACGCGCGGCCGATCGATCTGGGCCGGGTCGAACCCGGCCTGGTCGCCGAACTGACCCGCGAGCTGTTCGAGGGCGCCATCGAGCCGCTGCTCGAACGCGTGCGCGCCAGCGTCACCCAGTTGCTCGGCGATGCCGGGGTAGGCGTCGAGCAGGTCGATACGGTGTTCTTCACCGGCGGCTCCAGCGGCATCCCGGCGCTGCGCCAGAGCGTCGCGGCGATGCTGCCCAACGCACGGCATGTGGAAGGCAACACCTTCGGCAGCATCGGCAGCGGCCTGGCCATCGAAGCGCAGAAACGCTACGGCAGCGTCTAGGGCTTGCGGCCAAGGCCCGAGCGCCAGGCGCCCATCTCCCGGGTATCGCTGCGCTCAACCCAGGCTACGTGTTGAGCGCAAACCCACGAAAGAGCTGTATACGACGAACCGTAGCCTGGGTTGAGCAACGCGATACCCAGGGCTGGCATTGAGTTCGACGGGAGCGCGGAGTGTCGCGGGAGGTGTTCCCGCGCTGACGTCTGGGACGATCACGATTGAGACAACCGGGCGAGCCTCTCCCGGGTATCGCTGCGCTCAACCCGGGCTACGTGCTGAGCGCAAACCCACGAAAGAGCGACATACGACGAACCGTAGCCTGGGTTGAGCAACGCGATACCCAGGGCTGGCATTGAG
>CBIHLQ010000047.1:0-48004 GCA_966210885.1 uncultured Pseudomonas sp.
GCGCCGCTAACCCACCCTACAAAAGCAGCCTGCAACAGAGTCTTGGGACATCGCCGATAAAAAAGGCGTCCGCTACGCGCCGATACATCCACAGCTCTTGTAGCCTGAATAAGCCTTGGCGCAATCCGGGATTACGCCACCCGGATTGCGCTGCGCTTATCCAGGCTACCGAGTTTGTGCTGGCCCCGGATGCCTCGCGGTGAGATCGCGCTTTGCCGCGCAATACCTGAAAGTGTGACGGACCTTCGCTTTTATCACCCGTCTGGGTGATGGAGGCGAATAGGGCCGTCCCTAGACTTTGCCGACCCCCACACAACAACAAAATCGGGTCGACAACATGCGCAAACTGTTTTTGCTCTTCCTCTTGGCGGTCGGCAGCGTTGCCGAGGCCACCACGGGCGTATTTCCGGACAGCACCTTCAATAACCTCGATTACGGCCTCTATTGGTTCGGCTACGGCGACAGCTGGCAGAAGGCGCAGCCGGGTTATAGCAATGCCTACTACAACGCCAGCAAGCCGACGGTGATCTATGTTCACGGCTGGAAGAACGGCTCGACGGTGAAAAAGGATCGCGAAACCTTCAATCACAAGGACTCCGGCGGCCCCGACCTGGATGTGGCCCACGCCTGGCTGGCGGCGGGTTACAACGTCGGCATCCTGTACTGGAACCAGTTCGCCGACGAAGGCGAGGTCAAGGACGCCGAGGCCAAGATCTGGACCGCCAGCGGCCCGCGCGGCATGCGCTGGCGCAACGCCAGTGGCGGCTACAGCAACGGGCCGGGGCAATCGGTCGGCGAGCTGTTGTTCCAGAGCTACAAGGCCAACCTGGCCGGTTATAGCGGCAATAACATCCGCCTGCTCGGCCACTCGCTGGGCAACCAGATGGCGATCGTCCTGACCAAGAAAATCAGCGATGCGGTCAGCGCGGGCACCATCAGCAGCAAGCTGTTACCGAAGCGGGTCGCGCTGCTCGACGCCTTCTACTCCAACTATCCGAAGAGCTACCTGGGCAACCGCTGGGTCGGCGAGGTTTGCCGCAGCTACGTCAACGAACTCAAGGGCAAAGGAGTGATCTTCGAGGCCTACCGTTCCTCGGCCACCGGCAGCAATGGCCTGATCGGCGACGTCAACACCGGCTTGATGAAGATGACCGCCTTCACCGAACTCAAGCCCTGGTACTTCCAGGCCTGGCAGTTGTCCGAAAAGCACAAGGCGGCCGTCTGGCATTACCTGTGGTCGTTCAGCTCCAACCCGCCGGCGATCAGAGGCAGCAGCGCCCAGGGCGCTTCGGCGAGCACCTCCGATAGCCGTATCCGGGACTTGATGAATGGCAGCCAGAGGCTGGAACACTACAGCGGCGTTTGGTCCAAGGAGCCATCGGACGATAGCTTCGAGCTGAAAGCCCGCTGATACCCGCCGAGCGATTCGCGAGCCGCCCCATATTCGGGGCGGCTTTGTCGCTACCTGCTGCCTCGACGCGCCTCCAACCGCGATCCGCACACACTCCCTCCGATCTGCCAGCTGGCGACCGCCCAGGTCGCTCCGCTGGCGCGCTATCACGTCCGCATCCGATGCCGTCCATGCGACGCATTTTTTCTTAACCAATCGATCAGCCAACTGGTCAATCCTGTACCACACTCAATGGGCTTTTCGCCGGGGTGTGCCAATGGGTCGGTTGGTGTCGCCGAGTGCATCGAGGGGTAGTCCGCCCCGTGCTCGTCGCCCTGGGGTGCCGCTCAATAACAACAAAGACGGGGGTGTCTTATGCTCAATCCGCGTGACGTGAAAACCGTCGAGGATGCCAAGCGCATCGTCGAGGAGCGTGGCCTCAGCCATGTCAAGGTCGGGGTGTTCGATAACGATGGGGTGATGCGCGGCAAGTACCTGAGCCGCAGCAAGTTCTTTTCCGCCCTGGACAGCGGTTTCGCCTTTTGCGATGTGGTGCTCGGCTGGGACGTCAAGGACCAGCTCTACGACAACGCCCAGTACACCGGCTGGCACACCGGCTACCCGGACGCGCCGGTGCGTGTGTTGCCGCATACCTGCCGCGATATTCCGTTCGAGAGCGGCATGCTGTTGTTTATCTGCGAGTTCGCCGAGGCGGCGGAGAAGGTCTGCCCGCGCGGCACGCTGCGCCGGGTGATCCAGCGCTGCGAGGCGATGGGCTTCGATGCCTTCGCGGCTCTGGAGTATGAGTTTTTCATGTTCGAGGAGACGCCCGAGTCGGCGCGCGAGAAGGGATTTCGCAATCTCAAGCCGTTCACCCCGGACTGGTTCGGCTACTCGATGATCCGCAATTCGGTGCACGCCGAGCTGTACCACGAGATTCTGGAAATGGCCGAGCAGATGGATTTCCCCATCGAGGGCCTGCACACCGAAACCGGCCCCGGCGTGCTCGAAGCGGCGATCGCCTACGACCGCGCCGAAGCGGCGGCGGACAAAGGCGCGCTGTTCAAGACCTTTATGAAGGTGCTGGCCCAGCGCAACGGTTTGATGGCCACCTTTATGGCCAAGTGGTCGGGCAAGTATCCGGGGCAGAGCGGACATATCCATGTCTCGTTGCGCGATAAGGCCAGCGGCAAGTCGGCGTTCCACGACCCCAGCCAGGCGCACAACATGAGCAAGATCCAGCGGCATTTCCTCGCGGGCCAGCAGCGCCTGATGCCGGAATTCCTCTGCATGGTGGCGCCGACGTTGAACAGCTACCGGCGGCTGATTCCCGGTTTCTGGGCGCCGACCGACGCGACCTGGGGCGTGGAAAACCGCACCGCCGCGCTGCGGGTGATTCCCGGCACGGACAAGTCCCAGCGCCAGGAATATCGCCTCGGCGCGGCGGACGGCAACCCGTTTCTGGCGCTGTCGGTGGCCATCGGCTCCGGCCTGTACGGGGTGATGCAGCAGTGGGAACCGACCGACCCGGTGAGCGGCAACGCCTATGCGCAGAAGCACCCCGAGCAACTGGCCCTGCCGCGCACGCTATGGGATGCGGCGCAGCGCCTGAAGGGCTCGACGGCGGCGCGCGAGTTGTTCGGCGACGAGTTCGTCGAGCACTTCGCCGCCAGCCGCGAATGGGAGGAACGCGAGTACCGCCGGCATGTCAGCGATTGGGAGTTGGATCGCTATTTCGAAATCATTTGAGTGCGCTATGGGCTCGGTAGGGTGGATGACGCTGTTTTCATCCACCGCCGTTTTGGTGGATGGGTGAAGCGTCATCCACCCTACGAGATCCAGGCCCATGGATATTCAACTTGTGGGGTGGACATGGCGAAGCCTTGTCCACCGTGGTCTACCTCAATGGCGGACAAGCCTGCGGCATGTCCGCCCTACGGGAAGCAAAACTTGCAGTTGTAGCCCGGATGCAATCCGGGGGTGGTTTCAAACCGGACCCGAAGTCCCTGGATTGCATCTGGGCCACGAAGGGATCGCGACAGAATTCTACGGAGTGAGCAATGAGCAAATTGCACTGCATTTCACCCATCGACGGTTCGCTGTACGTCGAGCGCGAGTTGGCCGGCGCCGAGCAGGTCGCCGCCGCCCTGGCCAAGGCCGAGCGCGCGCAGCAAGCCTGGAAACGCACGCCGCTTAGCGAGCGCGTGGCCATCGGCCGCAAGGCCATCGCCGCTTTCGTCGCCAAGGAAGATCAGCTGGCCGAAGAGCTGTGCTGGATGATGGGCCGGCCGATCCGCTATGCCGCGGGCGAAATCCGTGGCTTCGCTGAGCGTGCCGGCTATATGGCGGATATCGCCGAGAGCGCCCTGGCCGATATCCAGCTGCCGGACAAACCCGGTTTCACCCGCTTTATCCGCCGTGAGCCGCTCGGCGTGGCGCTGGTGATCGCGCCCTGGAACTATCCCTACCTGACCGCGGTGAATGCGGTGATGCCGGCGCTGCTGGCCGGCAATGCGGTGCTGCTCAAGCACTCGGCGCAAACCCCGTTGTGCGCCGAGCGGATGGTCGAGGCGTTCGTCGAGGCCGGCTTGCCGGACGGGGTGTTCCAGTACCTGCACCTGAGCCATGCGGAAACCGAGCGGCTGATCCAGGCGCCGGCGGTGCGCCATGTCGCCTTCACCGGCTCGGTGCCGGGCGGGGCGATGGTCGAGCGGGCGGCGGCGGGGCGCTTTATCGGCGTGGGGCTGGAGCTGGGCGGCAAGGACCCAGCCTACGTGCGCGCCGACGCCGACCTCGCTCATGCGGTGGAAACCGCGATCGACGGCGCCTTTTTCAATTCCGGGCAGTCGTGCTGCGGCATCGAGCGCATCTATGTGCACGAATCGCTGTACGACGCCTTCGTCGAGCGTGCGGTGGCGTTGGTCAAGCAATACCAGCTGGGCCGCTCCGACGACCCGCAAACCACCCTCGGCCCGCTGGTAAAGGCCGAGGCGGCGGATTTCGTCCGCGATCAGATCGCCGAGGCGCTGGCCCAGGGCGCCACCGCGCATATCGACCCGGCCGATTTTCCCCTGGACCGGCGCGGCACGCCGTACCTGGCGCCGCAACTGCTGACCGGCGTGCACCACGGCATGCGGGTGATGACCGAGGAATCCTTCGGCCCGGTGGTCGGCATCCAGAAAGTACGCGACGACGAGGAAGCCCTGGCGCTGATGAACGACAGCGAATTCGGCCTGACCGCGGCGATCTTCAGCGCCGATGTCGACAGCGCCCTGGCCCTGGCCGACCGGGTCGAGGCGGGCACTGTGTTCCTCAACCGCTGCGACTACCTCGACCCGGCTCTGGCCTGGACCGGGGTGAAGAATTCCGGGCGCGGTTGCACCCTGTCGAGCGTCGGTTACGAGTCCCTGACTCGGCCGAAGTCCTTCCATTTCAAGACCCAACTGTGAGGCGCGCCATGGACCTGAATCGCTACCGGATGAACTGGAATTACCCGACCGCGGTGCGCGTCGGCGTCGGCCGTATCCGCGAACTGCCCGAAGCTTGCCGGCAATTGGGCATGAGCGCGCCGCTGCTGGTCACCGACCCCGGCCTGTCGGCGTTGCCGTTGATCGACCGGGCCTTGCTGCAGTGCCGTGACGATGGCCTGAGGGCCGGGCTGTTCCATGGGATCAAGGGCAACCCGACCGGAACCAACGTGATGGACGGGGTGGCGGCGTACAAGGCCGGTAAGCATGACGGGGTGATCGCCTTCGGCGGCGGCTCGGCGCTGGATGCCGGCAAGGCCATCGCCCTGATGGTCGGCCAGGATCGGCCGCTGTGGGATTTCGAGGACATCGGCGACAACTGCAACCGCGTCAACGTTGCCGGCATGGCCCCGGTGGTGGCGGTGCCGACCACCGCCGGCACCGGCTCTGAAGTCGGCCGCGCGTCGGTGATCACCGACGACGAGGCGCATATCAAACGCATCATCTTCCACGCCAGGATGCTCCCGGCATTGGTGATCCTCGACCCGGAACTGACGCTCGGGCTGCCGCCGAAAATCACCGCCGCGACCGGTATGGATGCGCTGTCGCACAACCTCGAAGCCTATTGCTCGCCGCTGTTCCACCCGATGGCCGAGGGCATCGCTCTGGAGGGCATGCGCCTGGTGCAGCAGTACCTGCCGCGGGCGGTAAGCCATGGCGAGGATGTCGAGGCGCGCCTGCAGATGCTGGTGGCGTCGAGCATGGGCGCCACCGCGTTTCAGCGTGGCCTGGGCGCGATGCATGCGCTGGCGCACCCGCTCGGCGCGCTCTACGACGCGCACCATGGTCTGCTCAACGCGGTGCTGATGCCGTTCGTGCTGGCGGCCAACCGCGCCAGCATCGAGCCGCAGATGGAGAAACTGGCGCGTTACCTGAACCTGGCCAAACCCGGTTTTGTCGGCGTGCTCGACTGGGTGCTGCACCTGCGCAATGAGGTCGGCATCCCCCACAGCCTCAGCGAGATCGGCATCGACGACAAACGCATCGAGCAGGTCGGGCAAATGGCTGAAGTCGACCCCTCCGCCGGCACCAACCCGATCGCCTTCAGCGCGGCGCAGTACAGCCGCCTGTTCGAGAAGGCGTTGCATGGGGAGTTGTAGCCCGGATGCAATCCGGGAAGCGATGCTGGCTGCATAACATGCCCCGGATTGCATCCGGGCTACGGAACTGCGAGGCGGCGCGTCGCCAACTGCGTTCCCACGTGGGCGGTTCGACGCCTCGACGTGGGAACGATAGGCGCTCTAGCTGGCGGACTTGCGCCACGACTGCACGGCAATCACCGCCAGGGTCACGGCGGTCAACGGCAGGACGTAGCCGAGCATGGCGTGGGCGAACTGATCGGCCAACGGCCGGCCGGACGCGCTGAGCACCAGGTACAGGGTGTAGGCCGTGTAGTAGCCCAGAAACAACAACCCCTCCCAACGGTTGATGCGATAGCCGGAGAAGAAGATCGGCAGGCAGACGATGGCCACCCCGATCATTACCGGAAAGTCGAAGGCCAGAGCGTTGGCCGCCACGGCGATGGGCAGGGGCGCTACCAGCGAGGCCAGGCCGAGCACGCAGAGCAGGTTGAAGATATTGCTGCCGACGATGTTGCCCACCGCGATATCGCGCTCGCCGCTAATGGCCGCCAGCAATGAGGTGGCCAGCTCCGGCAGGGAGGTGCCGACCGCGACCACGGTCAGGCCGATCACCAGCTCCGACAAGCCCAGGGCGCGGGCCAGGCTTACCGCTCCCTCCACCAGGAAGTTCGAACCGCTGATCAGCAGCACCAGGCCGATCACTATCAGTACTGCGTTGAGCAGCCAGGCATAGGGCTTGGCCGGCTCGTCCAGGGCGAATTCCTTGGTGAATTCATCGTCCGCGTTCGCGCTTTTATCGCGGCGGGCGCTGACGATCAGAAAGGCGGTGTAGACCAGGATGCCGCCGAACAGCAGCAGGCCATCGAGCTTGCCCAGGCTGCCATCCCAGGCCAGGGCGAAGGTCAGCAGGCTGGCGCCGATCATGATCGGCACGTCCAGGCGGATCAGTTGGCGCGATACCACCAGGGGCGCGATCAGAGCGGTAAGCCCGAGGATGAACAGCACGTTGGCGATATTGCTGCCCACCACATTGCCGATCGCCAGGTCGCCCTTGCCATCCAGCGCGGCTTGTACGCTGACCGCGGTTTCCGGCGCGCTGGTGCCGAACGCCACCACCGTGAGGCCGATGATCAACGGCGGTATGCCGAACTGAGCCGCCAACTTGGCGGCGCCGCGCACCAATACTTCAGCGCCGGCTACCAGCAGGATCAAACCGGCGATCAGGTAGCCCCATATCATCAAGCTCATTGCGCAAACTCCAGGAAAGGTGCGTCAGTTTAGGTGAGCGATGAGAGCGCCGGCAGAGGAGGTCCAGGCCAATGTATTGCCATTGTTGTCGGCTTATTGCGCCGGGTTCGACAGCCGTTTCGCTGCTTCACACGTCGGAGTGGGGGGAGCGACCAATGGTGACCGGTTGTAGCCCGGATGAAATCCGGGAAAGTTCTTAACCTCGGAAACCGGCCCCGGATTGCATCCGGGCTACGAAAGCGCGCTGTGGGAGGCGCTTCAGCGTCAAGTTTCCAGTGGCGGCTGTCGCGGCTAAAGCCCCTCCCACAGTTGATCGTGCGTAGCCCGAATAAGCCTTGGCGCAATCCGGGGAAGTCGAGTATCTGGAAGATTTCCCCGGATTGCATCCGGGCTACGTGGCTGCGATTTATTCCGCGGCCTGGGCGGCTTTGAGGCTTTCGTACGCCGGTGCGGCGTAGATGCCGACTTCCACGGCCAGTTCCATCACCCGCGCCAAATCGCTGGTGTAAACCAATACCGCTTGCAGTTCGTCGTCCAGCGGTTCGCTGAAGTCCAGCAGCACATAGCCTTTGGTTTCCGGTGACAGGCTGCTGAGCTGCACCTGAATGCGGTTCAGCGCTTTCAGCGCTTCGGTTTTCGCCAGTTGCTTGGGCTTGAGCACGAAGCTCACCTGCGGGCCGAAGGAGTCGACGATCTGCTGGAACAGCTGCTCGTAGTCGTCGGCCTGGAACAGCACGGTGTCCGGCAGGCTGCCGACCACCACCCATTCGCCGAGCGGAATCGGGAAGCTGTCGTCGTAGTTGATATCCGGGTTGGCGGCGAGAAAGGCCTGCGGGTCGGCGTAGGCCTGGGCGGCTTCGTCGGCGATGTGCGCGACTTCTTCGGGGGTCATGCAGCCCGAGCTTATTTTGCTGATCAGTTCTTCGAGCTGAGCCTTCATCGATGTGTTCCATGGGTGGAAAAACAGGCCGGCAAGGATAGCCTGAAATCCCTCGCTCGGGCGCGCGGCCGTGTACCGACTCCTGTGCAGCGCTGCGTCCTGCTAGCAGGCCGTTGAAAAACTACCTACGTTGCCGATACGGCGTTAAAAACAGGCTCGGCTGCCTCGCCTACGTTTTTCAACGGTCTGCTAGCCCGCACAGCGGCTGATGCCGTTGCGCAGCAGGCTGGTGAAGTCCTGCGCATTGACCGCCTGACTGAACAGAAAGCCCTGACCTTCGTCGCACTGCCGCGCCTGGAGGAAGTCGAGTTGCGCCTGTTCCTCGATGCCTTCGGCGACGATCCGCCGTTTGAGACTGTTGCCCATGGCGATCACCGCGCTGACGACTATGCCGTTGGTGGCACGGATGTCGCTGACGAACGAACGGTCGATTTTCAGCACGTCTATGGGTAGCCGATTGAGTTCGCTGAGGCTCGAGTAACCGGTGCCGAAGTCGTCCACCGCCAGTTGCACGCCCATGTCCTTGAGCTGCCTGAGGATCTCGGCGCTGGTATGGGGCGCGCGCATCAATACGCTTTCGGCGATTTCCAACTGCAGGCACTTGGCTTGCAGGCCGCTCGTGGCCAGGGCATCGCGCACGCTGGCGACGAAACCCTGGCGACGGAATTCCGTGGTGGAGATGTTCACGGCCACCGAGGCCAGGGCGTAGCCGCTGTTCTGCCAGCGTTTGGCCTGGAGGCATGCTTGCCGCAGCACCCAGCCGCCGATCGGCGGCAATAGGCCGCACGCTTCCGCGACCGGCACGAAGCGCGCCGGTGGCAGCAGCCCCCAGGTGGGGTGCAGCCAACGGATCAGCGCTTCGGCGCTGCTGATCAGGCCGGTACTGAGGTCGACCTTGGGTTGGTAGAACAACACCAGTTCGTTGCGCGACAGGGCGATACGCAGATGGGCTTCTATGAGGCGGCGCTCGATCGCGCGCAGCTCCAGCTCGCGTTTGAGGAAGTGATAGGGGTCGCGGCTTTGCTCCTTGCTCTGGAACATCGCCACGCTGGCGCTCTGGATCAGGCCCTCGGCATCTTCGGCGTCGCTCGGGTAGGTACTGATGCCGATGCTGGCGCGCAGCGGCAGGCGATAACCTTGGTGCAGGGCGGCCAGGGCCGCGAGTATCTTTACCGCGGCACGCGCGGCATCCTCCGGCGGGTCGCTGGTATCGAGCAGCGCGACGAATTCGGTGTCGCCCAGGCGCATGACGGTGTCCGAGCTGCGCACGCAATCGCTCAGGCAGTGGGTTACCGCGTGCAGCATCGGTTCGCCAAGGCGCTGCGGGTCGAGCTCGATATACAGCAGTGCCAGTTGCGCGCTGCGGTATTTGGCCACGGCGATGCGGTCGTCGAGCAGGGCGCGGTTGGGCCATTCGGTGAGCATCTCGTACTGCGCCATCCGGGCGGTTTTTCGCGGCAGCTGGTGCGCGCTGTGTGTGCCGTGGAACACCAGCACCGCGCCCTTGATCCGGCCCATGGAGTCATGGAAGGGCGCGGCCGAGTCCTCGATGGCCACTTCGCTGCCGTTGCGCCTGATCAGGTTGATGCCGCTGGTCAGGCGTTGGCAAAGGTCCTTGCGCAGCACCTGCACCACGGGGTTGGCGGTGGGTTCGCGGGTATCGCCGTTGACCAGGCGCATGACGTTCTCGATAGGTTGCCCGCGCGCCTCGGCGTCGAGCCAACCGGTCAGTTCTTGCGCAGCGCTGTTGAGGTAATCGACCTTGCCGCACATGTCGGTGCCGATGACCGCATCGCTGAGCAACTCGAGGGTTATGTTGGCCCGCGCCTTTTCGATGATCAGCGCTTCCTCGACGGCCCGGCGCTGAATGATGGCGTGCAGCGATTGCGGCACCAGGTAGCTGTCGAAATGATCCGGGCTGAAGCTGCCTTGGGCGCCGAGCTGAATGGCTTCCCAGGTTTGTCGCTCGTCCTCGGGCTCGCTGAGGACTATCAGCGGAATCCACGGCACCAGGGCGAAGAGTTGGTCGAAGGTGTCGAGGCCTTTGCTGTCGGCCAGGTCCAGCTCGACCAGAATCGCATCCACGGCCTCCTTGGCGGCAGCATTCAGGCGCACCAGGGCATCGTGCAGGTTGGTCGACCACTCGCTGACAAAGCTGCCGTCCTGGGCTCTGGCGAGAATGCTTTGCAAGGCGTCCGCGTGGCTGGCGTTGCCGGTAACGATCAGAACTCGGTGGGGCATGTTGCAACACTCCCTTGAGCAACGTTCAGGGCAAAACACGTCCGGGCCTGTTGCGGGCAGGCACGAAAGGCGGGGCGGCGAGCGTAACGGCTTGATGGCGGGCGACACGTCCCAGGCGCTGCAGGCTGACGGGTTCCTGTGGCGGCAAAGCGACGGGCTGGCGCCCGGATGCTGTGCTGAGCTATATCGACAGGGCTCTGCGACGGGGGTTCCACGCTTCGTAGGGCGCCGATCAACGGCATCGCCGCCGGTGCTTTTGGCTCTTGCGCGAACGCGAATCGGTGTTATTTGCCCCCATAGGCGGAGTGTTTTGCCGCGGCAGGCGTGCCGCACCTTCGCCCCTGCAATAAATACTCGTCGCTGGCGCCTGCGCTTGGGGTAAATCCACCGGCATAGGCGTTAAGCTATGGCGCCTTTTTTATCGCCAGCCATTTTCATCCGTCCGCCGTTGTGCGGCGTTCAGGTTAAGCAGGAGCTATTTTGAGTTCGCGCATTCATCCCTTGGCCGGTCAACCGGCCCCCGTTTCGTTATTGACCGATATCGGCCAACTGCTGGCGGCCTATTACGATTTGCGCCCGGACCCCGGCGTGGCCGCGCAGCGCGTGGCGTTCGGCACTTCCGGGCACCGCGGCAGCTCGCTGCAATACAGCTTCAACGAATGGCACGTGCTGGCCATCACCCAGGCGATTTGCGACTACCGCAGCAGCCAGGGCATCGACGGCCCGCTGTTTATCGGCGCCGACACCCACGCGCTGTCGCGGCCGGCGCTGGAAACCGCACTGCAAGTGTTGGCCGCCAACGGCGTGCAGACGCTGCTGTCACAAGACGACGAGTTCACCCCGACGCCGGCGATTTCCCACGCCATTCTGGTGCACAACAAGGGCCGCAGCCGTGGCCTGGCGGATGGCATCGTGATCACCCCGTCGCACAATCCGCCGGACAGCGGCGGCTTCAAGTACAACGCCAGCAACGGCGGCCCGGCCGATACCGATATCACCGGCTGGGTGCAGAACCGCGCCAACAGCCTGCTCGAAGGCGGGCTGCGCGAGGTCAAGCGCCTGTCCCTGGCCGAGGCGCTGCAAGCGCCCGGCACCCACCGGCACGATTACCTCGCAGCCTATGTGGCGGACCTCGACAGTGTCATCGACTTCGCGCCGATCCGCGCGGCCGGCCTGCGTCTGGGCGTCGACCCGCTGGGCGGCGCGGGCGTGCGTTACTGGTCGCGCATCGCCGAGCGCTACGCCATCAATCTGGATGTGGTCAGCGAAACCGTCGACCCGCAGTTCGCCTTCATGAGCCTGGATTGGGACGGCAAGATCCGCATGGACCCGTCCTCGCGCGATGCCATGCAGCGCCTGATCGGCCTCAAGGACGGTTACGACATCGCCTTCGCCTGCGACACCGACTACGACCGCCACGGCGTGGTGGCGCCGAGCGTCGGCCTGCTGCCGGCCAACCACTTTCTCAGCGTGGCCGCCGATTACTTGTTCCAGCAGCGCCCGCAGTGGAGCGCGCGCACCGCGCTGGGCAAAACCCTGGTCAGCAGCGCGATGATCGACCGGGTCGCCGCGCGCCTCGGGCGCAAGCTGGTCGAGGTGCCGGTGGGCTTCAAATGGTTCGTCGACGGTCTGGTCGACGGCTCCCTGGGTTTCGTCGGCGAGGAGAGCGCCGGCGCCACCTGCCTGCGCCGCGACGGCAGCGTCTGGACCACCGACAAGGACGGCATGGTGCTGGCCCTGCTGGCTGCAGAAATGACCGCCAGCCGCGGGCGCGATCCGGGCGAGCTGTATCGCGGGCTGGTCGATGAGTTCGGCGCTATCCATACCGATCGCGTCGACGCGCCGGCCAATGCCGCGCAAAAAAAAGCCCTGGGCAAGCTGTCGCCGGAGCAACTGCACAGCGATCGGCTGGCCGGCGATGCCATCGTCCAGGTGCTCGACAAGGCGCCGGGTAACGGCGCGTCCATCGGCGGCATCAAGGTGGTCAGCGAGGGCGGCTGGTTCGCCGCGCGGCCATCGGGCACCGAGGACATCTACAAGATCTACGCCGAAAGCTACCGCGACGAGGCGCACCTGCAACGCATCCTCGGCGAGGCACAGCAGATCGTCGACGCGGCATTGGCGCCTTAAGCTCATAAACGTAGGGAGTCCAACCCCAGTGCGCCATGCGCACCGAGAACCGGTGCCGGCGCGCACTGGGTACATAGCCATTAAAAAGCCTGCACTTTCTCTTTCCTCGGGCAGTCACAACTACGTCGACACCCGTCATTCGCGCGTTTCAGCGCGTCATCGGGGATTGGCTGCCGTTCAACCCGCACGTCCAGGCCATCAGCGCGCTATCGGGCCGGTGGGTCGTTCGCGACCGCTGCGGATGCATGAAGCTACTCATCGAGGAGAAAAACATGACCGTGGGAACCATACTCTTGATCATCCTGATTCTGCTGCTTATCGGTGCCATCCCCACATGGCCGTATAGCCGGGGATGGGGTTACGGGCCTTCCGGTGGTTTGGGTGCGGTGCTGGTGATCGTGCTCGTCCTGCTGTTGTTGGGCGTGCTATAGCCCGGCAAAAATGCCCTGTGCGCGTACTGTGCTGCGTGCCGGGGCATAGGCGAGGCCGGCGTTTGCCGGCTTCGCCGTATATGCGCGATGGCGTTCCTGTGGCACCTGCGCTTTTATCGCGCGCTACCAGGGTTTAGTCTGCGCGGCGAACCCTTGCGCAGCGGCCGCCATGTACCGTCTCGATTTGAAAATTCGCCTGCATAACGGCGCCGATATCGCCATCGGCCCCGGTAAGGCCGACCTGCTCGACGCCATCGCCCGCGAGGGCTCGATCAGCGCCGCCGCGCGCAGCCTGGGCATGTCCTACAGGCGCGCCTGGCTACTGGTCGAGACCATGAACCGCAACTTCAAGGAGCCCCTGGTCACCACCCTGGCCGGCGGCAAGCACGGCGGCGGCACGCAGCTGACCGCCATGGGCGAGCAGGTGTTGCAGCGTTACCGGCAACTCTGCGCGCAGGCGCTGGCCGCGGTGCAGGACGATCTCGATGACCTTGGCGATCTGCTAGCGCCCTCTGTTTCGCCGACTCCTTAAGCCCACCCCTTAAGCCGCCTGACGCATAGCCAGGTTCTGCTGGACGGCGTTTCGCTATATATGGAAGGATATAGCGCTTGCCGAGGAGTCCGCCCGATGAAGTTCGCTCTACCTAAACCGCTGCGCGCGTTGCTGCTGATCTGCAGCCTGTTTCCCGTTCTGGCCATGGCCGAGACGGCGAACGTCGCCGCGGCCTCGAATATGCAATTCGCCCTCGAGGAAATCGCCGCGCGCTTCCAGCAGGACAGCGGCCATGCGCCGCGGCTGGTGTTCGGTTCGAGCGGCAACCTCTATCGGCAGATCAGCCAGGGCGCGCCTTTCCAGTTATTCCTCAGCGCCGATGAGGCGTACGTGGAGCAACTGGCCGCCGCGGGTAAAACCCTCGACGAGGGCGTGCTCTACGGCCTCGGCCGGATCGCCTTGATGGCGCCCAAAGGCTCGACATTGACCGCCGCCGGTGAACTCGAAGGCTTGCAGGCCGCGTTGGCGGCAGGGCGGATCGAGAAATTCGCCATCGCCAACCCCGAGCACGCACCCTACGGCCGTGCGGCCGAACAAGCCCTGCGCCATGCCGGTTTGTGGGACGTGCTACAGGGCAAGCTGGTGCTCGGCGAGAACATCGCCCAGGCGGCGCAGTTCGCCACCTCGGGCAACGCCCAGGGCGGCATCGTCGCCTACTCCCTGGCTCTGTCGCCGGGTGTGGCCGAACGCGGCGAGTTCGCCCTGATCCCCTCGGGCTGGCATCAGCCGTTGCGTCAGCGCATGGTTCTGCTCAAGGGCGCCAACGCCGGCGCCCAGGCGTTCTACCACTATCTGCGGCAACCCGCTGCACAGGCGATCATGGCCAAATATGGCTTCGATATGCCTGAGCACGAGTAGGGGGGAGCGCTGTGGATTGGCCCGCGCTGCTGCTGTCCCTGGAGTTGGCCCTGTGCACCATGCTGATTCTGCTGCCCGTCGGCATCTGGGTCGGGCGCAAGCTGGCCTGGAGCCGCTTCGCCGGCAAGAGTGTGGTCGAGGCGTTGCTGGCCTTGCCGCTGGTGCTGCCGCCGACCGTGCTGGGTTTCTACCTGCTGGTGGCGATGGGCGCTAATTCGCCGATCGGTCAGGCTTACCAGGCGCTGTTCGGCGCGCAATTGACCTTCTCCTTTACCGGCCTGCTGATCGCCTCGGTGCTGTTCAACCTGCCGTTCGCCATCCAGCCGATGCAGCGCGCCTTCGAGGCGATCCCGCGGGATGTGCGCGAGGCCGCGCGGTGCTGCGGCATGTCGCCGTGGCGGGTGTTGCGGCGCATCGAATTACCGCTGGCCTGGCCGGGGATCATTTCGGCGCTGGTGCTGACGTTCGCCCATACCCTCGGCGAGTTCGGCGTGGTGCTGATGGTCGGCGGCAGCATTCCCGGGGAAACCCGAACCATCGCCATCGCTATCTACGACCGGGTGCAAGCCTTCGACGATCACGCCGCCGGGGTGATGTCCGCGGTGCTGCTGCTGATCTCGCTATGCGCCATCGGCCTGTCGTATTTCGCCACCGCGCGCCTGGGACGGAGCTATCGGCATGACTGAGGGCTTGCAACTCGATTTGCGGCAGAGCAGCCCGATCCCGCTGAATGCGCAGATCAGCTGCGCGCCGGGCGAGGTGTTGGCGTTGGTCGGGCCATCCGGCAGCGGCAAGTCGACCCTGCTGCGCAGCATCGCCGGCCTGTACCGGCCGCATGCCGGCAGTATCCGCTGCGGCGGCGAGACCTGGTTCGACAGTGCGCGCGGTATCGACAAACCGACCATGCATCGGCGCATCGGCATGGTGTTCCAGCATTTCGCCCTGTTCCCCCACCTCAGCGCCCTGCACAACGTCGCCGAGGCACTGCGCGATTACCCCGAGGCCGAGCGCCTGGAGCGGGCGCAGGCCTGGCTGGAGCGGGTGCACCTGCACGGCCTGGGCGAACGCTTGCCGCATCGTTTGTCCGGCGGCCAGCAGCAGCGCGTCGCCGTGGCCCGCGCCCTGGCCCGCGAACCCAAGGTGTTGCTACTCGACGAGCCGTTCTCCGCGGTCGACCGCGGCACCCGCGAGGCGCTCTACGGTGAGTTGACGGAGTTGCGCGAAGAGCTGCGTATGCCGGTGCTGCTGGTGACCCACGACCTGGACGAAGCGACGTTGTTGGCCGACCGTATGTGCATCCTCTCCGCCGGGCGCACGCTGCAGGCCGACAGTACCGATCGCCTGCTGCAGGCCCCGGCCAGCGCCGAAGTCGCGCGCTTGCTGGGCATGCGCAACCTGTTCGCCGGGCGCCTCGTCGGGCACGCCGCCGATCACAGCCTGTTGGCCTGGGGCGGGCAGATGCTGAAAGTCCGCGCCCAGCCGCAGTTGGCCGTGGGGCAGGCGGTCGATTGGGCCATGCCGACCTCGGGGGTGCTGCTGATGCCGCTCAACGAACGGCCGGGCACCGCGCTGGATAACCGCGTCGCGGTGCGTATCGAGCGCCTGTTGCCGCTCGGCGAGCAGTTCCGCGTGAGCTTATCGGCCGGCGCGGACCGCCTGTACATGAACGTGCCGCGCCATGTGGCGCAGCGCTATGGCTTGGCGGTCGGGCAGGCGATCGACGTGCGCCTGCGTGGCGAGACCATTCATGTGATGGCGGCCACGGCGCCTACTTGACGCGCTCCGCGCCACTCAGCAAACCCTGGCGGCGCAAGCGGGTCGCGATCTCGATGAAAGCCTGGGTGGCGGGCGACGCCTGTCGCTGATTGTGTACGGCGAGGCCGATGTGGCGCGGCACCGGCGGGTCGAGCGGGCGCGTCACATACGCGGCCGGCCGAGCGCTATCGATTGCGGGCAGCGCCAGCTCGGCGAGAATCGTCACGCCAGCGCCGCTTTCGACCATCCCCAGGGTGCTGAGCAATTGCGCACTGCGGTAGCGGATTTTCGGCACCAGCTTGGCCGCCGCGAAAATCCGCTCGACCAGCGCCGCCGAGCCCGCCTGGGTCAGGATGAACGGCGCATCGCACAAGGCCTCGAGCCGGACGTTCGGCTGCCCGGCGAGCGGGTGGCTGGAGGGCAGTAGCGCGACCAGTTGATCCTCGGCGATGGGGAAGGTATCGAAGCGCTCCTCGGGCAGTACGACAAAGCCGATATCCACGCGCCTATCCTGAATCCACTGGATCACTTCCAGGTCGGCGCCTTCATCGATGCGAATTTCGATATCGGGATATGCCTTGCGGTACTCGTCGAGAATCTTCGGCAGCAGCCGCAGCGAAGAGCTGGGGCCAAACGAACCTATGCGCAATGTGCCCCGCTTCATACCCCGCGCATCGGCGGCTTCCTGGCGCATGGTTTCGCCCAGGCCGAGGATTTCCCGCGCGCGCAGCAGCAATCGGGCGCCGATATCGGTCAGTTCGATGGCCGCTTGGTGCCGCTGAATCAGTTCGACGCCCATTTCCTGTTCGAGGGCTTTGATCGCGTGGGATACCGCCGATTGGCTGATGGACAGGCGCATGGCTGCCGAGGTGAAGCCGCGCAGCTCGGCCACCAGGACAAAGATTTCCAGCTGGGTGAAGGTCATGGATGCTCGCTCATCGCTGATCTGTCATGAGTAATCGCTAATTTTTCCATGAGTAAGCATGAGCATTAACGTATGGGCAAGGTGTTCGGCTCATAAACGGATGGATAAACATGCACAACACAGCGGTTATAGCGCCCAGTGTCACGGGGTATTCCGTGTACGCGAAGTTGGTGATGGTCTCGTGCATCTGGGGCGGCACCTTCGTCGCCGGCAGATACATAGCGGCCGATATCGCGCCGCTGTTGTCCGCCTGCCTGCGTTTCGTCCTGGCGAGTGCCACGCTGATGGCGGTGTTGGCGATGCGCAGGCAGCTGGTTATCGGCTTGACCGCTCGGCAGCTATTCACGGTCGTCGCATTGGGCTTCTTCGGCATTTTCGCCTACAACATTTTCTTCTTTTACGGCCTGCAGCATATAAACGCCTCCCGTGCCTCCTTGATCGTTGCGCTCAACCCGGCACTGATCGCCCTGGCGGCTTTCACCATCGGCAAGGAGAAGCCCGGCGCCGGCAAGGTCGTGGGCATAGCCGCTTGCGTCGCCGGCGCCGCGACTGTGATCGTCAGTAAGGATGCCGCGGCCCTGCAACCCGTGGCCCGGGCGTGGATCGGCGATGCGCTGATCCTCGGCTGCGTGCTGAGCTGGGTGCTCTACAGCGTCTGCTCGAAGCGGCTCGTGAGGGAAATCGGCGCGCTGCACACCGTCGCTTATTCGGTTATCGCCGGCACCCTGATGCTGTGCTGCGCCGCACTGCTGCATGGCGATATCAGCCGGGCGGCGATCGGCGAGATCCGGCAGGACCAGCTGTTGAGCCTGCTGTACCTCGGGGTGATCGGCTCGGCGTTGGCATACATCTGGTATTACGACGGCATCCAGAAAATCGGTGCGACCCGCGCCGGCGTATTTATCGCGCTCAACCCGCTGTCGGCGGTCGTGCTCGGCTTGTTGCTGCTGGGCGAGCGCTTGAGCCCGCCGATGCTGCTGGGCGGTCTATTGGTGATCGGCGGTATCTACTTCTGCAATAAACCTGTGCAATAAGCCCGCCCGGCGCAGCCAAGGCTGAGGCGCGGCCATGTCTGAGAGGGGCATGCCTGAGCCGCTTATGCGCCCGTCGCCGCTTGGGCGCACTGCTCGGCTTCCGCCAGCAACCAGGCGCGGAACACCGCTACCCGCGGCTTGCTCGCCGCTGCTTTGGGGTAAACCAGCCAGTAGCTGAAGTCGTTGGCCAACTGCTGCGCGAAGGGTTTGACCAAGCGGCCGGCGGCGAGGTCGTCGGCGGCCAGGAACAGACGGCCCATGGCCACGCCGCGGCCATCGATCGCCGCTTGCAAGACCAGAGCGGAATCGCTGAAGCCCGGCCCCGACCGGGCGTCTATGCCGACCGCGCCGACCGAGTCCAGCCAGCGCTGCCATTGTTCGCCCGGCCGATCATGTAGCAGGGTGTGTTGGTGGAGATCGGCGATAGCCTTCAAGGGGGCGGCGCTCGACAGCAACGCCGGGCTGCACAGCGGCGCCAGTCGTTCATGGGCGATCAGCTCCGCCTGCAAGCCGGGCCAGCGGCCCAGGCCGGAGCGGATGCCGAGGTCGTAGTCGCTGCGCGGCAGGTCGCAGAGATCCACGCTGGTGGACATCTGCACCTCGATTTCCGGGTGCGCCGCATGGAAACGGCCCAGGCGCGGTAACAACCATTTACTGGCGAACGACGGCAGCACGGTGATGCGCAGCGGGCCGGCCACAGCGTTATCGCCGAGTCGCGCGGTGGCGGCGGCCAGCGCGTCGAACAGTTCCGACAGGTCACGCAGATAGGCTTTGCCGTGAACGCTCAGCGTCAGCGTGCGGCCTTTGCGCTCGAACAATTGCAACGCCAGCCATTGCTCCAGATGCTTGACCTGATGGCTGATCGCCGCCTGGGTCACATGGAGTTCTTGCGCGGCATGGGTGAAGTTCAAATGCCGGGCGGCGGCCTCGAAGGCTTTCAGGGCGTTGAGCGGCGGTAGACGACGGGGCATGGTGCGACCTTGGATTAGTTTTTCTTATCTGCTGGCCGAGAATACGTCGTTTTGCCGGGCCTTTGAAGTCGGCTGTAATCGGCGCTCATCCTGCGCAGGAGAGGCGAAAGCGCTTCGTCGCGCGGGCACTACAAGGCCGAAGAAGGAAGGCGCGCATGATCGCATGGGACGTATGGGTTTTGCTGTTGGGGTATTCGGTACCGATGATCGCCAGCCCGGGGCCGGGCAATACGATTCTGGCGGCATCCGGCGGCCGCTTCGGGGTCAAGAGTTCGGTGCCGTTCTGGATGGGCTTCGAGGCCGGTAACCTGCTCTGGTGTCTGATTTATGGATTCAGCCTGACCCAGGTTTTCCAACATTACCCCGTCGCTTATGAAGTGCTGAAGTGGGGCGGTACCCTGTATCTGCTGTATCTGGCGCTGTGCTTCTTCCGTGCGTCGACGTTGGCCGATCAGCAGGACCTGCGTCCGCTGAGCTTTGTCGACGGTTTCGTCGCGCTGTCGCTGAACGTCAAAGTGCATTCGATGATTCTGGTGATGTTCTCGCAGTTCCTCAGCCCGTCGCTGCCCTTGTCCAGCCAGGTATGGCAGATGACGGCGGTGTTCCTGGCGGTCGGCCTGACCTGCCATTTTTTCTGGATTTATGGTGGGCAGTTGCTGTTCAGCCGCCTGAAAACGCCGCGGGCAATGCGCATACAAGGCTACGTGTTCGGCCTGTGCATGCTCGTCGTCGCGGTTTCCATGGTGCTGTGACGGCTGCGCGCTCGCTCAATTACGCGCATGGCTCATCTGGAATTTCGCCACGCCTTCCAGGCCCATCAATTCGTCGGCCATGACGTTGATCTTGGCGCTTTTCTGGCCGTCCACCGCGACGGCGACGAAGCGCCATTCCAGTTGGCCTTGTTCGTAGGCCACCGAGAAGGTGCCGCTGGCGATCACATAGCCGCGCTCGCGGGCGATCTGCCGCAACACGTCTTCGCGCGGTCGGGTGAAGCCGGGGGCGAAGCGCAGGACGATGGCGATGGCCGGGCGCGCCGGCAGCCGGGCCTCCAGCTTGGCGCCCCACATCATCAGGGCGGCGGAGATCAGGCTGAGCAGGATAGCCGCGCCATAGAAGCCGACGCCGACCAGCACGCCGATGGCCGATGAGGCCCAGATCGACGCCGCGGTGGTCAGGCCGCTGATGCTCATGCCGTCCTTCATGATCAACCCGGCGCCGAGGAAGCCGATGCCGGTGACGATGCCCTGGATCACCCGGGTCGGGTCGACCGCCCCGGCGAAATGCCCGCCGTACCAATGTTCGGGGTAGATGCACAGCACCGTCAGCGCGGCCGAGGCCATGCACACCATGCCGTAGGTGCGCATGCCGGCGGCGCGGCCGTGGTAGGAGCGTTCGTAGCCGACCAGCAGGCCGAGCAGCAGGGCGCCGAGCATATTGAAAAACAGGGTGAGGTTGACCGCGACTCCGGGCAGGGCCCAGAAGTCGCTGAGGGGCGAGAATGCATCCACGGTGGACCTCGCGAACGGGTGTGCGCGGCAGATAGAGGCGCTGTGCTATCAGTTTAGTTGTCGCGCGGCTTCTTGCCCGATTCACGGGCATCGCGGGTCAATCGCTGGTCGAGGCTATGACCAAACGATCGCGGCCTTCCTGTTTGGCCCGGTAGAGCGCCTTGTCGACCCGTTTGAAGAAGGCGTCCGCGTCGGCATCCACGCCAAGCATGAAGCAGCCGACGCCGAGGCTGGCGGTCAAAGGCAGGCGTTGGCCCTGGATTTCCAGGCCATGCTCGGCCAGCGCGTGGCGAAAATCCTCGGCCAGTTGTCGGGCCTGCTCCTCGCTGGTGCCCGGCATCAGCACGCCAAACTCCTCGCCCCCGAGGCGTAACAGGGAATCGCTGTCGCGGCGAAAGACTTGGCGCATGCGCTCGGCGAAAGCGAACAGGCAGGTATCGCCCATGCCATGGCCGTGCTGGTCGTTGACCTGCTTGAAGAAGTCGATATCCAGCAACACCAGCGCCAGCGGGCTGCCTTGGCGCTTGCAACTGGCGACCATGCTCGGGAACAGGTTGTTGAACAGGTAGCGGTTACCCAGCTGGGTCAGGCTGTCCGTGCGGCTGAGCCGTTCCAGGTTGGCGCGTTGCAGCACCAGCTCGTGCTCCATGACCAGGTTGGCGCGGTATTCACGGTGGCCGCGGCCCAAGGCCAACAGCAGGTGGCTGAGGTAGATGAGTATGGCGAGCAGAAGTGCGCGGTGTTCCTGCCAATCCAGCGCCAACACCAGCAGCCCGGGCAGATGCACCAGCGCGATGGCCAGGTGCACGGGGGCTTTGCGCATCGGAAAGTTGAACACGATGGCGGTGCTGAAGGCGACGGTGCCGAATATCGCGATCAAGCGCGCGTCCTGAAGGTCCGGACGCAGCAGCACCCAGGCTTGCAACAGCCCCCAGACGCATACCGTCAGATGGAGCAACAGCCAATGCCGATCGAGCCAGTGCTGCAGGGCGGGCAGGCTGTCCGCGCTAGGCAGTCGATGGGTCAGGCGCAGGGCGAACAGCAGGCCAAAGAGGATGCTGAGCGACAGCCCCAAAGCCATTTGCTCACTGGGCGCGTCGCTGAACAGCCAGATCAGCAGCCAGGCCAGCAGATAGTAAATGCCGCCCAGCCGGGTGCGATTACGGCAATCTCGAGCTTCGCGCCAGAGCGCGAACAACTCCGGCTGCTGGGGTGGCTGGTTGGGTTGCATGGCTGAACTCCGCGCGCCCGGAGTTCAGGATATGCATTTTCCGCCAACAATATCAATGTGCCATTAGCGATAGCTTGATTTTGCCCGGAGGCTTCAGCGCAGCTGCGCCTCGGCGAGGGTGCGAGTGCGTGGGATAAGGTCGGCATTCCAGTGCCGGCTGGCCCACAGAAGCAACTCGCCGGGTTGGCCATACGCCGCATCCTCGGGCAACGGCTGACCGAGGGCGCGCAGGGCACGAATCAGCAAGGGCGTGGACTGGTCGGCCGGCAAGGGCGGCGAGCGGTAGGATTTGCCGAGCTTGTGGCCATCGGGCTGGATGATCAGCGGCACATGCAGGTAGCGCGGTTGCGCCACGCCGAGCAGCTCTTGCAGGTACAGCTGGCGCGGCGTGGAGTCGAGCAGGTCGGCGCCGCGCACCACGTCGGTCACGCCTTGCCAGGCATCGTCGATCACTACCGCGAGCTGATAGGCATAGAGGCCATCGCGGCGTTGCACCACGAAGTCGCCGACTTCGCGGCCCAGATCCTGGTCGTAGTGGCCTTGCACCCGGTCGTCGAAGCCATAACGCCGCTCGGGTACGCGCAGGCGGATAGCCGCGTTCTCGCGGGCCTGCCCGGCCTCGCGGCAGAAACCCGGATAAATGCCCTGATAGCCTTCCAGGCGCTTGCGCGAGCAGGTGCAGGCGTAGGCCATACCGCTGGCCAGCAACCCATCGAGCACCGCGGCGTATTGGTCGTGGCGCTCGCTTTGCCGTACCAGTTCACCGTCCCAATGCAGGCCGTAGTTTTCCAGGGTAGTGAGGATCGCCTGCTGCGCGCCGGCCACTTCCCGCGGCGGGTCGAGGTCTTCCATGCGCAGCAGCCAGCGGCCGCCCACCGCGCGGGCGTCGAGGTAGGAGGCGAGCGCTGCGACCAGCGAACCGAAATGCAGATAACCGCTAGGGGTAGGAGCGAAGCGACCGATATAGGCGGGCGTGTTCATGCGGGCGAGCGAGACCGGAAGGCGGAAACAACAAGGGGTGCCGAAGCACCCCTTGGGTCAGATCAGGAACCGATCTGCTTTTCCTTGATTTCCGCCAGGGTTTTGCAATCGATGCAAAGGGTGGCGGTGGGGCGGGCTTCGAGCCGGCGGATGCCGATTTCGACGCCGCAGGAGTCGCACCAACCGTAATCGTTGTCTTCGATCAACTGCAGGGTTTCGTCGATCTTCTTGATCAGCTTGCGCTCGCGGTCACGGGCACGCAGTTCCAGGCTGAATTCTTCTTCCTGGCTGGCGCGGTCCGCCGGATCGGGGAAGTTCGCCGCTTCGTCCTGCATGTGGTGCACGGTGCGATCGACTTCCTGCATCAATTCCAGCTTCCACTTGTTGAGGATGCCGGTGAAGTGGGCGCGCATCTGCTCGCTCATGTACTCTTCGCCCTTCGTTTCCGGATAGGGTTCGAAGCCACGAGTCAGCTGGCTGCTTTTAGCTGTTGCTTTTGCTTTGGTGGGCATGGATGACCGCCTCTCACTCTCACTAATCCATTGCGCAGGACGGTGTCCCTTGCCGATTTTATTTGGCCCTGCGGCTGCAAGCGGGCGAACTTACCAGAACAACTCAAACCGCGCCACTCCCGGCTGTCGTGGTGGCTGCCGTTTCGCATGACGGTTGGTTAGAATCCGCCCTCTATTTCTTTCAAGGCAGGTCCATGGCCCAGTCCTACAGTGCTCGCAGCCGCGCCATCGAACCCTTTCACGTGATGGCATTGCTGGCGCGCGCCAATCAGTTGCAGGCCGCTGGCCACGATGTGATCCACCTGGAAATCGGCGAGCCGGATTTCACCACCGCCGCGCCCATTGTGGCCGCCGGCCAGGCGGCGCTCGCCAATGGCCATACCCGTTACACCGCGGCCCGCGGTTTGCCAGCTCTGCGCGAAGCGATTGCCGGCTTCTACGCGCAACGTTATCGATTGAGCATAGACCCTGAACGGATTTTGATAACCCCGGGCGGTTCCGGAGCGCTGCTATTGGCCGCCAGTTTGCTGGTCGACCCTGGTAAACACTGGTTGCTGGCCGATCCGGGTTATCCGTGCAACCGGCATTTTCTGCGCCTGGTCGAAGGCGCGGCGCAGCTCGTACCCGTCGGGCCGGAGGTGCGTTATCAACTGACGCCCGAACTCGTCGCACGGCATTGGGATCAGGACAGCGTCGGTGCGCTGGTCGCGTCGCCGGCCAACCCGACCGGCACTTTGCTCACGCGTGAAGAACTGGCTGGGCTGTCCCTGGGCTTGAAAGAGCGTGGCGGACATCTTGTGGTCGACGAGATCTACCACGGCCTGACTTATGGCGTGGACGCCGCCAGCGTGCTGGAAGTCGACGACGAGGCCTTCGTGCTCAACAGCTTCTCCAAGTATTTCGGCATGACCGGTTGGCGCCTGGGCTGGCTGGTGGCGCCGCCGGCGGCGGTGCCGGAGCTGGAGAAGCTGGCGCAGAACCTCTATATCAGCGCGCCGAGCATGGCCCAGCACGCCGCGCTGGCCTGCTTCGAGCCGCAGACTCTGGCGATTCTCGAACAGCGCCGCCATGAATTCGCCCGGCGTCGCGATTTCCTGTTGCCGGCGTTGCGCGAGCTGGGCTTCAAGATCGCCGTGGAGCCGGAAGGCGCCTTTTATCTGTATGCCGATATCAGCGCCTTCGGCGGCGATGCCTTCGCCTTCTGCCAGCATTTTCTGGAAACCGAGCACGTGGCCTTTACCCCCGGCCTGGATTTCGGGCGAAACCTGGCCGCCCAGCATGTGCGCTTCGCCTACACCCAGGATTTGCCGCGCCTGCAGCAGGCGGTCGAGCGTATCGCCCGCGGCCTGAAAAGCTGGCGCGCCGATGCGCTTTGAGCCGCGACTCGAACAGGCCACCCTGCTGCGCCGCTACAAGCGCTTTCTCGCCGATATCGAGACCGCCAGCGGCGAGCTGTTGACCATTCACTGCCCCAACACCGGCTCGATGCTCAACTGCATGGGCGAGGGCGCGCAGGTCTGGTTCAGCCGCTCCAACGACCCCAAGCGCAAGCTGCCGGGCACCTGGGAAATCGGCGAAACGCCCCATGGCCGTCTGGCGGTGATCAACACCGCGCGGGCCAACGGCCTGGTCGAGGAAGCCCTGCGTGCCGGGCTGATCGCCGAGTTGGCCGGTTTCACCGCGCTGAAACGCGAAGTGCCCTACGGTCAGGAGCGCAGCCGGGTGGATTTCTGCCTGGAGTACCCGAGCGGTACGGCCTTCGTCGAGGTGAAAAGCGTGACCCTGGGCTTTGCCGATACCCGCGTCGCGGCCTTTCCCGATGCCCGCACCGAACGCGGCGCCAAGCACCTGCGCGAGCTCGCCGCCCTGGCCCGCGCCGGTATCCGTGCGGTGCAGCTGTATTGCGTCAACCTCAGCGAGATCGACGCGGTGCGCCCCGCCGAGGAAATCGACCCGGCCTACGCCGCGGCCCTGCGCGATGCGGTCGAGGCCGGTGTCGAGGTCTTGGCCTACGGCGCCGAGATCAACCCGCAGGGAGTTGAGCTGGTGCGTCGGCTCGAAGTGCATTTATAAACCACTACAGAAAACCGAATCCGTTGTTGCCCGGATGCGGTCCGGAAGCGGTGTTCGCCGTAGGATTCCCCCGGATTTCATCCGGGCTACGAGACTCGATGTGCGCTGGTAAGCCAGTCCAGCGACCGAAACCGCTGTAGGGTGGATGACGCTTTTTTCATCCACCATGGCAGTTGGTGGATGGGTGAAGCGTCAGCTACGCGCCCCGATCCAGCCTACATAGCTCTGGTAGCCCGGATGCAATCCGGGAACGGTGCTGGCTGCAAGATATTTCCCGGATTTCATCCGGGCTACGAAATCAGCCAAATCCCTTCGCTGTTTTCCATGCAGGCCAGCGCTTCGAGGGATTGCCCGGCACAAGGGCCGGCGACGCATTCGCCGCTGTCGATCAGGAACAGTGCGCCGTGGGTGGCGCATTGGATCAGGCTGGCGCTGGCGTCGAGAAACTGGTCCGGCAGCCATTCCAGGGAGATGCCCTTGTGCGGGCAGCGGTTGCGATAGACGTGGACCTGGCCGTCCTTGCGCACGGCGAACAGCTTCTCGCCCTCGATTTCGAAACCACGGCTCTGGCCTTCCGCCAGGTATTCCGTTGGGCATAACAGCAACATAGGTACCTCCACGACAGGCGCGCATTATGCCGGGCTGCCGCGGAAGTGGAAGAGCTTGGGGCGTCCGTGCGCCAAGCAGGCCCCGGACGAGCCCAGACGCCACTCAAGTTTGCCGGCGTAGCGCCCGCCGCGGCGTCCGGTCGACCGACAGGCGCGTGGTTTCGGCCCGCGCATGGCGGATGGGCTGGCGGTGCTGTCCGCAGCCTTTTATCCTGCCAGCCAACCCCTGATCGCCGAAGCCAAGCCCACGCCATGAATCCAGTCATTCAGCCGCGCTCATTGTTTATCGCACTGGGCCTTTTGCTCGCGCTTGCGCTCTGGTTGTCCCTGGCGCTCGGGCCGGTCAGCCTGCCCCTGGCCGATACCCTGAGCGCCGCGCTGCGTTTGTTCGGTGTGCCGGTGGGCGGCGAGCAACTGCAACAGGCCGAACTGATCCTCGGGCAGATCCGCCTGCCGCGCACCCTGCTCGGGCTGACGGTGGGCGCGGTGCTGGCGCTGTGCGGGGTGGCGATGCAGGGCTTGTTCCGCAACCCGTTGGCCGACCCCGGCCTGGTCGGGGTGTCCAGCGGCGCGGCATTGGGCGCGGCCATCGCAATAGTCGGCGGCGCGGCGCTCGGTGGCTTGCCCGAGGCGTTCGCGCCCTATCTGTTGTCGTTCAGTGCTTTCCTCGGCGGCCTCGGCGTTACCGCGCTGGTCTATCGCCTGGGCCGACGTAACGGCGAAACCAGCGTGGCGACCATGCTTCTGGCCGGTATCGCGCTGACCGCCCTGGCCGGCGCGGCCATCGGTTTGTTCACCTATCTCGCCGATGATTCCACCCTGCGCACCCTGACGTTCTGGAACCTCGGCAGCCTTAACGGTGCCAGCTACGCGCGCTTGTGGCCGCTGTTGCTGGTCACAGCCGCCGTGGCGCTGTGGCTGCCGCGCCGGGCCAAGGTGTTGAACGCGCTGCTGCTCGGCGAGTCGGAGGCGCGCCATCTCGGTTTCGCGGTCGAACGGATCAAGCGCGAGCTGGTGTTTTGTACCGCACTGGGCGTCGGCGCGGCGGTGGCAGCGGCGGGGATGATCGGTTTCGTCGGCCTGGTGGTGCCGCATTTGATGCGCCTGCTGGTCGGCCCGGACCACCGCGTGCTGTTGCCGGCCTCGGCCCTGGCCGGCGCCAGCCTATTGTTGCTCGCCGACTTGGCCGCGCGCCTGCTGCTGGCTCCGGCCGAATTGCCGATCGGCATCGTCACTGCGTTGATCGGTGCGCCGTTCTTTCTTTATCTATTGGTCAGGGAGCGCAACTGATGCTGAGTGCGGACGATCTGACGGTCGAGCGCGGCGGCGCCACGGTATTGGCGGGCGTCGAGCTGGCGTTGCAGCCCGGCGAAGTGCTCGGCGTGCTCGGCCCGAACGGCGCCGGCAAGAGCACCTTGCTCGGCGCTCTCAGCGGCGAGTTGGCGCCGGCGCGTGGTGAGGTCTGGTTGGATCAGCGGCGTTTGAGCGACTGGCCCGGCGGCGAACGGGCACAGCGTCTGGCGGTGCTGCCGCAGAGTTCGACGCTGAACTTCGCCTTCCGTGTCGACCAAGTCGTGGCCATGGGCCGTTTGCCCCATGCCAGCGGGCGCCTGTGCGACGAGCAGATCGTACGCGCGACGCTGCAAGCGGCCGACGCCTTGCACCTGGCCGAACGCAGCTACCTGGCACTGTCCGGCGGCGAACGCCAGCGCGTGCATCTGGCCCGGGTGTTGGCGCAGCTGTGGCCGGGCGGGGCGGGGCAAGTGCTGTTGCTCGACGAGCCGACCTCGATGCTCGACCCCTTGCATCAGCACACCACCTTGCAAGCGGTGCGCGCATTCGCCGAGCAGGGCGCGGCGGTGCTGGTGATCCTGCATGACCTGAATCTGGCGGCGCGCTACTGCGACCGCCTGCTGCTGCTCGAGCGCGGCCGTCCCTATGCTCTGGGCAGCCCGGAGCAGGTGCTGCGGGCCGAGCCACTGCAAGCGGTGTTCGGCCTGGAGGTGCTGGTGCAGCGCCACCCGGAACGCGGCCACCCGCTAATCGTGGCGCGCTGATTTCCAGCGACTGCTGAAACTTAAAGGAACTCTGTTATGCGCATGTTTGTGCTGTTCGCCGTAATCCTGCTGGCAGGTTGTCAGGCCGCCTTGCCGCCATTGCCCGCCTGGCAGAGCCCGCAAGGGCGCGAACATGTCGAACTGGGGCGGATCGTCGATCTGCGCAGCGGTGAGACGCTCAGCCCGCAGCAACTGGTGGAGCGTCTGGCCGAGGCGCCACGGCTGCTGGTTGGCGAGCAGCACGACAATCCCGATCACCACGCCCTGCAACTCTGGCTATTGCAGGCATTGGCGGCGCAGCGGGCGCAGGGCAGCCTGCTGCTGGAAATGCTCGCCCCGGCCCAGCAAGGCAGTGTCGACGCCGTGCGCGCTCAGCTGGCGGCTGGTGAGCCTATCGACGACCTACCGGCTGCGCTGAATTGGCAGAAGGGCTGGGACTGGACGCTCTACGGGCCGCTGCTGCGTCATGCGCTGGCGCAGCCCTATCCACTGTCGGCGGCCAATCTGGATCGCGCGGAAATACTCGCCATCTATCGCCAGCGTCCAGGTTTGACCGGCGCCGCCTCGACTGCCGAAGCGGTACGCGAAGCGCTGCTGGCGCAAATCCGCGACTCGCATTGCGGCAAGCTGCCGGAAAGCCAGCTGCCGGCGATGCTTGCCGTGCAACAGCAGCGCGACCGGCGTATGGCCGAGGCGCTGCTCGCCGCGCCCGAACCCAGCCTGCTGCTGGCCGGCGCCTACCACGTGCGTCGCGACCTCGGCGTGCCCCTGCACCTGCGCGACCTGGGCGAACCGGCGGGCGGCCTGGTATTGATGCTCGCCGAAGTGGGCGCCTCGGTCGAGGCGAACGCGGCGGATTTCGTCTGGTACACCGCGGCGGTGCCGGAGCAGGATCACTGCGCCAACTTCGGTGGCTGAGCCGCTAGGCGGGGCAACCCCGTCCCTGTCCCCGGATTGCGCTGCGTTTATCCGGCTACGGGGTTGCGCTCTCCGTAGCCCGGATGCAATCCGGGGGCTTTTTGCGGCGAAGATCGTTCCCCGGATTTCATCCGGGCTACGCAAAGCAGCCGCACCGGCGTTATGGCTGCGACCATGGTCGTGCGGCGCGCGGCCAATAATCGACCACACTTAGTCTTAATCTCACAGCCGCGGCGCGGCAGGGAGGTAAGGGCTATGGTCCATCGCACACTCTGGGCGCAACGACTGGTGGCGTTGTTCTTGCTCGGCTGTCTGCTGTTCAGCTACCCGCTGTTGGCGTTGTTCGATGGCGGCGGCGAGGTGTTCGGCATCCCGCGGCTGTTCGCCTATCTGTTCGGCGCCTGGGCGCTGCTGATCGTCTCGATGATCCTGGTCATCGAGCGTTCGAAGCGCTGAGGCGCCGCCATGCCGCTCGGTGGCCTGATCCTGCTGACGTCCTGCGTCTACCTGGGCGCCCTGTTCGCCATCGCTTATTGGGGCGACAAGCGCGCCGACGCCGGCCGCTCGCTCATCGCCAACCCCTATATCTATGCACTGTCGCTGGCGGTCTACGCCACCTCCTGGACCTTCTACGGCAGCGTCGGCCGGGCGGCGGTCAGCGGTGTCGGTTTCCTGCCGATCTACCTCGGGCCGACGTTGATGGCGGCGCTGTTCTGGTTGGTGCTGCGCAAGATGATCCGCATCAGCAAGGCCAACCGCATCACCTCGATCGCCGACTTCATCGCCGCGCGCTATGGCAAGAGCGCGTTGCTCGGCGGCCTGGTGACGTTGATCGCGGTGATCGGGGTGATTCCCTATATCGCCCTGCAACTCAAGGCGGTATCGAGCAGTTTCCTGATCCTCTGGCAGTACCCGGCGATCCGCATGCCGAACCAGGACCAGGCGCTCGGCCCGTTGCAGGACACCGCGCTCTACGTGGCGCTGCTGCTGGCGCTGTTCACCATCGTCTTCGGCACCCGCCATCTGGACGCCACCGAGCGCCACGAGGGCATGGTGGCGGCCATCGCCCTGGAGTCGCTGGTCAAGCTGCTGGCGTTTGTCGCGGTGGGGGTGTTCGTTACCTTCGGCCTCTACCACGGCTTCGCCGACCTGTTCGCGCATGCCGCCGAGCTGCCCGATATCGACCGTTTGCTGAGCCTCGGTGGCGCGTCCGGTAGCTATGGTTCCTGGGGTGCGCTGATTTTTCTGTCGATGCTGTCGCTGCTGTTTCTGCCCCGGCAGTTCCAGATCAGCGTGGTGGAGAACGTCAACGAAAACCACCTGGTCAAGGCCATCTGGCTGTTTCCGCTGTACCTGCTGGCGATCAATATCTTCGTCCTGCCGATCACCTTCGCCGGACTCATGCATTTCCCCGCCGGCACGGTGGACGCCGATACCTTCGTGCTGACCTTGCCCATGGCCCATAAGCAGGAGGCCCTGGCATTGCTGGTGTTTATCGGTGGGCTGTCGGCCGCCACCGGCATGGTGATAGTGGAGACCATCGCCCTCTCGACGATGATCTGCAACGACCTGGCGATGCCCTTGCTGCTGCGCTGGAAGGCCCTGGGTCTGGCGCAACACCGCGACCTGTCGGGGCTGCTGCTGGGCATCCGCCGTGGCGCCATCCTGCTGCTGATGCTGCTCGGCTACCTGTACTACCGGGCGGCCGGCGAGGCCTATGCGCTGGTGTCGATCGGCCTGGTGTCGTTCGCCGCGGTGGCGCAATTCGCCCCGGCGATGCTCGGCGGCATGTATTGGAAGCAGGGCACCCGCAGCGGCGCCCTGAGCGGCTTGTGCCTGGGCTTTGTGCTCTGGCTGTACACGCTGTTGCTGCCGGCGTTCGCCAAGTCCGGCTGGCTGCCCTTGAGTTTTATCGAGCAGGGGCCGCTGGCAATCGCCTGGCTCAAGCCGCTGGCGCTGTTCGGTCTGGAGGGGTTGGACGAGATCGGCCACTCGCTGTTCTGGAGCCTGCTGGGCAATCTCGGCGCCTATGTCGGGGTGTCGCTGTTCAGCCGCCAGAGCAGTCGCGAGCAGGCCCAGGCGCTGCTGTTCGTCGATGCCATCAAGGTCGCCGGGCGCGGTTCCAGCCCGTGGCGCGGCAATGCCTCGGTGAGTGAGGTGATCGCCCTGGTCGGCCGCTTTCTCGGCCCGGCGCGCGCCGCCGAGGCTTTTACCGGCTACGCCGCGCAGCGCGGCGTGCCGTCCAGCGCCGAACTGTTGCCGGACGCCGGCCTGGTGCAGTTCGCCGAGCAGCAATTGGCCGGTGCCATCGGCACGGCCTCGGCGCGGGTGATGCTAGCCTCGGTGGTGCAGGAAGAGCCGCTGGGCATGGATGAAGTGCTCGGCATTCTCGACGAGGCTTCCCAGGTGCTGGCCTACAGCCGTCGCCTGGAGCAGCAGTCGCGCGAGCTGGAAGCCGCCACCGGCGAGCTGCGTGCGGCCAATGCGCGTTTGCAGGAACTCGATCGGCTGAAGGACGACTTCATTTCCACCGTGACCCACGAGCTGCGCACGCCGCTGACCTCGATCCGCGCCTTCTCGGAAATCCTCAACGACAATCCCGAGCTCGACCCGGCGCAGCGCGCGCGCTTTATCGCGATCATCGTCAAGGAGAGCGAGCGCCTGACGCGGATGATCAATCAGGTGTTGGATCTGGCCAAGCTGGAGTCGGGCCGCGCCGAATGGCATGCCAGCGCGCTCGATCTGAAAGAGGTGATCGAGGATGCCGTGGCCACCACCAGCCAGTTGCTGCACGAGCAGGGCGTGGCGCTCGACCTCGAATTGCCGCCGCGGGTGCCGGCGGTCTTGGCCGACCGCGACCGGCTGTTGCAGGTGTTGCTCAATCTGATCGGCAATGCGGTCAAATTCTGCGACCGCGAGACGGGACGGATCGCCATCGCCGTGCAGCTGCTGCCGCGGGCATTGCAGGTGGAGGTGCGCGATAACGGCTGCGGCATCGCCGCGGAGGATCACCAGACGATCTTCGAGAAATTTCGCCAGACCGGTGACAACCTCACGGAAAAACCCCAGGGCACGGGACTGGGATTGCCGATCAGCCGGCAGATCATCGAGCATTTCGGCGGCCGTCTGTGGCTGCGCAGCGCACCGGGCGAGGGCGCGAGCTTTTTCTTCACCTTGCCGTTAACGGGCCCTGAGACGGAGGACGGAGCATGAGCAAGAGCAAGAGCGTACTGGTCGTCGACGACGAGCCGAACATCGTGGTTTCCCTGGAGTTTTTGCTCGAACAGGCCGGCTATCAGGTGCGCATCGCCCACGATGGCCAAGAGGCGTGGGAAGCGATCGAGCGGCAACCGCCCGACCTGGTGCTGCTCGATGTGATGCTGCCGCGTTTGAGCGGCTTCGATGTGTGCCAGAAAATCCGCGAACACCCGGATCTACAGCGGGTGCGGGTGGTCATGCTGACGGCCAAGGGCCGCGAGGTTGAGGTGAGCAAGGGCTTGGCGCTCGGCGCCGATGCCTATATCAGCAAGCCGTTTTCGACCCAGGATTTGTTGGCGCAGGTCCGCACGCTGTTGGCGGATACCTAGGCGATGCGTACCGGGTTGGCTTTCGCCCTGCGGCTCGCGGCGCTTTACGGTCTGTTCGGCTGCGTGTTCGGCCTGATCGGGTTGCCGTTATGGCTCGATCTGAACGAGGCGCAACGCGAGTCGTTGTTGGCCCTGTTGGATGGCCGCGGCGCCTTGCTGGCGCTGCTCGGCCTGCTGCCGTTGGTACTGCTCGGCATGCTGTTGCGCTTATGGCAGAGCGCTTATCCGGCAGTCGCCAAGCGCCTGGAAGAACAGGTCGGGATCATCCACCGGGTCAATCCGCAGCACCGCGTGGCCATCGGCGGCGCCAAAGCCATGCGCCGGTTGGGCCATGCGCTGAACGACTTCGCCGCGGCCTACGACGCGCAGCGCCAGGATATCGAGGGGCGCATCGCGCACGCCAATGCGCGGCTGGAACAGGAAAAAAACCACCTCGCGGCGCTGATGTCCGAGTTCGCCCAAAGTGTGCTGGTGTGCAATCTCGAGGGCCGCATCCTGCTCTATAACCCCCAGGCCAGCCAACTGTTCGAGGGGCGCGAGAGCGGCGCGGTGGGGCTTGGCCGCTCGCTGTTCGCCGTCCTCGACCAGCGCTTGATCGTCCACGGCCTGGACAAGCTGCGCCAAGGCTTGGAGCAGGAAGGTCGCAGCACCGCGGCGCACTTCGTCACCCGCTGCGCCGGGCAATTGCTGCGCGGGCGCATCGCCCCGGTGTTGGGGCGGCCGGGCGAGATGCTCGGGTTCGTGCTGATTCTCGAAGACGTCACGCAAAGCATCGAGTCGGCCAGCCGCCGCGAGCACCTGTTGCGCGAGCTGACCGAAGGCAGCCGGGCGGCTCTGGCGAATATCCGTGCGGCCGCGGAAACACTGGAGCGCTACCCGGCCATGGATGCGGCGCATCGCCAGCGCTTCGGCGAGGTCATCCGCGACGAGGCCGAGCGTCTGTCGGTGAACCTGGAACAGGGCCTGGCACGGCATGGGGAATTGCCGGGCAATCAATGGTCGCTGGAGGAAATGTCGGCCAGCGACCTGGTTTGCGCCCTGCAACATAATTTCAGCGCGACCCTGGGGCTGCGTGTGCGCTGCCAGGACAGCGACGAGCCGCTGTGGCTGAGCCTGGACAGCTACGCCCTGGTGCAGGCGCTGACCCAGGTGATGGACGCGCTGGTGGTTGCCTGTGGGGTGAGCGAGGTCGCCCTGGAGCTCTCCTCCGTAGGGCGGTTCGCCCGTCTGGCGCTGTGTTGGGGCGGGCAGTCGCTCGATCCGGGGCTTTTGCACCGCTGGGAAGATCAACCGTTGGACCCCGGCGGTGCCCAGTTGGCCAGCGGCACGCTCAAGGAGCTGCTCGAACGTCACGGTGGCGAGCTGTGGTCGCAGGCCGAGCGGGGCAGCGGGCGCAACCGCCTTTGCCTGCTGCTGCCGACCACTGCGCCGCATTCGCCGGCACCGGTGACGCTGCCGGGGCGGCCGGTGTATTACGATTTCGACCTGTTCGGCCGGCCGGGGCAGAGCTCCGCATTCGACGAGCGACCGCTGAGCGAGTTGACGTATACGGTGTTCGATACCGAGACCACCGGTCTGGCGCCGTCCGCAGGCGACGAAATCATCTCCATCGGAGCGGCGCGCATCGTCAACGGCCGGTTGCTGGCCCACGAGTGCTTCGAGCAATTGATCGACCCGCACCGGCCGATCCCGCGCGAGTCGCAGGCGATCCACGGCCTGACGCCGCAGAAACTCGCCGGACAGCCGAATATCGCCCAGGTATTGCCGTTGTTTCAGAGCTTCGCCGCGGACACCGTGCTGGTGGCCCACAACGCGGCCTTCGATATGCGCTTTCTGCAACTCAAGGAGCAACAGACCAGCGTTCGCTTCACCCAGCCGGTGCTCGATACCCTGTTGTTGTCGGCGCTGGTGCACCCGGGGCACGGCGCCGACGAACATCGCCTGGAGCGGATCGCCGAGCGTCTCGGCGTGCAGGTGGTGGGGCGGCATACCGCGTTGGGCGATGCCCTGGTCACCGGTGAGGTGTTTCTCAAGCTGATCCCGCTGCTCGCCGAGCGCGGTATCCATACGCTCGAACAGGCGCGCGAGGCCTCGCGCAAGACGCGCTATGCCAAGCTCGAGTACTGAACGAGGGTTGGTTGAGCGGGGCGCTGCGTTGTCACTTTCTTGCGGGCAAAAAAGACCCGGCAAAAGCCGGGTCAATAACCGTGATTAGCCTGATGAGGAGATAACCAGAAGAGCCCGCCTGAAGGGCTCTTGAGCTTATCGACCGATCTCGCGACCAGCTGTTGCTAATAATATCGATTATCATTTGCAAGTCAACAGTCCTGATCAAAGTATTTTTCGTTGCCCTCGAAAGCTCGCGCCAAAAACGCCGAACCCGGCTTGTGGCCGGGTTCGAGGGTGCGCCGTTTAGGCTCTATTCCGCAGTCGCGGGCATGCGCAATTGGGTGACTTCCTTGTTCAGCAGGTCGATCCGCCGCGCCATGCTTTCGATCAGGCTATGGGCGATACGCGGGTTGCTCTGCATCAGGCTGAGGAATTGCTCCTTGGGAATCACCATCACCGTACAGGGCTCGCTGGCCAGCACGGTGGCGCTGCGTCTCTCCCGGGTGAACACGGCCATGGCGCCGAAGATTTCGTCTTTTTGCACGTCGCCGACCTTATGCCCGTCGACATAGGCCTCGGCATGCCCCTCGATGATGATGAACACGTGTTCGGCGGCGTCGCCTTGGTGGATCAGTTCTTCGCCGGCGGCAAAGTGCTGGAAGCCGGTCGACGGACGGATTTCCGGTTGTTTGAGGCGTGCCAGCGCGTCGGAGAGCAGGGCGGTGTGGCCGATCAGGTACTGGATGAACAGTTCCTGGCGCTGTTCGCTGGCATAGATGTGCTTGAACACGTCGCTGCGCGAGTAAGGCACCAGGCTGATAAGTTCTTCGCTGCTGAGGCGGCAGCTGGGCATGTCAATGCCTTGGCGCAGGCCGACCAGATCGCCTTCTTGCAGATAGAACAGCGGGCGCTCATCGACCACCGCATGCAGCAAGCCGTTGGCGATGATGAACAGTTGATTGCCGGGCAACACCTTGGCCAGATCGTCGATATTTTCCAACTCCAGCGGGTCGCCGCAGGGGGCCAGGCCGTCGAGTAGTTGAGCGGGGATGTTCTGCAATCGATTGATCAGTTGGTCGGCGTAAGCCGGTTGCTCCCCGAGTAAATACATGAGCGTAATTCCTTGAACTGGCTTGGCTGACGAAGGCGCCGTCCCTTAGACAATAAAGGGCACCAGGCCTTTGGTAAATCATTCTATCCGGAGGTTGTGAGCTAGCTCTTGTTGCGCGTCGAACAGGCCTCGAGTTGTTCATTCAATTGCGCTTTGTGCGCAGGCGTCAAGTCGTTCCAGTGCACATCGAGCAACGCGCCTTCGATGGCGTAGAGCAATACCTTCGAGGCCCTGAAGCCGCGTGCCCGTACCGCGCTGTAAGCACCTACGGCGCCTAATCGGCGCAAATCGTTGACGCTGTGAATGCCGACGGCGTGGAGCCATTGGGCCGAAGTTTTGCCCAAATTCTTCAAATGTTGCAGTTCGTCGTTCATCAAGCCTCCCAACGTGGCCGATGGGGCGGGTAACGCCATTGCAAAACGCCTGTACGAGGCGCCACGTGCTGCAACGCAACACGGCAGATAAGTCCGCTGAGGGCGCCGTATCCCGGTTGGGGCGGCGCTTGCCGAATCTTCTAATGGCCCGTTTACAACTTATTTTTGTTTGCCTGCCAAGAAGTGTAGCGGCCAACGGATAAAACGTGGCGTATTGATATTTCCCCAGGCGCTGCGCAATTCGGGCGTAAGGTCTGCAACCGGGTCGCGGCCGTGCTGTTGCTCCCAGCCGTGCACGGCCGACCAGGTGCGCAGATAGCCGAGCAGGTGGTCGAAACTCCAGGTCGCTTCGAGTGCCAGCGACGGCGCTTCGAGCGGCGCGAGGGGTGACTGGATATCTCGATAACCGGCGTCCACGCTTTGGCGCCCGGCAGGCCAATAGCCGTTGAGGGTGCCTGAGTAAAACTCATCGATGAGCGCATCCAGATCGCTATCGATACGCATCAGGCTGTAGCACCAGGCGCAGAACAGCCCCTGGGGTTTGAGCAGGCGCGCGACTTCGTCGAAGAACGCGGGGGTGGCGAACCAGTGCAAGGCTTGGGCGACCACGATCAGGTCGAGGCTGGCGTCGCGGAGTGGTTGCGCCTCGGCGCGCGCCGCAAACAGCTCGACTCCGTTCGGTTCGGCGGCGAGCAATTGCTCGACACTGCTGTCGCTGCCCAGTACCTGAGCGAAGTGCCGACGCAGCGGGACGCTGGCCTGGCCGTTGCCGCAGGCGATATCCAGCGCGCGTTGTCGCGCCGGGCTGTGTTGTGCCAGCCAGGTGAATAGCGCCTCTGGGTATTGCGGGCGAAAGCTCGCATAACTGTCGGCGCGGCTACCGAACAACCGGGTGACGTCGTTCATAGCCTGGTGTTGTAGCGCAGGCGCGTGCCGAAGTTGACCGACATGAGGATTTCGTCGGCGCTCAGCTCGACCGGGAAGTAGCTGCCGGATATCTGTGCATGGGCCAGGCTGGCGCCTTCAAGCTTGGCGCTGCGCAAGTCGAGACCGCGCAGGTCGGCGCCACGAAAGTACGCATTGGTGAAATCGATGTGCTCGGCATCGAGCGCGCGCAGGTCGATACCGCGGAAGTCGCCGCCACGCAGATCGACTTCGCCTTCCTTGGGTTTCTGTGCATTGAAGCCCTTCACGTCGTCGCTACGGAGCAAGCGGTAAAGGGCTGTGTCGAGCTGGCGCGGCTGGCTCATGGACAGGGTTCCTGTGAAGGGTTCCCTGCCAGTATAGAAGCCCCGACAGGCTCTGCCCGCCGAGGCCGGAGGTGGCGGACCCTTTACAGACCCGGCAGGCGTTGGCGTATGCGCGCGACCAGACTGTCCAGGCTATCGCTCTCGTGGGTGTTGACGCGCTTGGTGTGGGTCAACTCCTCGTCGCTCAGGGCTTCGCGGCTCGTGTGCTGTGCTTGGATCACGTCCATGGTCGCATCGGAGGGATCGAGCCCGGCGGCTTTACGTTGTTCCAACCAACTGGCGATCACTTCATCCGGGGCGCAGCAATCGAGCACCAGGAAGGGCGCGCCGCTGGCTTCGGCGACTTGGGCGGCGGCCTGGCGTTGACTCCGCTTGAGGTAGGTGGCATCGATCACTACCGGATAGCCGGCATGCAGCGCGAGATCCGCGAGTTGATGCAGGCGTTGATAGGTCGCCACGCTGGCCTCATGGCTGTAGATGCCGGTGCTGAGTTGGCGTTGTGCGTCGACGCTTTGCTCGCCGAACAGGCGCTTGCGCTCGACGTCCGAACGCAAACGAATGGCCCCGAGGGCCTCGACCAGGCGCATGGCCACGTGGCTTTTACCTACCGCCGAAACCCCGTGGGTGATCGCCAGCAAGGGCGACGGAATAGCGCTGTAGCTCTCCGCCAGGGCGGCGTAGCGACGGTACTGGCGCAAAATGACCGCGCGCTGCACGGCGTCCTGCTCCTGGGCGAAGCGGAACAGACTGACCTTGCCGCGGACCATCGCGCGGTAGGCTTTATAGAAGCTCAGCAGCTCCAGGGCGGCATAGTCGCCGGTATGTTCCAGCCAGCTGTTGATAAAGCGTCGGGCCAAGGGTTTGAGGCCGCGGTCTTCCAGGTCCATGGCGAGGAAGGCTGCGTCCGAGGCGATGTCGATCAGGCGGAACGGCTCGTTGAATTCGATGCAGTCGAACAGCACCACTTCGCCGTTCAGCAGCGTGGCGTTGCCCAGGTGTATATCGCCATGGCATTCGCGGATAAAACCATCCGCCTTGCGTTGGGCCAGCAAGGGCTGCAGGCGTTCGAAGCTGCTTTCGGCCCAGGCTTGCAGGGCGTCGAGCTGCAGGAGGTCGGCTTGGTCCTTGAGCATCGGCCGGATCTGCTCGAAGTTTTGCGTCACCGGCGCCATGATCGCTTCCGGCGTGCCGAGCGGGTGATCCTGGGCCACCTGCGGCGCGCCGAGGTGGAATTCGGCGATTTGCTTGGCCAGCGCGTCGACATGGCCTTCGTTCAATTCGCTGCGTTCTTGCAGTTCGCCGAGCAGCTGGCCCGCGGGGAATTGGCGCATTTTCAGGGCGTATTCGATGACCGGTCCGTCGCCAGCCAGTTGCGGAGCCTCGACGCTACCGTTGATTGGCAAAACCTCGAGATACAGGTCGGGAGCCAGGCGCTGGTTGAGGCGCAGCTCTTCCTGGCAGAAGTGCTCGCGAGCGCTCAGTTCGGTGAAGTCGAGAAAGCCGAAATTGACCGGCTTCTTAATCTTGTAAGCGTAGGGACCGGTCAGTACTACCCAGGAAATATGCGTCTCGATAACCTGGAAACCCTCCACCGGGTGAGGGTAAAGGGCCGGGTTTTGCAGGGCGGCGATCAGGGCTTGGCTCACGGGCGATCCTTGGCTTTCAGTCGAATTCGAAGGCGGGCATTATGGCCGCTCTAGAGCGCTGTGCAAACCGCCGGGCTGTGTCTGCTTGTGGCGGGCAAAATGCGTATAATGCCGCGCCATGACTCGTTCCCGATCCTCTCGTCCCCGTTCCAAGCCGCGCTCGCGCGGCATGCGTCCCTGGCTCAGCTGGGCTATCAAGCTCGGCCTGGTCGGTTTGGTGGTGCTCGCCGTGTTTGCGGTGTACCTCGATGCCGTAGTGCAGGAGAAGTTTTCCGGTAAGCGCTGGACAGTGCCCGCCAAGGTCTATGCCAGGCCTTTGGAGCTGTTCGTCGGGCAAAAGCTGAGTAAAGCCGACTTTCTCCAGGAGTTGGACGCGCTCGGCTATCGCCGCGAAACCTCGGTCAATGGCCCTGGCGCGGTGTCGGTTGCCGGCAATAACCTCGAATTGCATACCCGTGGCTTTCAGTTCTATGAAAGCAGCGAACCTGCCCAGCGCATACGCGTGCGCTTCTCCGGCGACTACGTAGCCGGCCTTAATCAAGCCAATGGCGGCAATCTGGCTGTCGCGCGCCTGGAGCCGATGCTGATTGGCGGCTTGTATCCGGCGCATCAGGAAGACCGCCTGCTGATCAAGCTGGAACAGCTGCCGCCCTATTTGGCGGAAACCTTGGTGGCGATCGAGGACCGTGAGTTTTTCAATCACTTCGGTGTCTCGCCGAAGGGGATCGCGCGTGCGGTGTGGATCAACGCCACCGCGGGGCAGTTGCGGCAGGGTGGCAGTACCCTGACCCAGCAGTTGGTGAAGAACTTCTACCTGACCAACGAGCGCACTCTGGCCCGTAAAGCGACCGAAGCCATGATGGCGGTGCTGTTGGAGTTGCATTACGACAAGAAGGAGATCCTCGAGGCCTACCTCAACGAGGTGTTCCTGGGGCAAGACGGCCAGCGTGCGGTGCATGGCTTCGGTCTGGCCAGTCAGTATTTCTTCAGCCAACCGCTATCCGAGCTGAAACTCGATCAGGTGGCGTTGCTGGTGGGCATGGTCAAGGGGCCGACCTACTACAATCCGCGGCGCCAACCGGAGCGAGCGTTGCAGCGGCGCAATCTGGTGCTCGATGTATTGGTCGAGCAGGGCGTGGTCACCGAGGAGCAGGCGGCTGCGGCGAAGCAGAAACCTTTGGGTGTGACGCAGCGTGGCAGCATGGCCGACAGCTCGTTTCCGGCGTTTCTCGACCTGGTCAAGCGCCAGTTGCGTGAGGACTACCGCGAGCAGGATCTGACCGAGGAAGGGTTGCGGATCTTCACCAGCTTCGACCCGATCCTGCAGCTCAAGGCAGAGACTGCCTTGCTCGATTCGCTGAAGCGCATGTCCGGGCGCAAAGGTGCCGACGAAGTCGAGGCCGGTATGGTCGTCACCAACCCGGAAACCGGCGAGGTCCAGGTGCTGATCGGTAGCCGTCAACCGCGTTTTGCCGGTTTTAACCGAGCGTTGGACGCCGTCCGGCCGATTGGTTCTTTGATCAAACCGGCGATCTACCTGGCGGCGTTGGAGCGCCCCAGTCAGTACACCTTGACCAGTTGGCTGGAGGATCAACCCTTCTCCATCAAAGGCCAGGACGGTCAGGTTTGGACGCCGCAAAACTACGATCGCAAGGCCCATGGCAGCGTTTATCTGTATCAAAGCCTGGCCAATTCCTACAACCTGTCGAGCGTCAAGCTGGGCATGGAACTGGGCGTGCCGACCGTGCTCAAAACCCTTGATCGTCTGGGCGTCGAGCAGAAATGGCCGGCTTATCCGTCGATGTTGCTCGGGGCGGGGGCTTTAAGTCCGCTGGAAGTCGCGGATATGTATCAAACCATCGCCAACGGCGGTTTCAACACCCCGTTGCGCGCTATTCGCAGCGTCCTGACCGCGGAAGGCGAGCCGCTCAAGCGTTATCCATTCCAAATCCAGCAGCGTTTCGATGCGGGTGCGATTTACCTGTTGCAGAGCGCCATGCAGCGCACCCTGCGCGAGGGTACTGGACGCTCGGTGTATAACCGTCTGCCCGGTTCGCTGACATTGGCCGGTAAAACCGGTACCAGCAACGATTCGCGCGACAGTTGGTTCGCCGGTTTCAGTCAGGATCTGTTAGCAGTGGTCTGGATGGGCCGGGACGATAACGGGCCGACCCCCTTTACCGGGGCCAGCGGTGCGCTGCAAGTCTGGACCGATTTCATGTACCGGGCCGACCCGCTGCCGTTGGATATGCCGCAGCCCGACAATATCGTGCAGGCCTGGATGGATCCGCGCAGCGGTTTGGGTTCCGACCCGAGCTGCCCGGGTGCTGTGCAGATGCCGTATATTCGTGGCAGCGAGCCGGCTCCGGGCTCGGCTTGCGGTCTGCAAGCGCCGGTGGATTCGGTGATGGATTGGGTACGCGGCTGGCTGGACTAATTGAAGAGGGTATGACGTGACTAAGTGGTTTGTTCCAGTTTTAGCAGCTTCGGCGGTGCTCAGTGGCTGTACCTCGGTGCCGCGAGGCTCGATCCCGGTGGTGGATTCCAGTTCGTCGGTCTATGAACAGCAAGAAGGTGCGGGTGGTTATGGCGCCCCTTCGGTACAGCCGCAAAGCGTCCCCGAAGACGCCGGCGTGGTGGTCATGGTGCCTCAAGGTGGCGGCAGTTCTGCGCCTATTCAGACCTTCCCCGCGCCAACCGGTCCGTCGGGCGGCGCTGTAGGCAGCGAGCCGCTTGACATCGGCGGCTACAGCGCTCCCGCGCCGAGTGCCCCGAGTGGTATTCCCAGCGGCGGCGGCTTGGCGGCCGACGAGCAATTGGACGGCCCGGTTCTGGCGTTGCTGAGCACCGCGCAGCAGCAACAGGGCGCTGGCGATCTGAACGGTGCGGCATCCAGCTTGGAGCGTGCTCAACGCATCGCGCCACGTGAGCCGCAAGTGCTCTATCGTTTGGCGCAAGTGCGACTGGCGCAAGGCGATGCGGCCCAGGCCGAGCAATTCGCTCGGCGCGGCCTGAGCTATGCCAATGGCCGCCCGGCGTTGCAGGCCAGTCTGTGGGAGCTGATCGCCCAGGCGCGTGAGCGGCAGGGCGACGCGGCTGGCGCGGCCCAGGCCCGTGAGCAGGCGCGGGTCAGCCTTTGATGGATGCGCGGATACCGGTGCTGGCCCAGCAATTGTTGCTGATCGAGCGCGAACTGCGGGTGCAAGGCTGGTGGCAAATCGAACCGCCCAGCGAGCAAGCATTGGCCAGTCAGGAGCCTTTCTGCGTCGACAGCATGGCGTTCGATCAGTGGCTGCAGTGGATATTTTTGCCGCGCATGAAGCACATGCTGGAAAACGGCGCGGCATTGCCGAGCGTTTCCGGGATTCAGCCCATGGCAGAGCAAGTGTATGGCTCGCGCAACGAGCAGGCCGAAGTGCTTATGCGTTTGCTGGGTGAGTTCGATCGATTGATCGGCGGTGTGCGCTAGCGAAATATGGCGCTGCTAGCGCGCCGGGTGCTGCAGGACGCATTCACTGCGGAAGCGTATTGACCGGCGGCGAGGGTTATCGCCGCATGCGCCGGCCGTCAGTGCAATGCAGCACTGTCACACCATTTGGATTATTTGCAGTTTTCCGCAATCGCGGCTTTGGCATCGGCGATGCGCTGCTGGCGCTCTTCTTCGCTTAAACGACGTACTTCGCCTTTCTCTTCCACGCGAATTCGCGGGTTGTTTTCCAGCTGCGCCAGATTGGTCCGGACGTCTTCGCAGTATTTCTTGCGTTCAGCTTCCTTAGCCGCGACCTCTTCCTTCGCCTTCTTATCGAAAGCGGCTTGCTCGGGGTCGGCAATGCTTTCGAACGTCGGGACGGGCTCTGCTTCCTGCTCCGCTGCTTTGGGCGGTGCGGCAGAGGTATTGATGCTGGTCGCTTCCTGGCCTTGTGGCGGTTGTGAACCGAAATGCGTGACGCCTTGAGCATCGACCCATTTGTATACCTGGCTGGCCATGGCGGTTGCGCTCAGGGCTAGTAGCAAGCTGCTAGTGAGGATAATACGGCGCATGCTGTTTCCTTTTTGTAGGCTGCCAAATTATGAGCTGCAAAACCTGCTAGTTACTATAACCAAAACAGCAGAATCGTCATCCCGCACGCAGTTAGCGCAGAAGATTGCAGAATCCATCACGGATTACTTGACTTGCCCCCGGCGAATCCGAACAATTCCACGTTCGCTGTAGTGGAGTCCGCCGCAAGCAGGCTTTAGCTCAGCAGACATGAGGCGCACACCCGCGCCGACCTGTTACACCCGCAACGCGTTACCTCGCGCTGGGTGGGAAAGCCCCGCAACACTTTGGGGTGTTCCCAATACTTGCTCAGTAGTAGCTGACGTAGTCGGCGACCACCGTCGCTCATGCTCTGCTTGGCAGTAAACCTATCTTAGGCCGTCCCGCTGTGGGCGGTTTTCTGGCGTTTTAGAGGTGAACAACGTGGAGCTTTTATCCGGCGCTGAAATGGTCGTCCGCTTCCTGCGTGACGAAGGCGTTAAAAATATATACGGGTACCCGGGCGGTGCTCTGCTGCATATCTACGATGCCCTGTTCAAGGAACCGGAAGTCAATCACATCCTGGTTCGTCACGAGCAAGCGGCTACCCATATGGCCGACGGTTATGCCCGCGCTACCGGTAAAGCCGGCGTGGTGCTGGTGACCTCCGGTCCCGGGGCGACCAATGCCATCACCGGTATTGCGACTGCCTATATGGATTCGATCCCGATGGTCGTGCTCTCTGGCCAAGTGCCGAGCAACATGGTCGGTACCGATGCCTTCCAGGAAACCGACATGATCGGTATCTCCAGGCCTATCGTGAAGCATAGCTTCATGATCAAGCACGCCTCGGAAATCCCCGAAGTCTTGAAGAAAGCGTTCTATCTGGCGCAATCCGGTCGTCCGGGCCCGGTGGTCGTGGATATTCCCAAGGACATGACCAACCCGGCCGAGAAGTTCGAGTACGTCTATCCGAAGAAGGTCAAGTTGCGCTCCTATAGCCCGGCGCTGCGCGGTCACTCCGGGCAAATCCGCAAAGCGGCCGAGCTGCTGCTGAGCGCCAAGCGTCCGATCGTTTACTCCGGCGGTGGCGTCATCATGGGCGGTGCCGCGGCGCCGCTGACCGAGCTGGCGCAAATGCTCAATCTGCCGGTGACCAACACCTTGATGGGGTTGGGCGGTTACCCGGGCACCGATCGCCAATTCCTCGGCATGCTCGGTATGCACGGCAGCTACACCGCCAACCTGGCGATGCACCACGCCGATGTGATTCTAGCGGTCGGGGCGCGTTTCGACGACCGCGTGATCAACGGCGCGAGCAAGTTCTGTCCGAACGCCAAAATCATTCATGTCGACATCGACCCGGCGTCCATCTCCAAGACCATAAAGGCGGATATCCCGATCGTCGGCCCGGTCGATAGCGTAATGACCGAAATGGTCGCGATCCTCAAGGAGATTGGCGAGCACCTCAATAAAGAGGCGCTGTCGAGCTGGTGGAAGCAGATCGAAGAATGGCGCGGTAGCCGCGGTATGTTCCCTTACGAGAAAGGCGACGGCACCATCATCAAACCGCAAACGGTGATCGAGACCCTGTCCGACGTCACGCGCGGCGATGCGTTCGTCACCTCCGACGTGGGCCAACACCAGATGTTCGCGGCGCAGTATTACCGCTTCAACAAGCCCAATCGTTGGATCAACTCCGGTGGCCTCGGCACCATGGGCTTCGGTTTCCCTGCGGCCATGGGCGTCAAGCTGAGCTTCCCCGATCAGGATGTCGCCTGCGTGACCGGCGAAGGCAGTATCCAGATGAATATCCAGGAATTGTCGACCTGCCTGCAGTACGACCTGCCGGTGAAGATCGTCAACCTGAACAACGGCGCGTTGGGTATGGTGCGTCAGTGGCAGGACATGAACTACGGCAGCCGTCACTCGCACTCGTATATGGAGTCCCTGCCGGACTTCGTCAAGCTGGCCGAGGCCTACGGTCATGTCGGTATGCGCATCACCGATCTGAAGGATCTCAAGCCGAAGATGGAAGAGGCATTCGCCCTGAAAGACCGTCTGGTATTCCTCGATATTCAGGTCGATACCAGCGAGCACGTTTATCCGATGCAGATCAAAGACGGTGCGATGCGCGATATGTGGCTGAGCAAGACGGAGCGTACCTAATCATGCGACACATTATTTCCCTGCTGCTGGAAAACGAGCCCGGCGCATTGTCCCGCGTGGTCGGTCTGTTTTCGCAACGCAACTACAACATCGAAAGCCTGACTGTGGCACCGACCGAAGATCCGACTCTGTCGCGTCTGACGTTGACCACCGTGGGGCATGACGAAGTCATCGAGCAGATCACCAAAAACCTCAACAAGCTGGTTGAGGTGGTCAAGCTGGTCGACCTCTCGGAAAGCGCTCACGTCGAGCGCGAGCTGATGTTGGTCAAGGTCAAGGCCACCGGCGCTCAGCGCGCCGAGGTCAAGCGCACCACCGACATCTTCCGTGGGCAGATCGTCGATGTGAACACCAGCGTCTACACCATTCAGTTGGCCGGCACGAGCGACAAGCTGGACAGCTTTATTCAGGCGATAGGCACGGCCTCGATCCTGGAAACCGTACGCAGCGGCGTCACCGGCATTGCCCGTGGCGACAAAGTACTCAGCATCTAACTTTAGCGAACGGCCTTTTCAGGCCAGTAAATAGGGGATTTTCCATGAAAGTGTATTACGACAAAGACTGTGACCTGTCGATCATCCAGGGCAAGAAAGTCGCCATCATTGGCTACGGTTCCCAGGGCCACGCTCAGGCGTGCAACCTGAAAGATTCCGGCGTTGACGTGACCGTCGGCCTGCGTCCAGGTTCGGCCACCCGTGCAAAGGCTGAGGCTCACGGTCTGAAAGTGGCTGACGTGCCTGCCGCCGTTGCTGCCGCCGACCTGGTCATGATCTTGACTCCGGATGAATTCCAGTCGCAGCTGTACAAGAACGAGATCGAGCCGAACATCAAGAAAGGCGCCACCTTGGCCTTCTCCCATGGCTTCGCCATCCACTACAACCAGGTAGTCCCGCGCGCCGACCTCGACGTGATCATGATCGCGCCTAAGGCACCGGGCCACACCGTGCGTTCCGAGTTCGTCAAAGGCGGCGGCATCCCTGACCTGATCGCGGTCTATCAGGACGCGTCCGGCAATGCCAAGAACGTTGCCCTGTCCTACGCTTCGGGCGTTGGCGGCGGTCGCACCGGTATCATCGAAACCACCTTCAAAGACGAAACCGAAACCGACCTGTTCGGCGAGCAGGCCGTTCTCTGTGGCGGTTGCGTCGAGCTGGTCAAAGCCGGTTTCGAAACTCTGGTCGACGCCGGCTACGCGCCGGAAATGGCCTACTTCGAGTGCCTGCACGAGTTGAAGCTGATCGTCGACCTCATGTACGAAGGCGGTATCGCCAACATGAACTACTCGATCTCCAACAACGCCGAGTACGGCGAGTACGTGACCGGCCCGGAAGTGATCAACGCCGAATCCCGTGCAGCCATGCGTAACGCCCTGAAGCGTATTCAGGACGGCGAATACGCCAAGATGTTCATTCAGGAAGGCGCCACCAACTACGCCTCCATGACCGCTTACCGCCGCAACAATGCCGCACACGGTATTGAAGTGGTCGGCGAGAAGCTGCGTTCCATGATGCCGTGGATCTCGGCTAACAAAATCGTCGACAAAGCCAAGAACTAAGGCTTTTTCGGTATGAAAAAACGCGGCTAAGGCCGCGTTTTTTCATGGTGTCGCAAGGCTTCTGGTATAAAGCCAGGGTATTGACCGGGTCGAATGTCGAACGTGTATCGGCTGAGCCTGTCGAAATTTTCAAATCCGTTGCAAGGTGTTGTTCATGAACGAACGTCCAGATGAGCCCCAGTCTCCCGCCGATGCAGAGAGCTTGCTGCCTATTGATGAACATATAGAGGAAGGGCATGACGCCGAGGGGCGCAAGGTGCGTCATCGCGGTATTTACCTGCTGCCGAACCTGTTCACCACGGCTAATTTATTCGCCGGCTTCTACGCCATCATCAATGCCATGAACGGTAATTTCTATGTGGCGGCTGCCGCGGTGTTCGTCGCCATGGTGCTCGATGGTCTGGATGGGCGTGTTGCGCGTCTGACCAATACCCAGAGTGCGTTTGGGGCGGAATACGACTCGCTGTCCGATATGGTTGCGTTCGGTGTGGCGCCGGCATTGCTGGCTTTCGAGTGGGCATTGGGCAGCATGGGAAAGGTCGGCTGGATGGTCGCCTTTATCTATGTGGCTGGCGCGGCATTGCGCTTGGCCCGGTTCAATACGCAGATCGGCAGTGCCGATAAGCGCTATTTCATCGGTCTCGCCAGCCCGGCAGCAGCAGGGGTGGTCGCGGGGACCGTGTGGGCCTTCAGTGACTTCGGTATCAAGGGCTCGAACATGGCCTTTGCCGTTGCAATCCTTGTGGCCGCCGCCGGTGTACTGATGGTCAGCAATATCAAGTACCACAGCTTCAAGGATCTTGATCTGAAGGGGAGAGTGCCGTTCGTGGCGATCCTCGTGGTGGTGCTGGTTTTCGCCGTGGTATTCAGCGATCCGCCACGTGTGCTGCTGATCATCTTCCTGGCCTATGCCGCTTCGGGACCTATCCAGTACCTGCTGCAGCTGCGTCGCCGTAAAAGCGTCGAGTAATACTGCCGTTATTCGCAAAGCCGTTGATGTCTGCATCAGCGGCTTTGTCGTTTCTGGATTGTCCGTTCGGTAACTTGCTTCTCTCTGGTGCGGCTAACAATACGCCTGTCTTGGATGGGCGCTAGCCGCGGATGTGAATTGATTTTCAGATAATGCCAAATAAGCGTTGACGAGAATTTTTGTGTGGCTATAATGCGCACCTCTTCCGGTGCAGGCCTCTCGGAAAACTTCTTCTAAAACAA
>CBIHLQ010000048.1:0-46881 GCA_966210885.1 uncultured Pseudomonas sp.
GGCGCCTGACCGGCATCACTCATGCCGATGGTACGCACATCACCAAGGCTTACCAGAACGGCAACAAGGTGGCCGTCACCGATGAACGCAATAATCTCACGACCGAGACCTATACAGCCTATGGTGAGCCGAGCGAGCGGGTGCTGACCGGCATCAGCCAGCCGGGCGGAGTGCAGACCAACCTGACGGTGGATAACCTCGGTCGGGTCACGGCGATCGTCCAGGGCGGCCTGACACGTACGTTCAACTTTAATGGCAAAGGCTTCCTGGCCAGCGAAGTACATCCTGAAACCGGCACCACGACCTACACCCACGATGCCGTCGGTAACGTGCTGAGCAAAAAAGTCGGTAGCGCCGCAGCGGACAGCTTTATCTATGACGCCCGCTATCGCTTGCTCAAAGCGACCTATGGCGGCAGCGCTCTGGTGCTCAATAACAGCTACGACAAAGCCGGACGTCTCCTTACCCAAGGTTATAACGGCTCCACTTGGACCTATACGTACGACACCCACGACAAACTGCTCAGCGAAACACTGGCTCTGGCGGCACCGGCACGCAGCTATAAATTCACCTATGCCTACAACGCCCTGGACGTCCTGACCAGCGCGACCTACCCGAGCGGTCTGACAGTGGACTACGCGCCGGACGTCTACGGCCGACCAAGCAAGGCCGGAGTGTTCGCCAGCGGCCTTAGCTACCACCCCAATGGGGCACTCAGGGCGCTTAACTACGGTAACGGTCGCGCCTTGAGCGTCGCTCAGGACAACAAGCGTATGCGCCCTACCGAACGCCGGGTTGGTGGAGCGGACTTCCCCATGCAGTTGCGCTACGCCTATGACGGCGCCAACAACCTGACCCAGATCAGCGACCTACAGAACAGCGCCTACACCCAAACCTTGGGCTATGACGCGTTGAACCGTATGACCAGCGCCAAAGGCATTTGGGGTACCGCGACCTACGCATACAACAGCCGCGGCGACCTGACCAGCCAAAGCATCGCTGGTCGCTCCATCGGCTATGGTTATGACCCTCAAGGCCGCCTCAGCAGCCTGAGCGGCGGCTTGGTTGCCAGCCTGGGTTACGACGCCAAGGGCAATGTGCTCAAGGCCCGCGGTGAGTACGGTTATGACCTGGCCGGCAATATGAGCTGGCTCTGCCTGTCCCCGCGCAGCACCTGCGCCAGCGCACCGGACGAACGTTACGGCTACGATGGCCACGGCCGTCGTACCCTGATCATCGACGCCTCGGGTAAACAGCAAGTGACGGTCTATGGCCAGAGCGGTCAGCTGCTACGCGAAGACGACGCCGTTGGTGGCTTTAAGGAATACATCTATGCAGCCGGCGAACGGATCGCCCTGCGCGAGCAGTGCAGCGATGTCGACAGCGATGGCGACGGCATGCCGGACTGTTTCGAGAAGCGGCATAACTTCGATTCCGCCAACCCTGCCGATGGCCTTGCCGATAGCGATGGCGATGGTCTGAGCAACGCCGAGGAATACAGCCTGGGCACCAAGGTGCGCAACCCGGACAGCGATAACGACGGTATGCCGGATGGTTGGGAAGTGCGCTACAAGCTCGACCCGAAAAACCCTGCGGATGCCTATGGCGACCTGGACGGCAACGGCGTCACCAACCTGGACAGCTACCTGCAAGGCAAGCCGCCAACCAATCTATGGCCGGCGATTCAGCCTGCGATCAATCTGATTCTCCTCAACTGACCAGAGAGACCGACAGCCCGCGTTCATATCAGTGGACGCGGAAGGCGTGAAAACGTTATGGGTGGAAGCAGTTATCTGTCCTACATCAAAAAATAAATTAGTTTCCAACAGAGGGAAGTTATGCGAACTCTTATTGCTGTCGCACTGGCTCTATGCTCACTTGTGGCCAGGGCGGATGTTATTTATTGCGCAGGAAATGTTTCACAGGTCTTAGTGTACGGGACCGGACAGCTTTCTATCGTCGGCACATGGAGAGGTACCTTTACACAGCTTTGCAACCTAAACACGGGCAGTCCAGTCGACTCGGTAACATGCTCCCATTGGTCGTCTATGGCGACCATGGCTTTCAAGGATGGAGCGCAAGTCATGGCGGCATACAGCGTGCCAACGGGCACTACCTGCGCCACCTTGACCGCCGGCGCCAATGCGCCAGTACCAATCTACTTCCGCTTGGTGAAGCCAGTAGCGCAACCTTAATCGATTGAGTAATGCCCATGACCCGGTTAATTTCAGCCTTACCGCTCGTCCTGTCTCTGGCCAGTTCTATCCAAGCCGGAACCCTGACCTTCGACACCTACTACCACAACGACCACCTGGGCTCCCCAGTCGCCGCTACCGACGAGCGCAGCGACCTCCTCTGGCGCGCGCACTTTCGCCCTTATGGCGAACGCCAGGAAAACCCGGAGGATGCCGCTTTTGGCAATGTGGGTTATACCGGGCATATGCAGAATGCCGATAGCAGCCTGGTGTATATGCAGGCGCGTTATTACGATCCGCTGATTGGGCGGTTTTTGGCGGTAGATCCAATTGGATTTCAGCAGGATAACGCTCAAAGCTTTAACCGATATGCCTATGTAAATAATAATCCTCATAAATATATTGATCCCGATGGAAGAGAGGCTTCACAGATTGGAATCCAATTCAGTCTCCCCAAAGCTGCTGGCCTCTTATCCTATTTTTTTAAACCGACTGTAGAAACAACTGGTATTTCTTTTGGCCTGGCCTTTTCTTCCCCTAATATAAAAGGAGAGGGGGAGTTTGATGTGGGCTTGTTTACAACACTTGAGATGGACTCTCATGGATTTAGTACTGGAAAGGTTGCAGTTGGGTATTCAGAAGCTCTTGATTCCACTAAAAGCGTGAAGGACTTAGCTGGAATAGAAGGCACTACTTCAATTGATTTGGTCCGAGGGGGGCTAGATGTCAGCTATGATGAAAATGGTATAGGAAGCCTTGGCCTACATATGGGTATAGGTGCAGGGGCATCCGCCTCCGCGAGCGCAACATCAGTTGTTAGCTTACGGCACATGAAAACATTTGGATTCAATCAGGAGAAGAGTATAGATGCAAATTCTAGGCGTGAAGACCATAGGGCGGAGTAATTAATATGCACATTCTGCTATTTGCGATATTGGTTATCATGTTTGTGTTTTCTGTTTTCTTTCTTGCAAAGGCATTTTCAAGCCTGAATCGGAATGAATTTGAAAAGTACAAATATTTAGGGCCATTTTTGTTGCTTATTCCAAGCGTCTTGAGCTGGCGAGGGAGGGGATATCTTTTACTGGCGGTATTACTTGGCGGGGGAGTTATTTTTGGGATAAATAAATTGATGGAAATATTGAGCTGAATTAAAAAGCCAGGAAGTGATTGGCGGAAATAGTTTGGGGAAGCCCAAGCTAAAGGGGTCAGAGTGAATTAAATTCAATCACCCCACTCCCTTTAGCCGCAAGTAAAAAACACCAAAATTGGAACGGATTTATTTATCTAGAATTGAGCAATGCCGTCGTGTAGTTCAATAAGGCCGACGCCGCCTGATTCGTAAGGCGCCGCTTTGGGGATTTTATTTTATAGGGCATATATGAAAAAAACAATGGGCGTTCTGGCTATTAATATTCTTCCTGCCATGGCCTTTGCTGCCGCAGATGCGGGCATTATAAGTACATTGTATGCGGACAGAACTGGAAACTTAGCAGTCAAACTGGATAACGGCTTTCCAAACTCAGTTGCGGCAGGTGAATGCAGTACCTTTAATGGCTGGGCGGGAGTTCCGGCAGGCAACACAGAATTGAAGGCCGTGCTATTGTCTGCGAAAGCCAGTCAATCTCCTGTGAGACTATCGATATCGGGCTGTGAGGCTGGTGGTGCATGGTTAAGAGTCAATGGCGCATACGTCGAATAGCTGTTTCTCTACTGGCGAACGAATACCTCCATGTCAATGCGGTATAAGAAATCTTATTATCGACTACCGCATGAATTGATTTTATTTTTATAATGAAATTTGATCCAAGGAATGACCGATGAAAAACAACCTTTCATGGCTGACTGCTGGCTGTTTGTTGGTAGCGAGTATCAACTCATCCTACGCGGCCACGGTGGTATGCAGCGGCAAAGTAGAAACCCTCTCATATCATGCCAGCAATAAATTAATGATCAAGTTAAGCAGCATGAATGTCCCGGTTTTTTTCTGCAGCCCAGATTCTGAATGGGTCGTTGCCGGCACCTCAGCTAAAACAGGACCGGAAACGTGCCAGACACTTTATGCAACATTCCTTTCTGCCAAAGTGTCGGGCGAAACGATCAATAATATGTATTTTGATGGCGATCAAGTGCCGGCCGCTTGCAACTCATGGGCAAGCTGGCAGTCGGCGAATATCAGGCATTTCCTTTATTAAGCAACATGCTTTACTAGACCGAGTGTTCCTACTGCCAGCAACGAGGCATCACCTAAGGGGGCAAGCGAAAGGGAGCGAGAGTTCTTCGATCAAGTACGTCGACGACGTTTGCCCCGCTGGCTTCTCTTCGATCAATGTGAATTAGTGTCGTTGATTTTGTCCCACCTCGATACGTAGATGTCCTGACCAAGCGGCATCGGTCGCTTAGGGATCCTCTGAAGTAACCATGCATTTCTGGCCGACTTCAGCCTACGCTGATTTTGAAAGCGGAAAATCGATCAAAAACGGTCGAGGTAGGGCCGGCACCGCGACCGACCAAAACAGTAAGAGGAACCCTGCAATCCGTAGTTTTCAGTAGTATTGCTTGACCAACTCCCATGCTACTGGCATAAAGCCACTTTGCCGCCAAGGATGGCAGGAATTTTCTTTCCTTTCCTCTCTACCTCCTTGGTTCGGCTCTTTTCAGATCGATCTGGGGGATTCATGTTTTTTCCTTTCTCAAGACTCGACGCTAGGGCGCTGGCGCTTTCTTTTACATGCGGCCCAGGTATTGATGCTGCCGAAGATGACGAGTTCAATGGCGCTGCGACAGAGATCTGTCAGAGTCCTTGGTTTAATCTGAATCGAAATTTCTCCGGTAGTGGCGGGGTCGATCAAATCGATCCTTTTTCGGGCATGCCGAAGACAGTTGCCGCTAATATCCATCTTCCAGGCAATGTCGTTTTTGACATGGTTGCCGGAAGCATATAGATGAAGTTAATTAATGAAAAAAATTACAGCAGTCAATTGTCATATGCAATTTGACAGGGCGCACGTTGAGTATTGACTCTTACACAAGCCCCCTTTCCAGCACTACAACATAAGCCATGATTAAAAATGATTAATAAATCGCCACGTCACATTGAGAAATTATTGTATTTTACTGGCATTCTGATGCTAACTCTTATTGGGAAGAGTGTCTCGGCAGGAGAGAAACAACTCAGTTTTGATACATTCACAGCATATGACGCACCAGGGGTTCAGGGTAATCGGGATTTTACCGATACAAATCAACCGGATACGGTTGATACGTTTAGCGGCACATTGAAAATGGTAAAGACGGACCTACGCGTACCTGGAAATGGCGGCCTAGACATTGTGGTGATGCGCAATTATCAAAATATAAGGAGTCGAGAGGATGACTTAACAAATGGTTATCCTGGAAGAACGGTTTTCGGCTCTGGCTGGGATATAAATTTTGGGCGAGTATGGATAAAGCGTTCGAAATTAAAATCGCTCTCTGCTTCAAATACCGTATCGGGCTGTCGAACGTCTACAGTTTCTTCTGAAGAACCAGTTTTGGAGCTGCCGGACGGGTCGCGTGAGACGCTATTTAATGCTAACTCTTCTGAACATGCCTATATTAGCAAGAGTCGTTGGATAGCCAAGTGCCTACCCACTTCAGAGGGATATAAGCACGGACTAATTTTGTATTCACCTCAAGGGCTGAAATACACCATTGCTCAACCTACCGTGCTTTACTTTGCGATCCCTTTAGTATTGGGGGGGGACCCTGATCCATTTAAGATTTTTTCTGTAGTGAAGGTTGAAGACGTCCACGGTAATCGTCTGGATTTCTCCTATGGTACGGTTTCTCAGACTGCGCATAATGCCTATACCGTGTTAACTAAAATTACAGCGACCGATGCAGGTCAATCTCAGCCATCGCGGGTCGCTGTTTTTAATTATAAGAAATATTACGCAGGGGAGTATCTTGCAGGCGGGTTGCTGGATAACATCGTGAGCGAAGGAAGGACTATTGCTTATGAATATACCCATCATTCACGTCCGGCAACGGTAGGGGGGTGGCCGCAGTTTCTAACTGCTGTAAATTATCCAGATGGCACAAAGTGGCAATATAAGTATGATTTTACGCGAGGGCCCTGCTGTGGAGAGAATGGTCGTTATTCTATAAAGTCGATGATTAGTCCAACTGGCCTGCAAACAAATTACACCTATGCCACACAGCGTATGGGGCCGGCATATGACTTCTATCGAAAAGTTAATGTGGTTGCCAATCGAACGGTGAGGGATATAAGAGGCTCTACTGATGCGATTCAGGAATGGAACTATACGTATAATCAGAGCGCCGGCATAGGTCAAAACGATATTACGATTGAGCGCGGCCCCTGGAGCTGTATCAAGTATGAGCACATAGGGCATGACACGCTCCCCCATAGCAACAACGGTAAAGACTCTAAACCGGGCCTGTGGAAACTTGGACTTCTCCAAAAGAAGCAGGTGCTATCCAAAGACTGTAATACCGTGCTACGCACAGAAACCTTCACCTGGGGTAGTCAAGTCATCTCCCCCCAGGCTGAGCTCAGTAAAGACACTGGGTTATATGACCCGGCCGCTACAGCCCCAATACTTGCTAACAAAACCACTGTTCAGGACGAGTCGACTTATAAAACCACCTATTCAAACCATGATACATACGGTCAGCCTGGAACGGTAACCGAGAGCGGGCAGAAGCAGCGCACGACCACGGTTACCTATATTCGCCCCAACAACCTCTGGATGCTGGGAAAGGTTGCCCAGCAAACCATCTCGGGTATTGGCACTATCTCCAACACCTATGATGCTAAAGGTGGTTTAACCCGCACCAATCGCTTTGGCGTCATTACCGACTACGCCTATGACGCGATGGGCAATGTAAAGACCCTTACGGACGCCAATGGCAAGGTAACGACTTACGGCGATTACTATGCGGGTGTGCCCCGTGTCGTCACTCACCCCGATGGCACTGTCGAGCGGCGCGTCGTTAATACCAGCGGCACCCTGGCCTCGGAAACGGATCCGCTTGGTCGTACCACGGCCTATACCTACGACAGCATGGACCGCTTGACCAGCATCACGCCGCCGAAGGGGGTAGGCGCCAAGGTAAACATCAGTTACAGCTTCGGCCCCAATGGCACCCTGGAAACCCTGACTCGCGGTAGCTATAAACGGGTACGCGACTATAACCAGTTAGGCCAACTGATCACGCAGACCGAAAGTGGCGGCAGCGCCGCCATTGTGGTCACCGCCAAGTACAACGCGAACGGGCAACAGACCTTCGTCTCGCATCCTAACTACGGTGTCGCCGGCACCTTGGGCGAAAGCTTCAGCTACGACGCCTTAGGGCGCCTGACCGGCATCACTCATGCCGATGGTACGCACATCACCAAGGCTTACCAAAACGGCAACAAGGTGGCCATCACCGATGAGCGCAATAATGTCACGACCGAGACCTATGCAGCCTATGGTGAGCCGAGCGAGCGGGTGCTGACCGGCATTAGCCAGCCGGGCGGAGTGCAGACCAACCTGACTGTGGATAACCTCGGCCGGGTCACGGCGATTGCCCAGGATGGCCTGACACGTACGTTCAATTTTAATGGCAAAGGTTTTTTGGCCAGTGAAGTTCACCCTGAAACAGGTACCACCGCCTACACCCACGATGCCGTTGGTAACGTGCTGACCAAGAAAGTCGGTAGCGCGGCGGCGGACAGCTTCAGCTATGACGCCCGCTATCGCTTGCTCAAAGCGACCTATGGCGGCAGCGCCCTGGTGCTGAATAACAGCTACGACAAAGCCGGACGTCTACTGACTCAGGGTTACAACGGCGCTACCTGGACTTACAGTTACGACACCCATGACAAGCTGACCAGCGAAACACTTGCCCTGGCCGCCCCGGCGCGCAGCTACAAGTTCACCTACGCCTACAACGTGCTTGATGGCCTGGCCAGCGTGACCTACCCCAGCGGCCTACTGGTCGATTATGCGCCGGACGCCTACGGCCGGCCGAGTAAGGCCGGGATATTCGCCAGCGGCCTCAGCTATCACCCCAACGGGGCGCTCAAGGCACTTAACTATGGCAATGGTCGCACTTTGAGCGTCGCTCAGGACAACAAGCGTATGCGCCCTACCGAGCGCCGGGTAGGCGGGGCGGACTTCCCCATGCAATTGCGCTACGCCTATGACGGCGCCAACAACCTGACCCAGATCAGCGACCTGCAGAACAGCGCCTATACCCAGACCTTGGGCTACGACAGCCTGAACCGCATGACCAGCGCCAAAGGCATCTGGGGTGCCGCGACTTACGCCTACAACACGCGCGGCGACCTGACCAGCCAAAGCATCGCTGGTCGCTCCATCGGCTACGGCTATGACGCCCAAGGACGTCTCAGCACCCTGAGCGGCGGCGTGGTTGCCAATCTTGGCTACGACGCCAAAGGTAACGTGCTCAAGGCGCGCGGCGAGTACGGCTATGATCTGGCCGGCAATATGAGCTGGCTATGCCTGTCGCCGCGCAGCACCTGCGCCAGCGCACCGGACGAACGCTACAGCTACGATGGCAATGGCCGTCGCACGCTGATCACCGACGCCTCGAGCAAGCAGCAAGTGACCGTCTATGGCCAGGGTGGCCAACTGCTGCGCGAAGATGACGCTGTGGGCGGCTTCAAGGAATATATCTATGCCGCTGACGAACGGATCGCCCTGCGCGAGCAGTGCAGCGATGTCGATAGCGACGGCGACGGCATGCCGGACTGCTTCGAGAAGCGGCATAACTTCGATTCAGCCAACCCTACCGATGGCAAGGCAGATAGTGACGGAGATGATCTGAGCAATGCCGAGGAATACAGCCTGGGCACCAAAGTACGCAACCCGGACAGCGATAACGACGGCATGCCAGACGACTGGGAAGTCCGTTACAAGCTCGATCCGAAAAACCCTGCGGATGCCTACGGCGATCTGGACGGCAACGGCGTCACCAACCTGGACAGCTACCTGCAAGGCAAGCCGCCAACCAATATATGGCCGGCGATTCAACCTGCTATCAATCTTATTTTGCTTGGAAGTTAATTATGGAAAATCAAATCGGACGTGCTTTTCTCATACTATTTTTATGGTTTGGTATGGGCGCTGCGAATGCAGAGGTCACAAGCTTCACCTCGAAAATAACGGCTGTTTATCCTTTAGCTAATGGGCGTATGGTTCTGAATTTTAGTGATCAGCCCTCTGCTTGTACGGGGGCGGGACTCCAAAGTATTTCTATCTGGAAGTGGGCCAGCAAGGGGTCACAGAAAAAGCCTTTAACAATATATATGCAGCCGCGTTGAGCGCCGCCACAACCGGCTCAAGCGTGTTGGTATTTTTCGATAATGCTACCTCGCTATGCCATATCAACAGAATTCGGGTGCGATACTAATAGAAACATTAATAGCTATTGATGTTGATGCGCTGAAGAGCAGTAGCCGTCGATGGCTTTTGAGAACCACACGTGAGTGGATTTTATGATTCGTTTTCTTTCCATACTACTGTTGGCGCTTTCATGCTGGGTTAGCTCAGCGCAAGCGGGCACCCTGACCTTCGACACCTACTACCACAACGACCACCTGGGCTCCCCAGTCGCCGCTACCGACGAGCGCAGCGACCTCCTCTGGCGCGCGCATTTCCGCCCTTATGGCGAACGCCAGGAAAACCCGGCGGATGCCGTTTTTGGCAATGTGGGTTATACCGGGCATATGCAGGACAAGGATAGCGGCCTGATATATATGCAGCAGCGATATTATGATCCACTTATCGGCAGATTCTACAGCAACGACCCTGTGGGCGTCTTGGGACATATGAAGCGCGGCAACTCCGTCATTGGATTTAATCGGTACATCTATGCAAACAACAATCCATATAAATATAGAGATCCAGACGGGGAGTTTGTACAGGCTATAATAGGAGGCGCTATTGGATTTGCTTCTGAAGTTGCTGTTCAAACATTTATTGAAGGGCGTAGCTTCGGTGATCTAGATGCGAGAAGACTTGGGCAGTCTACTGTGATAGGTGCGTTATCCGGAGGTGTCGGAGGTGCGGCAGGCAAGTTGGCTGGGCATGTAATCTCGGGTATGACTAAGCCTGCGTCAGCTTTGGGAAGAGGTGCTTCCCGGGTAGCGACTGAAAGTGTTAGTGGTGCCGTGTCGGGCGCTACGGCAGGGGCATCATCAAGCGCGCTTAGCCAATTGAATGAGTCTGGTAGGGTTGATGTCGGTCAGATAGCTGAGTCTGCAGCTAAAGGCGCCGTGCTCGGAGCTGTTTCCGGAGGAGTTAATGGTCAATTTCAAGCCAATGCGGCTCAGAAAATACTTGGGGACTCTCGTGCTCAGACGATGTTCACAAGCGTTCAGCCTGGGGCAACCGCTGGTAACATAGCAGGCAATTCCGTCGATGCAATTTCTTCTATTGCGGATTCGGTATCTGGCGCTTGTAGGGATAGAGACTGTTGAAAATGAATATTCATGCTAAGGCGCTGCTTCAATACTTACTTTTATACCCTTTATATAATGTTATAGGTATTGCCGCGGGTAGTGCTTTTTTGTACTTCCTGCTAGGCTGGAGCGTTAGCTATGGAATGGCGTTTTTTAAAGTGGCATCAATTGCCCTTGTTATTATATTTTACTTTTTGAATATCAGAATTCTTTTTGAGGCAATCGTAGGACTGCTTAAAAGAAAGAGATAGTGTGAAAAGGCAAAAAAGGGGGCTGATTTATTTACCTAGAGCTGGCCAGTGCCCTCGTGCAGATCATTAATATCGACACCAACTAAGCCATGAGACCCTATCGTTGAGGTATTTGTTAGATGAGCACATATATGAAAAAAATCGTTTGTGCGCTGATTGTTAATATATCCCCTACCATGGCCTTTGCTGCCGCAGATGCGGGCATTATAAGCTCCTTGTATGCGGACAGATATGGGAACATAGCAGTCAAGCTGGACAAGGGTTTTCCGAACTCAGTTGCGGCAGGTGAATGCAGTACCTTTAATGGCTGGGCGGGGGTTCCGGCAGACAACACAGAACTAAAGGCAGTCCTATTGTCTGCTAAAGCCAGCCAATCTCCCGTGAGGCTATCGATAACGGGCTGTGAGGCTGGCGGCGCATGGTTAAGAGTCAATGGCGTATACGTTGAGTAGCTATTTCTCGTTGATTAATGGATATCTCCACTTTCACGGGAAACAGGAATATATATTGCATATCTATAAATTTTCGGAGACACCAATGAGAGAGTTATGGTCTTTAGGGGTGGTTATGTTATTGGCTCCTGGAATAAGTATGGGTGCTATTGTTTATACGAAAGCAGCACCTGTCAGTAAGGTTTGGACATGGGCACAAACTGCTTCCTCGGTAGACGGAGATACCGTATTGCATCTAGATACTGGGTTGGCTGAATGCCCAGCAGGTGTATTCATTCAAGATGCAGAGAACTCTGATAAGGCCTATTCAGCAGCATTGACAGCCTATACCACGGGCAAACCTATCAGGGTTCAAGTTTTTAATGATTTATATTGGACAGGTTCAAGCACCCCATATTGTAAGGTGCGTGCAATTTTCCTTGAATAACTCCAGCAATAGGATGTGGGTCAGATAGCCCCAGACTGGGGCCTCAGGGGCATGTGAAAGAGAGCAAGAGTTTCCGGGCAAAGCCATCGCCGGAAACTTTCACCCCGAAGCTTTTTCCTCGATCAACCAATCCATCCGCCACCCTGCCTGTCCTTGGCGGAGCAGGCTGGTCAGCCAGGGCAATACCTGTTTCAACTCGTCTTCCAGGCCCCATGGCGGGTTGCTGATGACCAGGCCGGAGCCGTTCAGGCGTTGGGCGTCGTCGGCGGCCTGTACGTATAGCTCGATACGCAGCAGTTTCGGCGCGGGGCTTTTTTGCAGGTCGCGGTAGAAACGTTTGAGCTGGTTCAGGTCCTTGATCGGGTACCAGATCGCGACCACCGCCTGGCGCATGCGGCCGATGGCCTCGTTCAGCGCTTGCACGCAGCGTTCCTGTTCGTCGGCTTGTTCGAACGGCGGGTCGATCAGCAGCAGCGCGCGCTTCTCGCGGGTCGGCAGCAGGGCGCGGGGGACGTGCCAGCCTTCGCCGAGGTGCACGGCTACGCGGCGGTCGCCGTGCATGTTTTCCTTGAGCAGGCGGCCGTCTTCCGGGTGTTTTTCGTTGAAGTGCAAACGGTCCTGTTCGCGAGAAAGAATGCGCGCCAATTCGGGGGAGCCGGGGTAATGGCGCAGCACGCCATCGGGGTTCATCGCGCGGATCACTTCCAGGTAGTCGAGCAGCGGATCGGGCACGTCTTCGGCCTGCCACAGCCGGTCGATGCCTTGCAGCCATTCGCCGGTGCGGCTGGCCTGGTCGCCTTGCAGGTCGTAGAGGCCGACGCCGGCGTGGCTGTCGAGGTAGGCGAACGGCGCCTCCTTGCGTGACAGCAGGGCGATCAGGCGGCTCAACACATAGTGTTTCAGTACATCGGCGTGGTTGCCGGCATGGAAGGCGTGGCGGTAGTTCATAGATGGGCTCCTGTGGCCGCGCAGTGTAAATCGCTCAAGCGACCGATTGCAGCGGCTGGGCGCGTAATAGTTCGAGCAGATGCTCCAACGCCGGGTGGTTGGGGGCGTCGCGACGACGCATCAGCAAGGTCGGCGCCGCGGCCAGGTCACTGTCGATGACCTTGGCGGCCACCAGGCGACCGCGCGGATGCAGTTGCAGCAGGCTGCGCGGCAGCATGCCGATGCCCATGCCGGCGGCGATACCGCCGAGGATGGCGTCGATAGAACCGTAGCTCTGGCGCGCGCCGACCTGCACGGCATGGCGCTCGCTCCAACGCTCCAGGCGCTCGCGGTAGTGGCAGCCCTCGGGGAAGCCGAGCAGGCTGACCGGCCCTTGCAACAAAGACTCGCCGGCCGGACTGGCGGGCAGCACCAGCATCAGCTCCTCGCGCCAGATCACCTCGGCATCCAACAGCGGGTGCTCGAAGGGACCGCCGATCAGCGCGGCGTCCAGGCGCCCGGCCAGTACCTGCTCGACCAGATGGCGACTGGTGCCGGTCAGCAGGCTGACATCGACCCGCGGCGCGTCGCGGTGAAAGGCCGCCAGCACTTCGGGCAAACGCACCGCAGCGGTGGTTTCCATCGAACCCAGGCGCAGCTCGCCGGCCCAGACGTCCTCCTGCACGCTGCGCCAAGCGGCCTGGCACAGCTGCTCCAGTTGTTCGGCGTAGCTCACCAGGCGCTCGCCCGCCGGGGTCAGGCGCAGACGTTGAGCCTGGCGCTGGAACAATACGGCGCCGAGCTGGCTTTCCAACTGGCGCAAGCGCGCCGACACATTCGACGGCACGCAGTGCAATTGCTGGGCAGCCGCGCTCAGCGAGCCGGCGCGGCTAAGCGCGAGGAAATGCCTGAGCAATTGGGGATTGAGCCGTTCCCAGGGCAGCATGGTCAGCCTCCTATTCACTATTAGTGAAAAACAGTCGCAGCATTTTTCACTACCAGTCGAATTGGCACAACCGCTAAGGTTCTAGCAGGCCGTTGAAAACGTAGGCGAGGCAGGCAAGACAATGACTAGGCGTCCCCACAAAAACAGGCGAGGAACGGTCGGAGTCGCGGGCGACTTTACTGCTGTAAATGAGCATTCCGAGCCTGTTTTTAACGCAGTATTGCCAACGCAGGTAGTTTTCAACGGCCTGCTAGGACTCGACCCAGGCGTCTCTCCCATGACCACAGCCCACCCCCGTCACATCTTCCTCGCCCTGCTCGCCGGTGCCAGCGCGCTGGTGGTGGTGCATGGGCTCGGCCGCTTCGCCTTCACCCCGCTGCTGCCGCACCTGATCGACGACGGTTTGCTCAATCTGCAACAGGGCGCTCGCCTGGCGACCTGGAACTACATCGGCTACCTGCTCGGCGCGCTGCTCGCCCTGGCTCTGCATGCGCCGCAGCGGATGCGCATCGCCCTGCCCCTGGCGCTGCTGCTGAATGCCGCGCTGACCCTGGCCCAGGGTTTTACCGAGGACTACCAGAGCCTGCTCCTGCTGCGTCTGGCCAACGGCATCAGCAATGGCGTGGTGTTCGTCCAGGCGCCGGCGCTGGTGCTGGAGTGGCTGGCGCAGCAGCAACGCACGCGCCTCAGCGGCTTGATCTACCTCGGTCTGGGTGGCGGACTATTGCTCTCCAGCGGCGTGGCGGACTGGCCGGCGGCCTGGGTCAGCGGGGCGCAGCGCTGGTGGCCGGCCGCGGCCCTGGCCCTGCCGATCGCCCTGCTGAGCGCCCGCCTGCTCGCCAGGCTCAAAGTGCAACCCCACGCCTCGGCCAGTCGGCAAACGACCAGCAAGCTGTTCGATCGCGCCAGCACGCCGCTGTTTCTCGCTTATGCCGGCGCGGGCCTCGGCTACATTTTGCCGATGACCTTTCTCCCTGCCCTGGCCCACGAACAACTGCCGGCGGGCGATCCGCTATTGAGCGGCGCCTGGCGCTGGACGGCACTGGCCAGCCTGGCCTCGATCGCCCTGTGGAATCATCTTGGCGCGCGCCTGGGCGATCGCCGCGCGCTGCTGGTCAATTACGCGACCCAGGCCCTGGGCGCGGCGGCGCCGCTGCTATGGCCGGGACAGTTCGGCGTATTGCTCTGCGCCGTGCTGGTTGGCGGCAGCTTTATCGGCAGCGTGTTCCTCACCCAACGCCTGGCGCGCAGCCTGCACCCGCATCAGGGCCCGCGCTTGTCCGCCGCCTTGATCGCGCTGTACGGCGGCAGCCAGTTGCTCGGCCCCTGGCTGGCAGAGCAATGGCTGGCCCAAGGCGGCAGCCTCGGGCAGAGCTTCGCCCTCGGCGCCGCCGCCTTGCTCTGGGCCCTGGCCTGGTCGTTTGCGGTACCCGTGCTTTTATCAGAGAGGAGGTAATGACATGCCCTATGTGAATATCAAGATCACCCGCGAAGGCGCCACCGCCGAGCAAAAACGCCAATTGATCGAAGGCACGACGCAACTGTTGGTCGATGTGCTGGGCAAGAACCCGGCGACCACGGTGGTGGTGATCGACGAGGTGGATACCGACAACTGGGGCATTGGCGGTATTCCGGTGACCGAGCGGCGGCGTAGCGAGGGCAAAGGCTAGCTGTTGCCTAGCAAGCTCTGTCCGCCATCTGGGCCGCCATCGGTGGACAAGGCTTCGCCATGTCCACCCTGCAAAAGCGCCCCCCCGTAATCCGGGACGCGGTGATAGCCGCACAAGTGCTCCCCGGATTGCATCCGGGCTACAAGGCGGTGGTTCGCTACTCCGGCAAGGAGGCTCGGCCACTCTGCACTGAGCAGGTTTTACCGCTTTATCACGCCGATGGATGAAGCTAGGCGCTGATTATTCAGCGACCTAGACTGGCACCATTCCATTGGAGGTAGCCCATGTCCGAGCCCCTGCTCAGTTCCCGCAATCTGGCCTTCGAACTTTATGAAGTGCTCGACGCCGAAGCCCTGACCCAGCGCGAGCGCTTTGCCGAACACAGCCGCGAGACTTTCGATGCGGCCATCGACACCGCGCGCAGCATCGCCGAAAACCTGTTCGCCCCGCACAACCGCAAGAACGACGAGCACGAACCGGAATACATCGACGGTGCCGCGGTGCTGATCCCCGAGGTCAAGCCGGCGGTGGATGCCTTCCTCGAGGCGGGCTTCCTCAATGCCACCCGCGAATTCGAGGTCGGAGGTATGCAGCTGCCGAACCTGCTGTCGCAGGCGTGTTTCGCGCACTTCCAGTCGGCCAACGCCGCGACCACCTCCTACCCGTTCCTGACCATGGGCGCGGCCAACCTGATCGAAGCCTTCGGCAGCGCGGAGCATAAACAGCGCTTTTTGCAGCCGATGATCGAGGGCCGTTTCTTCGGCACCATGGCCTTGACCGAGCCCCATGCTGGCTCGTCGCTGTCGGATATCCGCACCCGCGCCGAACCGGCCGGCGACGGCACCTACCGGCTCAAGGGCAACAAGATCTTCATCTCCGGCGGCGACCATCCACTGAGCGAGAACATCGTGCACATGGTGCTGGCCAAGCTGCCGGATGCACCGCCTGGGGTGAAGGGCATCTCGCTGTTTATCGTGCCGAAGTTCCTGGTCAACGACGACGGCAGCCTGGGCAAGCGCAACGATGTGGTGCTGGCCGGGCTATTCCACAAGATGGGTTGGCGCGGCACCACGTCCACGGCGTTGAACTTCGGTGATAACGGCGATTGCGTCGGCTATCTGGTCGGCAAGCCGCACGCCGGCCTGTCCTATATGTTCCAGATGATGAACGAGGCGCGCATCGGCGTCGGCATGGGCGCGGTGATGCTCGGCTACGCCGGTTACCTGTATTCCCTGGACTACGCCCGCCAGCGCCCGCAAGGCCGCCAACCGGACGGCAAAGACCCGACCAGCCCGCAGGTAGCGATCGTCGAGCACGCCGACGTGCGACGCATGCTGCTCACGCAAAAAGCCTATGTCGAAGGCGCCTTCGACCTCGGCCTGTATGCCGCGCGCCTGTTCGACGACACCCAGACCCTGGCCACCGAGGAAGAACGCCGCAGCGCCCTGGAGCTGCTGGATCTGCTCACCCCGATCGTCAAATCCTGGCCCTCGGAGTTCTGCCTCAAGGCCAACGAGCTGGCGATCCAGATTCTCGGCGGCCATGGCTATACCCGCGATTACCCGGTGGAGCAGTACTACCGCGATAACCGCCTCAACCCGATCCATGAAGGCACCCACGGCATCCAGTCCCTCGACCTGCTAGGGCGCAAGGTCTCGATGAACGGCGGCGCCGCACTCAAGCAACTGGTCAAGCTGATCCAGGGCACCTGCCAGCAGGCCAACGCATACGACTCGCTGAATGCCCTGCGCGAACCGCTCGAACAATTGCTGGCGCGGCTGTCGGCGGTCACCCTGGCGCTGCTCGGCGATTTGATGAGCGGCAAGGTCAATCAGGGCCTGGCCAACTCGGCGCTGTACCTGAAAGTCTTCGGTCATATGGTGATCGGCTGGCGCTGGCTGGAACAGGCGATCAAGGCCGAGCAGGGGCTGGCGGCCGGCAATCCGGCGGACCTCGATTTCTATAAAGGCAAGCTGCAAGCCGCGCGCTACTTCCTGACCTGGGAAGTGCCGAGCTGCCACCACGACCTGGCGCTGCTCGAAGCCCGCGACGACACTTGCCTGGCCATGCGGGACGCCTGGTTCTAAGCGCTCAGGCCTCCAGCCGCTGGGCCGCGATCGGCGGACAAGGCTTCGCCATGTCCGCCCTACCAACGCGCGTTTTGTACGCCCGGATGAAATCCGGGGGCGGTTTGTGCCGCTAGATCATTCCCCGGATTTCATCCGGGCTACCAGGGTGCGCGCTGGCGGGTTACGCGGCGCTCAACCAGGCAGTCCTCTTTCCCGCCGCAAACCCAGCGGAGGTTTGCACAACATGTAAGCGCACGGGTTAGAATCGACGGCAGGCGCCATAGAGGGCGCCCTTTCGTTTCTGCGCGGAGTACCTCCTTGGACGCCACCACCATCAATAACCTGTTTTTGATCGGTGCATTGCTGGTGGCCATGAGCATTCTGGTCAGCGCTTTCGGGTCGCGCTTCGGCATTCCCATCCTGGTGATTTTCCTCGGCGTCGGCATGCTCGCCGGCACCGACGGCCCCGGCGGTATCGCCTTCGACAACTACCCTTTGGCCTATCTGGTCGGCAACCTGGCGCTGGCGATCATTCTGCTCGACGGCGGCATGCGCACCCGTGTCTCGAGCTTCCGCGTGGCGCTCTGGCCGTCGCTGTCGCTGGCCACAGTCGGGGTGATGATCACTGCCGGGCTGACCGGTGTGGCGGCGGCCTGGTTGTTCGACCTGAGTTGGATGGAGGGGCTGTTGATCGGCGCCATCGTCGGCTCCACCGACGCCGCCGCGGTGTTCAGCCTGCTCGGCGGGCGCGGCCTCAACGAGCGGGTCAGCGCGACCCTGGAAATCGAATCCGGCAGCAACGACCCCATGGCGGTGTTTCTCACCGTAACCCTGATCGCCCTGCTCGGCAACGGCCAGCACGGGTTGAGCTGGGAGCTGGTGCTGCAACTGCTGCTGCAGTTCGGCATAGGCGCGATGTTCGGTCTCGGCGGCGGCTGGCTGCTGCTCAATCTGGTCAACCGCATGGAGTTGGCCAACGGCCTTTATCCGCTGTTGGTGGTCAGTGGCGGCCTGATAATTTTCGCCGTCACCAACGCGGTCGGCGGCAGCGGCATCCTGGCCATCTACCTGTGCGGGCTGCTGCTGGGTTACCGGCCGATCCGCTCGCGCCACGGCATTTTGCATATGCTCGACGGCCTGGCCTGGCTGGCGCAGATCGGCATGTTCCTGGTCCTGGGTTTGCTGGTCACGCCCCACGAATTGCTGCCGATCGCCCTGCCGGCGCTGGGCCTGGCGCTGTGGATGATTCTGTTCGCCCGGCCGCTGTCGATCCTGATAGGCCTGCTGCCGTTTCACGCCTTCCATGACCGCGAGCGGCTGTTTATCGCCTGGGTCGGTTTGCGCGGCGCGGTGCCGATCATTCTCGCGGTATTCCCGCTGATGGCCGGTTTGCCGAATGCCCAGCTGTTTTTCAATGTGGCGTTCTTTATCGTCCTGGTCTCGTTGCTGTTGCAGGGCACCAGCCTGCCCTGGGCCGCCAATTGGTTGCGCGTGACCATCCCGCCGGAGCCGGCGCCGGTGTCCCGCGCCGGCCTGGACGTACACCCGACCAGCCAGTGGGAGCTGTTCATCTACCGCCTCGGCGCCGAGAAGTGGTGCATCGGCGCCGCTCTGCGCGAACTGAAGATGCCCGAGGGCACGCGTATCGCCGCGCTGTTTCGCGGCAAGGAACTGCTCCACCCGTCCGGCAGCACCAAGCTGCAGGCCGGCGACCTGCTCTGCGTGGTCGGCCACGAACACGACCTGCCGGCCCTCGGCAAGCTGTTCAGCCAGGCGCCGAAGCGCGGCCAGGATTTGCGCTTCTTCGGCGACTTCGTGCTCGAAGGCGATGCCGAACTCGCGGCCGTGGCGGCGCTCTATGGCCTGAAGCTCGACGGGGTCGACGGCCAGCAGCCGCTGGGGCGCTTTATCGCCCATGAAATCGGCGGCGAACCGGTGATCGGCGACCAGGTCGAATGGCAAGGCCTGACCTGGACGGTGGCGGCGATGGAAGGCCACAAAGTGCGCAAAGTCGGAGTCAAATTCCCGGAAGGCGCTAAGCCCGGCCCGGGCCTATTTCTTTAACAGCCTACGAGCCGGCGGTTAACCGCCGAGGGACGCGCAACGGCCCTCGTCAGCCTGCTAAACTCGGCCTCTTTTCCAGTCGTACGATCATCCCCCATGCCATCTTTTCGTATTCGCTTTGCCATAGCACTTTTCGCGCTATGCCTGAGTACCCTGTCGTCCCCCGTCCTGCATGCCGCCGAATCGCCGAAAAGCGCCGATGTGCAGCGCAGCCTGGAAAAACTGGCCGAGCGCAATCTGCCGGAAGCCGAGGCGCTGGCGCTCAAGCAAACCCTTGAGAAAACCCTCAGCCTGCTGAACCAGCAGGCCGAAAGCGAACAGCGCCTGACCGACCTGAAAAAGCAGCTGAAGAACGCCCCGCGGCTGATCGCCGAAGCGCAGCGCGAGCTGACGCGTCTGAAGAACAGCCCACCGATGGCCGTGAGCAAACGCTACGCCAATATGAGCGTGCCACAGCTGGAGCAACTGCTCAGAGAGCGCAGCAGTCAGCTGAGCGACTGGCAGAAGCAGATCATCGAAGCCAATAGCCTGATCATCACCGCGCAAACCCGCCCGGAACGCGCCCAGGCCGAAATCAGCAGCAACCTCGCCCGTGACCAGGTGATCAATAACGCCCTGAAGAACGGCAAAGAGGCGAATAAACCGCTCAATGGCGAACGCCGCGAGCTGCTACTGGCCGAACTCAACCAGCTCAACGCGCAAACCCAGCTGCGCCGCCAGGAACTGGCCGGCAACAGCCTGCTGCAGGACTTGGGCAGCAGCCAGCGCGACCTGCTCGAAGAACGCATCCGCCGCGTCGAGCAGGAGCTGCTCGAACTGCAATCGCTGATCAACGAGAAACGCCGGGCGCAGTCGCAGCAAACCGTCGCCGAACAGTCCCGCGAGGCGGAAAAGGTCGGTTCCGACAGCCTGCTGGCCAGCGTCAGCGCCCGTAACCTGAAGCTCTCCGACTACCTGCTGCGCGCCACCGAGCGCCTTAACCAGCTGACCCAACGCAACCTGCAGACCCGCCAGCAACTGGATGCGCTGAACCAGAGCGACCAAGCCCTCGAAGAGCAGATCAGCGTCCTGCAGGGCAGCCTGCTGCTGGCGAAGATTCTCTACCAGCAAAAGCTCTCGCTGCCGACCCTGGACATCGAAAGCAACCTGGCCGACGAAATCGCCGATATCCGCCTCTATCAATTCGAGCTGAAACAACAGCGCGAGAAGCTCAGCAACCCAAGCGCCTATGTCGAGGAGTTGCTCGCCAAGCAACCCGTCGCCGACCAGACCGCGGAGCTGCGCGCCAGCCTGTCGGAGCTGATCAACACCCGCCGCGAGCTGCTCGATCGCCTCAACCGCGAGCTGAATGCGCTGCTCAACGAATCGATCACCCTGCAGTTGAGCCAGAAGCAACTGCAAAGCACCGCCGACACCGTGCGCGCCACCCTCGACGAGCAGATGTTCTGGATTCCCAGCAACAAGCCGCTGGCGCCCGACTGGCTCGAATCGGTACCGCGCCTGCTCGAACAACAGATCGCCGAACTGTCCTGGGGCGCCAACCTGCGCCAGTTGGTGGCCGGGCTGAGCGAGCGGCCGCTGCTGTTCCTACCGCTGCTGCTGTTGATCGCTCTGCTGCTGTGGAAGCGCAGCCTGATCTACCGCAAGCTCGCGCAGCTGCACGGCGATATCGGGCATTTCAAGCGCGACAGCCAGCTGCATACGCCCGTGGCGATTCTGCTGAACATCCTCCTGGCGCTGCCCGGCACGCTGTTTCTCGCGTTGTGCGGCCTGGCCCTGCAAATAGACGCGCGCGGACAGAATGCCACCCTGGGCTCGGCGTTTTTCGAGATGGCCCAGGCCTGGCTGGTGTTCTATACCGCCTACCGCATCCTTTCGCCCGGCGGCGTGGCCGAGCTGCACTTCCGCTGGTCGAGCCAGAGCGTGCATTTCCTCCATCGGCATATCCGCCGCCTGGGTTTGGTGGTCATGGCGCTGGTCACCGTGGTCAGCATCGCCGAACACCAGCCCGCCAGCCTGGCCGACGACGTCATCGGTATCGCCGTGGTGCTCAGCTGCTACGCGTTGATGGCCTGGCTGCTGCATAAGCTGCTGCTCAGCGGCCCGGCGCGCGAACACGCTTCGAGCTTCCGCATGTTGATCGGCCTGGCCTTCAGCCTGCTGCCGTTGGCGCTGATCGTGGCAGTCGGCTTCGGCTACTACTACACGGCGCTGAAACTCAGCGACCAATTGATCGATACCCTGTACCTGCTGGTGCTCTGGCTGGTCGTCGAGGCAGCCTTTATCCGCGGCCTCGGCGTCGCCGCGCGGCGCCTGGCCTACCAGCGCGCCATCGCCAAACGCCAAAGTCAGGCCAAGGAAGCCAGCGAAGGCGCCGAAGTCGTGGTGGTCGAGCAACCCATCCTGGATATCGAACAGGTCAACCAGCAATCGCTGCGGCTGATTCGCCTGGCCTTGCTCGGCGGCTTCATGGTGGTGCTGTACTGGGTCTGGTCGGACCTGCTCTCGGTATTCGCCTATCTGGACAACATCAACCTGTACGAGTACCAGAGCGGCAGCGGCGAGTCGGGCAACCTGGTGCCGATCAGCCTCCGGGACGTGCTCGGCGCGCTGCTGATCATCGGCGTCACCGTGGTGCTCGCGCGCAACCTGCCCGGCCTGCTCGAAGTGCTGGTGCTGTCGCGGCTGAACCTGGCGCAAGGCAGCGCTTACGCCACCACCACCCTGCTGTCCTACGCGATTGCCGGGATGGGCTTCGTCGTCACCCTGTCGACCCTGGGCGTCAGTTGGGACAAGTTGCAATGGCTGGTGGCCGCGCTGTCGGTGGGCCTGGGTTTCGGCCTGCAGGAAATCTTCGCCAACTTCATCTCCGGCCTGATCATCCTGTTCGAACGCCCGGTGCGCATCGGCGACGTGGTGACCATCGGCAACCTGTCCGGCACCGTGAGCAAGATCCAGATCCGCGCGACCACCATCACCGATTTCGACCGTAAAGAAATCATCGTCCCGAATAAGACCTTCGTCACCGACCAACTGGTCAACTGGTCGCTGAACGACACCATCACCCGCATCACCCTGAGATTCGGCGTCGGCTACGGCTCGGATCTGGAATTGGTGCGCACCCTGCTGCTGCAGGCAGCCCACGACAATGCCCGAGTGCTCAACGATCCGGCGCCGCTGGTGTTCTTCCTGAACTTCGGCGAAAGCACCCTCGACCATGAGCTGCGCGTGCATGTGCGCGAGTTGGCCGACCGCAACGCGGCGGTCGACGAGATCAACCGCGCGATCGATCGCATGTTCCGCGAAAACGGCATCGAGATCGCCTTCCGCCAGCTGGACGTGTTCCTCAAGAACTTCAAGGGCCAGGAGCTGCAAGTGCCGAACATGGCGCCGCTGCCAAAGGCAAGCGAACCGCAACCGCCGCTGCCGCCACTGCAGGACGACCCGGTCTGAGGTGCCTCGGCATGCCCGCGCAATCCCGGATTGCACCAAGGCTTATCCGGGTTGTGGGGCGCGGCCTGGCGCAACGACCTGAGCGCCCGGGGACCGTTGCCCTTCCACTGCCCGGCAATTCCCAGCAAAATGCTCGGAATTGCAGGAGCCCAGCGTGAAACGACTGACCGAACTGACTTTCGACAACCGCTACGCCCGCCTGGGCGATGCCTTTTCCACCGAGGTATTGCCCGAGCCGATCGCCGAACCGCGCTTGGTGGTCGCCAGTACGGCGGCAATGAAGCTGCTCGACCTCGACCCCCATGAAGCCGAGAACGAGGTATTCGCCGAACTGTTCTCCGGGCACAAGCTCTGGAACGAAGCCGAGCCACGGGCCATGGTCTATTCCGGGCACCAGTTCGGCAGCTACAACCCGCGCCTGGGCGACGGCCGCGGCCTGCTGCTCGGCGAGGTGGTCAACGATGCCGGCGAGTATTGGGACCTGCACTTGAAAGGCGCTGGACAAACGCCCTACTCGCGCATGGGTGACGGCCGCGCGGTGCTGCGCAGCTCGATCCGCGAATTTCTCGCCAGCGAGCACCTGCATGCCCTCGGCATCCCCAGCTCTCGGGCGCTGTGCGTGACCGCATCGAGCACCCCGGTATGGCGCGAAAAGCAGGAAAGCGCCGCCATGCTGCTGCGCCTGGCGCCGAGCCACGTGCGCTTCGGCCACTTCGAATACTTCTATTACACCCAGCAGCACGAGCAGCTCAAACAACTCGGCGAGCATGTGCTCAGCTGCCATTTCCCCGACTGCCTGCAACAGGACGAACCCTATCTGGCGATGTTCCGCGAGGTGGTCGAGCGCAACGCCGAGCTGATCGCCCATTGGCAGGCCTATGGTTTCTGCCACGGGGTGATGAACAGCGACAACATGTCGATTCTCGGCATCACCTTCGACTACGGCCCCTATGCCTTTCTCGACGATTTCGACGCCAAACACATCTGCAACCACTCCGACGACAGCGGCCGCTACTCGTTCAGCAACCAGGTACCGATCGCCCAGTGGAACCTCGCCGCCCTCGGCCAGGCCCTGACCCCGCTGGTCGAAGTCGATGCGCTGCGCGAAACCCTGGGGCTGTTCCTGCCGCTGTACCAGGCCCATTACCTGGACCTGATGCGCCGCCGCATGGGCTGGCTCGGTGCCGATGAGGGCGACGAGGCACTGATCCAACGCCTGCTGCAAGTGATGCAAAGCGGCGCCGTGGATTACACCAACTTCTTCCGCGAACTCGGCGACAGCGCGCCGCAACAGGCCCTCTCGCGCCTGCGTGACGACTTCACCGACCTCGCCGGTTTCGACGCCTGGGCCGCCGACTATCGCGCTCGCAGCGCGCTGGATGGCGACGACCAGGAGCAGCGGCGCACGCGCATGCACGCGGCCAACCCGAAATACATCCTGCGCAACTACCTGGCGCAGCAGGCCATCGAGGCCGCCGAACAGGGCGACTACGGCCCGGTGCGCGAACTGCATGCGGTGCTCAGCCAACCGTTCGCCGAGCAACCGGGCCAGGAGCGCTACGCGCAACGCCCGCCGGATTGGGGCAAACACCTGGAGATCAGCTGCTCCTCGTAAGCACCTTCCCCGGATTTCATCCGGGCTACAGCGCGCGGGTAGGGAGTACACACGGCGCAGCCTACCTATGCGCACCTTGCCAGCAGCGCCCTTCCTCCCCAAGCGCCCCATGCAACACCTGACAGCTACACAACCAAAAATAAACCGCCGCAGTTTTTTTTGCAGATACCCCTGTCACTTTTCCATTCTGCTTCGGCAACAGGGAATAGAGATGCATTCCCGTTTAGGAGAAGTTCGCAATGCGCCGTACCTTGCCCCTGTTCCGTCCATGCCTGCTGGCCGCCGCCATCGCCCTGGCCAGCCTCAGTTCAGCGGCGCTGGCCGAAGCCTACCGCCTGCCCGCCGCGCCGCTGGCCGGCACCTTGACGCAGATCGCCAGCGAAGCCGGGATCGTCCTGAGCATCGACCCGGGCCTGACCGAGGGCAAACAGTCGGCCCCGGTGGAAGGCGATTACGACGCCCTCGGCGCGCTGCAACAGGCATTGCGCGGCAGCGGTTTGCAGTTGCAGCAGAACAGTGCGGGTATCTATAGCCTGGCCCCTGCCTCGCGAGCGGCCATGGCACTGCCGGATGTTGTGGTAACCGCGGCCCATGAGGCGGAAAACGCCTGGGGTCCCGCGCCCGGCTACCAGGCCTCACGCACGGCGGCCGGCAGCAAGACCGACACGCCCCTGCTCGAGGCGCCACGCTCGATTTCGATCGCCACCCGCGAGCAGATGCAGGACCGCAAAGTACAAAACCTCGACGACGCGGTGCGCTACATGCCCGGGGTAATCGCCAGCAGCTACGGCAGCGACAGCCGCGCCGACTGGATGAAGATCCGCGGCTTCGAGCCCATCCAGGTGCTCGATGGCCTGCCATTGCCCAAGGGCACCTACGTGATGCCGAAGCTGGAGACCTGGAACCTGGAGCGCATCGCCGTACTGCGCGGGCCGGCCTCTTCGCTCTATGGCCAGACCCCGCCAGGCGGTTTGGTCGACACCGTCAGTCGCCGGCCACAGGACCAGAGCAGCCACGAAGTACAGCTGCAAGTCGGCAACTACCAGCACAAGCAGATCAGCTTCGACAGCACCGGCCGCATCGACGACGAGGGCCGGCTCCTCTATCGCATCAGCGGTGTCGGCCGCGACAGTGGCACCTCGGTGGAACATATCGATGACCAGCGTTTCAACCTGGCGCCGAGCCTGACCTGGAACTTCGACGAAGACAGCAAGCTGACGTTTCTCAGCCAGTTCAACCGCGACGATACCGGTGCCACCAGTCAGTTCCTGCCTTTGCAGGGCACCAAGCTGAGCACCCCGGCCGGCAAGGTGGACTACCACAAGAATCTCGGCGACCCGGGCTGGGAGTTTTATGACAAGAACTACTACGCCCTGGGTTATGCCTTCGAACATCGCCTGAGCGACGTCTGGCAGTTCCGCCAAAACCTGCGCTACACCAAAAGCGATCTGGAATTCCAAACCATCACATCCGGCGGCTGGGCAACCGCGGTCGCCGACGATGGCACCGTTCAGCGCGGCGCCAACGTGGTGGACGAGGACATCAGCCAGTTCGCTCTGGACAACAACCTGCAGGCCGATTTCGATACCGGCGCATTGCGCCATACCCTGTTGCTGGGCCTCGATCACCAGCGGGTGAACACCAACTACCGTTGGCTGTATGGCTCGGCGCCGGCCAGCAATATCATCGAGCCGATCTACGACCAGGACTTCAGCGCCGTCAGCTACAGCGCATTCCAGGATTACAACCAGAAGCGCCGTAATACCGGTCTCTACCTGCAGGATCAAATCGCGCTGGATGCCTGGCGCCTGACCCTGGGCGGACGCTGGGACCGCCTGGACACCGACTCGGTGTTCCATAACGCCGGCAATGCCCACGACAGCCGCCGCGACAGCGCCTTCAGCGGCAACGCGGCGCTCAGCTATGTGTTCGAGTCCGGGCTGGTGCCCTACCTGTCCTATGCCGAATCCTTCCAGGCCGAAGCGGGCGGCACCGGCGGGCGCACCTTCCGTCCGAGTACCGGCAAACAGTACGAGGCCGGTATCAAGTTCCAGCCGGCGGGCAGCGATCTGTTGCTCAGCGCGGCGGTCTACGACCTGACCCGGCAGAACATCGTCAGCACCAGCACCCTCGGGGTGACCGCACCGGTCGGCGAAGTGCAGGTACGCGGCCTGGAGCTGGAGGCCGTCGGCAACCTCACGGACAACCTCAAACTGACCGCCTCCTACACCTACGCCAACAGCAAGATGACCAAGGTCGGCGACCCGCGGGATAAAAACCGTCCCTTGCCGCTGACCCCGGAACACCAGGCCGCGTTATGGGCCGATTACGATTGGTCGGTGGGCCCGCTGGCCGGCTTCGGCATCGGCCTCGGTGCCCGCTATGTCGGCGCCACCGACAATATCGCCGTGGGCAGCCTGGGCTTCGTACGTGACGTCGCCGACGGGCACAGCAACGCCTACACCGTTTACGACGCAGCCGTGCGTTACGACCTCGGCCAACTCGATGCCAGCATGGTGGGTACCAGCCTGGCGCTGAACGCCACCAACCTGTTCGACAAGGAATACCTGGCCACCTGCGACGGTTTCTACTGCTACGCCGGCGACCCTCGCCGCCTGACCGCCAGCCTCAGCTACGCCTGGTAAGCACCTACCGCAGTAACCCTGCGCCGCCATACCGGGCGGCGTAGGCATTTCTGGATATACCGATGAAAGCCACCACCATCCGCCGCTGGTCCCAGGTGCATACCTGGACCAGCCTGATCTGCACCCTGTTTCTGCTGATGCTGGCGCTCACCGGGCTGCCGTTGATCTTCCACCACGAGCTGGAGCATCTGCTCGGCGAAGCCCCCGAGTTGCGCGAGCTGCCGGCCGACGCGCCGCATCTGACGCTGCAGCAGTTGGTCGAGGCCGCCGAGCGCCATCGCCCGGGCGAGGTGATCCAGTACCTGGGCTACGACGAGGACGAAGCCAACGGGGTGATCGCAATCACCGCGGCCACCGCTGGCACCGAGCCGAATTCCTCGCATACCTTTATGCTCGACGTGCGCAGCGGCGAGGCGGTGGAGATGCCGGCGGCAAATGGCGGCATCCTGATGGTGATCCTGCGCCTGCACGTGGATATGTTCGCCGGCCTGCCCGGCAAACTGCTGCTGGCGTTTATGGGCCTGCTGTTCGTGGTCGCGATTATCTCCGGCGTGGTGCTCTATGCGCCCTTTATGCGCCGCCTGAAGTTCGCCGAAGTGCGCCGGGAGAAATCGACGCGCACGCGCTGGCTCGATCTGCACAACCTGATCGGCGTGGTCACCCTGACCTGGGCCCTGGCGGTCGGCGTGACCGGGGTGATCAGCGCCTGCGCCGACTTGCTGATCGGTGCCTGGCGTAACCAGGCCCTGGCCGAGATGGTCGAGCCCTACCGCGATGCCCCACCACTGACCCAGCGGGCCTCGGCCGATGCGCTATTGCAGATCGCCAAGGCCGCCACGCCGGACATGCAGGCGGACTTTATCGCCTTCCCCGGCACGCGCTTTTCTAGCGAGCACCATTACAGCGTGTTTATGAAGGGCAGCACGCACCTCACCGCGCACCTGTGGACGCCGGTGCTGATCGACGCCCGCACCCTGGCGGTCACCGCGGTCGCCGAACGGCCTTGGTACATGGATGCCCTGGCGCTGTCGCAGCCTTTGCATTTCGGCGACTACGGCGGCAGACCGATGCAGATTCTCTGGGCGGTGCTGGACGTACTGACCATCATCGTGCTCGGCAGCGGTCTGTATCTTTGGTGGGTACGCCAGCGCGCCCCGGCCCCGCGACGCGAGCGCACGGAGGCGACGGCATGAACTGGCGGCAATCGACGTTCGCCCTGCCGCTACTGATCGGCCTGCTCACGGCGCTGGGCCTGTTCAGCGCCTTGCTCGGCGATGGCGCCTGGGATGCCGTCGCCTGGCTCGGCCTGGGCCTGCCGGCCGCGCTGGGTTGCTGGCCGTTGCTAAAACGCCGCAAGGGCGACCGGAACGCCCGCGCCTAGTAGCCCGGATGCAATCCGGGGAACGGTCTTACGGCCACCATCGATTCCCCGGATTGCATCCGGGCTACGGGATAGCGGGCGCCACGGAAAAAACTGCGCGCCCCTGCAACAGCCTCGTAGGGTGGACATGCCGAGGCTTGTCCGCCATCCGGATACCAGCGGCGGACAAGGCTGCGCCATGTCCTCCCTACCCACGCGCGCTCCGTAGCCCGGATGCAATCCGGGGAGCGCTGGCGCGGCTACCGACGCATCCCGGATTGCATCCGGGCTACACGCCACGGAAAAGCCTGCGCCCCATGCAACGGTTAACGGGTAGTTGCAAAAGCAAAACGCCCCGGCAAGCCGGGGCGTTTTTCTAGCGTTACTGCTTAGTGATCGATCGCAGCACCTGCGCCCCGTGGGATGCGGATGTCTTCGATGATGTGCTGGATATGCTCCGGCGGCGCCGCGGTGACCTTGGCCACGACGATCGCAACCGCGAAGTTGAGCAGCATGCCCAGGGTACCGATGCCTTCAGCCGAGATACCGAACCACCAGCCGGCCGGGTTATCCACCGCCGGGTTGATGAACTTGTAGTAGACGATATAGCTGAAGGTGAAGGCCAGACCGACCACCATGCCGGCGATCGCACCTTCCTTGTTCATCTTCTTGGAGAAAATCCCCATGACGATGGCCGGGAAGAACGAGGCCGCCGCCAGACCGAAGGCGAACGCCACCACCTGCGCCACGAAGGCCGGCGGGTAGATCCCGAACAGACCGGCGACCACCACCGCCACACCGGCGGCGATACGTGCGGCGAGCAGCTCGCCCTTCTCGCTGATGTCCGGCTTGATGGCGCTCTTGAGCAGGTCGTGGGAGATCGAGGTCGAGATCACCAGCAGCAAGCCGGCAGCGGTCGACAGCGCCGCAGCCAGACCGCCGGCGGCGATCAGCGCGATTACCCAGCCTGGCAGACCGGCGATTTCCGGGTTGGCCAGAACCATGATGTCGCGGTCCACATACAGCTCGGTTGCAGCCGGCGTCGGTGCGTTGGTCACCACACGCTGACCATGCTCGCCAAGCTCGGCACCGAAGGTCGGCGCGCCGGCGAACGGAGCACCTGGGCCGTACTGGATCTTGCCGTCACCGTTTTTGTCCAGCCAAGCGATCAGGCCGGATTTTTCCCAGTTCTTCACCCACTGCGGGGCTTCGCTGTAGCTGGTGCCCGGGATGCTGGTCAGCAGGTTGGTGCGGGCAAAAGCGGCGATGGCCGGTGCGGTGGTGTAGAGGATGGCGATGAACAGCAGCGCATAACCGGCGGACAGACGAGCGGCACGCACAGTCGGGGTGGTGAAGAAGCGTACGATCACGTGCGGCAGACCGGCGGTACCGACCATCAACGCCATGGTGATGAAGAACACGTCGATGGTCGACTTGCTGCCATCGGTATAGGTGTTGAAGCCCAGTTCGGTGCTCAGACCGTTGAGGCGCTCGAGCACCGAGGTGTTGGTGCCGACCACATCGCTACCGAAGCCCAGCTGCGGGATCGGGTTGCCGGTGATCATCATCGAGATGTAAACCGCCGGCACCATGTAGGCGAAGATCATCACGCAGTACTGCGCCACCTGGGTGTAGGTGATGCCCTTCATACCGCCGAGTACGGAGTAGAAGAACACGATCGCCATACCGATCATCACGCCGGTGTTGATGTCCACTTCCAGGTAGCGGGAGAAGACGATACCGACGCCGCGCATCTGCCCGGCCACGTAGGTGAACGAAATGAAGATCACGCACACCACGGCAACCAGACGCGCGGTCTGCGAGTAGTAACGCTCGCCGATGAAATCCGGCACGGTGAACTTGCCGAACTTGCGCAGGTAGGGTGCCAGGCACATGGCCAGGAGTACGTAACCACCGGTCCAGCCCATCAGGTAGACGCTACCGTCGAGGCCGACGAAGGAGATGATCCCCGCCATGGAAATGAACGAGGCCGCGGACATCCAGTCGGCGCCGGTGGCCATGCCGTTGAGGATCGGGTGCACGCCCTTGCTGGCGACGTAGTACTCGCTGGTGGAGCCGGCTCGGGTGTACAACGCGATGCCGATGTAGAGCGCGAAAGTCGCGCCGACGATCAGGTAGATCAGAGTCTGGGTATCCATGCTCGGCGCCTTATTCTTCGTGGACGTCGTGCTTGCGGTCGTACTGATTCATCTTCCACACGTAGAAGAAAATCATCGCCACGAACACATAGATCGACCCCTGCTGAGCGAACCAGAAGCCCAGTGGGAAGCCGAAGAACTGAATGTTATTGAGCTGATCGACGAACAGGATTCCTGCGCCGAATGACACTGCGAACCAGATGGCCAGCAGGATCAACATCAGCCGCAGGTTGTCTTTCCAGTAGGCCTTGGCGGCCTCTTGCTTAGACGCGGACATGTGAGGGACTCCTCAATATTGTTGTTGTTTTGGCACTTTCACGTTAGCAGTAACACTGCCAACCGCCAGGCGACTTTAGTCGTGCAGCCCAACCATGCCGATACGGGCGTGACAGGAGCTTGCCCACAGTCTGGTGCTAAATGCGCGATTGCGCCTCACGACCATGGTCGAATATGGCCAAAGGTCTGGAGCTGGAACCGTTTCACGCCCAAAACCACAGATAACGGAATTATCGACAATGAATTTCAGGGAGGGCCAATGCGGCCGGTCGAGGCGAAAGAGCAGTTGTGCCAGTGGCTGCGTAAGCGGGGCATTGCAGCTATTCAGAATGATCTGGGCGAGCGTCATGCCGTGCGCAGCGCCGACGGAGAGGAATGCCTGCTCTGGCTACCCGAACAGGACACGACACTGTTCGTCTTCGTCCTGGTCGCCGAACTGACGATGCCGCGGGACAACGGAATCCTGACCCTGGCCATGGCGTTGAACCTCGAACCGAGCCGGACCCAGGGCGCATCCCTCGGCTATAACCCCGGTTCGAATCAGCTCATGCTGCGTAGCGTGCACCCCATGGGCGATCTGGACGAACCCGCCCTCGACCGCATCATGACGCAGATGAGCGCGCTGGCCGGAGGGCTGAGGCTTTACATCGACGCGTATCGGCACAAGAAAACCGCCAACCGGAAAGAGCAGCAAGGACCGCTGCTTTCATCGGCGCTTCATCCAAGCGCCCGGCTATTCAGAGCGGGATGAGGGGCCACAGCATGCAGACACACAACTTGGCGGCCTCAACAGGCGTCACCGCCCCAGTGGAACAGGGCGAAGCTTCTTCCTCAGCCGGGCTCCGGCCAGGCTCTCCCGGCGCATTCGCCCATTTCCAACCCCAGGCGACGGGTGCCCTGGTTCCATTGGGGAGCGGCGAGGAGGTCTTTTTCGACGCCCGATCCTCGTTCTCGTCGGTCGATGCGGCGGACCTGCCCAGCCATGAGGAAGTGCAAGCGCAGCATCGCTCGCTGCGCACGCTGCTACCGGACCTGATGGAGTCGCTCGCCTCGCTACGTGACAGCGCCTCGCAGTACATCAAGACCAAGGTCAAGGAAATGGCGGACAACAGCGTCGGCGCCACCGCGAATATCGAGGCAAAGCGGCAGATCGCCGAGGAGCATGGCTGCCACCTCGCCCACCCGTTCAACCAGAACAAATTCATCTTCGAAAAGACCATCGATGACTTGGAGTTCTGGGCGGACTATGGCCGCTTAGGAGGCGACGGTCACGGCTGTTTCGGCCTGTCCGCCAACTGGTGCCAGAGCCGCGCCAAGGGTCAATCGGATGAGGTCTTCTTCGGCAAGCTGGCGAACCATCACGAAGACGCGCTGCTTGCCAGGGTGCTTGGCTTCCAACAGATCGAGCAACAACCCTACAGAGACAAGATCCAAAACGCCGGCCCCATGCTCCGGGACACGCTGCCCAAGCTGGGCATGACACTGGGCAAGGCCCCAGATTGCGTACGGGATGCCCACTATCATGGCGTGCAGCTGGAGAACCTCGATCGCGATCTGAAACTAATGCTCAAACCCGGCCAGAACCAGACCTTCCTGCTATTCAGCGAATGCCACGCTATGGCCCTGCACCAGGACAGCCAGAACCGCCTGCATTTCTTCGACCCGCTGTTCGGCGTGGTTCAGGCGGACAGTCGAGAACATATGACCAATTTCCTCTCCGACGTCTTCGAGCGAGATGCCCGCGCTCATTGGTCAGGCGATGGGCGCCGACTGCAGATCAGCGACGTAGTGCCGGGACCGACGCTGCATTTCCGTTGATCGAGATCGCTGCTACTCCAGTGGGATAGCCGAATAACTCGCGCTGTTGAGGTCGAATCCACGCATCGGCTTAGGCGGGTGCCGGCAGAGGAACCTAGCGATATTTAGTCCTTAGCAGGTTGTTGAAAAACGTAGGCGAGGCAGGCAATACAAGGCAAAAACGGCCGAAAAAAGGACTGGGCTCGCACGCGAGTTTACTGCTGTAAATGAGCATTTTTAGGCCGTTTTTAACGCAGTATTGCCAACGCAGGTAGTTTTTCAACGGCCTGTTAGCCACTGACTGTGCTTCAGGCTACAGTTCCAGCTCCCACATAGCGCAACCAGGAGATTGCATGTCCAGCCCGAGCATGAGCCTGTTCTATTCCGCCTCGTCACCCTTCGTGCGCAAGGTCATGGTGCTGCTGCACGAGACCGGCCAACTCGACCGGGTCGCACTCGAAAGCGTGCAGCTCAGCCCTATCGCGCCCAGCGCCGAGGTCAACGCCGGCAACCCGGCCGGTAAACTCCCGGCACTGCGCCTGGCCGACGGCAGCGTGCTGCACGACAGCCGGGTAATCCTCGATTACCTCGACCGCCAACATGTCGGCGAGCCGTTGATCCCGCTCGACGGCCCGGCGCGCTGGCGCCGCCTGACCCTGGCCTCGCTGGCCGATGCCATGCTCGATGCGGCGGTGCTGATCCGTTATGAAACCTTCCTGCGCCCCGAGGAAAAGCGCTGGGACGCCTGGCAGGCCGCGCAGCAGGACAAGATCGAGCGCGCCCTGGCGCAGCTGGAAGCCGAAGCCATCGCCGAACTGACCTGCCATTTCGATATCGCCGCCATCGGCGTGGCCTGCGCCCTCGGCTACCTGGACTTCCGCCAGCCCGAGCTGAACTGGCGCCAGCGCTATCCGCAACTGGCCGACTGGTACGCCGATGTCAGCCAACGGCCTTCGATGCAGGCGACCCAGCCGCCGGTGTGAGGCACGGGCAAAAGCTCCGGCAAAAAGCCATTACGCCCTAGCCTCCTTCCCCCCGCTACGCCCCGAGAAAAGCGCCCGGCAGAGGATGTGCCGCGGCGCCGGCTGCGCGCAGCATCGCCCGACAACAAAAAACGACTCGGGACGAAGCCATGCACAGAATCGGATTGCCGCGCTATCTCTCCACCCTGCTACTCTCAGGCCTGGCCGCCACGGCCAACGCCGCCCCCCTCGACCCCGGCCCCGATGAGGCTTTGCTGTATTACCAACGTGGCGACGGCACCTATGACGGCTGGGGTTTACACCTGTGGAATACCCCGCAATGCAGCGGTGTGCGCGACGGCACCAGCTGGCACCAGCCGCTGACCGCGGCCGGTATCGATAGCGAATTCGGCGCCTGGTATCGCATTCCGCTGAGCGCCGATGCCAGCTGCCTGAATCTGATCATGCATAAGGGCGACGACAAGGATCTCGGCGGCAGCGACCTTACCTGGCGTTTCGACGAGCTGGGTCGGCGGGTGTTCAGCCTGAGCGGCAGCGGTCAGCTATCCGCCATGCCCATAGGCGCAAAGCAGTTGGTCGTCGACGGCGCCCGCGCCCACTGGCTCGACCCGCAGACCCTGGTGCTGCACGGCGGCAGCGACGCGGCGCGGCTGGAGCTGCGTTATTCGGCCCAGGCGGACATCATTATCGATGGTGAAAATCGTAGCGTCAGCGGCGGCCAGGCCATCGCCCTGCAAGCGGGCAGTCTTAGCGATGCGCTGAAAACCCGCTTCCCGCACCTGGCCGAGCAGCCGGCCTATCACCTGGAGCCGAGCGCCGAAACCCTGCGCGCCGCGCTGAAGAGCCAGCTCTTGCTGCTCGCTTACGACGCCGATAACAAGCTCAGCGCCGCCACCCAGGTGCAGACGCCCGGCGTGCTCGACGCGCTCTATGCCTATCGCGGCAAGCTCGGTGCCCTGGTCGATGATCGGCGCGTGCGTTTTCGCCTGTGGGCGCCCAGCGCTCAGCAGGTGCGTTTGCACGCGTTCGACCGAAACAAGCGCCTGCTGCCCGGTTTTCCGGCGCCGATGCGCGAGCGCCATGGCGTCTGGACCTACGACGGCTCCAAGCAACTTGATCGTCAGTACTACCAGTACGAAGTGACCGTTTACCACCCCGTCAGCGGCCGTATCGAGACAACCCTGACCAGCGACCCTTATGCCCTCAGCCTGTCGCGCAACAGCCAGTACGCCCAGGTGGTGGATCTGGATGCCGCCGATCTCAAGCCAGCCGGCTGGGACGATGTGCAGCCGCCGCGCGCGGCCAAACCGGAAGCACGGGTGATCTATGAAACCCAGGTACGCGACTTCAGCGCCAGCGACAGCCTGCTACCCCATAAGCTACGCGGCAAGTACCTGGCCTTCGCCAACCCCCATGGCCAGGGCGTGCAGCACCTGCGCGATCTGCGCCGCGCCGGGCTGACCGATGTGCAACTGCTGCCGGTATTCGATATCGCCACGGTCGACGAAGACCCGCAACAGCGCGTCGAACTGGACGATTCCTTCGCCAAGCTCTGCGCGCTGTCGGCCAGCGCCCGCGACAACTGGGCCGGCTATTGCAATGCCGGCAGCATCCGCGACGTGCTGCAAGGCTTCGACCCAGCCGGCAGCGAGGCCCAGGCGCTGCATAACGAACTACGCGCGCTGGACGCCTTCAACTGGGGCTACGACCCCTTCCACTACACGGTGCCGGAAGGCAGCTACGCCAGCGACGCCGAGGGCGTGCAGCGCATCCGCGAGTTCCGGCGCATGGTTCAGGGCCTGGCCAAGCTGGGGCTGAACACGGTGATGGACGTGGTCTACAACCACACCCATGCCTCGGGCCTCGGCGAGCAATCGGTGCTCGACAAGCTGGTGCCCGGCTATTACCACAGGCGCGACCCGGTCAGTGGCGCGGTGGAGCGCTCGACCTGCTGCGACAACACCGCCTCCGAACACGCCATGATGGAAAAGCTGATGGTCGATTCGCTGCGGGTCTGGGCGCGCGACTACAAGATCGGCGGTTTCCGCTTCGACCTGATGGGCCACCATATGCGCGCCAATCTGGCCAACGCCTATAAGGCAGTACGCAAGGTCGACCGCAACACCTACTTCTATGGCGAGGGCTGGAATTTCGGAGAAGTCGCCAACGGCACCCGCGGAGTCAACGCCACCCAGCTGAACATGGCCGGCAGCGGCATCGGCACCTTCAACGATCGCCAGCGCGACGCCGTGCGCGGCGGCGGGCCGTTCGATGGCGGCGACGATCTGCGCCGCAACCAGGGCTTCGCCAATGGCCTTTACGTATTGCCCAACGAGCTGAACAGCGGCAGCGCCGAGGAGAAAGCCAAGCTGCTGAAATCGGCCGATCTGATCCGCGTCGGCATCGTCGGCGGCCTGCGCGACTACGCCTTCGAAAGCGCCGATGGCAGCGTCAAGCGCGGCGCCGAGATCGACTACAACGGCCAGCCGGCTGGCTACACCCTCGACCCGCAGGAGACCGTCAACTACGTCTCCAAGCACGACAATCAGACGCTCTGGGATATCAACCAGTACAAGCTGGCCGGCTCCCTGAGCAGCGCCGAACGGACGCGCCTGCAACTGCTCGGCCTGGCCGTGCCACTGCTCAGCCAGGGTGTGCCCTTTATCCATATGGGCTCGGACATCCTCCGTTCCAAATCCATGGAGCGCGACAGCTACGACTCCGGCGACTGGTTCAACGCGGTGGACTTCGGCTACCAGGACAACAACTGGAAAAAGGGGCTGCCGCGGGAGGACAAGGACGGCGCCAACTGGCCGTTGATCCGCCGGATCGTCGCCGACCCCAACGCCAAACCGAGCAGCGCCGACATACTCGCGGCCAAGCGCCAGTTCCTCGAACTGTTGCAGATTCGTACCGGCAGCCCGTTGTTCCAGCTCGCCAGCGCCAAGGAAATCGGCAAACGCCTGCGCTTTCACAACACCGGCCCCGAGCAGCAACCTGGCGTCATCGCCTTCAACCTCGACGACAGCCGCCAGGCCGGCCGCGACCTCGACCCACGGCATCACGCGCTGATGGTGATCCTCAACGCCACACCCGAGCCGATCAGCCTGCCCGGCGCCTTGCCCGGTTACCGCTTGCACCCGCTGCTGGCGAACTCGGCCGATGCGCGCAACCGCGAGTCAAAGGTGAACGCCGGACAATTCCAAGTACCAGCACTGACTGTGGCGGTGTTCGTGCAAGCGCAACCCGGCGGACGACACTGAATAACCAGGCTACCAACTTACGGGAACCATTATGCAGAAGGCGTCGCGCTGTCCACCCTGACAGCGCGCCTGGTGGCCCGGATGTAATCCGGGGGCGGTCTCACACGCAAAACCGCTCCCCGGATTACATCCGGGCTACCAGAGCGTCGTAGGATGGCGTTGAGCGCAGCGATACCCATCATGCCGGCCCCTGTCATGCCGAACCCTGGGTTCGGCGCTCGCCTCCCGCCGCTGGCGAGCCACGGGTTTTACCCGCGCGCCACACACTGCGGCAACGCAACGGGAACAGAGCCGCGATCCTCAGCGCCAGGCTGTGCCCCAGCTGCGCATCCTCGCGCAACCCGACATGCCCGCTCATGCGCGGTACCACAGGCGGAAGAAACCCAGCGCCAGCAGCAAGGCGCACTGGCCCAGGGCCGCGCACATTTGCAGAAAGGATCGCACCGAGCTGTTCTGTGCGGCGTCGGCGATGCCGGTCAGGTCGGCCCAGAAGGCGTCAGGCAACAGCACCAGGCTGAGTTGCGCCAGCGGTTTGCCGGTCACTATCAAGCCGTCGATCAAATCGAACTGGCCGAAGAACATCAGGCAGATCAGCAGCATCGCCGCGACCACCAGGCCCAACGCAAAACAGGCCGAAAATTGCAGTAGCGAACGCATGGTCATTTCTCCGGTAAAAAAGGGCGCGACCCTGGCCGCGCCCGACTCGATCAAAGGGTGGCGGGGTTGGTCGGCGCGTTGCGGCCGACGCTGTACCAGTCGAGTTTGCGGGTCAGCACCATGACGCAACCGAGCACGCCGAAGACCAGGATCGAGCCCATCAGCAAGGCGTAGTCCTCGGCGCTGAGCAGGCTGAACAGCAGGCCGTAGAGCGCGCCGAGCAAGGCGCCGAAGGCCGCGCCGCGTTGCCAGCTGTGCAAAACATGGCTGACGTAGAAGCCGATCAGCGCGACGCAGGCCAGCGCCGACAGCGCGTAAGCCGTGGCGAAGCCCATGTGCTCGGACAGCGACAGCAACAGCAGGTAGAACAGCGCCAGCGACATGCCCACCAGGGCGTATTGCACCGGGTGCACGGCCATGCGCTTGAGCACTTCGAAGAGGAAGAACACGGCGAAGGTCAGGCCGATAAACAGCAACGCGTATTTGATCGCCCGTTCGGTCTTCAGGTACTGGTCCACCGGGTCGACGAAGCTGACGCCAAAGGTGCGCGCCGAGAAGCCGTTGCACTCGCTCTTGCTCACGCAGTCGTGCAGCACCTGCTCCAGGTTGGCGGCGAAGAAACTGGTCTGCCACTGCGCCTTGAAGCCTTCGGCGCTAACTTCGCGGCTGCTCGGCAGGTATTCGCCGACGAAACTCGGGTGCGGCCAATCGGACGTCAACTCGACACGGCTGTCGCGGCCCACCGGGATGATGCTCAGTTGCTCGGTGCCTTGCAGTTTGAGGTCGAAGGCGAATTCGAGGGTCTTGCCGCCCTGAGTGTCCAGCGCCGGCAGCGGCGCATGCACGCCCTCACCGAAAAGCTCCTCGCCAGAGCCCGGCTCGAAGCCCAACTGCGCACCGTTGAAGGTCAGTTGCAGGTCGTTGCTGATGCCGCGGATATCGCTGATGCCCACCGAGAGGAACGGCTTGTCGAATCGGTACAGCCCCAGGTCGTCGCCCAGGCCCAGACGCGCCGGCAACTTGAAGGCGCCGCTCAGCCGGTTGTCGCTGCGATAGAGCAAGGCCTCGTAGATACCGCGGGCGCGCAGTTCGGTGCCGACCTTGCCGTTGAGCACGAAACGCTCCGGCAGAAAGTACAGACGCCCGCTCGACTGGCGCTCATGCATATAGCGTTCGCCGGTCTTGCTGTGGGTTTTCCACTCGTGCCAGACCTTGGTGTAGGGCATCACCAGAATCGGCCCGGTGATCTGCTGGCGATAGCTGGAACTGCGCGCGATGTCCTGCAGCACGCCTTGGCGCAGGTACTGCCGCTCGTTGACCAGGCCATCGATCATCGTCAGGGGGATCATCAGTAACAGGATCAACAGGGCGATAGCGCCCAGCTTGAACGCCAGGATACGGCTCATGGTGCGACTCTCCGGTGCAATTAAGGTAGCCAGAGTGTGCTCAGCCATTGAGGAGACCGTGTGGAGCGAGGATGGCGATTCTGTGGAAACTGTATGGCGGCTCGCCCCAGAACCCGCCAACGAATTGGTCCCGGCCCACGCTTGAGCGCGGAGATGTGAGCGAGCGCTCAGAACCGTTGATCGGCTGATATCGAACTCGATTTTTTCTGCACTAAAGTACTAACTCGCCTGTCACTCACAAGGAGACAGGCGCTCTGCCATTGAAGATTTATCCAATCCGAGAGGGAACGGCAATGAACAAGCGTAAATGGATCGGCGTAACGCCTGGCGCGAGCCGCCACAGCCACCTTATCGACAGCGCCGCCGGCGTTGTCCCAGCCAATAGCGACCGCTTGCGTCGCCCTTCACCCACGATCGGCCATTGCCCTCCAGAGGCGCCGGACTCGTGACAATGCGAACCCGCTAGCGCCTGCCCGACTAGCTGACTGGATCCGCTCACGCGGTCACTGCCCTTCCATTGCCCTTATCGCTTGTATTGGCGCCGTCGTAGCGTCATGGCCAAGGCATATCCGGAGCACCGCATGCCCCAGTAACAGCGTGGACCGCACAGGCGCAAATCCCTCGACGACGGCTCTATCGCTCGGCGCGCAACAGCGCTGAAGGTCGACCGCGGAGCGAGGCTCCCAGGCATTGCAGCGGCATCCCTCCCGACCTTGGAAGGGCCGCCCGATATCGCCATAAATTATTGATTTTATTGAATATTTTTTAAATAAAAACGACAAACGGGCTTGGATTTTTCGCCCAATACCCTAGGGTTTGCACAGCCGCATCCGGCGGCAAATAACAATCAAGGAGATAGGACATGCAACGAATTCAACGGACGACCTTGGCACTGCTGGTGATGACAGCAGGCCTGACCCAGGCTCAAGCCGCGGAGCAACCCAGCTTCTCCGCACAGGCGCTGGCGGCCACCCAGGAACAGGAACCTCTGCGTTACATCATCAAATACAAGGAACTGTCGCCGTCCCTGATGAGCAAGGCCGATCAGCCGGCACCGCTCAGCGCCGGCAAGTTCGAGCACAGAGCAGCGCAACGGCTGCTCAACCAAGCCAATGCCAAAGCGCTGATGCACCTGGAAAAACAATCGGCCAGTGTCGCGCGCCTGACCCCCGGCCAGCTGAAGCAACTCAAGGCCAACCCCGCCGTGGCCTATATCGAACTCGATCCACGTCGTTACCTGATGGCCGAGCAAGTGACCTACGGCATCCCGATGGTGCAGGCCGATCAGCTTCCCGACAGCAATATTTCCAATATGAAGGTGTGCATCGTCGACAGCGGCTACGACCTCGGCCACCAGGATCTGCCCTCCGCCGGGATTACCGGCAACGATGGCTACGGCAGCGTCGACAGCGGTAACTGGTACACCGATGGCGACGGCCACGGCACCCATGTCGCCGGCACCATCGCCGCCTTGGGCGGCAACGATCTCGGCGTGGTCGGGGTGAGCCCGTCGGGAAATCTCGGGCTGCATATCGTCAAGGTATTCAACGACAGTGGTAATTGGGCCTATGGCTCCGACCTGGTGATGGCCATCCAGCAGTGCCGCGACGCGGGCTCCACGGTGATCAGCATGAGCCTGGGCGGTGGCGCTTCGTCGACCACCGAACGCAACGCCATGGATGCGGCCTACCAGAACGGCGTGCTGGTGGTCGCCGCCGCCGGTAACAGCGGCACTAGCAGCCTGTCCTACCCGGCGTCCTACGATTCGGTGGTGTCGGTGGCGGCGGTCGACAGCAGCGGCAATCGCGCCTCGTTCTCCCAGTACAACAACCAGGTCGAAGTCTCCGCGCCGGGCGTGGCCGTGCGCTCGACCACACCCGGCAACACCTATGCCAGCTACAACGGCACGTCCATGGCCACCCCGCATGTCTCGGCGGTCTATGCCCTGGTATGGAGCCGGCACCGCCAATGCACCGCGCAGCAGATCCGCAACGTGGTCAACCTGACCGCCCAGGACCGCGGCACCGGCGGGCGCGATGTCTACTACGGCTACGGCATCGTCAAAGCCAAGCTGGCCAGCGACCTGATCGCCGAGCAGGGTTGCGACGCCACCGGCGGTGGCGGTGGTAATGCCCAGGAGAAGACCTATAGCAACCTCGCCGCCGCGCGCGGTGCCTGGGTCCATCACAGCGTCGACGTACCGAGCGGCACCCAGCGTCTGGTGGTCAACATCAGCGGCGGCAGCGGCGATGCCGATCTCTACACTCGCTTCGGCAGCCAACCGACCACCAGCCAATGGACGTGCCGGCCGTACAGAAACGGCAACCAGGAAACCTGCACCCACGAAAATCCGGCAGCGGGCACCTGGCATATCGGCCTGCGCGCCTACTCGGCGTTCTCCGGGGTCACCATGAACTGGCGTTACGAATAGCCAAGCCGGCCCCGGGGCGGGCAAACTGCCCCGGGGCCTGATAGCTACCGCTCAACGCCGAAGCCGGCCCCGCCCACTTCTCGCCAGAGGCCCGCCATGCGTATCGCCGCCGCCCAATCCCTATCGGTTGCCACCGACCTCGCCGCCAACGTCGACATCCACTGCCGCTTTATCGCCGCGGCCCAGGCGGCCGAAGTCGATATCCTGGTGTTTCCCGAACTGTCGCTGAGCGGTTACGAACTGCCGGCGCTGGGCAACTGCATCGTGCATCCGCAGGACGCCCTGCTCGCACCCATTCGCCAATTGCTCGAAGGGAGCAGCATGACCGTGGTGCTCGGCGCACCGCTGCCGAGCGGCTCGCCACTGCCTTATATCGGCGCCATCAGCTTATTTCCCGATGGCCGCAGCAACCTCTATTACAAACAGCACCTGGACCCCAGCGAAATGGCTTTTGCCAGCGAAGGCGCACGCGCTGCCGAGCGCCACGAGCTGGCCGGCGAATCCTTCGTGCTGGCGGTCTGCGCCGATACCAATCACCCACAACACGCGCAACGCGCCGCAGCCACTGGCGCCTCGCTGTACCTGGCCGGGGTGCTGGTATCGCAGAAGGGTTACCCCCAGGATGCCGCCAACCTGCGCCGTTACGCCGCCGACTACGGCATGACCACCCTGTTGGCCAACCACGCCGGCCCGGCCGGCCCCTATATCTCCGCCGGCAGAAGCGCCATCTGGGGGCCGGATGGCCAGATGGTGGTGGAAGCCCCCGGCCCAGGCAGCTACCTGGTGATCGGGCAAAAGGATGCGCGCGGCTGGCAGGGCGAGCTGGTTTCAATCGACAGCTGAGGCTGCATGCAGCCTATTCGACGGTAAGCAGATGCCAGATCATTCGTTACACATACGCCCGGCCACTCTCGACGATCTAAATCGCCTGCAGACACTGGGGCACGAAACCTACCGCGATCACTTCGCGGCCCTATGGTCCGAGCAGGGCCTGGAAGCCTTTCTCGATCAGGATTTTTCCCATGCGGCGCTGCGCCAAAGCCTGAGCCAAACCCAGCGGCATCTATGGTTGATCGCATTCGATGACACCGAGGCGGCGGTCGGCTTCGCCAAAATCAACTGGTCAAGCGCGCAACCACTCAGCGGTACGCCGGGTGCCGAGCTACAGAAACTCTACTTGCGCGCATCCGCCACCGGCCGCGGTTGGGGTGAAGCACTGATGCAGGCGGTAGAGCAACAGGCGCGACTACAGGGCGAAAACAGTCTGTGGCTCGAGGTACTGCAATCCAACCACAGGGCCCAGCGTTTCTACCAACGCCAGGGCTTTAACCCGGTCGGGGATATTTCCTTCAGCACCGAGCTCCAAACTATCGGCATGCGGGTGATGGAGCGCCGGCTCGAATGCCGCTACGCTCAAGCGCAAATCGACGGTGCCCAAGCACAAGGAGAGCAACCCCATGTCCCATCCGATAAGTTGTAGTTGCGGCAAGCTCAAAGGCACGCTGGAACTGAACAACGGCCTCAACCGCGCCATCTGCTATTGCCGCGATTGTCAGGCCTTCGCCCGCTTCCTCGGCCGCGAGGCGCAGGTGCTGGATAGCCAGGGCGGTACCGATATCGTGCAAACCATCCCGAAGAACGTGCGGCTCACCGACGGCATCGAGCAACTGGCCTGCATGCGTCTCAGCGACAAGGGCCTGCTGCGCTGGTATGCGCGCTGCTGCAATACGCCGATCGGCAATACCGCGCCCAATTACCAGTTGTCCTTCGTCGGTTTAGTGCATAACTGCCTGGGCTCGGCGCAGACACCTCTCGATAACACCTTCGGCCCGGTACTTACGCGGGTCTACACCGAGTACGCCATCGGCGAGCCCAAGCCCAAGGCGTTCGGCCTGCCGTCGGCCATGCTGCGCATCATTGCCCGGCTGCTCAAAGCCCGTCTGGATGGCAGCTACAAGCACACGCCGTTCTTTATCCCCGGCAGCAACACGCCGATTGTCGAACCCAGGGTGCTCAGCGCGGAAGAACGAGCGGGTGTGACAGGGACGGCGTAAAGGACGAATCGAAGGAGTAATGGAGGATGCCATGACACAGGTCGTTATCGAAGCGGTTGAGGTCGACCAGCAAGCGCAGCAATTGCTGGTCGCCTGCGCCTTGCCCATCGACGACCTACAGGACCCGGCGAACCGGCTGCGGCTGTTCGGCTATAGACACGAAGGCCATCTGCTCGGCCTGGTGGGCCTGGAAATGCATGGCCGCGATGTACTGCTGCGCTCCCTTGCCGTGGCTGACGCGGCCCGCGACCGTGGCCTCGGAGCTATGTTGGTGGCGCATGCCGAACAATATGCCGCCGCCCAAGGCGCGCAAACCCTCTACCTGCTCACCACCACGGCCGAGGCCTTCTTCAGCCAGCGCGGCTACTGTCTGGCCGAACGAACCACTGCGCCTCGGGAGATCGCCGCCACCCGTCAGTTCGCCGGCCTGTGTCCGGCGGCTGCGGCGTTCATGTGCAAGCGTCTGCTGCGCTAAGCGCTACTCGCCACGGATGTACTGTTCGAGCTGCTGAATCAGGCTGGCTTGCTCGGCGATGGTTTCCTTGACCAGGTCGCCGATCGACAACAAGCCGATCAATTCGCCTTCGGCCAACACCGGCAGGTGACGCAAATGCCGGTCGGTCATCAACTGCATGCAATATTGCAAGGTGTCGCGCGGGCCTATGGTGACCACATCGGCGGTCATGATCTCGCTGATCTGCGCGCCGAACGCCGAGCGCTCCAGCAGCGCCACCTTGCGCGCGTAATCACGCTCGCTGACGATCCCGGCGAGTCGCCCTTTGTCCAGCACCACCAACGCACCAATGCCTTTTTCGGCCATCAGCTTGATCGCATCGAGCACCGTGGTGGTCGGGCTGACGCTGTACACCGCAGCATGGGGCTTGGATCTGAGAATCTCGGCGACTGTTTTCATGCAGTGGCTCCCTGTCTGGTTGTTTTCGCTGTAGAGGTCGGCAGCGCAAAAGCGCGGCGTAAGGATAGTAACCAACCCGGCATGGGAATCAGAGCATCTGCGCGGCGATGACGCAAGAACCGCGCCGAACGAGGGACGTCATGCGCCACCGCGCACTAGGCTCAGGCGCGCCTCGACGCCGCCGTCGACGTTAGCGACGTACAGTTCGCCGCCGTGTAGTTGCATCACTTCCTCGACGAAGTTCAGGCCTAGGCCGGTGCTTTTACGGCCGCTGCCGGGGCGGGGCAGCGAGTAGAAACGTTCGCTCAGGCGCGCCAGGGCGTAGTCGGGAATCGCCTCACCCTGGTTGAACAGGCGCAGTTCGATGCGCTGGTCGTGCAGCACGGCGTCGAAGCGGATCGATCCGCCCGGCGGGGTGAAGTCCAGGGCGTTATCCAGCAGATTGGCCAAGGCCTGGCGCAGCAGGAAACGTTCGCCGCGCACCTTCAAATCCGCCGCCAGGCGATTCTCCACCTGCAAGCCCGCGCCTTCGATACGCGCCATCTGCGCCTGCAGCAGGCTCTCCACCAGCTCATGCAGCGGCACCGCCACCTGCTCTTCCAGCCCTTGGCGTTGCTCGACCAAAGCCAGGTGCAGCAGGCGTTCGATCAGTTGCTGCATACGCGCGCTTTCCTGGTCGATATTGGCGACGAAGCGCTGGCGTTGTTCGCTCGGCATTTCGCCCTGGAGCAGTTCGGCGGCGCCGCGAATCGCCGCCAGCGGGCTTTTCAGTTCGTGGGTCAGGGTATGCACGTAGCGCTCGACATAGGCCTTACCTTCCAGCTCGGTGCGCATGCGTTCGACCGCTTCGGCCAGTTGCGCCAGCTCGCCGCCGCGCAGGGCCGGCAGCTCGGCGCGGCGGCCTTCGCTGACCGCCTGGGCGTAGCGGGTCAAACGCCGTAGCGAGCCGCTCAGCCACCAGGACAGCAACCCGCCGACCAACAGGCCGAGGCCGATCAACCCGGCGCCGAGCCAGCTCAGGCGGCGCTGCGAACGCTCGATATAGGGCTGCAAAGCGCGGTTCGGCTTGGCCACCGAAACCACGCCGATAATTTGCTCGCCATCTTTGATCGGCGCCGCCACATACATCACCGAAGAGTCCGGGTCCTCGCCATCCTGCGGGGTGGAACGGGCGCCGTATTTACCGCGCAGGGTCAGGTAGACGTCGTTCCAGCGCGAATAATCCTGGCCGACCGCATCGCCCGCGGAGTCGAGCAGGACGATGCCCTGTGCATCGGTGACATAGATGCGGTGATTGATCTGGTTTTTTTCCAGGCCCCAGATGTTCGCCTGCGGCTGACGCTTGCCGTAGGCACGCAGCACTTCATGCAGGCGGCTCTCGGACAGGTCGCCGGCCTTGAGGTCGTCACGCAGGAACTCGGCGAGCAGGTTGGCGGTGTCGACCAGGGTTTCCTCGGTGGACTGACGCACGCCGGGGCGGATTTCCTCCATCACCGTGCTCAGCACGAAGTAGCCGGCCAGGCCGACGAAGAGGAAATACACCAGGAAGATGCGAATGCCCAATGGCATCAGCTGTGGCTCGGCGAGTAGCTGTAACCCAGGCCGCGGTGGGTCTGGATCGGCTCGGCGTCGGCGGCCACGGCACGCAGCTTGGCGCGCAGGCTTTTGATATGGCTGTCGATGCTGCGCTCGTAACCGACGTCGACGGCGACGCCCAGATGGTCGAGCAACTGCTCGCGGCTGAACACCCGCTCGGGTTGGCCGAGCAGGGTCTGCAACAGGCGGAACTCGTGGCGGGTCAGGCTCAGCAATTGGCCGCGGTAGTGGATCTGCACCCGCTCGATATCCAGCTGAAAGGGGCCGTTGGCCGCCGGCGCGACTGCCTCGCGCGGGCCGACGCGTTTAAGGATGGCCTTGACCCGCGCCGTCACTTCGCGCGGGCTGAAGGGTTTGACCACATAATCGTCGGCGCCGATTTCCAGGCCTACGACCCGGTCGATTTCCTCGTTGCGCGCGGTGAGGAAGATCACCGGCACCTCGGAAAAGCGGCGCAAACGCTTGCACGCCTCGAAGCCGCTGATATCCGGCAGACCGATATCGAGAATCAGCAGATCCGCCGGGCTGCGCTCCTGCAGGGCCAGCGCCTCCTGCGCCAGCGACAGCCAGGTGGTGCTGAAGCCTTCGGCTTGCAGGGCGTAGATCAGGGTATCGGCGATTGCGGCTTCGTCTTCGACAATCAAAATATGCGGCATGGGCGTCCTGCTCGTGGGCAACTCGGCGAGGAGCCTGCGACAGCTGACAGCGAGCGTCAAGCGGAGCATGGCTGTGGTAGCTCGGATGCAGCTTGTAGCCTGGGTTGAGCACAGCGATACCCGGGGCACCCTTTCCCGGG
>CBIHLQ010000049.1:0-46340 GCA_966210885.1 uncultured Pseudomonas sp.
AACGCTTATTTTCGAGCTTATTCGGCCTTTAAGGTAATTCGCGCAAAAGCCTTCTGGCCGGCCTGGCAAACATAGATCGCGCCCAGCTTGCATATAAAGGTGCGATCGACCATCTCGCATCCATACACAAAAGCGGAACCAGCGGACCACCCCACAAACAAAAACCATCGAACCCAAAAACGACAAAGCCCGGCTCATTACTGAGCCAGGCTTTGTCATTCAATAATGGTCGGGACGGAGTGATTCGAACACTCGACCCCTAGCACCCCATGCTAGTGCGCTACCGGACTGCGCTACGCCCCGACTAGGTGTTACCTCTGTTTCCGTACATCCTGAAACGCCGCGAACTATACATTAAGCTTCTGAAATATGGAAACTTTTTGATTAGACCCCGGCTATTTACGCAATACCAGCAGCACATCTTCCAACTCGGCAATCATCTGCCTGATGAGCTGCTTGTATTGAGTGGTGTCGTCCCGAGCCTCGTCGCCGGACAGACGCTGCCTTGCGCCGCCGATGGTGAAGCCCTGGTCGTACAACAGCGCACGAATCTGACGAATCATCAGCACATCCTGGCGCTGGTAATAACGTCTATTGCCGCGGCGCTTAACTGGGTTGAGCTGAGGAAACTCCTGCTCCCAGTAACGCAACACATGCGGCTTGACAGCGCAGAGTTCGCTGACCTCACCGATGGTGAAGTAGCGTTTGCCAGGTATCGCGGGCAGTTCGTCGTTATGACTTGGTTCCAGCATATGCCTCAACCCTGGCTTTAAGTTTCTGCCCTGGACGGAAAGTCACTACACGGCGCGCCGTGATTGGAATTTCCTCTCCCGTTTTTGGATTACGACCGGGGCGCTGACGCTTGTCGCGCAGATCAAAATTGCCGAACCCCGAGAGCTTGACCTGTTCGTTGAGTTCCAGCGCTTGGCGGATCTCTTCGAAGAACAGCTCCACCAACTCCTTGGCTTCCCGTTTATTCAGGCCCAGCTCTTCATACAGACGTTCCGCCATCTCAGCTTTCGTCAGAGCCCCCATACGCTACTTCCTTAACGTGGCGTTGAACCTTTGTTCCAGGGAGGTGAGAATATTTTGCGTTGTGGTACTCACCTCGTCGTCATTAAGAGTGCGTGATGGATGCTGCCAGGTCAAGCCGACGGCAAGGCTTTTTCTATGAGGATCAATACCTTTACCGTGATACACATCAAATAGCTTGAGGTCGGTGAGCCACTCGCCGGCGGTATCGCGGATGTTCGCGAGCAGCGCCTCGGCCTCCACTTCTCGGTCTACCAGCAAGGCCAAATCACGCCGCACTTCGGGGAAACGTGACAATTCGCGGAAGCTCGGCATGCGCCCCTGAGTGATCTCGCTCAACAGCAATTCGAACAGAAATACCGGCTGATCCAAGCCCAATGCCTTGGCCAGCTCAGGGTGAATGGCGCCGACGAAGCCGACCAGACGCCCCTCACGCTCGATGCGCGCGGTTTGACCCGGATGCAGCGCCGCATGCTCGCCCGGCACGAAGCTAAAGTTGTTCGCCGCACCGGCACTGGCAAGCAACGCCTCGACGTCGGCTTTGACATCATAGAAATCAACGCCATCGCGGCCATGAGCCCAGCTTTCCGGCAGGCGACTGCCACTGATAACCCCAGCAAGCATCGGCTCCTGCTTCAAGCCTTCCAATTGCCCGACGAAGCGCAAGCCGCTTTCGAACAATCGAACGCGCGACTGCTGACGATTGAGGTTATGCTCCAGCGCCTTGACCAACCCCGGCCACAACGACGAGCGCATGGCCGCCATATCTGCGGAAATAGGATTAGCCAGCAGCAAAGGCTCGACACCTGGATTGAACAGCTCGAACAGTTTCGGATCGATGAAGCTGTAGGTGATCGCTTCCTGATAGCCACGCGCAACCAGCAAACGGCGCAACGCCGGCAACTCGATGGCGGCTTCGGCTTTGGCCTGCGGCGCAAGGCGCGCCTGCGGGTAGCGAACCGGCAAACGGTTGTACCCGTACAAACGCGCCAGCTCTTCGATCAGATCGACTTCAAGACTGATATCGAAGCGATGACTCGGTACTTCAACCTGCCATTGCCCTGCTTCTATAGCGCGAACATCCAAGCCCAGAGCAGCGAGTAAACGGACAATTTCCGCCTCATCCATTTTCAGGCCGAGCATTTGCTCGATACGTTCAGCGCGCAAAGTGATTGGCGCAACCTGAGGCAGGTGTTCCTGATCGAGCGCTTCGATGATCGGCCCAGCCTCGCCACCGACAATGTCGAGCAGCAATGCGGTTGCCCGCTCCATTGCTTCCCGGGCCAGCTGCCAATCCACGCCGCGCTCGAAGCGGTGCGAGGCGTCGGTGTGCAGGCCATAGGAACGGGCCTTACCGGCGATAGCGATGGTGTCGAAGAAAGCGCTCTCGAGGAACAGATCGCGGGTTTTGTCATTGACGCCACTGTGCTCGCCACCCATGACGCCGGCAATGGCCAGGGCGCGCTGGTGGTCGGCGATCACCAGGGTGTCAGCACGCAACCTGACTTCCTGACCGTCGAGCAGAACGAGCTTCTCGCCCTCTTCGGCCATACGTACGCGAATGCCGCCGTTGATTTCGGCGAGGTCGAAGGCATGCATCGGCTGGCCCAGTTCGAGCATCACGTAGTTGGTGATGTCGACGGCAGCATCAATGCTGCGCACATCGGCGCGGCGCAGGCGCTCGACCATCCACAGCGGCGTGGGCCGGGACAGGTCGACGTTGCGCACTACGCGCCCGAGGTAACGCGGGCACGCCTGGGTGGCGATGACTTCTACCGGGCGCACTTCGTCGTGGCTCGCCGCTACGGCAGCGACCTCAGGACGACTGACCGGGGCATCGTACAGGGCACCAACTTCACGGGCCAGACCAGCCAGGGACAGGCAGTCACCGCGGTTGGGTGTCAGATCGACTTCGATACTGGCATCGTCCAGATCCAGATACGCACGGATATCCTGCCCCACCGGTGCATCGCCGGGCAGTTCCATCAGGCCGTCGTTTTCTTCGCTGATCTGCAGCTCGGAAGCCGAGCACAGCATGCCGCTGGACTCGACACCACGCAGCTTGGCTTTCTTGATCTTGAAATCGCCCGGCAACTCGGCGCCAATCATGGCGAAGGGAATCTTCAGGCCCGGGCGAACATTTGGCGCCCCGCAAACCACCTGAAAGGATTCCGTACCATTGCTGACCTGGCACACGCGCAACTTGTCGGCATCGGGATGCTGCTCGGTGCTCAGCACCTCGCCCACCACTACGCCACTGAATATACCGGCGGCCGGGGTAACGCTATCGACTTCGAGGCCCGCCATGGACAGGCGTGCCACCAATTCGTCGCGGGATACCTGGGGGTTGACCCAGCTACGCAGCCACTTTTCACTGAATTTCATCCTGCTCTCCTAAACAATTCGGTTACGGTCGTGCGGCTCTAGCGAAATTGCGCCAGAAACCGCAGGTCGTTATCGAAGAACAGACGTAGATCGTTGACGCCATAACGCAGCATGGCCAGACGCTCGACGCCCATACCAAAGGCAAAGCCCTGGTACTTTTCGGGGTCGATGCCGGACATGCGCAATACGTTCGGGTGCACCATGCCGCAGCCCATCACTTCCAGCCAGCCGGTCTGCTTGCATACGCGGCAACCTTTGCCGCTGCACATCACGCACTGCATGTCGACTTCAGCCGAGGGCTCGGTGAACGGGAAGAAGGACGGACGGAAGCGCACGCCCAGGGGTTTCTCGAAGAACACCCGCAGAAACTCTTCGATGGTGCCCTTGAGGTCGGCAAAGCTCACGTTCTCGTCGACCAGCAGGCCTTCGACTTGGTGGAACATCGGCGAGTGGGTGATATCGGAGTCGCAACGGTAGACACGGCCAGGACAAACGATACGGATCGGCGGCTGCTGGGACTCCATGGTGCGCACCTGTACCGGCGAGGTGTGGGTGCGCAGCAACATGTTCGCATTGAAATAGAAGGTGTCATGCATCGCCCGCGCCGGATGATGGCCAGGGATGTTGAGCGCTTCGAAGTTGTGGTAGTCGTTTTCCACCTCGGGGCCTTCGGCGATGCCGTAGCCAATCCGCGTGAAAAACTGCTCGACCCGCTCCAGAGTCCGCGTTACCGGATGCAGACCGCCCGAGGTCTGGCCGCGGCCGAGCAAGGTCACATCGATACGCTCGGCTGCCAACTTGGCACTCAGCGCAGCTTGCTCAAGGGTCGCCTTGCGGCTGTTCAGTGCTTCCTGAACCTGATCCTTGGCGGCATTGATCAAGGCGCCAGCCTGGGGGCGTTCTTCCGCCGACAGATTGCCCAAGGTCTTCATCACCTGAGTCAATTCGCCTTTCTTACCCAGATAATGAACCCGAAGTTGCTCCAGGGCATTCACATCGTCGGTGTGGCTAACGGCCTCAAGCGCTTGCGAGACCAGCACATCCAGATTTTCCATTTACAGACTCCAGATACGAAATAGGGGAAGAGCTTGAAGGCTCTTCCCCTACTGGTGACGTTCAACACCGGGCGAACCCGGTGATTGTCGGGGACTTAAGCCAGTACGGCTTTCGCTTTCTCGACAATCGCAGCAAACGCCGCTTTTTCGTTCACTGCCAGATCAGCCAATACCTTACGGTCGATCTCGATGGACGCTTTTTTCAGGCCAGCGATGAAACGGCTGTAGGACAGACCGTTAACACGCGCACCAGCATTGATACGAGCGATCCACAGGGCACGGAACTGACGCTTCCGCTGACGGCGGTCGCGGTAGGCGTATTGGCCTGCCTTGATCACTGCCTGCTTGGCAACGCGGAATACGCGCGAACGCGCACCGTAGTAGCCTTTAGCGAGTTTCAGAATTTTTTTGTGACGCTTGCGAGCGATTACGCCGCGCTTAACACGAGCCATGAGTAATTTCCTCTATCTTGACCGATTAACGAACGCGCAGCATGCGCGCCACTTTTGCCACGTCGGACGGATGCACCATGGTGCTTCCGCGCAGTTGACGCTTACGCTTAGTGGACATCTTGGTCAGGATGTGGCTCTTGAAAGCGTGCTTGTGCTTGAAGCCGTTAGCGGTTTTAAGAAAACGCTTGGCTGCACCACTCTTGGTTTTCATCTTTGGCATGTTCGGATACTCCGCATTCAGTTGATAAACATAACCGCAAGGCCTGCCGTGCCCTGGTGGTTACTTCTTCTTTTTGGGGGCGATGACCATGATCAGCTGGCGTCCTTCCATCTTTGGATGCTGTTCAACGGTGCCGTATTCCGCAAGGTCAGCTTCGACCCGCTTCAACAGCTCCATGCCCAGCTCCTGATGCGCCATCTCACGGCCGCGGAATCGTAATGACACCTTGGCCCTGTCCCCATCACTCAGGAAACGTACCAGGTTGCGCAGTTTTACCTGGTAATCCCCTTCCTCCGTCCCTGGACGAAACTTGATTTCTTTAACCTGCACTTGCTTCTGGTTTTTCTTTGCAGCAGCAATTTGCTTCTTCTTTTCGAAGATCGACTTGCCGTAGTCCATTACCCGACAAACCGGTGGAACCGCATCGGCGGAGATTTCCACCAGATCCAACTTGGACTCTTCAGCGATTCTAAGCGCTTCATCAATCGAGACGATGCCAATTTGCTCGCCGTCAGCGCCAATTAACCGAACCTCGCGTGCCGAGATATTCTCGTTGATCGGGGCCTTCGGTGTAGCTCGTTTATCTTGTCTCATTTCACGCTTAATAATGATTACTCCAAATCTTGGCGACCACGCCGGGAAACCGCCTGCGCGAGGAATTCAGCGAATTGAGCGATGGGCATCGAGCCCAGATCGGCACCTTCACGGGTACGCACGGCGACAGTTTGCGTCTCAACTTCCCGATCTCCGATAACCAAGAGATAAGGAACCTTGAGCAAAGTATGCTCGCGGATTTTAAAGCCAATTTTTTCGTTTCTCAAGTCGGACTTGGCACGAAAACCGCTTTGGTTGAGGGTTTTTTCCACTTCCAAGGCAAATTCGGCCTGCTTGTCGGTGATATTCATCACCACCGCCTGAGTCGGCGCGAGCCAAGCTGGGAATGCGCCTTCGTAATGTTCGATCAGAATCCCGATGAAACGCTCGAACGAACCGAGAATCGCCCGGTGCAACATCACCGGATGCTTGCGGCTATTGTCTTCGCTGACGAACTCGGCGCCCAAGCGCACCGGCAGGTTGAAGTCGAGCTGTAAAGTCCCGCATTGCCAGACACGACCCAGACAGTCCTTCAAGGAGAACTCGATCTTGGGCCCATAGAACGCACCCTCGCCCGGCTGCAGATCGTAAGGCAGACCGGCACTGTCGAGCGCAGAGGCCAGCGCTGCCTCGGCACGGTCCCACAACTCATCGGAGCCGACCCGCTTTTCCGGACGCGTCGAGAGCTTGAGCTGGATATCGGTAAAACCGAAATCGGCGTAAACCGCCAGGGTCAGCTTGATGAAGTCGGCCGACTCGCTCTGCATCTGCTCTTCGGTGCAGAAGATGTGCGCATCGTCCTGGGTAAAGCCGCGCACCCGCATGATCCCGTGCAACGCACCGGACGGCTCGTTACGGTGACAGGCGCCGAACTCCGCCAAGCGCATCGGCAGCTCGCGGTAGCTTTTCAAACCCTGGTTGAACACCTGCACATGGCAAGGGCAGTTCATCGGTTTGATCGCATAGTCGCGACTTTCCGACTCGGTGGTGAACATGTTCTCGGCGTAGTTGGCCCAATGCCCGGATTTCTCCCACAGCGAGCGATCGACCACCTGCGGCGTTTTGATCTCCAGATAGCCGTGCTCACGCTGCACGCCACGCATGTACTGCTCGAGCACTTGGTAGAGAGTCCAGCCGTTCGGGTGCCAGAACACCATACCCGGCGCTTCTTCCTGGGTATGGAATAGATTCAGACGCTTGCCGATCTTGCGGTGATCGCGCTTCTCGGCCTCCTCGATGCGCTGGATATAGGCCGCCAACTGCTTCTTGTCGGCCCAGGCCGTGCCATAAACGCGCTGCAACTGCTCGTTCTTGGCATCGCCGCGCCAGTAGGCGCCGGACAGCTTGGTCAGCTTGAACGCCTTGAGGAAGCGCGTGTTCGGCACGTGCGGGCCACGGCACATATCCACGTATTCTTCATGGTAATAAAGCCCCATGGCCTGCTCGTCGGGCATGTCTTCGACCAGACGCAGCTTGTAGTCTTCGCCGCGCGAGGCAAAGACATCGATCACTTCGGCACGCGGCGTGATCTTTTTGATCACGTCGTAGTCCTTCTCGATCAGCTGCTGCATGCGCTGCTCGATCGCCGCGACGTCTTCCATGGTGAAAGGACGCTCGGAGGCGATGTCGTAGTAAAAACCTTCTTCAATGACCGGGCCGATCACCATTTTCGCCGTAGGGAACAGCTGCTTGACCGCATGACCGATCAAGTGAGCACAGGAATGGCGGATGATTTCCAGGCCTTCCTGATCTTTGGGCGTAATGATTTGCAGGGTCGCATCGCTGTCGATCAGATCGCAGGCATCGACCAGCTTGCCGTTGACCTTGCCGGCGACTGTCGCCTTGGCCAGGCCAGCACCAATGGATTGCGCCACCTCGAGTACGGATACCGGGTGATCGAACGAACGCTGACTGCCGTCGGGAAGAGTGATGATGGGCATGGCGCCTCCTCTCCTAGTGGTGACCTCTACCAAAGGCCACATGGGTTGGGATGAGCCAGTAAGCGATTCAGTGGTATGCCTGCCATACGGTGGCAGGAGCCTGTTAAGCCAACCAAAACCGAACCGGGTTCACTGGAGGTTTTTCTACAACGAATAAGCGCTGGGATGCTTCCAGAAAGCCCCGCCCCTGGCAAGCCGCCCAATAAAAAATTGCCGGGAGCCATTTTTAACGTCGCGTAGCGACGGCCCGAAGGGTGGCCGCCATGGATGGCAGGCCATAAAAAAGGGTCGCCTGGGCGACCCTTTTTATCGAATTTGGTAGGCACAATTGGACTCGAACCAACGACCCCCACCATGTCAAGGTGGTGCTCTAACCAACTGAGCTATGTGCCTTCGATGGGTGCGCATTCTACGGAGGCGCGCATAAGAGTCAACAGTTTTTTCGCTAACTGACTGAATAAGCGAATTTTTTACTGTTCTCCAGGGCGTTTAATATTTTGGACAGGCACTAGCCGGCGATTTTTATCTCGGGTAGCATCGGTGCATTCGTAAAAAATAAAGAACAGAGGTTGCAAAATGACGCACACAGCCTACCCCCAATCCTATTACGCCGCCTCCGCCAACGCGGCGCCGGCTCGGCCAGAGCTGAACGGCGAAGTAGAAACCGATGTGTGTATCGTCGGCGCCGGCTATACCGGCCTGTCGACTGCGATCGCCCTGCTGGAGAACGGCTTCAAGGTGAGCATCGTCGAAGCCGCTAAAGTCGGTTTCGGCGCCTCCGGCCGCAACGGTGGGCAGATCGTCAACAGCTACAGCCGCGACATCGACGTGATCGAGCGCAGCGTCGGCCCGAAGCAGGCGCAGCTGCTGGGCAAGATGGCGTTCGAAGGCGGCCGGATCATTCGCGAACGCATCGCCAAATACGACATCCAGTGCGACTTGAAAGACGGCGGCGTATTTGCCGCCAATACCGCCAAGCATATGAAGCACCTCGAGTCGCAGAAAAAACTATGGGAGCGCTACGGTCATACCCAACTCGAGCTGATGGATGCCAAGCGCATTCGCGAAGTGGTGGGGACCGATATCTATAAAGGCGGCATGCTCGATATGAGCGGCGGCCATATCCATCCCCTCAACTTGGCCTTGGGGGAAGCCGCCGCGGTCGAATCCCTCGGCGGGGTGATTTACGAGCAGTCGCCGGCCGTGCGCATCGAGCGCGGGGCCAACCCGGCAGTGCATACGCCGAACGGGCGGATCAAGGCGAAGTTCGTGGTGATTGCCGGTAACGCATACCTGGGTAATCTGATTCCCGAGCTATCGGCCAAATCGATGCCCTGCGGTACTCAAGTGATCACGACCGAGCCGTTGTCCGAGGAGCTGGCGAAAAGCCTGTTGCCGCAGGATTACTGCATCGAAGACTGCAACTACCTGCTCGACTACTACCGTCTCAGCGGCGACAAGCGCCTGATCTTCGGCGGCGGCGTGGTCTATGGCGCCCGCGACCCGGCGAACATCGAGGCGATCATCCGGCCGAAGATGCTCAAAGCCTTCCCCCAGTTGAGAGACGTGAAAATCGACTACGCCTGGACCGGCAACTTCCTCCTGACCCTTTCGCGCCTGCCGCAGGTCGGCCGTCTCGGCGACAACATCTACTACTCGCAAGGCTGCAGCGGCCATGGCGTGACCTACACCCACCTGGCGGGCAAGATAGTGGCCGAAGCGCTGCGTGGTCAGGCCGAGCGTTTCGACGCCTTCGCCGAGCTGCCGCATTACCCGTTCCCGGGCGGCCAGCTGTTGCGCGTCCCCTTCACCGCCATGGGCGCCTGGTACTACAGCTTGCGCGACAAACTGGGTTTCTGATTCCCCGCTCGAAATGAAACGGCGCCTCCATCGAGGCGCCGTTTTCGTTCATGCGCGCAAATCAATCAACCACAGGACACAACGGCAGTACCGCACATTGACCAGTTGCCTTTAGCGTTTCGCTCGAACTTGCGGCGAAGCGCTTATCCTCGGGTGCCAGCCGCTGCGCGCAGACCCGGGCTTGCTCCCCGCCAGCCGGGCAACCGCGTTCGTTCAATACCTGCGACAGGTTGAACCAGCCGGCAGCGAAATCGGGTTGATGCGCCAGGCTCTCGCGCAACGCGCTTTCAGCCCCCGACGTATCGCCACTGGCGTAACGGCTGTTGGCCAAGGCAAACCAGGCAATTGACTCGTCGGGCCAGTGCCGTACCGCAGTGCGGTAAGCGCGCTGCGCGGCATCTATGCGCCCGGTCTCCTCAAGATCGCTGGCGGCCTTGAGCCAGGTGCGCACTTCGGCCTGCGCGGGCGGCGTATCGGCGGGTAATGTCAGCACGGCCCAGCGTCCGCCGCGCGCCCAGGTCTTGTCGAAGGTGCCGAAATTAGTCAGCCAGCGCCGCGTCGTGCCGGAGCGCAGGGTCAGGGTCCGCTCCCGCCGGTCATAGCCGACGACCACCGCGAAATGCCACATGGGGTACCAGTCGAGCGCCAGGTTCTGTAGCACCAACACCGGATTGCCCGCCGCCACCTCGGCCAGCACAGCCTCGAGACGAGGCTGCAACGGATAGACCAGCATGTCGTGAGTGCGCGCTGCGGCGACCATTTCGATCTGCAAACTGCCCTCGCGATCCGGGATAAATACCTGATCTTTGAGCAAACCGGGGCTGGTCGTCACCCCACGCTGGTTGAGCATGGTGGCAAGCGCCGCCGGCCCGCATTGATAGGCACTTTGAGGGAAAAACGGGACATCGCTCAATTCGACCCGCTCAGGAAAACGCGAGGTCTCCGGTGGTAACACCGGAGACCTCGCACAGGCTGCAAGCAAAAGAATTAACGCGAACGGAAAAAGGCGACTGACACTCAGCGGTTTATGCATTTTACGAAACTGAAGATATTGGTTGCGCAGAGCATATCCGTGACGATGAAGATCACCAAGAACAATACGATCACCCCTAAAACACCCGCGCCGGCACCGGCGGGCGCTTCGGCCAGTTGTTGATTGAATTGCGCCAGTTCGGCGTTAGTCAGGCTGTTGATCCGTTCCTCGACTTGCGCACGGTCGACACCCATGGCGAGCAACTTCTCCTGCACACCCTGGTCATCGAGCATGCCAAGCAACTGCTGGCGATCGACCGATTGTCGCTGCTCGCTCAGCACCTCGGGGGTGCCGATCATCGCTGCGTTGGCCATGGGTATCTGGACAACCAGCAGCAAGTGGAAAATCGCCAAAAAAGCGGCCAAACGACGGAATAACGATGGCTTGAGCATGGTAATTTCTCCTTATCGACTTTCAATTCGACCAGGCAAACACTCAAGCGTTCCCCCTTTCTGGCTCAGGAATCCGTCCCGCACAACATCTGACTCAGCACCGCCCGCAGCTTGGCGGGTTTCACCGGCTTATTGAGCAAGGGCACGCCCATCTGCTGCAACTCGCGGCGGCATTGATCGCTGCGATCGGCGGTAATGATCACCGCAGGAATTTCGCAGACATAGTGTTCCCTCAATGCCTGCACCACCCGGTTGCCGGTCATCCCGTGATCGAGATGAAAATCCGCCAGGATCAAGTCCGGCGCCTGAGTGCCCAACACCTCCAGAGCGGCCTGCTGATCGACCGCCGTGACCACTTCGCAACCCCATTGCCCGAGCAAAGCGGCCATGCTGTGGAGAATGCTCAGCTCATTGTCCAACACCAGCAAGCGCCGCCCCGGCAATGGATCGCCCACGGATGCGCGTGGCAGCGGCGCGACTGGCGACATCGCCGGTTGCTCCGCCAGCGGCACCCGGATGCTGAACACCGAGCCGCGCCCTGGTTGCGAACGGACCTTGACCGGATAGCCGAGCATGCGCGCGATGCGGTCGACGATCGCCAGGCCGAGCCCAACACCGCGGCGTTCAGCGGCGCGACCGGTATCCAGTTGGTTGAACTCGAGGAACACCCGCTCCAGCTGATCCTCGGGAATGCCGCGCCCGCTGTCCCACACCTGGATCTCGAGAAAGTCGCCACGCTTGCGGGCGCCGAGCAGAATGCCGCCCTGCTCGGTATAGCGGCAGGCATTGCTGAGGAAGTTGCGCAGGATCCGCGTGAGTAAGCGGAAGTCCGTGCTGATCGTGTAGGAACCGATGCGCACCTTGAGGCTCAGCCCTTCGGCAGCGGCCACCGGCTGGAATTCCGAGGCCAGGGGCGCGAGCAATTCCTCCAGGCGGTACACATCGATATCGGGTTTGATCGCCGCCTGATCGAGCTTGGAAATATCCAACAAGTCGGTGAGCAGATCCTCGGCGCCTTCGAGGGCCTGATGGCTGCGCTCGACCAGGTTGTGCTCGGCCGCCGGCAAACTGCGCTCGCGCAGGGTGGAGATCAACAGCCGCGCGGCATTCAGCGGCTGCAGCAGGTCGTGGCTGGCGGTCGCCAGGTATTTGTCCTTGCTGAGGTTGGCGGCTTCGGCGGCATCGCGCGCCTCACGCAGAGCCCGTTCGATGCGTTTGCGCTCGACGATCTGCTCCAGCAAATGGCGGTTGACCTCCTGCAACTCGGCGGTGCGCGCCCCCACCCGCTGTTCGAGCTCGTCGTTGAGCTGCTGCAAGCGCTGCTGCGCCTGCTTGCGTTCGGTAATGTCGGCGACGAAGCCCTCGAACAAGCCCTGCGCGTCCGGCTTGAGCAGCAGGTTCATCAATACATCGATAACGCTGCCATCCTGGCGCCGTAACTGGGTTTCATACCAGAACAACCCCGGTTCGGTGGTCAGCACCTGACGAATCCGCTGTAACTCCTCCACGCCCCCGACGAACAAATGCTGCAGGTCGCTCATCGTCCAGAGCACCTGTTGCGGGTCATCGTAGCCGAGCATGCGCGCCAACGCCGGGTTGGCGGCGCGCATACCGTCCTGCAGGCTGGCCTGAAAGATGCCATGCACCGCATGCTCGAACAGCCATTTATAGCGATTGCGCTCGGCCTCCAGCTCCTCCAAACGCGCCAACAGCTCGGGGTAGTGACTCTTGCGTACCGAATGGCCGCCCAACCCGAGCAGCGCATTGAGCGCCTGACGCTGGTCGTCAGAGGGCTTCTGCATACACGACCTCGACATCGCGCTGGGTCGAATCCCGCGGATTGGTGAGGATGCACGGGTCCTGCATGGCATTGCGCGAAAGGAACGGAATGTCGCTGGTGCCGACGCCATGCAGGCCGAGAGTTTCGTGGAAGCCCACCGCCTGCTTGAAGCGGATCAGGTGCTCGATCAGGCGTGGACGGATCTGCGCATGGCTGAGCCCGCGACAGTCGATACCGAGGGTTTCGGCGACCATCCTGAAGCGCTCCGGCGAGGCGTTGTAATTGAATGCCACCACATGCTCGACCAGCACCGCGTTGCACAGCCCATGGGGCAGGTCGAGAAAGCCGCCGAGGCTATGGGACATCGCATGCACCGCACCGAGGATCGCATTGGAGAACGCCAGACCGGCCTGCATGCTGCCGAGCATGATTTTCTCGCGCAGGGCGATATCGTTCGGGTTGGCGATCATCGCCACCAGGTTGCCGTTGATCAGACGCATCGCTTCCAGCGCATGGGAATCGGTCAAGGCGCCGGCGCCGGTCGACACGAAGGCTTCGATGGCGTGCACCAGGGCATCGATGCCGGTGCAGGCGGAGAGGAATGGGTCCATGCTCAGGGTGGTTTCCGGATCGATCAGCGACACATCGGGCACCGCGCCCTTGCTGACGATGGAGAACTTCATCCGCTCGTCCTGGTTGGAGATGATCACGAACTGCGAGACATCGGCCGAGGTACCGGCCGTGGTCGGGATCAGAATCAGCGGCGGGCTCGGCACACGCAGGGTATCGACGCCCTCGAATTCGATGATGTTGCGACCATGGGCCACGGCGATGCCGATGCCCTTGGCGCAATCCATCGGGCTGCCGCCGCCGACCGCGACTATCGCGTTGCAGCCCTGGCTGCGGTAGATCTCGGCGCCGCTCATCACCTCCTCGGAACGCGGATTGGGCGAGACCTGGGTATACAGGCAGTGCTCGATCCCCTGCCCCTGCAAGCTGGCCTGGACATCGGCGACCCAACCGGCGGCCAGCACGCCGGGGTCCGACACCAGCAACACCTTACGTGCGCCGTAGTTACTGGCGTAATTGCCGACGCTGTGCCGGCAGCCGGCGCCGAAGACGATTTCCGGCGAAACGAATTTACGGTGCAAACTGATATCGGCGTTCATACCTCGGCCTATTATTGTTCTCGACGGTTCTCAGCCTACTGCATTCGCCTGCCAATGCAATGCAACCAGAGTCGGTAGCGCGCCTCTAAGACGGCCGCTCCGTTTCGACCAGCAGACGCTGGTAGAAGCGCCATTCGCACTCCAGCGCATGAGCCTGATTGCCGGCCTGGCGAAAGCCGTGGCGCTCCTCGGGGTAGAGGTGATAGTCCACCGCCAGGCCGCGTGCACCAAGGGCGGCGACCATGGACTCGGTCTGTGCCGGCAGCACCACCGCATCCCGACCGCCCTGGAAGAAGATCACCGGCGTCTCGATCTTGTCCGCATGCAGCAGCGGTGTGCGCGCCGCATAGCGCTCGGCGTCACGCACCGGGTCGCCGATCAGCCAGTCGAGGTAGTCGGCCTCGAACTTGTGCGTCACCTGGCGCAGCGCCAGGGGATCGCTGACCCCGTAGAGGCTGGCGCCGCCGCGAAAAACACGGCTGAAGGCCAAGGCGCAGAGCGCGGTATAACCGCCGGCACTGGCGCCGCGGATAAAGGCGCGGGACGGATCGATCAGCTCGCGCGCAGCCAGATGAGCGACCAGCGCGCAGGCGTCCTCGACGTCCACCACACCCCACTCGCCTTGCAGGCGCAGACGGTAGGCCCGCCCGTAGCCGCTGCTGCCGCGGTAATTGAGATCGGCGACGGCAAAGCCGCGCTGGGTCCAGAACTGAATACGCGGGTCGAATACCGGGTAACAGGCCGAGGTCGGCCCGCCATGCAGAAACACCAACAGCGGCGGACTCTCGCTAGGCGGACCACGATAGCCAGCGTTGTGCGGCGGGTAGAAAAATCCATGGCAATCCTCGCCGCCGCTGGCAAAACGCAACACCTGCGGACGCGATACCTCGGCCGCCGGCAGCACAGCCGCGGCGCCGGCCAATACCCGGCACTCGTGGCTATCGCGATCGATCGCCAACACCACGCTGCCGTGCTCGGGCGCGGCGGCGATTGCGTAATAGAAATGCCCATCCGCGGCCAGTTGACGAAAGCGGCTATAGCCCCCGGCCAGACGTCGCTCGTCGTTGCCGTCGCGCTCGGCCAGCACGGCGAAGCCGTTGTCGAACCCGCTCAGCAACAAGGCCTCGTCAGCCAGCGCCAGGTAATTGCACGCACCCAGTTGCCAGGGCGCGCCGGCATGGTCGGCGGCGGCGCAAGGCAGAAGCGCCAGCGGCCCCTCGGCCGTTTCGCGCCACGGCTGCCAATAGCCGGCGCGGTCGCTGAGTACCAGCAAGCGCCCTTGCGCATCGAACCGCGGTTGCTGCAAGGATGCCTCGCCGCCCTGCCCAGCAAGCACCCGCGGCGCCTGCCATGCGCCGGTATCCGTACGCTCCCGGCCGCACAACCGGGTCGCCAGCCAGGGTTGCTGGGGCCGATCCCATTCGATCCAAGCCAGCCGCCGGCCATCCTCGCTGAGGCTCGGCGCGGCGTAGAAGTCACTGCCTTCGGCCAGTACCTCGCGGGCGCCATCGGCCAGGGCGATGCTCACCAAGCGATGCGCGACCTGGGCCCCGGCGTGGCTTTCCTCGATTGCCACTATGGCGCCGACCCGGGCATCGAATTGCAGGTCGCCGTAGCGACAGGCCCTCCCTTGGCTCAACGCCCGCGGCGCCCCGCCGAGCGGTTGCCAGTAGAGTTGCTGGTCGGCTTCGTCGACGTATGCCAGGCCATCGCGGCCCAGGCAAAAGGCGCCACCGCCATATTCGTAGACCCGGCTGCGCACCGAGATCCCCGGCGGGGTCAGGCAGCACAGCTGCTCGGTTGTCCAGTGCCAAAGCGTCGAACGGCCATCCGCCGGGTCGAACGCCAGCCATACCAGCCCGCCCAAACCGGCACGCAGCTCGGCGAAGTCGCGACTGGCCGCGGCCGCATGCTCGCTCGACCAATCGCTGTCCCAAAAACCGAATGGCGCTACCTGCTGTTTATTCATGCCTTGCAGATTAGCTGGGACGCCTTCTCGTTGCGCATCACCAGGCTGTCCAATGCGCCCGGCGCCTGCTCGGCCTGTTCGCGCGCGGCGAGGATGATGCCGTGGTGCGCCGACTTGCTGCACACCGGGTCGGCGTTAGTGGCATCGCCGGTGAGCATGAACGCCTGGCAGCGGCAGCCGCCGAAATCCTTGGCCTTGTCGTCGCACGAACGGCAGGGCTCGGGCATCCAGTCGTCGCCGCGGAAGCGGTTGAAACCGAAAGAGTGGTGCCAGATGTGCTCGATGCTGTGCTCGCGAACATTGGGGAACTGCACCGGCAACTGCCGCGCACTGTGGCAAGGCAGCGCGGTGCCGTCCGGGGTGATGTCGAGGAACAGATTGCCCCAGCCGTTCATGCAGGCCTTGGGGCGCTCCTCGTAATAGTCCGGAGTGACGAAGATCAGCTTGCACGGATGGTTCTGCTCGGCCAACTTGGCCCGCCACTCGTTGGTGATGCGTTCGGCGCGCTCGAGCTGGGCGCGGGTCGGCAACAGGCCGGCGCGGTTGAGTTCGGCCCAGCCGTAGAACTGACAGGTGGCCAACTCGACGAAGTCCGCCTCCAGCTCCAGGCACAGCTCGATGATCCGCTCGATGTTGTCGATGTTGTGCCGGTGGGTGACGAAGTTCAGCACCATCGGGTAGCCGTGGGCCTTGACCGCGCGGGCCATGGCCAGCTTCTGCGCGAAGGCTTTTTTCGAGCCGGCGAGCAGGTTGTTGACCTCCTCGTCGGCGGCCTGGAAGCTGATCTGGATATGGTCCAGCCCAGCCTCGCTGAAGCTGGCGATGCGCGCCTCGCTCAGGCCGATGCCGGAGGTGATCAGGTTGGTGTAGTAGCCGAGGTCGCGGGCGGCCTTGATCAGCTCCGCCAGGTCCTGACGCACCAGCGGCTCGCCGCCGGAAAATCCCAATTGCGCCGCGCCCAGCTCGCGGGCCTGGCGGAACACCTCGATCCATTCGGCGGTCGTCAGCTCCTGGCCCTGCTGGCTGAAATCCAGCGGGTTGGAGCAATACGGGCACTGCAACGGGCAGCGATAGGTCAACTCGGCCAGCAGCCACAGGGGTGGGCCGGCCTTGGGCACCTGACGGTCAGTGCAGTTCGATCCAGAACTGGGCATTGGCTACCTCCAAAAAGGCCAGGATGTCTTCATCCAACCCCGGCACGTCCGGAAAGCGTCCGCGCAACGCCGCGATGATCTGCGCCACGCTGTGCTCGCCGTCGACCTGCTTGAGAATTTCCCCGGCGCTGTCGTTGAGTTTGATCATGCCTTCCGGGTACAGCAGCACATGGCAGCTCTGCGCCGGCTCCCATTGCAGCCGAAAGCCGCGACGTAACTTGGGGATCGTACTGGCGAGGGACTGGCTCATGCGATCGACTCCGTGGTGGTGCGCGCGGCGCACCCGACATGGGATGCGCCGGCCGTAGGGTGCGCCATGCGCACCGATTGACTATGGCTCATAACGCGATACCCCGATGCCATACCGCTTCGCGGGTCACCGTGTGATAAGGCGGGCGCTCCAGCTCATAGGCCATGCTCATCGCATCGAGCATGCTCCAGAGCACATCCAGTTTGAATTGCAGGATGTCCAGCATGCGCTGCTGGGCAGCGAAGCTGGTGTAGTGCGCCAAGGTGATGCGCAGCCCATGCTCGACATCGCGGCGCGCTTCCTTCAGACGCTTGCGGAAGTAGTCGTAACCGCCGGCGTCGATCCAGGGGTAATGCTGCGGCCAGGCGTCCAGGCGCGACTGGTGAATCTGCGGGGCGAACAGCTCGGTCAGCGAACTGCTGGCCGCCTCCTGCCAGTTGGCGCGGCGGGCGAAGTTGACGTAGGCATCGACGGCGAAGCGCACGCCCGGCAGCACCAGTTCCTGGGACAGCACCTGCTCGCGCTTCAGCCCCACCGCCTCGGCCAGGCGCAGCCAGGCTTCGATGCCGCCCTCTTCGCCGAAGCCGCCGTCATGATCGAGAATGCGCTGGATCCACTCGCGGCGGGTGTCACGATCGGGACAGTTGGCCATGATCGCCGCATCCTTGAGCGGGATGCACACCTGATAGTAGAAGCGGTTGGCGACCCAGCCCTGGATCTGCTCGCGGGTCGCCCGGCCGGCGTACATCGCCTGATGAAACGGGTGATGGGTGTGGTAGTAGGCGCCCTTGGCGCGCAGCGCCTGCTCGAACTCGGCAGGGCTCATGGCGGATTGGCTCATCGAAGCTCTCCAGTGCGTACGGCCTAGGCGGCCCCGCGCACCCTACAAATTGATACTCATGCCGTCCCAGGCGACATCGATGCCATGGGCGCCGAGTTCGGCGCGCTCCGGCGAATCGATATCGAGGATCGGGTTGGTGTTGTTGATATGAATCAGAATTTTGCGCTGCGCCGGCATCGCATCGAGCAGCTCGATCATGCCGCCGGAGCCGCTTTGCGGCAGGTGGCCCATCTCACTGCCGAGCTTGTCGCCGACCTCGCACAGGCGCATTTCGTCATCGCGCCACAAGGTGCCGTCGACCAGCAGGCAATCGGCGCGGCGCATCCAGGCCAGCAACGGCTCGTCCACCTGCCCCAGGCCGGGGGCGTAGAACAGCTTGCCGCCGGTGCGTCGGTCTTCGACGAACAGACCGATGTTGTCGCCCGGGTGCGGATTGCCGCGATGCGGCGAATACGGCGGCGCACTGCTGCGCAGGGCCACCGCGGTAATCTGCAGATCCGGGCAGACGGGGATGCTGAAGGGCACGCCATCCAGCGCGATCAGGTTATGCCGCAGGCCACCGTTCCAATGTTCGAGCATGTTGAACAACGGGAAGCCGCTGGCCAGGTCCTGGTGGACCATCTCGGTGCACCACACCTGGTGTGGGCAACCTTCGCGCAGGGTCAGCAGGCCGGTGGTGTGGTCGATCTGGCTGTCCATCAGCACGATCGCGCCAATCGCCGTATCGCGCGTTTTACGCGCCGGCTGCAGGGCCGGGAACGACTCTATCTGCGCGCGGATATCCGGCGATGCATTGCACAGTATCCAGTCCTTACCGTTATCGCTGATGGCGATCGAAGACTGCGTGCGCGGCTGCGCACGTACGCTGCCGTCGCGCATGCCGCGGCAGTTGCGGCAGTTGCAGTTCCATTGCGGGAAGCCGCCGCCGGCGGCGGAGCCGAGAATATGGATATGCATGCTGGATTCTCAGTGAGGTTGCCCCGACGGAGAGTCGGGGCAAGGCGGATCAACGATTGGCGAAGTACATCGTGACTTCGAAACCAATGCGCAGATCGGTGAAGGCGGGTTTAGTCCACATGGCGCGGTCCTCTTCTTATCAGCCGGCGAATTCCGGTAGTGCTAGTTATGCACCGCGAACGCGCTCGACAGAATGGTACTTTGGGAGGAGGTCGGACTGGCATTGGTAGCAGTGCCAGTCCTTTACGGGCGGGGACGTAGCGCCCGACAGCACTGGGCTGGCAGCTCTCAGGCCGCGTACGGCCGAGGTCCATCCGGGAGCAAGGAGCATGGGCGAGAGAGGCGCAATCACCCCTCTCCCCATCCATGCCCATTCATGAAACCGGCACAGGCGATAACGGCGACGCTACGCGCGCGGTTATCAGCTGGCGCGAGCTAGATTGCGCAAGGACTTGATCTGATCGTGGTTGCGCTGCACGCCCTGATATTGCTTCTCGACGACCATGCGAATCGACTCCGGCAAATCCTTTTGCAAGGCTTCCTTGTAGCTTTTCAAGGCGACATCCTCACCACGCTCGCACTCGTTGAGAATGGCTTCGTCGTCCTTGCCGGTGATCATGCCTTTCAGGTCGACCCAGCGGCGGTGCAAGGCCCCGGCGATACTGGATTTGTCTTCCGGATCGCCACCCAGGCCGCGGACCAGTTGCTGCAAATCGGCGGCGGCCGCCGCGCACTCCTGCGCCCGCTGGTTGAACAGGCTTTTAAGCTGAATGCTTTGGATGTTTTCGGCACATTCTTGAAACCCTTTCTCACCGTCCTTGCTGGTTTCAATCAGATCGTTGAGTACTGAAATTACCTCTTTATTGTCCATTTCGTTCCCCTCGTCTCAATCCTTCTCAATTCGGCCGAGCATTAAGCCCGGCCACCCGAAAAAGTGGACTGACCCGCTTCTGCGAAGGTTCAAGGAAAGTGCCGGGCGGCAGCTGCCGCCGCTCACGCCCACGACCATTGGATCTAGCTGCCGCTCGCGCCCTTGCTCTGCTGGCGTTTGAGGAAATCCACCTTCCACTGCTCCAGCCCCATGTATTCCGAATCCAGATTGGCTTCGACCCCATGGCGCACCTTCAACGCCTCCACTTCGGCCTGGTGCTCGGCCATAAAATGATCGAAGCGTTGCAGCAACTGCGGGTGTTTCAAGGTAGAAAGATGAAAGCTGCCACGGCTGTGCGGCAGCTTGGCGTCGAACACCAACGCCCCCGGACGGGCGCGGATATTGTCGAGATAGTGGGTGGCCACCACCACGTTGAAGTAGGCGCCGTCGGCATCCTTCTTCAGCGCCTGGCGGATCATCTGCCGTAGGTCGTCGCTGTAGGTCAGCTCGATCTGTTGCGCATCGATGCGCTCCTGATAACCCCAGGGTGTCCAGCCATCGACTATCGCCAAACGCTTGAGCCGTTCGACCGGCTGGCCCTGACGCTGCGGCGCGACCAATACGCCATCCACATAATCGACTACGCCCCGGCTGTAGCTCAGCGCCTTGCCGACTTTCTGCCCCTGGGCCCAATTGGCGTTGTCCGGGTATTTAAGATCCACCTCGCCGGCCAGCAACGCCTGCAACAGCTGCGCCACCGGCAAAGCCTTGAAACTCAACTGCACGCCGCTCTTGGCCGCGAACAGATCGAACAACTCGCGCGCGAAGCCTTGATACCGGCCTTGCTTGTCGATGCTGTAATGCGGGGCGAACGCCGAATCCTCCACACCGATCACGTAGCTTTCGGCGCGGACGTCAGCACAGGCACTGACGCAGGCACCGGCGGAACAGACAAAGACGAAGAAACTGCATGCGTGTGAGTACTTCACAGCAAACCTCCGGGGTGAGTTGTGGGGCTGGACAACGGATGAAAAGAGGCGGATTACAGGCCGTTGAAAAACGTAGCGAGCGAAGGCTAGGCAAGGCGAACTCAGTTGAGGAAGCGGAGTGTACGAGCTGTACATGAGCATTCCGAAACTGAGTTCAACGCCGCATAGCCGAGCGCAGTAGTTTTTCAGCGGCCTGCTAGCCGCCGGTCATGCTCATAAACCTCACCACCTGCACCTGCTCGTCGGTGTCGAAGCGGTGGCGTTCGGGCTTGAGTTGCAAAGCATCGAGCAAGGCATCGCGCAGGCGTTGGCTATCTCCGGGGTGGGCGCGCATCAGACTCTTCAGGTCGAGGGCATTGTCATGCCCCAGGCAAAGCACCAACTTGCCTTCGGCGGTGACCCGCACGCGATTGCAGTCGCCACAGAAGTTGTGGCTGTGCGGCGAGATGAAACCGACCTGGGTGTCGCTGCCAGCCACCTGCCAGTAGCGCGACGGTCCGCCGGTGCGCTTGCTGCTGCAAGCCAGGGCGTAGCGCTGCTCGATGCGCTGGCGCACTTCGTCGCTGGAGCAGTACGTCTGCTCGCGCCTATGGCTGGAAATATCGCCCAGAGGCATTTCTTCGATAAAGCTGATATCCAGGCCACGGGCCATGGCGAACTCGACCAGGTCGAGCACTTCATCGTCGTTACGGCCTTTCTGCACCACAGTATTGAGTTTGATCTTGGCAAAGCCTACGGCGCGCGCGGTTTCAATGCCGGCGAGTACCTGATCGAGCTTGTCGCGCCGGGTAAAAGCGGCGAAGCGTTCGCGCTGCAACGAATCCAGGCTGATATTCAGACGCTTGACCCCGGCGGCACGCAGCTGCGGCGCCAGTTCGGCCAACTGCGAGCCGTTGCTGGTGATGGCCAGGTCCTCGAGTTCGCTACGTGCACCCAGGCGGGCCAGCAAGCTGAGCAGATTCTTGCGCACCAGCGGTTCGCCGCCGGTGATACGGATGCGCTTGACGCCTAAGCCGATAAAGGCATCGGCCACGGCATAGAGTTCTTCCAGGCTGAGGATCTGCTCACGGGGGGCGAAGACCATGTCCTCGCTCATGCAGTAGGTGCAGCGGAAATCGCATCGGTCGGTGACCGAGAGCCGCAGGTAAGTGATGCGTCGACCGAAGGGGTCGACCAATTGGCTGTTGTGCACGGTATGTCTCCTGGGCCCTGAGAGCCGAGACTTTTTGTTATAAGAGCATGGCTATCGATACCGCACTTAAAAGTGCCTACAGAGCCCGAACAAGATAGAAACAGAAAAACAAAATCTTGTATACAACTACTTGACCGAAAGGTCAGATAAGACGCCCAAGCCCCAGGCCAACGGCTTGAGCGCCGCGCGAGGCCGGTGCTACCATGCCCCACCGCGCCCAGCGCCGGGCGACTTAGAAAAGCACAGAGGCTTATGACCAGTATCCGCGAACGCAACAAAGAGCTGATCTTGCGCGCAGCCAGCGAAGAGTTCGCCAACAAGGGTTTCGCCGCCAGTAAAACCAGCGACATCGCCGCCAAGGCGGGCGTCCCCAAGCCCAACGTCTACTACTACTTCAAATCGAAAGAGAACCTCTACCGCGAGGTGCTGGAAAGCATTATCGAGCCACTGCTGGAAGCCTCCGCGCCGTTCAACCAACCCGGCAAACCGGCCGAGGTATTGAAGGCCTATATCCGCTCGAAAATCCGTATCTCCCGCGACTTGCCGTTCGCTTCCAAAGTATTCGCCAGCGAAATCATGCATGGCGCGCCCCACCTTTCCAGCGAGCAAGCCGAGCAGCTGAACGCCCAGGCCAAACACAATATTTCCTGCATCCAGCGCTGGATCGACCAGGGCTCGATGGCCAAGGTCGACCCGCACCATCTGCTGTTCAGCATCTGGGCCGCGACCCAGACCTACGCCGATTTCGATTGGCAGATCTCCACCGTCACCGGCAAAGCCAGCCTCAGCGAAGAGGACTACGAAGCCGCCGCGCAAACCATCATCCGCCTGGTGATCAAGGGCTGCGAAGTCGACGAAAACCAGCCGGCCGCCTCAGAGCAGGTGACTCGCGCCTGAACCAGCGACTCAAAGCCAACCCGTAGGAGCCAGCTTGCTGGCGATGCGTTTACCCTGAAGGATCGCCAGCAAGCTGGCTCCTACATGCATGCTTAACCCGTCCAACACCACACCCGCATCGGCCTACAGCCCCGTAGGGCGGGTTAGCGGCGCGGAGCGAATCGCCTACAACCGCGTACGCACTCGAAGCGCCGCGTAACCCGCCAAACCGCGATTAATGCTCGAAGCGCCATGGCGGCACTACCAGCCGAACCCGTGGAAGGCGCTTTAGCGGCGAGCTTCAGCGGTGCCTATCGCGGCTACGACTGCATGGATGCAGGAGGTAGGGCGAAGCAGGATGCCAGAGCCGAAAGCCCCTCCCACAGCCCGGCAGCATCGCTGATCAGGCACAAAGCGTCAGACCGCAGCTCCAGCACCGGCCTTCAGCCCCAACGACTCCAGTGCGCTGAGCGCGCATTGCTCGTCGATATCCGAGGTGTCGCCGGTAATGCCGACGGCGCCTATCACCTCGCCCTGCTCGTTGCGGATCAATACGCCACCCGGCGCCGGCACCAATTTGCCGTCGGCCAGGTTGTTCAACGCGCCGATAAACGCCGGGCGCTGCTGCGCATCGGCGGCGATCAGGCGTGAGTCCTTGCCCAGCGCCATGGCGCCCCAGGCTTTGCCGATGGCGATCTGCGGGCGCAACAGGCTGGCGCCATCCTCACGCTGCAGGCTGATCAAGTGACCGCCGGCATCGAGCACCGCGACGGTAAGCGGCGCGGCGCTGATTTCCCGGCCCACGGCCAGGGCCCGGGTGCTGATGGCGGTAGCGGTCTGCAGATTCAAAACGTTCATGGCGAGACTCCTAATAACTGAAAAGTCGAAGGACGCGCCCGGACGCGCTGCTAAAGGCAGCCCGCAGCAGCCCAGGCGATTCAAAGCTCGCAGCAACTATCCCACCAGAAACAAAAAAATCAATAGATGAATACAATCAAATATATATTTGTATACATAAATAATTGCCGCTAGCCTTTCAGCCCAAGGCAACCCGCTTAAACAGGCGTTTTAAAAGAATTTATACCCAGCACGAAGATCGCCGCAAAAATTGTTGACCATCAAGTCAAGAGCTGAATAGAATCCGCCACAGGCAACTTGTATACAATTTAACAAGAAGAGGCACACAATCATGGCCAGAATGAGAGCAATCGAGGCCGCCGTACTGGTGATGCGCCGCGAAGGCGTTGACACTGCGTTCGGTATCCCCGGCGCCGCCATCAACCCGCTGTACGCTGCATTGAAGAAAGTCGGCGGCATCGACCACGTCCTGGCCCGCCACGTCGAAGGCGCTTCGCACATGGCCGAGGGCTACACCCGCACCAACGCCGGCAACATCGGCGTGTGCATCGGCACCTCCGGCCCGGCCGGCACCGACATGGTCACCGGTCTGTACTCGGCTTCCGCCGACTCCATCCCGATTCTCTGCATCACCGGGCAAGCGCCGCGGGCGCGTATGCACAAGGAAGACTTCCAGGCGGTCGACATCACCAGCATCGTCGAGCCGGTGACCAAGTGGGCAACCACCGTGATGGAGCCCGGCCAGGTGCCGCGCGCGTTCCAGAAGGCCTTCTATGAAATGCGCAGCGGTCGTCCAGGTCCGGTACTGATCGACCTGCCGTTCGACGTGCAGATGGCCGAGATCGAATTCGATATCGACGCCTACGAACCGCTGCCACTGGCCAAGCCCGCCGCCAACCGCGTGCAGGCGGAAAAAGCCCTGACGATGCTCAACGACGCCGAGCGCCCCTTGCTGGTCGCCGGCGGCGGCATCTTCAACGCCGACGCGGCGGACAAGCTGGTGGAATTCGCCGAGCTGACCGGCGTGCCGGTTATCCCGACTCTGATGGGCTGGGGCGCGATTCCCGACGACCACCCGCTGATGGTCGGCATGGTCGGCCTGCAGACCTCGCACCGTTACGGTAACGCCACCCTGCTCGAATCCGATCTGGTATTCGGCATCGGCAACCGCTGGGCCAACCGCCATACCGGCAGCGTCGATGTGTACACCGAAGGGCGCAAATTCATCCACGTCGACATTGAACCGACGCAAATCGGCCGCGTGTTCAACCCGGATCTGGGCATCGTCTCCGACGCCGGCGCCGCACTGGATGCCTTCCTCTGCGTGTCCCGCGAGTGGAAAGCCGCCGGTAAGCTGAAAGACCGTAGCGCCTGGGTGGATGCCTGCCGCGAGCGCAAGCGCACCCTGCAGCGCAAGACCCACTTCGACGAGGTGCCGGTCAAGCCGCAGCGCGTGTACGAGGAAATGAACGAGTTCTTCGGCAAGGACACCTGCTACGTCAGCACCATCGGTCTGTCGCAGATCGCCGGCGCGCAGTTCCTGCACGTCTACAAGCCGCGCCACTGGATCAACTGCGGCCAGGCCGGCCCGCTTGGCTGGACCATTCCGGCCGCCCTCGGTGTGGTCAAGGCCGACCCGACCCGCAAGGTGGTGGCGCTGTCCGGCGACTACGACTTCCAGTTCATGATCGAAGAGCTGGCTGTGGGTGCGCAGTTCAACCTGCCCTACATCCACGTACTGGTGAACAACTCCTACCTGGGCCTGATCCGTCAGGCGCAGCGCGGCTTCGAGATGGACTACTGCGTGCAGCTGGCCTTCGAAAACATCAACGCGCCGGAGCTCAACGGCTATGGCGTCGACCATATCGCCGTGGTCGAAGGCCTGGGTTGTAAGGCCATCCGCGTGCTCGATGCCAACGACCTGCCGGCGGCCTTCGCCAAGGCCCAGCAGTTGATGGACGAGCACCGCGTGCCGGTGGTGGTCGAGGTCATCCTGGAGCGCGTCACCAATATCTCCATGGGTACCGAAATCAACGCGATCAACGAGTTCGAAGAGCTGGCCGCCCGCGGTGCCGATGCACCGACTGCCATCTCCCTGCTGGATTGATCAGTAGGGAGCGCCGCGCGCACCGCAACGCCCAACGCGCATCCCTGGTGCGCACGGCGCACCCTACGACCTAAGACCAACCTCGTAGCCCGGATGCAATCCGGGCTACGAAAACAAGGAGCACCCCATGCCCCGTTTTGCCGCCAACCTGTCGATGCTGTTCACCGAAGTGGACTTCATGGACCGTTTCGCCGCCGCCGCCGAAGCCGGCTTCAGCGGTGTCGAATACCTGTTCCCCTACGATTTCAGCGCGGAAGAAATCAAAGCCCGCCTGGACGCCAACAAGCTCGAACAAGTGCTGTTCAACCTGCCCGCCGGCGATTGGGCCAAGGGCGAACGCGGTATCGCCTGCCACCCTGACCGCGTCGAGGAATTCCGCGCCGGCGTGGATCAGGCCATCGCCTACGCCCAGGTGCTCGGCAATCGCCAGGTCAATTGCCTGGTCGGTATCCGCCCGCAAGGCCTCAGCTGCGCAAACGTCGAAAAAACCCTGGTCGACAATCTGCGCTACGCCGCGGACAAGCTGGAAACAGCTGGGATCAAGCTGGTCATGGAAATGATCAACACCCGCGATATTCCGGGCTTCTACCTGTGCACCACCAAGCAGGCCCTGGATATTCGCGACAAGGTCGGCAGCGCCAATCTGTACCTGCAATACGACATCTATCACATGCAAATCATGGAAGGCGACCTGGCCCGCACCGTGGAAAGCAACCTGGCAGTGATCAACCACGTGCAACTCGCCGACAACCCGGGCCGCCACGAGCCGGGCAGCGGCGAGATCAACTACCGCTTCCTCTTCGAGCACCTGGATCGCATCGGCTACCAGGGCTGGATCGGCTGCGAATACAAGCCCGCCACCACTACCGCTGCCGGCCTCGGCTGGCTGAAAGCGCACAACGCAATCTGAATCAGAGGATATTTCTCATGGCTAAAATCGGATTTATCGGCACCGGCATCATGGGTAAGCCCATGGCGCAGAACCTGCAGAAAGCCGGGCACACCCTGTTCTTCTCCGAGCACTTCGAGAAGGCCCCGGCCGAGCTGATCGGCGACAACGGCATCGGCCTGGCCAACCCGCGCGAAGTGGCGCAGGAAGCCGAATTCATCATAGTCATGGTGCCGGACACCCCGCAGGTCGAAGACGTGCTGTTCCGCAAAGACGGTGTCGTTGAAGGCGCCGGCGCTGGCAAGGTGGTGATCGACATGAGCTCGATCTCCCCCACCGCCACCAAAGTCTTCGCCGAGAAAATCAAAGCCACCGGCGCCGCCTACCTGGACGCCCCGGTGTCCGGCGGCGAAGTCGGCGCCAAGGCAGCGACTTTGTCTATCATGGTCGGCGGCTGCCCGAACGCCTTCGAACGCGCGCTGCCGCTGTTCCAGGCCATGGGCAAGAACATCACCCGCGTCGGTGGTAACGGCGACGGTCAGACCGCCAAGGTGGCCAACCAGATCATCGTTGCGCTGAACATCCAGGCGGTCGCCGAGGCGTTGCTGTTCGCCGCCAAGAACGGCGCCGATCCGGCCAAAGTGCGCGAAGCGCTGATGGGCGGCTTCGCCGGCTCGAAGATCCTCGAAGTGCACGGCGAGCGCATGATCAAGGGCACCTTCGATCCGGGCTTCCGCATCAGCCTGCACCAGAAGGACCTCAACCTGGCCTTGGCCGGCGCCCGCGAGTTGGGCCTCAACCTGCCCAACACCGCCAACGCCCAGCAAGTCTTCAGCACCTGCGCGGCCATCGGCGGCAGCAACTGGGACCACTCGGCGCTGATCAAAGGATTGGAGCATATGGCCAACTTCTCGATTCGCGAGGAGTGACCGCCACCTCAGGCGACCGCCCGTACCCATAGGTTGGCGTTGAGCGAAGCGATACCCAACATGGAGCGCGCAGCGCTCCCGACAACGGGAGGCGTTGGCCGGTTCTTCGAACCGGTTGTTGGGTATCGCAGGCTCAACCCAACCTACGGGGCTGCGCCTGAACCCTTTCGATCTGCCCGGCAGGCGGTGTCACGGCCTGTTTGCCGGGTGGGTCGATTCTAGTGCGCAGCGTCTGCAAGGCGGGCGCTGCGCACTAGAATCGAAGTCAGTCATAACCAGAGAGATCGCCATGTCCATCGATCCGTCTTTCCATCCAACGTCTCTGCTGCGCGAGCTGTTCGCCAGCGCCATCGACGCCGCGCACCCGCGCCAGGTGTTGGCCGATTATCTGCCGGCGGATCGCAGCGGCCGGGTCATCGTTATCGGCGCCGGCAAGGCCGCCGCGGCCATGGCTGAGGTGATCGAGCGCGAATGGCAAGGCGAGGTCAGCGGCCTGGTGGTGACCCGTTACGAACACGGCGCCAACTGCAGGAAAATCGAAGTGGTGGAAGCCGCCCACCCGGTCCCGGACGATGCCGGCGAGCGGGTCGCGCGGCGGGTGCTGGAGCTGGTCAGCAACCTCAGCGAAGAGGATAAGGTGATCTTCCTCCTGTCCGGCGGCGGCTCTTCCCTGCTCGCCCTGCCCGCCGCGGGCATTTCGCTGGCCGACAAACAGGCGATCAATAAGGCCCTGCTCAAATCCGGCGCGGCTATCGACGAGATGAACTGCGTGCGCAAGCACCTTTCGGCGATCAAGGGCGGCCGTCTGGCCAAAGCCTGCTGGCCGGCCAGCGTCTACACCTACGCGATTTCCGATGTGCCGGGCGACCAGGCCACGGTGATCGCCTCCGGCCCGACCGTCGCCGACCCCACCACCTCGGCCGAAGCCCTGGCGATCCTCGCCCGCTATCAGATCGACACCCCGGCCAATGTGCGCGCCTGGTTGCAGAACCCGGCGTCGGAAACCCTCAAACCCGGCGATCCGTACCTCAGCCGCAGCCACTTCCAGCTGATCGCCCGCCCGCAGCAATCGCTGGACGCCGCCGCCGCGAAAGTGCGCGAGGCCGGCCTGCAGGCGTTGATTCTCGGCGACCTTGAAGGCGAATCCCGCGATGTGGCCAAGGTGCATGCCGGTATCGCCCGGCAGATAGTGCTGCATGGCCAGCCAATCAAGCCGCCCTGCGTGATTCTCTCCGGCGGCGAAACCACGGTGACCGTACGCGGCAACGGCCGCGGTGGGCGTAATGCCGAGTTCCTCCTCAGCCTGACCGACAGCCTTAAGGGCCTGGCCGGTGTTTATGCCCTGGCCGGCGACACCGACGGCATCGACGGTTCGGAAGACAACGCCGGCGCCCTGATGACCCCCGACAGCTACTCCCGCGCCGCCGCGTTGGGGCTAAGCAGCAGCGACGAGCTGGACGACAACAACGGCTATGGCTACTTCGCCGCCCTGGATGCCCTGATCGTCACCGGGCCGACCCGTACCAACGTCAACGATTTCCGCGCCATTCTGATTCTCGAGGCTCCCGCAAAATGACTCCCAACAAGAAAGTGAAAATCCTCGCCACCCTCGGCCCGGCGATCAAAAGCCTCGAGGATATCCGCCAACTGGTGGAAGCCGGGGTCAACCTGTTCCGCCTCAACTTCAGCCATGGCGAACACGCCGACCATGCCCAGCGCTATGGCTGGGTGCGCGAAGTGGAACAGCGCCTGAACACCCCGATCGGCATCCTCATGGATCTGCAGGGGCCCAAGCTGCGGGTCGGCCGTTTTGCCGAAGGTAAGGTCGAGCTGGTGCGCGGCCAGACCCTGCGTCTGGACCTGGACAGCACCCCCGGCGATGCCCAGCGGGTCAACCTGCCCCACCCGGAAATCATCGCCGCCCTGCTGCCGGGCATGAGCCTGTTGCTCGACGATGGTCGCCTGCGCCTGCGCGTCACGGCCAAGGAGCCCACGGCAGTGATCACCGAAGTGATCGCCGGCGGCGAGCTGTCCGACCGCAAGGGCGTCAATGTGCCGGAAGCCGTGCTGCAACTGTCGCCGCTGACCGAGAAGGATCGCCGCGACCTGGCCTTCGGTCTGGAGCTGGGCGTCGATTGGGTGGCGCTGTCGTTCGTCCAACGCCCGGAAGACATCATCGAAGCCCGCGAGCTGATCGGCGACAAGGCGCTGCTGATGGCCAAGATCGAGAAGCCCTCGGCGGTGACCCACCTCAAGGAAATCGCCGAGCTGTGCGATGCGATCATGGTCGCCCGCGGCGACCTGGGCGTGGAAGTGCCGGCGGAGAACGTGCCGCGCATTCAGAAGAACATCATCCGCGTCTGCCGCCAGCTCGGCCGGCCGGTGGTGGTGGCCACGCAGATGCTCGAATCCATGCGCTTCTCGCCGGCGCCGACCCGCGCCGAGGTCACCGACGTGGCCAACGCCGTGGCCGAAGGCGCCGATGCGGTGATGCTCTCGGCGGAAACCGCCTCCGGCGACTACCCGCTGGAAGCGGTGCAGATGATGAGCAAGATCATCCGCCAGGTGGAGAACGGCCCGGACTTCCAGGTTCAGCTCGATGTCGGTCGGCCCCAGGCCGAAGCCACGGCATCGGACGCGATCAGCTGCGCGATTCGCCGGATCAGCTCGATCCTGCCGGTGGCGGCGCTGGTCAACTACAGCGAATCCGGCGCCAGCAGCCTGCGTGCCTCGCGCGAACGGCCGAAGGCGCCGATCCTCAGCCTGACCCCGAGCCTGAATACCGCGCGGCGCCTGAGCGTGGCCTGGGGCGTGTACTCGGTGGTCAACGAGCGCCTGGGCAAGGTCGAGGAAGTCACCGGCACCGCCCTGGAAATCGCCCAGGCGCGCGGCATGGCCCAGCGCGGCGACACCCTGGTGATCACCGCCGGCGAACCCTTCGGCCAGCCGGGCAGCACCAATAGTTTGCGGATCGAAACGCTGCGTTGAGAGCGGGTGACGATCCCGACCAAGAAGACACGTGATGTTGTAGCCCGGATGCAATCCGGGGAGCGGTTGTACGGCCAATAGCGCTTCCCGGATTTCATCCGGGCTACGTTTTGGGGGTAAATCAGGTTCTACCGTCAGTCCCATCCTGGCTTTGCCAGTTTCCAGGCATCCACCGCGCCCGTGGTAGGTGCCTGTTTTTTATTCAGGTTCGTCGGCATGTCGCCACTGATTCACTGCGCTCTAACCCATCTGCGCGCGCTGCTTAACGGCTTTAGCCAGATCTTTCTGCTGAGTCATCGCGGCTGCGGCGCGCTGGTGCTTTTGGCCATAGCCTTGGGCGCGCCCGAGTTGCTCGGCGGGGCCTTACTCGGTGGGTTAAGCAGCCAGCTCACGGCTCAAGGCCGCGGTTACGTCAAAACCGATATCGAGACCGGCCTGTATGGCTATAACGGCATTCTGCTGGGCCTGCTGATCAGCCTGAAGTTCGCGCAGCCGATCCTGGCGCCCTTGCTGATTATCGTCAGCGCCGCGTTCTCCAGCCTGCTGCTCGCGCCCTGGATGCGCTGCATGCGCGAACGCCAGTGGTTGCCGGCCTTTACCCTGCCCTTTATCGCTCTGGGCTGGGTACTGCTGGCCCTGCCGTTGCAGCTGCAAAGCGGCACGGAAGTCGAACCGCCGCCGCTCGATGGATTAAGCGTCGTAAGCGCCATCGCCCGCGGCCTCGGCCAGGTGGTTTTTCTCGACCAGCCATTGGCTGGGCTTTGTCTGCTGCTTGGCCTGCTGCTCGCCGACAAACGAGCCGCCTGCTGGGCGCTGCTCGGTTCGGCCTGCGGCCTGGGCCTGGCGCTGCACCTGGGCTGGCCGCAGCACGGCGCCCTGGCCGGGCTGCATGGCTATAACGCGGCACTGGCGGCAGTGGCCGTGAGTCAGGTGCAGCGCGGACCTTGGTTGCCGCTGCTGGGTATGGCCCTGGCGACGCTGCTGCAACCGGGCTTCGCCGCCTTGGGGCTGCCGGCCCTGACCCTGCCCTTTATCCTCGCCTGCTGGTTGATCGGCGCCAGCCAACGCCTGTTGCTCCGCGCCGCCGCGGACTGCGCGCCAGCGATACAACGAGGCAAAAGCTTGCAGCGCCCAAGTAAAACTCCCTAGGCTGACGCACACCACCCGCTGATCCGAGCCTTCGGCTCAGCGTCAACCATGGAGTTATCAGGGTTCGTCATGGATAAGTTGCAGGATTGGCGCCAGCGCCTGTACATCATCATCTTCTTCACCAACACCCCGGCCGGGCAGCGTTTCGACCGCTACTTGCTACTGACCATTCTGGCCAGCCTGGTGGTGGTCATGCTCGACAGCGTCGACACCGCGCATCAGGACTACGGCGACCTGTTCATGGCGCTGGAATGGGGTTTCACCAGCGTATTCGCGATCGAGTACGCCCTGCGCATCTACATCAGCCCCAAGCCGCGCGAGTACATTTTCAGCTTCTACGGCCTGATCGATCTGCTCGCCGTGCTACCGGCGTTTCTCGCGCTGCTGTTCGCCGATGCGCAGTATCTGTTGATCATCCGGGTGATCCGCATGCTGCGGATTTTCCGCGTGCTCAAGCTCACGCCCTACCTGAGCCAGGCCAACTTCCTGCTGGTGGCGTTGCGCGGCAGCAAACAGAAGATCGTGGTGTTCCTGCTCAGCGTCAGCACCCTGGTGATCGTCTACGGCACCCTGATGTACGTGATCGAAGGGCCGCAGAACGGCTTTACCAGCATCCCCAAAAGCATCTACTGGGCCGTGGTCACCCTGACCACCGTGGGCTTCGGCGATATAGTCCCGAACACCGCGCTGGGCCAGGCCCTGGCGACGCTGGTGATGATCACCGGCTATTCGATCATCGCCGTGCCCACTGGCATCTTCACCGCCGAACTGGCCAACGCGATGCGCAACGACGACCATCACATGGAGCACCCTTGCCCGAACTGCGCAAAGGCCGAGCACGATAACGCCGCGGCCTACTGCAATCGCTGCGGCCATGCGCTGTTCCCCCATCGGGCGCAGGAGCCCGACGGCGGCGCTTCCTGATATCAGCTCCTGCTAGCATGCCGGGGCGCTAGAATCCCGGCCCGCCCCGGCGGCTGATTTGTAGCCCGGATGATATCCGGGGAAGATCTAACGGCTAACAGGCCGTTGAAAAACTACCTGCGTTGGCAACACTGCGTTAAAAACAGGCTCGGAATGCTCATTTACAGCACGTAAACTCCGCTTCCTCGCCTGTTTTTGCCTTGTCTTGCCTGCCTCGCCTACGTTTTTCAACGGCCTGTTAATACCGCTCCCGGATTGCATCCGGGCTACATTCGCCGCCCTCCTTACGCAACGCACTCGCTTACCCCAATGCCAGCAAAAAGGTGGTCGAACCCCAGCGGCGATTTGGGAGTCACAAGAAAACAAGGACACAACCCAGACCTAATAAGTACGCATACCGCGGCTGGCAACGGGAGCAGGCATGCCGCTACTCAAGCTATTTCACTTCGTCGCCTTGATCTGTTGGTGCGGCGCCTTGCTCTATTTGCCGGCGCTGATCGCCGCGGGTACCCGGAGCAACGATGCGTTGTTCTACCGCGACCATGCGCACCTGACGCGCATGGTCTTCACCCTGGTCGCCACCCCTGCGGCGCTGCTGGCGATCGGCTCGGGCACCGTGCTGTTCGTGCGCGACGGGGTGTTCGCCCCCTGGCTGATTCTCAAACTCTCCGCGGTGGCCGGCATGGTGCTGTGCCATGCGCTTTGTGGCGTATTGGTGCTGCGCATCGAGCGCTCGCCGGAACGCGCCATCGGCCGCGAATGCCTGGCAATCGGCGTGCTGATCACCGCGCTGATCGCCGCCGCCCTGTGGTTGGTACTGGCCAAACCTGCGCTTTGAACCCTGCACTCTGAATAAGGACTCGACACGGCCCATGCCTATCCATCGTCCCAATACCGACGCCACACCGGCGGCCGCGAGACCGGAAGCGATGGGCTCAGAGTTCCACCTCCACGCCAACCGCCTGCTCGTAGACCAAGCGTCCGCCGAGGTAGGCGGCCAGTGCGATCAGCCCGGCGGTCAACAGCGAGAGGTACAGGCACCAGAGCTGCATGTGCTGCTCCAGCCCCTGGTAACGCAGGGTCCAGTTGAGGGTCGCCAGCGAGAGCATCATCACCGCGATGATCGCGTGGCACCAGGCGGTTATTTTCAGGCGGATGCGCTCGACGATCAGCAGATCGAGCAAACCGGCCAGGCTCGCCAGCCAACCGCCCAAGGAACCGACGCCGGCCAACCACAAACTGGCGCGCGACCAGAACGGATCGCCGCTCCACAAGAACGCCAGATCGCTGGCCACCAGACCGAGCAGCGCCGCCACCGGGAAGTGGATCATCATCGGGTGCAGCGGGTGCCCGGCGATGGCGGCGCGGCTGATAATGGATTCGTAACGGTCGACCATATGGGCCTCCTCGGTCGGCAGTGCGCGAAATTCGGTCTCTCTATGCAGTTGACCGTTCTCCTGCTGACAGTTCCACTGCTCGCGGCCTGCAGCGGACCGCAATCGGCACTCGACCCGGCCGGGCCGATGGCCCGCGAGGTGGCGCTGCTGTGGTGGGCGATGTGCGCGTTCGCCAGCCTGGTACTGCTGGCGGTGAGCGCCTTATGGATCTATGCGATGCGCCGCCAACCGCGCGATCTCGACCCGCAGCAGGCCAGGCGCATCCACCGACGCTGGATCGTCGGCGGCGGGATTATCCTGCCGACGGCGAGCATCGCGCTGTTGCTGGTGTTCGGCACACCCATCGCCTCGCGCATGCTGCCGCTGCCGTTGAGCGGCGAACAGCCGCTGCGCATCGAGATCGTCGGCCATCAATGGTGGTGGGAGGTGCGCTACCCGGACAGCGGTGTGGTGACCGCCAATCAGCTGCATATTCCCGCCGCGCGCCCGGTGGACATCCAGGTCAGCAGCGCCGATGTGATCCACTCGTTCTGGGTGCCGCGCCTGGGCGGCAAGATCGACATGATCCCCGGCCACCTCAACCACATCCGCCTGCAAGCCGACCAACCCGGCGTGCACCGCGGTCAATGCTCGGAATTCTGCGGCACGCAGCACAGCCATATGGTGCTGCACGTGCAGGCGCATACAGACGCGGGTTTCGCCGCCTGGCTGGCGGCCCGCCGGACGCAGCGCATCGAGGCGCTGTCGGGCGCGGCGGGCGAGACCTTCGCCGCGCGCTGCGGGCGCTGCCATCGCGTCGCCGGGGTCAGCGATGGCCAACGCGCGCCGGACCTCTCCGACCTCGGCTCGCGCCCCACCCTAGGCGGCGTGCTGCGCAACGAGCCGGGCGCCATTCTCATCTGGCTGCGCGAACATCAGAGGCTGAAGCCGGGCAACGGCATGCCGCTGCATGACGATATCGACCCCGGGCAGCTGCAACGCATCGCCACTTGGCTCGAGGGCCTCGCCCCATGAGCCAGCGGAAAAACGCGCCGGCCACCGATCCGGATCAATTGCACGATCAGTTCAACGCGGTCTGGGGCAACCCGCGCGGCTGGCGCGCGCTGACCATCGTCAACCACACCACCATCGGCCTGCGTTTCATGTACACCGGCGCGGCGTTCTTTCTGCTCGGCGGGCTGCTGGCGATGCTGATCCGCACCCAGCTCGCCTTGCCGGACCACGCCTTTATGCCGGCGGATGTCTACAACCAGGTGTTCACCATGCACGGCACGGTGATGATGTTCCTGTTCGCCGTGCCGATGATGGAGGGTATGGCGGTCTACCTGATCCCCAAGATGATAGGCGCGCGGGATCTGGTGTTCCCCAGGCTGTCGGCCCTGGGTTACTACTGCTACCTGTTCGGCGGCCTGATTCTGGCGTCCAGCCTGTTGCTCGACCTCGCGCCCAAGGCTGGCTGGTTCATGTACACGCCGTTGTCCAGCGCCGCCCATACGCCGGGGCCGAACTCGGACTTCTGGCTGCTGGGCATCACCTTCGTGGAAATCTCGGCGGTCGGCGCCGGTATCGAGCTGGTGGTGTCGATCCTGCGCTCGCGCACCCGGGGCATGGCGCTGCACCAGATGCCGATCTACGCCTGGTACATCCTGGCGATGGCGATGATGATCGTGGTCGGTTTCCCGCCATTGATTCTCGGCAGCATCCTCCTGGAACTGGAGCGCGCCGTCGGCATGCCGTTCTTCGACGTGACCCGGGGCGGCGATCCGCTGCTTTGGCAGCACCTGTTCTGGCTGTTCGGCCACCCGGAGGTGTACATCCTGTTCCTGCCCGCCGCGGGCATCGTCTCGACGCTGTTGCCGGTCTTCGCCCAACGGCCGCTGGTGGGCTACCGATGGGTGGTGCTGGCGGTGCTGACCACCGGTTTCATCAGCTTCGGCCTATGGGTGCACCACATGTTCACCGTGGGCATTCCACAACTGGCCCAGGCGTTTTTCTCGGCGGCGAGCATGCTGGTGGCGATCCCCACCGGGGTGCAGATATTCGCCTGGCTGGCGACCCTGTGGCTGGGCAAGCCGGTGTATCACCTGCCGATGCTGTGGCTGGTGGGCTTTCTCATCGTGTTCGTCTGCGGCGGCCTGACCGGGGTGATGCTGGCCCTGGTGCCGTTCGATTGGCAGGTGCACGACACCCATTTCGTGGTCGCCCATATGCATTACGTACTGGTCGGCGGCGTGTTCTTCCCGATGATGGCCGGCATCTACTACTGGCTGCCGCACTTTTCCGGGCGCATGCCCTCGGTGCGCCTGGGTCGCTGGGGCTTCTGGCTGGTGTTCATCGGCTTCAACCTGACGTTTCTGATCATGCACTGGACCGGCCTGATGGGCATGCCGCGCAGGATCTACAGCTACCCGACGGGACTGGGCTGGGGTCTGCCGAACCTGATCGCCTCGGTGGGCAGCTTCATCATGGCCATCGGCATCGCCACCATCCTTCTGGATATCCTTCTGCATTTCCGTTTCGGCCTGCCGGCGAAGGTCAACCCGTGGCACGCCGATACCCTGGAGTGGGCGACCTGCCTGCCGCCGAACGCCTACAACTTCGTCAGCCTGCCGGACGTGCGCAGCCGCCACCCGCTGTGGGACGACCCCGACCTGCCGCACAGCATCGCCCGCGGCGAACACGCGCTCACCGTGATCGATCACGGCCGGCGCGAAACCTGGGGCAGCGATCCGCTGAGCGGCAAGGTGCGCGAGATCATCCATTTGCCCGGCAACAGCTGGTGGCCGCTGATCGCCGCGGGGTTTCTCGCCGCGCTGTGCATCGCCCTGCTGCTCAAGCTGTATTGGCTGGCGGCGGCTGCTTGCGTCGCCGCCCTGCTGAGCCTGCTGCGCTGGAGCTGGGAAAACGGCAGCCATCCGCTGGCGGCGCCCGATGCCCGCACCCAACCCGGCGAGCCGCCGCTGCACTCGCGCACCTGCGACGGCCCCGGACTCTGGGGCATGGGCGTGACCCTGCTGGCCGGCGGCGCGCTCTATCTGGCGCTGCTGTTCGGCTGGTTCTACCTGTGGACGGTGGCGCCGAACTGGCAAGTGCCGCAGCAAGCGCTGTTCGATCATCGCTTGCTGCTCGCCAGCGCCCTTCTGCTGAGCTTTATCTGCGCCTGGCAAGCGCGCACCGGCAAGCGCTTACGCCGGGGCAACGAGCGCGGTTTGTTCGTCCATATGACGCTGATCGCCGGCAGCGGCCTGGCGCAATCCGGCCTGTTGCTATGGACCCTGCTCGCCAGCGACCTGGCACCCCGGGCGACCGCCCACGATGCGGTGATCGTCGTCCTGCTGATCTACAACCTGCTGCACTGCGCCCTGGCGAGCATTCTCAGCGTCTTGCAAGCCTTACGTGTGCGCTGCGGTTATGTCGGCGCCCACGCCCCGTACGAACCCCTGGTGGTCGGCCAACTCTGGTATTACAACCTCGGCGTGCTCTGGAGCAGCTATTGCGTCCTGGTGCTGTTCCCGCCGACCTGGGGAGTTGGCGGATGAACGGCTTACGCTCGCCCTACCACCCGCTGCATATCGTCCTCGGCTTGCTGATCTGGAGCCTGTGGTTCGTCTTTATCTACGGCGGTTTGTCGGTGGCCTGCGCGGTCGCGCCGCCGACGCCGCAACAGGACCCGTGGAACGGGTTGAATGCACTGCTCGGGCTTAGCGCCGTCGCCACCTTGATCCTGCTCGGCGCCTTGGCAAGGTGGTCCTGGCGCGCCGGCCTGCGTATGCATCGACAGCCGCGCGAACGCTTCGTCGCCCGACTCGCCGCCAGCACCCATGCAGTCGCCGCGCTGGCCACACTGTTTATCGCGCTGCCGATACTGAGGCTGCCGCCATGCCTGTAATCGCCGGCATCGCTTTGCTGCTGATGGCCCATCCGGCAGCCGCCCATGGCCTGCTGGACTGCCATCTCGGCGAACGCTTACCGCTGATCATCAGTGCCCTGCTGCTCGGCACCGCCTGGTTGCTCTACGGGCTCGGCGCGCGCCGGGTGCGCGCCCATGGCCGCGAAGCGCTGTGGCTGCACCTGGCCATGGCGATCGCCGTGTTGGCGGTATTCGGCCCCCTGGACGCGTGGGCCGAAACCAGCACCAGCTGGCATATGTTCCAGCACATGCTGTTCATCCTGGCAATCGCCCCGCTCTGGGCCCTGGCCAGGCCCTTGCCGCAATGGCGGGCGGTCTGCGGACCGCGGTTGCAACCGCTATGGCGCGGCCTACTGCGGATCGGGCGTTACCCCGTGCCACTGGCGCTGCTGCACGGCGCGCTGATCTGGATCTGGCACACGCCCGCCCTGTATCTCCTGGCCCTGGAAAACCTCTGGTGGCACATGCTCGAACACGCGAGCTTTCTGTTCAGCGCCTGGTTGTTCTGGTGGGCCTGCCTGCGCGCGCCACCGCAACAGGTGCCGCAAGCGCTGATGGCATTGCTGCTGACGCTGATGCACACCGGCCTGCTCGGCGCCCTGCTGACCTTCGGCAGTAGCTCGTTCTACGGAGAGGGTCGGGATATCGCCGACCAGCAACTGGCCGGCCTGCTGATGTGGGTGCCGGGCGGCCTGGTCTATCTGGCTGGCGCCGGCTGGATCGCCTGGCGTTGGCTGGGTCGCAGTTGGCGGCGCCAGACCAAGCCGCTTGTAGCAGGGAACCATGGGTTGAGAACGCAAAGCGAACAGCATGCCACCGCTACAAAGCGGTAACACTGTCTCGATTAAAGCCACACTTCATCCTGATGATCCTTGTTTTGTAACGTTTTCAAAAGCTCCTCTGCTTGTTCACGGTTTTTACAGGCAACCAGGAATTTGTTTTTCCCTGATTTCCTATTCCAAACAGCATAGTTACCTGACTTGGCAATTATAATTTCGCATTCACCAAGGTTTTTAGGTATGCGTATACGGGGCATGCACTATTGCCTGACATTTGGTTAAGGGGTGGTGAGCGCAGCGAGCTATTTGAACTGTTTGAGCTTGCCAGTAAGCGCCGTGCAACCGTCCATTGATTATTCACAGCTAAACGTAAGCTCAACCGTGCCGCCCTCAAAATGGCCATAGTTTTCTACTGAATTCATAACTCTTACGGACTTCCCTAAGCTGCTGCACTTTTTTGTTGCTTCTTCAAGAGCCATACGTTTTGCTCCAGCTCTTCCGCCAAGCTCCCAAGTTGCCCTAGTGGCGACTTGGTACTGATTGTCTCCGATTTGGAACGCTCCGGAGTTATTTGCGCAGCCTGCGATCAAGACAAGGCAAGCCACTATTGCGTAGATCTTGATCATGCGGAGGCCTCCTAAATATTTTGTGCTCTAACTCGGTCTCAGATCCCTATTCACTACCAACAACCTTCTGCACCAACTTATCGAACGAGCCATCTGCGCGCATTTCCAGCAGGCTCTGATCGAAGCGTTGCAACAGCGCTTGCTGCTGGGCTTTTTTGCCGAACACCAGGTAGGTCGGGTTGATGCTCAGGGGCGGTTCGAGCGCCTGCACATTGCGCAGTTGCAACTGCTGAATCAGGTGCTGCCCGGCCAGCTCGATGGCGATGACCGCATCCAGCCTGCCGGAAGCGAGCATGCGGAAATTCGCTTCGTCCGAACTGCTCTGGCTCGCCAGAATGCGGCCGCTCTTGAGCGCTTCGTCGAACGCGTCGGTATAGCTCCAGCCGCGAATCACCCCGATGCGTTTGTCGTACAGGTCGCCGATCTGCTCGAACTTGATCGCCGCGCCCTTGCGCACGTAGATCAGCAGCTTCTCTTCGAAGAGCGGCTGGGAATAATCGAAAACTTCCAGGCGCGCCGCGGTTTTATAGATGCCGCCGATCCCCACCCTGCCGTTCTCGCCCATCCTCAAGGCGCGCTTCCATGGCATCGCACGGAGTTCCACGGGTACTCCCGCCCGCTGGAAAACCGCCTGTAACAGCAGCGGGTAGAGACCTTTGGCTTGGCCGGCCTCCTGGTACATGAACGGGGGATTGGCGTTGTCGATGGCGATGACTGGGTCGGCGCGCACCGAGACAGCGGCCAACCCCAGGACCATGACGAGCAAGACGCGCGAAAGAGTTATAGCCGACACCTGTGCGTTTCCCGAGTCAGTTTTCGCCTGATGTTCGACCCAAGCATAGCTCTGGAAATGCAGATCGACTCATAGGCTTGCGCTAACGCCGGGCCACTCAGTCGCGTTCTGCCGTAGCCGAGGTGAGTTCGAAGGGACTGTTGCTGCGCCTTTGGTTACGGTCTTCGCGCGGTGTGGCGCCGAAGAAGTTGCGGTAGGCGCTGGAAAAATGCGGGCCAGAGGAGAAACCGCAGGACAGACCGATCTGGATGATCGATTTGCTGGTCTGCATCAGCAACTGCCGCGCCTTGTTCAAACGCAGTTCCAGGTAGTACTGGCTGGGCACGCGGTTGAGGTATTGCTTGAAGATGCGCTCCAACTGCCGGCGCGATACGCATACGTGGCGGGCGATTTCGTCGGTGGTCAGCGGCTCCTCGATATTCGCCTCCATCAGCAATACCGCCTGGGTCAGTTTCGGATGGCTGGAGCCCAAACGGTTCTGCAACGGAATGCGCTGGCGTTCGCCGCCTTCGCGAATACGTTCCACCACCAATTCTTCCGACACCGCGCCGGCCAATTCGGCGCCGTGATCGCGGGACAACAGCGCCAGAAACAGGTCCATCACCGCCATGCCGCCGCACGCGCTCATGCGGTCGCGGTCCCAGTCGAACAGGTGGCTGGTGGCGATGACCTTGGGGAAGCGCTCACTGAAGTCGTCCTGCCAGCGCCAGTGCACCGAGGCGCGGTAGCCGTCGAGTAAGCCGAGCTGCGCCAACGGATACACGCCGGCGGACACCGCGCCTATCGCGCAGCCGCTGCGCACCAGTTGCTTGAGCGCACCGGAGAGCGCCGCCGGCATGGCCGCGGGCGGTTCGTCGGCGATCAGAAACAGCTTCTGGCAGCCCTCGAGCTTGCCCACCCAGGACTCGCCCGGCAGACGCCAGGCGCCCTCGCCCGGCGCTTCGGCCTGGAGAAACGACAGCTCGTAGACCACTTCGGGGTGGACACGCTGGGCGACGAGCAAGGCTTCCTCCGCCAACGCCAAGGTCAGGGGCTTGGTGTTGGGCCAAAGCAGGAAGCCGATTCGATGGGCATTCATGGCGGTGAGTTTAGGCTCTGTTGGCGTAATGGGGGCGCTTATTTAAGGCTACCGGAAAGGAATTGCTGCAACCGCTCGGATTGCGGATTGACCAAAACTTCACGGGGGTCGCCACGCTCTTCCACCACGCCTTTGTGGAGGAACACCAACTGGTTGGAGACTTCGCGGGCGAAGCCCATTTCGTGGGTCACCACGACCATGGTGCGGCCTTCCTGGGCCAGGTCCTGCATGACCTTGAGCACCTCGCCGACCAGCTCCGGGTCGAGCGCCGAGGTCGGCTCGTCGAACAGCATCACTTCCGGTTCCATGGCCAGGGCGCGGGCGATCGCCACACGCTGCTGCTCGCCGCCGGACATGTGCGCCGGATAGGCGTCCTTGCGGTGCGCGACGCCGACCTTGTTCAGGTAGTGCTCGGCTTTGTCCCGGGCTTCCTGTTTGTCCATGCCGAGCACATGTACCGGCGCTTCCATGATGTTTTCCAGGGCGCTCATGTGCGACCACAGGTTGAAGTGCTGGAACACCATGGCCAGGCGCGAGCGCATGCGCTGCAGCTGCTTGGCGTCGGCGGCCTTGAGCGCGCCGTCCTTGTTCGGCACCAGCTTGAGTTCTTCGCCGTTGAGCAGGATCTTGCCGGCGTGCGGCTGCTCCAGCAGGTTGATGCAACGCAGAAAGGTACTCTTGCCCGAGCCGCTGGAGCCGATGATGCTGGTCACATCGCCGGCCTTGGCCGCAAGGGACACGCCCTTGAGCACTTCGTGGCTGCCGTAACGCTTGTGCAAGTCCTGAACTTCGAGTTTGTACATGGTTTCCACTCTCTTGAATCAGTCGCTCAACAAGCGACCCTGGCGAATAGGGGTGCGGCCGGCCACTTTGGCCAACCAACGATCAGGCAGTGCGAAACGCATGCGTTCGATGGCGAACAGCACGCCTGCGGTGCCGGCGTGGACCACACTGTGGCGGTCATCCAGCGGGTCCTGTACTTCGAATATCGGCGTGCCGGCTTCCACCCAGGCGCCGACCGGTTGCAAATAGCTGACCACTCCGCTGTGCGGCGCGTACAACAATTCGGTGCCGGCGAAAGGCACGCCCTCGCAACATTCTTGCGGCGCGGCCGGCCAGTCGCCGGCGATCAGGCCTTGCTCGGCGAGATAGGCCAGAATCGCCTCGGCATAGGCCTGGGCCTTGGCCGGTGCGGTGTTGTCCATGCCGCCCAACTCCACCGTGGTGGCCAGGCAGACCGCGTCGATGGTCGCGTCCGGGAAGCGCCGGGCCAGCCGCAACCAGGGCGAGGAGCAGGCTTCGTCGAACGACGAACCGCCGGATTCCTCGGCCAACAACACGGTGGCGGCGCCCAGGCGCGCGGCCAGGCCGCTCAGTTGCGGCCATTGCTGGGGAATCCCGTAGAGGTGCACGGCCGCCTCGAAGTCGCAATGCAGATCGAGCACCACGTCGGCGTCGTAGGCGTGCTTCAGCAACAGGCGCTGCAAACCTTGCAGCTCGGACGTCGGCGCGGGCTGCGCTTCCAAAGCATGCAGCATGGCCGTGCGGATCGCGCGCACATTGCTCGGGCCGTCCTTGCCCAGGCGCCCTTCCAGGGCCGGCGCGATGGCTTCGGCCAGATCGAAGAAGCCGCGGTTGAAGTTCTTGCCGCTGCCGACCTCGAAACGCCCCTGGTGGCAACCTTGCACCAGTTGCCCCAGACCAATCGGATTAGCCACCGGCACCAGTTCGATCACCCCGGTCAAGCGGCCCTGCTCTTCCAACTCGCGCAGACGTCGTTTGAGTTCCACCGCCACGCGCATGCCGGGCAGTTCGTCAGCGTGCATCGAGGCCTGGATATAGGCCTTGCACGGGCCGCTGCCGAAGCGGAATACGCTTAGCTGCCGCCTGGTGCCCGGGGTGTTCCAGGGTAATGGGTGATCGATTCGCTGCATACCGATATCCTCAGGCCTTGCGTGGCGCCAGATAGGCCAGCCAACGGCGCTCGGCCAGCTTGAACAGGCGCACCAGGATAAAGGTCAGCACCAGGTAGAACGCGCCGGCGGTGATAAAGGCTTCGAACGGCATGTAGAACCGCGAACTGACCGTGCGCGCCGCACCGGTGATGTCGATCAGGGTAACGATCGACGCCAGGCTGGTGGTGTGCAACATCATGATCACTTCGTTGCTGTACTGCGGCAGCGCCCGGCGCAACGCCGACGGCAGCAGGATGCGGCGGTACAGCTTGAAGCGCGACATGCCCATGGCCTTGGCCGCTTCGATCTCGCCATGGGGCGTGGACTTCAAGCTGCCGGCGAGGATTTCCGCACTGTAGGCGCTGGTGTTGATGGCGAATGCGAGCACCGCACAAAAGGTCGCGCTCGACAGATAGGGCCACATGAAGCTCTCGCGCACCGCCTCGAACTGGGCCAGACCGTAGTAGATCAGAAACAGCTGCACCAGCATCGGTGTACCGCGGATCACATAGGTGTAGAGCCAGGCCGGGAAGTTCACCAGCGGCGATTTCGAGACCCGCATCAAGCCCAGCGGAATCGCCAGCGCCAGGCCGAACGCCAAGGCCAGCAGAAGAATCTTCAGGGTGACCAATACGCCGCCGAAGTACAGCGGCAGGTTTTCCCAAATCATGTTGTAGTCGAAGATCATGCGTGCGTGCTCCTCACAGATCGGCGGCTTTGGTGCCGACCGAGTAGCGCTTGTCCAAATAACGCAAAGCCAGCAGCGACACACTGGTCAGCACCAGGTAGAGCGCGGCGACCGCGAGATAGAAGGTGAAGGGTTCGCGGGTCGCATCGGCGGCGTTTTTCGCCTTGAACATCATGTCCTGCAGGCCCACCACCGAGATCAGCGCCGTGGCCTTGGTCAACACCAACCAGTTGTTGGTGAAACCGGGAATCGCGAAGCGGATCATCTGCGGCACCAGGATGCGGAAGAACACCTTGATCCCGCTCATGCCATAGGCCGCGCCGGCCTCGCTCTGCCCCTTGGGGATCGCCATAAAGGCGCCGCGAAAGGTTTCCGACAGATAAGCGCCGAAGATGAAACCCATGGTGAAGACACCGGCGACGAACGGATTGATGTCGATATATTCGTTGTAACCGAGCAGCGGAGCCACGCGGTTAACCAGATCCTGGCCGCCGTAGAAGATCAGCAGGATCAGTACCAGATCGGGAATACCGCGAATGACGGTGGCGTAGGTCTCCCCCAGAATCGCCAGCCATTTGATCGGTGACAAGCGAAATGCCGCGCCCAGGAGGCCCAGGAAAATCGCCACCGCCATCGAGGTCAACGCCAGAATCAGGGTAAGCCAGGCACCTTCGAGAATGGTCGAGCCGTAGCCGTTCAACATGCCCTAGTTACCTCATACGGGCGCCAGCGGGCGCCGGGAAGTACAACGAAAAAGTGGCGCAAGTCGTTTCCCTTCTCGCGGGCCGAAGCCAAGCGCCTGCGCCACTCTCGGTGAAAAGCGATAAATCGCCGTACGCTTACTCGCCGTAAACGTTGAAGTCGAAATACTTGTCCTGCAGTTCTTGGTACTTGCCGTTGGCGCGGATCGCGTCGATCGCATTGTTGATCTTGTCGGCCAGTTCCTTGTCGCCCTTGCGCACCGCGATACCGGCGCCATGGCCGTAGTACTTCTCGTTGGTGAAGTCCGGGCCTACCAGGGCGAAGCCTTTACCGGCGTCGGTCTTGAGGAAGCCTTCGTCGATGTTCACGACGTCGGCCAGGGTGGCGTCCAGACGGCCGGAGGCCAGATCCAGGAAGGCTTCGTTCTGCGAGCTGTAACGCACCACTTCGACGCCGGCCGGTTCGAACTCGTCGCTGGCATGACGGTCGTAGATCGACGAGCGCTGCACGCCGAGCTTCTTGCCCTTGAGGTCGACCAGCGGATCGTTGATCACGCTGCCGGCCTTCATCGCCAGCTTGCCAGGGGTGTGGTAGTACTTTTTAGTGAAGTCGACCGATTTCAGGCGATCTTCGGTAATGCTCATGGAGGACAGTACGGCGTCGAACTTGCGTACTTTCAGGGCCGGGATCAGGCCGTCGAATTCCTGCTCGATCCACTGACACTCGACCTTCATCTCTTCACAGAGCGCGATGCCGATGTCGTAGTCGAAACCGCTGATATTGCCTTCAGGGGTTTTGAAAGCGAACGGTGGGTAAGCGGCCTCGATACCGATGCGCAGCGGCTTGGTTTCTTCGGCCACGACCAACGGCGACAGCATGGACAGCGCCAATGCGCCCAGAAGTGCGATCTTCTTCATCTTGTGACTCCTACGAAAGGGAATGGCAGCCGGTTGCAAGAACCCGGTGAATGTCTATCCAGCCATTTATGCAGTGTAGAAAGAGTCGCCGTCTTTGCTGCATGACATGCAGGCGGCAAGCGGCTTCGGCTGGGTGTCGGCATTCTAGCGACAGCTCGAAAGTCGATATTTCTTCAATGCGACAAGTAATTACAGAAGACCAGAAAGACGGGCGCGCGCAGCTTGACAGGGCCCGCGAAAAATGCAGACCAAGAGAGAAGAGTCAACCTATTACACCAGCAATTATTGCGCCACCGATCTGAAAGCCTTTAACCGCGGGCCTTTCAGGGAAACCAAAAACGACAAGCGGCCAACCCACCCAACAAAATGCACCCCAAACGTTCCCGCACACCCCACAAGAGTGCAGCGCGTTACTGGAAGGGTTACCGGCATGCACGCTCGCGCTAAAACCCTGAATTGACCAATAAAAAACGGTTCTTCGCAGAATGCCGGGAAAGTGCCGATTAACACTGGACTGGCAAGTTTGTGTGTGTGTAACGGCCGATAGCTTGGCATGGCCCATTAACGCGTGTGCTGAACGCTTAGGTTGCGCCCCTCACGGGCGCCACACCTTTCTTGCTTGCCCAAGAAAGGTGTGCCA
>CBIHLQ010000050.1:0-45420 GCA_966210885.1 uncultured Pseudomonas sp.
ACGTATTGGCTGGCGGCACCGGTAGCGACAGCCTGTACGGCAGCTATAACAGCGATACCTACCTGTTCAACCTGGGCGATGGCGTCGATACCATCGTTGAAACTTCTAGCAATAGCGGTGCGCTCGACACGCTGCGCTTCGGCGCCGGCATCAATCCGGAAGATATTAAGTTCCAACGCAATGGCCTCGACGTGGAGTTTGCCCATGTCAATGGCGTGGATAAGGTGATCGTGAAGAACGTCTTCAGCACCACCACTTCGAGCGCGAGCATCGCGAGCAACACCCTTATCGAGCGGATCGAATTTGCCGACGACACGGTGTGGACCTGGGCGGAGATGACCCAGGAGGGCCTGACGCAACAGGGATCGGCAAATGCCGACAGCCTGGTTGGCTGGGTCGGAAAGGACATCCTGCACGGTGGTGCGGGTAACGACACCCTGGACGGCGGCACTGGCGTCAACCACCTGTACGGTGAGGCCGGTAATGACCTGCTGAAAGTGCATTACAACGCGGCCCACAACGTATTGGCTGGCGGCACCGGTAGCGACAGCCTGTACGGCAGCTATAACAGCGACACTTATCTGTTCGATTTGGGTGATGGTCAGGATGTAATCATTGATAACGGGGGCAATGACCTGTTGCTCTTTGGTGAAAACCTTTCTCCCGAACAGCTTTGGTTCCAGCGTAATGGCAATAATCTGGACATCCTGGTCGAGGGCAGCAGCGACCGCGTTACGGTGAGCAACTGGTACGCCAGTAGCGGTTCCCGGATCGAGCAGATGCAGAGTTCCGATGGCCTTGCTCTGACAGAAAGTCGGGTGCAGAACCTGGTCGACGCAATGGCGGCCTTCGGTGCGCCGGCTGGAGGGGAGTCGAATCTGACGCCGGATCAACGTGCGCAACTGGACGTGGTGATCGCCGCCAACTGGCAGTAAATCTCCAGCGCGAGCGTTCAGGAAAAGGCCCATCGAATGATGGGCCTTTGTTTTTTCACCGGGGAACTCGTTTGGTTGGAACGGAATTCAAACTCAGAGTCGCATCGGCGACGACTGGTGGCAATTCGCTTCGGCCTGCGTGCGCGCCAGCCGTAACAAGGGCGAAACGCCCGACTTCGCCCCAATCGCCGAACGCCTGCGTGGTATCGCCTTGCAGGAGCGCTCGTTGATGAAAGAGCTGGGGGCCTGGGCCAAGCGTAAGGGTTAACGCAGTTCTAGTCAGTGCAATCTCGGATTGTGCTGCGTTTATGCAAGCTATCGAGAGCGGCGTAGGGTGGATGACGCCTTTTTCATCCACCAGCGGTATTGGTGGATGGATAAAGCGTCATCCACCCTACAAACTGTTGTAGGAGCCAGCGGACGCCTACACGGGTGATTCACCCATCGCGGCATGCTCTACAGCGCGAATCGCCGCACTGCCACTTCGGCGCTTAGACCTACGAAGTCGCTCGCCGATAAACGCCCTTCGCCGCCTTCCAGTAGTAACGCCTGTACGCAGAAGTCGTGTTGCTCGTCGCAGAGCAGCAGCAAGGCCTGGCGGGCCAGGCCGTCGTGCAGGTCGAGGGTGGCCAGGTTGAGCAGGTGCGGCCAGACGTGCTCGCTGGCGCCAATAAACAGGTTCGGTCCTTCCAGGCCCAGTTGCTGGGCGATATGGAAGCCGGCGGCGTTGCTGACGCTGTTGACGAACTCGAAGGGTTTCGGTTGCTTGTGCTGCACGCACACGGCATCCAGCAGCGCGCCCATGGTCGGCCGTGACGGGTAGCGTGCGGCCAGGTACAGGCCGCAATCGCTGCGCACCTGGTCTTTCAGGGCGGCAGCGCCGAGCAGGGCTTGCAGGATCAGGCGGTCGATGCGCCGTGGCGGGCTGTCCAGCCACTGGCTCAGGGCGGTTTTCAGTTGCTTGTCGCAGGTCTCGGCCTGGCCGCGGATCTCGCTGGCGGCAATCACTTTCATGGCCGTTCTCCCGCTCGGCAGGCTTGCAGCACCAGGCTGGCGTTGTTGCCGCCGAAGCCGAAGAAGTTCGCCAGCAGCAGGTCGTCGACCGTGCCGACGCTTTCGGCGGCCAGCGGCAATATGGCTTCGTTGGAATAGTCCGCGGCCGGTAACTGGCCTTGGCGTAGCGCTTCGATCAGCAAGAGCGTTTCGCTCAGGCCGCAGGCGCCGAGGGTATGGCCGAGCCAGGGTTTGAGGGCGCAAAGCGTCGGCATGGCGTCGCCGAACAAACTATGCATGCCGTTGCTTTCGGCGATGTCGTTGGCCGTGGTGGCGGTGCCGTGCAGTTTGACCAGATCGATCTCGCTGAGATCGCGCCCGGCGCTATGCAGGGCGCCGCGCATCACCGTGTCGATATGGCTGCCGTCTTCGCGGGTGCCGGTCAGGCTACTGGTGTCGCAGGCGCTGAAGCCACCGAGCAGGCGGGCCAGCGGCGCGTTGCCGGGTTCGAGGCAGAGCAGGGCGCAAGTGTAGGCTTCGCCGAGAATCAAGCCGTCGCGTTCGGGATGAAAAGGCCGGTATTGGCCGCTCGGGCTGGTCAGGCCGAGGGCGCCGAAGCCCTGCATGGCCAGGGCGCTGGGGGTTTCGAAGGCGAGCACGAGCGCCCGGCTGAATTGCCCGCTGGCGACCAGCTTGGCGCCGTAAATCAGGCCGTTGGCGGCGCTGGTGCAGGCGGTGTTGAGGGTGAAGGCGTCGGCAAAGCCCCAGCGTTGGCGCAGTTGCGCGGCCAGCGAGTCGAGGGGTGTCGAATGCTCGATGCGAAAGCCCTGGTCGGCGCCGGCCCGGGCTTCCAGCTCGGCGATATCCAGGCCGGTGCTGGCGACTATCAATAAACAGTCAGCCAGCTCCTGGGGACCATCGCCAAGGGTTTCACGCAACAGGCGGTCGAGGCGTTGCTCGAGGTGTTCGCCAGCGTCGGCGGTGTTTAGGTAAGGACGCGGTTGCAGCAATTCATGTAGTAGAAACTCCCCCGCGCGGGGCCGTTCGCCGCTGCGCAGGGCCAGGGCCGCCGCGGGCAGATTCGCGCCCAGGGCGCTGTGCAAGGCGCCGCGCTGCAAGTAGACCGGGGTCACTGTTGCTGCCTGATAAAGGCGGCGATGCTGGCGATGCTGTTGAGAATCCGCCGGCCGTCTTTCGCCCCTTCGATGCGCACGCCGTAGTTCTGCTGCAAGGCCAGGGAGACCTGCAAGGCGTCCAGGCTGTCCATCTGGATACGGCTTTGGCTGCCGAACAATGGCTCGTCGTCGGCGATGCTCTGCCAGTCGATATCGTCTTCCTTGTCGCACTCGCGGATCAGCAGTTGCTTGAGTTGTTGTTCTAATAGTGTGTGGTCCATTGCGTTTGCCGTACTTGTCGAGTGAACAGAAGCAGCCCGCCGCCGCCCAGCAGTGCCGCGAACAGCAGCAAACGGGCGCAATAGGGGGCGATGTCGGCCAGCGAGCCTTGGCCCACCAGCAGGGTGAGAAAGGCGTCCAGCGCCCAGCTCATCGGGGAAATTTCGGCCAGTTGGCGCATGGCCTCGGGCATCACGCTCTTCGGCACCATGATGCCGCCGATGGCCGCGAGGATGATATTCAGCCCGCCGCCGAGCAACAACGCTTGCTCGCTGCTGCGCGCCACTGCCGCGAGAAACAGGCCGAGGCTGCAGGTCGCCAGGCTCAGGCTGAGTGCCAGCAGCGCGTAGGCCAAGGGGTTGCCGGGTAGGCTCAGCGCGGGCAGGCCGATTGCCGGCAGCCCGTACAGGCCCAATGTCAGCAGCAGCACGAACTGCACCAGGTTGATCGCCAGGTAAGGCAGCAGCTTGCTCAACACCAGGCTGCCGAGGCTCAGCCCCAGGCAGCGGAAACGCAGCAGGGTGCCGCTCTGCTGCTCGCGCTGAAAGCCCGCGGCCATCGGCAGCATGACGAAGAACATGCCGAAGATCAGCCAGGCAGGCACGCTCAGTTGGCTGGCATTGGCGCGGCCGCTGAGATCGCCGCTGCTCAGCAACTGCGACTCGGCGATCTCGCTTTGGGTGCGCTGCTGGGCGAGTTCGAGGCGCTCGTGCAAGGGTGTGTCGGGGGCGATCGCGCCGCTGTCCTCCAGGTACGCGAGCAGGCGGGTTTGCGCCAGGGCAATGGTCACCGCGCTGTGCAGGCGCTGGCGGGTCTGCGCATCGGTCTGCGCCGGGTAGCTCAGGTGCGGGCCCTGGTGCGGCACGTCCAGCAGGCTGGCGGAGAAGTCGCTGGTCAGGCTGATACGTGGCAGTGCCTGGTCGCTGCCGGCGACCAGGCTGCTGCCGGGCAGTTGAGCGAGCAAGGCGGCCTGGAACAGTTCGCTGGCCGCGCTGGGCTGCGGCACTTCCAGCGCCAGGCGCAGGGGCGGCGGCTTATCCTGCAGGTAGCTGGACATGGCGCCGGCCATCAGCAGCAAAAACAGGGTCGGCATGATAAACAGCACGGCCAGCGCATGGGGGTCGCGCAGCAGCAGGCGGATTTCCTTGCGCACCAGCGCCGATAACCTCATAGCCGACCTCCGTTGAGACGCAGGTAAAGCTGCTCGAGCGAGGGCCGACCGAAGCGCATCAGGCTCGGCAGGCCATCCTGGGCCTGGATGAAACGGGTGATTTCCAGCAGTTGCTTGCCGTTCAACGCAGGGATGTGCACGCCCTTGGGCAGAAATTCGCCGCTTAGTTGCAGGCGCGCGAGCAACTCGTCCAGGCCGGCCGGCGCTGCCTGCGGCCATTCCAGCAGCAGCCCGTGGCTATCGCCGAGCAATTGGCGGGTGTCGAGGTCGAGGCGAACTCGGCCTTCGTGCAACAGCAGGATGCGCTGCGCCACCCGCTCGACTTCGTCCAGGTAGTGGCTGGTATAGATCGCGCTCTTGCCGGCGGCGACCAGTTGTTCGACCGCGCTCAGCAGCATCTGCCGGCTGCTGGTATCGACCCCCACGGTGGCCTCGTCGAACAGGTACAGCTCGGCCGGTTGCAGCAGGCCGATGGCGAAGTTCAGACGGCGCTGTTCACCGCCGGATAGGCGGTCGCTGCGGCGTTGCAGCTTGTCGCCGAGGTCGGTGCAATCGATGCACAGCTGCATGCGCTCACGGCGCTCGCTGCCGCGCAGGCGATAGAGATCGGCGAACAGTTCGAGGTTCTCGCGTACCTTGAGCCCGGTATAGAACGCCAATTGTTGCGGCACCAGGCCGAGGCTGCGCTCACCGTGCCAGACAATCTCGCCCTGCTGGGCCTGCAACACGCCGCTGAGCAGCGAGAGCAGGGTGGTCTTGCCGGCGCCGTTGCTGCCGAGCAGGCCCAGGCATTCGCCGCTGCGCAATTGCAGGTCGATGCCGCTCAGCGCCGGTTGCGCGGCGCCGGGGTAGCGATAGCCGAGGTTGCGTAATTCAAGCACGGACCAATACCAGCAGGAGTTTGCCGTCGAGCAACAATCGCTCCTCGGCGTGGATGCTAAAGGCATAGAGCGCGCCGGCCGGGCTCAGCGCCTGCTGGTTGGCTGCGACCAGCAATGGGCCTTGGCGGTGCTCGGGTTGGCGATGCAGGTGCAACTGCGAGAGCTTGCCGATCAGCGCCATTTCAATGGCACTGTCGTCGCCGTATAAGGCACCATGCGCGGCGCACAATTGCGCCGCCGCCTCGAACAACAGGCAGGGCGAGGCGTCTTCGCCGAAGGAGTCCAGGTGATGCCAGGCGCTGAGGCCCTGGATGCTTTGGGCATCGTGCGCTAAAAGGCCATCGAGCCAGAGCGCCGGGCCCTGGTGCGGTAGTAGGCGCTGTAGTTGGGTGCGGTCCATTGCGTACGGTCGATACGGGTGGGCCGGCAGTGTACCAGAGGGGCTGTAAGTCTCGCAGTGCGGGGCTCGCGCCGGCGACGGGGCGTGATGGCCGATGCGCTGAACGGATAGGAAAGGAGCGAGTGGATGCTGTGGTTGCAGGCTGTGGGGCTGTTGTCGGGGTCGCTGCTGTTGATCGGGATTTCCTGGCGGTCGCTACGCCGCCCGCATTCCCACGGTTTTTATCGCTTCTTCGCCTGGGAGGCGATGCTGGGGTTGCTGGTGGCGAACGCGCCTGTCTGGTTCGAAGACCGCTTCGCGGCGCACCAGTTGCTCTCCTGGGCGCTATTGTTCGTCTCGCTGCTGGTGTTGTTTCTCGGCCTGCATCAGTTGCGCAGCGCCGGCCGCCCCGATGCCAGTCGTGACGACGCCGAACTGTTCGCCTTCGAGCGCACTTCGCAGTTGGTCAGCAGTGGAATTTTTCGCTACATCCGCCATCCACTGTATTGCTCGCTGCTGTTGCTGGCATGGGGCATTTGCTGGAAGCAGGTCAATGGCCTGACGGTCGGGTTGGCATTGTTCGCCAGTCTTATGCTCTACCTGACCGCGAAACGCGACGAGGCCGAATGCCTGGCCTATTTCGGCGATGCCTATGCGCGCTATATGCAGCGCAGCCGAATGTTTATTCCCTGGCTTTTCTAGGCGTATTCAGCTGTTCGATCGGCCCTCACCCATTTGGGGTGTGGGCAACGTTGTGCCCCGTTCTCGTTAGCCTGCTTAGCCAGCCTACCGGCAAACAAAATAAGAGGGAGCACGATGAAACCCAGTCTGAAACTTCTCACCGCCGTCGTATTGCTGGCGGGTCTGTCCACCGCGCAAGCCATGCCTTATTCGCAATTCATCGTATTCGGCGATTCGCTCAGCGACAGCGGGCAATTCCCTGATCTCGGTAGCCCCTTGGCGGGCGGTTTCCCCACTGGGGGCGCGCGTTTTACCAACCGCACCGGTCCGACCTACCAGCACGACAACAGCGAATACTACGCCGAGGTATATACCCAGCGTCTTGCCTCATCGCTTGGCCTTCAGGCGCTGCCTTCCACGCCGCTGCTGCCCCAGGCGTTGACCGGTAACGCCGACGGTAGCAACTATGCGGTGGGGGGATACACGACCGCGCAGATATTGGCCTCGGTTACCAATAGCAACGGCTCGGTGGTGAGCGCGGGCCCTGGCGGTACACGGACTCGCAACGGCTATCTGATCGATGTGCCAAAGGTCGATGCCAGTACCTTGTTCTACCTCAACGGTGGTGGCAACGATGTGCGCAACGGTGTGATCGTCGATCAGGCCACTGCGGCCATTTCCGCCGGCAACCTGGTGGCCGCCGTGGCTGCGCTGCAGGCCGCCGGTGCGCGCACTATCGTCGTTGCCGATCTTCCCGATGTGGGTGCGACGCCGGAAAGCACGATGCTGGGAGCCGGAACCGTCGCTGCCCGCTCCACCGCCTCGGCGCTGTTCAATCAGCAGCTGGCCGCACAGCTGTCCGCCTTGGGCGGCAACGTCATTCGCTTGAACCTGCGCGGTCTGCTGGCCGAAGTGCAGGGCGATCTGGCCTCTTTTGGCTTCGATGCCGGTATCGTGCATACGGCGGTGTGTTTCGATGGTGATCCTCTCATCGGCGCTGAATGTAACGCTGACCCGACCTGGGGAATCGACAGTCCCACTGCCGACCCGAGCAAGCTGCTGTTCAACGACGGCATTCACCCCTCGGCGGCCACCCATCAGATTATCGCCGACTACATCCACTCGATCCTCGCCGCCCCCTGGGAAATCAGCCTGTTGCCGGAAATGGCCATGGCCAGCCTTAACGGCCACCAGCAGCAGTTGCGCAGCGAATGGCAATCCGAGCGTGGTGCCTGGCAGGGCGAGGGGCAATGGCGCAGTTTCGTCAGCGCCAGCGGCATGCGGCAGGAATTTCAGCGCGGCGAGGCGGTGAGCGAAGGCGACAGCGATGGCTTGGGCCTGAACCTCGGCGGCAGCTACAGGCTCCATGAGAACTGGCGCGTCGGCCTGGCCCTGGGGCTGCAACACCAGCAATTGGACAGCGACAGCGATTCCCAGTACGACCTGAGCAGCTACCTGCTGAGCGCCTTCGCCCAGTATCAACAGGGTCGCCTGTGGGCCGATACCAGCGTCAGCCTGGGCATGCTCGACTACGGCGACCTCGATCGCCAGTTCGCCCTGGGCATCACCGAGCGCAGCGAGAGCGGCGATACCGAGGGCCGGCTGTATGCGCTGTCCGGGCGTATCGGCTATGACCTGGCCAACGAGGACACCGGCTGGCGGGTCAGCCCCTTTATCAGCGCCGATCTGGCGCGCGTCGATGTCGACGGTTATAGCGAACAGGGCAACCGCTCCACCGCCCTGGAATTCGGCGACCAGCAGCGCGACAGCCGCCGCCTCGGCGTCGGTGTGCAGCTCAACTACCAGTTGACCCCGCAGACCCAGCTGTTCGCCGAGGTGGCCCGCGAGCGTGAATACGAAAACGATCCCGGCAGCCTCGATATGAGCCTCAACAGCGTCAGCGGCGACGGCTTCGAATTACAGGGCCACACGCCGGCGGATGGCCAGACCACCGGGTTGCTCGGGGTCAGCCATACGCTCGCCGGGCAACTGAAACTGGTCGGCAGCTATCACTTCCGCGGCACCGACGACCGTCAGCACGGCGTCAATCTCGGCCTCAGCCTGGACTGGTAAGCGCCGCGTCACCTGGCGGGCCGGCGGGTGTGCGCGCCGGTCTGCGCGGTGTTCGCCAGCCCTATCCCTACCTGACTGCGAAACGCGACGAGGCCGAGTGCCTGGCCTATTTCGGCGATGCCTATGCGCGCTATATGCAGCGCAGCCGAATGTTTATTCCCCGGATTATCCAGGTGTATTCAGCGATGTGATCGGACGCCACCCTCACCCGTTTGGGTGAAGGTGATGTGTGCCCGTTCTCATTAGTCTGCGGGGCCAGCCTTCCGGCAAATAAAACAATAAAAGGGAGTACCCATGAAGCCCAGCCTGAAATTTCTCACTGCGGCCGTAATGATGGCGGGTCTGTCCACTGCGCAAGCCATGCCCTATTCGCAATTTATCGTCTTCGGCGATTCGCTAAGCGATAGCGGGCAGTTTCCGGATGCCGGCAGCCCGCTGCTGGGTGGCAACCCGACTGGCGGACTGCGTTTCACCAACAGGACCGGACCGAACTATCTCGGCGACAACAGCGAGTATTTCGACGCGGTTTCCACGCAGCGTTTGGCCTCCCTGCTTGGACTACAGGCCCTGCCCTCCACGCCGGTGCTGCCCCAGGTGCTGACCGGGAATGCTGATGGCACCAACTATGCGGTGGGTGGTAACACGACTGCGCAGATACTCGCTTCGATCACCGACATCAACGGCTCGGTTGTAGATAGCGGCGTACCGGCATTCTCGCGCACCAAGAACGGCTATCTGGCCGATTTCGGCCAAGCTGATCCCAATGCCCTTTATTACATCAATGGCGGCGGCAACGACATTCTCGACGGTATAGTGGTCGATGCCGCCACTGCTGCTGCCTCCGCCGCCAACCTGGTGGCCGGTGTCGCTGCATTGCAGCAAGCCGGCGCCCGCTACATTATCGTCTCCGACTTACCGGATGTCGGTTTGACCCCTGCCGGGGTGTTCGGCACGCGCAGTTCCTGGTCGAGTGCTTCGGCGCTGCTCAACGATGAGCTGGGGACACAGCTTGGTGCTCTGGGCGGTAATGTGATCCGCCTCAATTTCCGCAGCCTATTGGTCGAGGTGAAGAGCGATCTGGCCAGCTTCGGCTTCGACCCAACGGTCGTGCAGACCGACGTCTGCTTCAGCGGCAGCAGCTGCATTGCCGACCCGACCTGGGGCATCGGTGGCACATCGCCAAATCCGGACCGGCTGATGTTCAACGATGGCGTGCATCCCACTGCCGCAGTGCAGCAGATCAGCGCCGACTACATCCACTCGATCCTCGCCGCCCCCTGGGAAATCAGCCTGCTGCCGGAAATGGCCATGGCCAGCCTTAACGGCCACCAGCAGCAGTTGCGCAGCGAATGGCAATCCGAGCGTGGTGCCTGGCAGGGCGAGGGGCAATGGCGCAGTTTCGTCAGCGCCAGCGGCATGCGGCAGGAATTTCAGCGCGGCGAGGCGGTGAGCGAAGGCGACAGCGATGGCTTGGGCCTGAACCTCGGCGGCAGCTACAGGCTCCATGAGAACTGGCGCGTCGGCCTGGCCCTGGGGCTGCAACACCAGCAATTGGACAGCGACAGCGATTCCCAGTACGACCTGAGCAGCTACCTGCTGAGCGCCTTCGCCCAGTATCAACAGGGTCGCCTGTGGGCCGATACCAGCGTCAGCCTGGGCATGCTCGACTACGGCGACCTCGATCGCCAGTTCGCCCTGGGCATCACCGAGCGCAGCGAGAGCGGCGATACCGAGGGCCGGCTGTATGCGCTGTCCGGGCGTATCGGCTATGACCTGGCCAACGAGGACACCGGCTGGCGGGTCAGCCCCTTTATCAGCGCCGATCTGGCGCGCGTCGATGTCGACGGTTATAGCGAACAGGGCAACCGCTCCACCGCCCTGGAATTCGGCGACCAGCAGCGCGACAGCCGCCGCCTCGGCGTCGGTGTGCAGCTCAACTACCAGTTGACCCCGCAGACCCAGCTGTTCGCCGAGGTGGCCCGCGAGCGTGAATACGAAAACGATCCCGGCAGCCTCGATATGAGCCTCAACAGCGTCAGCGGCGACGGCTTCGAATTACAGGGCCACACGCCGGCGGATGGCCAGACCACCGGGTTGCTCGGGGTCAGCCATACGCTCGCCGGGCAACTGAAACTGGTCGGCAGCTATCACTTTCGCGGCACCGAAGACCGTCAGCACGGCGTCAATCTCGGCCTTAGCCTGGACTGGTAAGCCGCCGCGTCATTCCCATGCGAGGCGCGCGAGCTTCCACTCGCCGCCTTCCAGCCACCATTCCAGCTTCACCGCATAATGGCGGGCGCTGTCGGGGATCAGCCCTTCGGCGCCGGTCAACGCCATCTGGGCTTCGGTGTGGCCTTTCTCGCTATAGGTCGGATCGAGCCAGCTGTTTTTACTCAGCGCGATCACCTGCACGTTCTTATGCCGTAGAAACAGCAGGGTCATGGTGCGCTTGGCCCAGTCGCGGTCGAACTGCTGTTGGGCGATAAAGGTCGGGTGCAATTGCTCGAGCACCGCGCCGGTGTTCTTCTCCTGCAAATTGTCTTGCAGCCGCTGCACTGCCGCATCCAGCGCCGCTTGCGGGTCGTCTTTGCCGCCACAGCCGGCCAGGAAGAAAAAAAACAACAGCAAAGGTAAGGCAAATTTCCGAGCTGACATGCTGAATTCCCTATACATGGTTATGATGCGTGACAGAGCGGGAACGGTAACGGCGGCAAATCGTGCGAGTCTCAACCTGCATGGCCGTTTGCACAGAAGCGCTAACCGTGCCCTACGTACAAGCCAGGAGAGCACCATGCAGACTTTGTATCCGGAGATCAAACCCTACGCTCGTCATGAATTGGCCGTGGAGGAGCCGCACGTTCTCTATGTGGACGAGAGCGGCACGCCGGATGGATTGCCCGTGGTGTTCATCCATGGTGGCCCGGGTGCCGGTTGCGATGCCCTGAGTCGGCGCTTCTTCGACCCCAACCTGTACCGCATCGTTACCTTCGACCAGCGCGGTTGCGGGCGCTCCAGCCCGCACGCCAGCCTGGAAAACAACACCACCTGGGACCTGGTCGCCGACCTGGAGCGGATTCGCGAACATTTGGGCATCGATAAATGGGTGCTGTTCGGCGGCTCCTGGGGCTCGACCCTGGCCTTGGCCTATGCGCAGACCCATCCCGAGCGCGTGCATGCGTTGATCCTGCGCGGCATCTTCCTCTGCCGGCCCCAGGAATTCCGTTGGTTCTACCAGGAAGGCGCGAGCCGGATATTCCCCGACTACTGGCAGGATTACCTGGCGCCGATCCCGCTCGAGGAGCGTGGCGACCTGATGCAGGCGTTCTACAAACGCCTGACCGGCCCCGATCAGATCGCCCAGATGCACGCGGCCAAGGCCTGGTCGACCTGGGAAGGCCGGACCGCCACCCTGCGGCCCAATTCCCAGGTGGTCGAGCGCTTCGGCGATGCCCACCGCGCGTTGTCGATCGCCCGTATCGAGTGCCACTACTTCATCAATAACGCCTTTCTCGAACCCGACCAGTTGCTCCGCGACATGCCGAAGATCGCCCATCTCCCCGGCGTCATCGTGCACGGCCGCTACGACATGATCTGTCCGTTGGAAAACGCCTGGGAGCTGCATCAAGCCTGGCCCAACAGTGAATTGCAGATCATCCGCGACGCTGGCCACGCGGCCTCGGAAAACGGCATCGCCGATGCCTTGGTGCGCGCCGCCAATCAGATCGCCCAGCGCCTGCTCGACTTGGCGCCCGACGAGGCATGAAGGCGCTGATCCAGCGCGTAACCGCCGCGCGGGTCGAGGTGGCGGGCGAGGTGGTCGGCGCCATCGATCAGGGCTTGCTGGCCCTGGTCGCGGTCGAACCCCAGGACACCTCGGCCAGCGTCGATAAGTTGCTGCACAAGCTGCTCAATTACCGGGTATTCAGCGACGCCGCCGGCAAGATGAATCTGTCGCTCGCCGATGTCGGCGGCGGCTTGCTGCTGGTCTCGCAATTCACCCTGGCGGCCGATACCCAAAGCGGTCTGCGCCCGAGCTTTTCCACTGCCGCACCGCCGGCCCTGGGCGCCGAGCTGTTCGATCTGCTGGTCGAGCGGGCGCGGGGCAAACACCCGCAAGTTGCCACCGGACGCTTCGGCGCCCATATGCAGGTGCACCTGATCAACGACGGGCCGGTGACTTTTCTGTTGCAGGTCTAGCAGGGGGCGATGGTACGTGCGCGGTCTTTCCCGGATTTCATCCGGGCTACCAAAGCGGCCGTAGCCTGGATAAGCCTAGCAGGCCGTTGAAAAACGTAGGCGAGGCAGCCGAGACAAGGCAAAAACGGCCGAAAAAGCGCAGTTTACGTGCTGTAAATGAGCATTTTGAGGCCGTTTTTAACGCAGTATCGGCAACGCAGGTAGTTTTTCAACAGCCTGCTAGGCGCAATCCGGGGAGCGATGGTGCAGGCACAGCTTTTCCCGGATTGCATCCTGGCGACAAAATTCAACGCGGCGGCAGCATTTCCAGGCCGTTGATCTGCAACCACTCGAGCACGTGTTCGCGCAGGCGCTGGCCCTGGTAGGCCTGCCAATCGCGCTGCACCCGGGGCAGGCTTTCCAGGAGGAAGTCGAAGGTGCGGATCGGCTTGCGTCCGGCCAGGGCCTGGCTCAGGGCGACATGGGCGTCGATGTCGTGGACGCCGGCGAGAAAGGCCACGCGCATGGCCAGATTGTCCTCCTGGGGCAGGGGCTCGATGGCCAGGTAGCGGTCCGGCTGCACATCGTACTTCTCCTCGGCGTCGGGCCGCGTCTTGTCGCGCATGCGCAGCACGCCGCCGGTCTCCAGATCGAGGAAGTACTCGGCGTCGTCCTGACGCAGCATTGCCTGTTCGATACGCGCGAGTTCGAGTTTCAGAGAACGCATCATGGGGCTGACTCCGGGCTTCATCCGTGTCGACCATAACCCCGCGCGCCGATCAGGTGAAGCCGGCTCGTCGCCTCAGTCGGCCCGCGCCAGCGCCTCGGCGACAAAATCCAGACGATCCTGGCCGAAGTGCATTTCATCGCCGACGAAAAACGTCGGGGCGCCGAAAACGCCGCGTTTGACCGCCTCTTCGGTATTGTCCTTCAAGCGCTGTTTCACCGCCTCGTCGCTGATCAGGCGCTCGAACTCGGCGATATCCAGGCCGGCCGCACTCAGTACTTCAGCGACAATTTCGGGCTTGCCGAGATTCTGCTGGCGTACCCAGATCGCCTCGAACACCGCCCGTAGATAGGGCTGAAGCGCGTCGCTGTCGAGGTAGCCGGCGGCACCGCGCATCAGCGCCAGGGTGTTGATCGGGAAATAAGGATTGAACGCCATGGGCACGCCATAGCGCTTGGCGAAGCGGGCGAAGTCTTGCAGCACATAACGGCCCTTGCTCGGGATCGCCACCGGCGACTGGTTGCCGGTGGCCTTGAACACGCCGCCGAGCAGCATCGGCCGCCAGACGATTTGCGCCTGCGCCGCCGCGGCGATGCCCGGCAACTGGGTCCAGGCCAGGTAGGAGGAGGGGCTGCCGACATCGAAAAAGAACTCAACTGTTTTGCTCATGTGATGACCCTATTGAATGTGGGAGACATTTTGTTTGTCGTAGCCCGGATGCAATCCGGGGATCATGGATGGCTTCACATCGCTCCCCGGATTTCATCCGGGCTACCAGGTTTGCGATTAGAACGTCTCGCTCCAGGGCCGCAGATCCAGTTCGTGCACCCAGCAATCGCGCGGCTGGCAATGGATCTGCCAATAGGTGTCGGCGATATGCTCGGGGTTGAGGATGCCGTCCTGCTCCTTGCGCTGGTAAAGCTCGGGAAAGTTGTCGCGGATAAAGGCGGTATCGATGGCGCCATCGATGATCGGGTGGGCGACATGAATGCCCTGCGGGCCGAGTTCGCGGGCCATGCTCTGGGCCAGGGCGCGCAGGGCGAATTTGGCGCTGGCGAAGGCTGAGAAGTTGGCCCGGCCGCGCAAGGAGGCGGTGGCGCCGGTGAAGATGATGCTGCCGCGACCACGGGCGAGCATGACCTTGGCTGCCTCGCGCCCGGTGAGGAAACCGGCCAGGGCGGCCATCTCCCAGACCTTGCGATAGACCCGTTCGGTGGTCTCGGTGATGGAGAACTGCACGTTGGCGCCGATATTGAACACCACTGCTTCCAACGGGCCGACCTCGCGTTCGATGGTGGCGAACAACTCGACCACCTGCTCCTCGATCCGCGCATCGCAGCCGAAGGCGCGGGCGCTGCCGCCTTCTGCCTCAATGGCTTCGACCAGGGGCGCCAGTTTGTCGGCATTACGCCGCACCACGCAGGCGACATAACCTTCGCGGGCGAAGCGTTTGGCGATGGCGCCGCCGGTGGCGTCGCCGGCACCCACCACCAGGATTGCTTTGCGTTCTGTCATCAGGGTTCTCCGTTAGTTCTGTTTTGGAACCTTGCTCGATAGTCAGTTCCATTTTGGAACTTGTCAAGCTAAGGTAGGCCATCGAATCTGGAGAGCCGTCATGCGTTGGGAAGAACTCGAGCAACAACCCTGTTCCCTGGCCCGCACCCTGTCGGTGGTCGGCGACCGCTGGACCCTGTTGGTGTTGCGCGAATGTTTTCTCGGTACGCGGCGTTTCGATGCCTTCGAACAGCGCCTGGGGATTACCCGGCACCTGCTCGCGGATCGACTGAAAACCCTGGTGCGGGCGGGCGTATTGAACAAGGTGGCGTATCAGCAGCGCCCCTTGCGTGAGGAGTACCGGCTAACCGACAAGGGCCGCGATCTCTACCCGGTGATCATGTCCCTGGTGAATTGGGGCGACCGGTATATGAGCGACGAAAACGGCCCGCCGATTCGGCATATCCACCGCACCTGCGGCAAACCGTTGCGTGCCCAGCTGGTCTGTTCAGGGTGCGCCGAACCGCTGGCGCCCCATGAGGTGCTGCTGGAGGAGGCGCCGGCGTTCGAAGGGCAGTTGCTGCCGGCGCATTGGCACGCCAAGCAGGCGGGGGAAACCTAGTACCGCGACACGAAGCATTGTCGCAGTCCGTGGGAGGGGCTTCAGCCGCGACGCTTACAGCGCCTTTAACAGGCCGTTGAAAAACGTTGGCGAGGCAGGCGAGACAAGGCAAAAATGGCCGAAAAGGCGGAGTTTACTGCTGTAAATGAGCACTTTGAGGCCGTTTTTAACGCCGTCTCGGCTACGTAGGTAGTTTTTCAACAGCCTGTTAAGGTCCATCGCGGCTAAAGCCCCTCCCACGCAAGCCTGGCGTTAAACCGACATCATGATGGTTGACGCGACACTCGCAGGCCGTGGAAAGCCTAGGTAGTTCTTCAACGGCCTGTCAGCGTGGTACCAATGCCGGCAATAGCGTGCGCGAAATCGCTTCGCGCACGGTGGGCAGCAGGGTGGCGCTGCCGCCGAGCATTTCCTCGACCAGCCGGCGCAGGGCGACGGCGCGTTCCGGGCTCAGGCCGCTGACCGCATATTCGCAGGCCTGTTCGGCACTCACTCCCGGTGGAATGGACAAGCCCAGCGCCACCAGGCGTTCGCGGAAGTCTTCCTGGTCGATCAGGTCGGCATGCATCATGGTTGAATCCTCCAGTGGCGTGGCGCTAGCGCAGTACGCCTTCGTCGAGCAGTAACTTGAAGATAGCCTCGGCGCCGTCTTGTGGCGAGACGTCCTTGAGTACCTGGCCACCGCCGCCGGAAGCTTTGGCGGTGGCCGCCTTCATCCGTTCGGCACCGGTTTTGGCTTTGATCATCTTGAGTCGCTTCGGTCGCGGGCGCGCCGGTTGCAGCTGGGCGACGGCGAGCAGATCGTCGGCGGTAGAGAGTGTCGCATGGGCCTGCACCTGCCCGCGTCGTGCCGGGCCGAAGGCGCTCTGGCGGGCCACCGGCGCGGCATGGTCGACACTGGCGACGAACGGCAAACGTACGCGCAGACGCCGGCGCTGGCCGCGGGGCAGGGCTTGCAGTACATGCGCCACGCCGCCTTCGACGCTCTCCACCTCGGCCAAGCCGACCACCAGCGGCCAGCCCAGTTGTTCCGCCAACAGGTAGGGCAGGAGTCCCGAGCCTTCGCCGGTTTCCGCCTGGCTTCCCGTCAGTACGAGCTGTGCATCAGCGCTGCCGATATAGGCGGCCAGGGCGGGCAGGGCGTCGTCGCCGGGTGCTTGTTCGAGCACGCCGATTTCCTGCAAGCCCATACCCAGGTAAGCGCGCAAGGCCTCCGCATGCGGGTCGCCGGCATGCAGCAATTGCAGTTTGTCGCCGCTCAGGCGCAAGCCCAGTTCCACCGCGCGGGCATCCTGCTCGGCGCGGCGGGGCCGGCCCGAACTCGGGTGTGCACCGATGGAAACCAGGGCGATGATGTTCAAATCAGTCATGGCAACGCTCCGTAGGGTGGAAGACGCTGTTTTCTTCCACCGTCGTATTGTGGTTGCTGGTGGATGGGTGAGGCGTCATCCACCCTACGGGTTTTCCATTCGCCAGCTGTTTAGGCAGCATCACGCGCCGCTCCCTGACGATGGGCCGCGATCCGTTCGATCAGGGCCTGCAGAATCGCCGCCGAGTCGCCGATCACCGAGAGGTCGGCGCGTTTGATCATGTCGCAAGCGGGGTCCAGGTTGATCGCGATCACCTTGTCGCAGGCGCCGATGCCTTGCAGGTGCTGGATCGCCCCGGAAATGCCGACGGCCAGGTAGACCCGCGCGCTGACCCAGGTGCCGGTGGCACCGACCTGGCGGTTGCGCGGCATGAAGCCGTCGTCCACCGCCACGCGCGAGGCGCCTTCGGTGGCGCCGAGGGTTTTCGCGGCCTGGTGGAACAGCTCCCAGTCCTTGACCCCGTTGCCGCCGGAGAGAATGAATTCGGCTTCGGCCATGGGGATCAGCGCCGGATCCACTGCCACCGCGCCGAGATCCTGGATCCGTGGCAGATGGCGGACGATCTGTTCGCTGAGCTCGATTGGCCGCACTTCATGACGGGTTTCGCTGACCGGCTCGGCGCATTCGGCGGCGGCCAGGATCAGCCGTGGCGCTTGCCGCACCAAGTCTTCACGGCCCGCGCCAGCGCGGCCGCTGGCTTGGCCATCGGCCACCTGCCAGACCCGCGTGGCCGGACGTTCGCCGAGTTTGGCGGCCAGGCGGCGGCCCAGTTCGCCGCCGCTAGTGCGGCTGTCGGGCAGCAGCCAGTGGCGCGGTGCCAACTGGCTTTCCACCGCGCTTAATGCCAGCACGCGCGCCTCGGGTGCATAACCCTCGAAGGCTTCGCCTGTGAGCTGCAGCAAGCGGTCGACGCCGTTGCAGTCGAAGGCGCTTTCTTTGTGTTCGCCGAATACCACGGCCACTACCGCGCCGTCGTTGCCGGCGAGTTTGTGGGCCAGGCCGAGCAGGTCCTTGTCATGGCTGCTCAGGCGGCCACCGACCATGTCCGGCACCACCACGATATGAAACGCCGGCTGTTCGACGGTATGCAGCGGCAGCTGCACCGCTTCGGTCGTGCTGCTGCGTTTGCCGGTACCGCCCTGCTGGACGCCGGAGCGGTCGATGCGCTTGATCCCATTGGGGCCGATAAAGCCGACGGCGTGAGGGTTTTTACGCAATACGCCGTTGGCGCTGAGCCAGCTGGATTCAGCCTTCTGCATCGCCGCGTGCAGCGGATGCAGACGGTTGCGGGCGATCCACTCGGCGCGTGGGTCGCGACGGATGATGTCGCTCATGGGTTCACCTCCGCCATCTTGGGTTTGGCCGGCGCGGGCTTCTTGGCTTCGACCGCGCCTTCGATCAACACGTCCGCCACCAGCTCGGCGATGTCCTTGATTTGCGGGCGCGGTTCGACCACGCCTTCGAGCATCGCGGTGCACTGCGGGCAGCCCACGGCCACCAGCTCGGCGCCGGTTTCCTTGATGTCGACCATGCGCATGTCGGGGATCCGCTGCTTGCCGGGGATGTCGGTGATAGGCGCGCCGCCGCCACCGCCGCAGCAACGCGAGCGGAAGCCCGAGCGCTCCATTTCTTTCACTTCGATACCGATGGCATTCAGTACATTGCGCGGCGCCTGGTACTCGCCGTTGTAGCGGCCCAGGTAGCAGGGGTCGTGATAGGTCACGCTGCCGCCCTTGTGGCTACCCAGGTTGAGTTTCTGCCCGGCGATCAGCTCGTCGAGGAAGGTGCTGTGGTGCAGTACCTGGTAGTGGCCGCCCAGGGCGCCGTATTCGTTCTTCAGCACGTGGAAGCTGTGCGGGTCGCAGCTGACGATGCGTTTGAACTGGTACTTGGCGAGGGTGGCGATATTGCGTTTGGCCAACTGCTGGAACGTTGCCTCGTCGCCCAGACGGCGGGCGACGTCGCCGCTGTCGCGTTCTTCCAGGCCGAGCACGGCGAAGTCGACATTGGCGGCTTTCAGCACTTTGACAAAGGCGCGCAGGGTACGTTGGTTGCGCATGTCGAAGGCGCCGTCGCCGACCCAGAACAGCACGTCGGCCTGGCCCTTGTCGCTCATCAGCGGCAGATTGAGGTCCGCCGCCCAGTTCAAACGACCGCCGGGGGCGAAGCCGCCGGGGTTATCGGTGGCGATCAGGTTGTCCAGCACCTCGGCACCCTTGTTCGGCGTGGCGCCTTTTTCCAGGGTCAGATGGCGGCGCATGTCGACGATGGCGTCGACGTGCTCGATCATCATCGGGCATTCCTCGACGCAGGCGCGGCAAGTGGTGCAGGACCACAGCGTTTCGGCGTCGACCAGGGCCTTGCCCTGCAGGTTGACGATCGGCAGGTGCGGGCCGCCGCTGTGCTCGCCAATCGGCTTACCAGGGTAGGGGCTGCCGGCGAACTTGGCATCGCTGCCGCCGGCCAGGCCGACCACCATGTCTTGAATCAGCTTTTTCGGGTTCAGCGGCTGGCCGGCGGCGAAGGCCGGGCAGGCCGCCTCGCACTTGCCGCACTGCACGCAGGCGTCGAAGCCGAGCAACTGGTTCCAGGTGAAATCGGTGGGCTTTTCCACGCCCAGCGGCGCTTTGGGATCGTTCAGGTCCAGCGCTTTCAGCCCGGTCGAGCGACCGCCGCCGAAGCGCTCGGCACGGCGGTGCCAGGCCAGGTGCAGGGCGCCGGCGAAGGCGTGCTTCATCGGCCCGCCCCAGGTCATGCCGAAGAACAGCTCGGACACGCCCCAGGCCACGCCGACGGCCAGGACGGCGGCAAGTATCCAGCCACCGAAGCCTTGCGGCAGGATACCGGCCACCGGCAGGGTGGCGATAAAGAAGCTCGCGGCGAACATCAGCAGGCTTTTCGGCAGGCGCATCCACGGGCCTTTCGACAGCCGCGACGGCGGATCGAGACGACGTTTGGCGACGAACAGGGCGCCGACGAACATCAGCACGGTGGCGCCGAGCAGGGCGAAGCCGAGGATCTTGTTGTGCAAGCCGAAACCGTGCACCAGGATCGCCAGCGCCGCCGCCAGGACGAAGCCGCCGGCGGTGGCCACGTGGGTCTTGGACATGTACTTGTCGCGCTCGACCACGTGGTGCAGGTCCACCAGGTAGCGGCGCGGCATCTTCAGCAGGCCGCCGATCCAGTCGACCTTTGCCGGCCGACCGCGGCGCCACATAAAGAAGCGCTTGCCGGCGCCGAGCACGGCGAGGCCGAGTGCGGCGAACAGCAGAATGGGAAGAAGGGTGTTCAACATGTGAGGCTCCCACCGCCAATGTCAGGGGATGATGCATTTCAGTCCCCTCGCCCCTCCGGGGAGAGGGTTAGGGTGAGGGCGGCTGCGAGACCGTTCCCCTCACCCCAGCCCTCTCCCCAAAAGGGAGAGGGAGCCAGACCGGGTCAGACCGTCAAGGTTGTGCTGGACTTAAAAGTCCTTGCACAACCGCAGCGCGTCATAGATCGCCGCGTGGGTGTTGCGTTGGGCCACGCAATCGCCGATGCGGAACAGCAGGTAGCCGTCGCCGGCCTCGGATAGACATGGCTGCGGCTTGATCGCGAACAGCGCTTCCACGTCGATCTGGCCCTTATTGCGCGAACCGTCCTTGAGCCCGTAGTACAGGCTTTCGTCCGGACGCACGCCGTTCTCCACCACCACCTGGTCGACCACGCGCTCTTCCCGGGCGCCGGTGTATTCGTTCTCCAGCACCGCCACCAGCTTGTCACCCTCGCGGTAGACCTTTTCCAGCATCAGGTCGCCGGTCATGATCACTTCTTTCGGGTACAGACTGCGGTAGTAGGTCGGGAACGAGGTGCCACCCATGGCCACACCTGGCTTGATGTCGTCGGTGACGATCTCCACCTTGGCGCCTTTCTCGGCGATGAAGTCGGCCACCGACATGCCGGTGAATTCGCAGATAGTGTCGTACACCAGCACGTTGTTGCCCGGTGCGACCTTGCCGTCGAGTACGTCCCAGCTGCTGACCACCAGGCCTTCGGCTGCGCCCCAGTGTTCGTTCTGCTCGATGAACGGATGGCCGCCGTTGGCCAGCACCACGATGTCCGGACGCAGGTCGAGGATGCTGTCGATATCGGCTCCGGTGCCCAGGCGCAGGTCGACGCCGAGGCGGGCGATCTCCATCTGGAACCAACGGGTGATACCGGCCATCTGATCGCGTTGCGGCGCCTTGGCGGCGAGGCTGATCTGCCCGCCGAGGCTGTCTTTCTTCTCGAACAGGGTCACATCGTGGCCGCGCTCGGCGGCGACGCGCGCCGCTTCCATCCCGGCTGGGCCGCCACCGACGATCACCACCTTGCGCTTAGGCCCGGTGGATTTCTCGATGATGTGCGGCAGGCCCATATATTCACGGGAAGTCGCGGCGTTCTGGATGCAGAGTACATCGAGGCCCTGGTACTGACGGTCGATGCAATAGTTGGCGCCGACGCACTGTTTGATCTGATCGACCTGGCCCATCTTGATCTTGGCGATCAGGTGCGGGTCGGCGATGTGCGCGCGGGTCATGCCGACCATGTCCACGTAGCCGCCTTCGAGGATGCGCGTGGCCTGGTTCGGGTCCTTGATGTTCTGCGCGTGCAGCACCGGAACCTTGACCACTTCCTTGATCCCGGCCGCCAGGTGCAGGAACGGCTCCGGCGGGTAGCTCATGTTCGGGATAACGTTGGCCAGGGTGTTGTGGGTGTCGCAACCCGAGCCGACGACGCCGATGAAATCGATCATGCCGGTGGCGTCGTAATAGGCCGCGATCTGCTTCATGTCGTCATGCGACAGACCGTCCGGGTGGAATTCGTCGCCACAGATACGCATGCCGACGCAGAAGTCGTCGCCGACTTCCTTGCGCACGGCTTTGATCACTTCCAGACCGAACTTCATCCGGCCTTCGAAGCTGCCGCCCCACTCGTCGGTACGCTTGTTGACGCGCGGCGACCAGAACTGGTCGATCATGTGCTGGTGCACGGCGGACAGCTCGACGCCGTCCAGGCCGCCCTCTTTGGCGCGACGTGCGGCCTGGGCGTAGTTGCCGATCACCCGCCAGATTTCCTCGACCTCGATGGTCTTACAGGTGGCGCGGTGCACCGGTTCACGGATGCCCGACGGCGACATCAGGGTCGGCCAGTTGAAACCGTCCCAGCGCGAGCGACGACCCATGTGGGTAATCTGGATCATGATCTTGGCGCCGTGCTTGTGCATGGCGTCGGCCAGGTTCTGGAAGTGCGGGATGATCCGGTCGGTGGACAGGTTGACCGAGCTCCACCATTCCTGCGGGCTGTCGATGGCCACCACCGAGGAGCCCCCGCAGATCGCCAGGCCGATGCCGCCCTTGGCCTTCTCTTCGTAATACTGGACGTAACGCTCGGTGGTCATGCCGCCGTCGGTGGCATAGACCTCGGCGTGCGCGGTGCTGAGCACACGGTTGCGGATGGTCAGTTTGCCGATCTGGATCGGCTGGAACATTGCTTCGAAAGCCATTGCGGCACCCTCACGGAAAAGCGGCCTAGCGTTACTTCGCGGGAGGCGTTTTAGCGGCGATGCTGTCGCGGCTGAAGCTCCTCCCACATACAGTTGTTTTTAGCGTGGTTTGACGCGGAACAGGCCATGGTCGTGGCCTTCCTGCGAGGCGCCGTAGACCTGCTCGGCCACTGTGCGCAGCGCGCTGCCCTGGGCCTGGAGAATCTGGTCCATGGCGCCGGCGAACCAGCCGGTGAACATGTAATCCACCGGGCGACCGCACTTGCCGTAGACGTAGACGAAGGCCGAGTGGTCCAGGCGCACTTCGCAGGTGCCGGCGTCGAGATCGATGGATTCGATCTTGAACAAGCCCCAACCGCGCTGCGACAGGCGTTTCATGTAGTGCTCGAACACCGCCACGCCGGACAGGCCATGGCATTCGGCCTCTTTCTCGCACCAGTGCCAGGCGGACTTGTAGCCGGCCTTGTAGAGAATCTCGGCATAGGCGTCGGCGCCGAGTACTTCCTCGATGCCGATATGGTTGTTGACGAAGAAATGCCGCGGCACATAGAGCATCGGCAGAGCGTCGGTGGTCCAGACGCCGGTTTCGTCGTCGACCTGGATGGGCATTTCGGGGGCATGGGTGGACATGTGTTCGGTACTCCGGAATTCGTGTTTTTTGCGTTTGACCGGGCAACGCCCGGACATATGAAAGTTGCCAATGAATGCCTGTGGAGCCGTAGCGAGCGCGCCGAGAGCAAGGAGACCCGCAGCGACAAGCGAGAGCAGTACGCATGTACGGCGAGCTTGTCGCGAGGACGCGACGCAGCTATCGGTGTGCGCAGTAGGCTCCGCAGGTATTCATCATTCGCCCCAGACGTCTTTCAGGACCCTTACCCAGTTCTCGCCCATCACCTTGCGCACCACGCGCTCGGGCATGCCGCGCTTCAACAGGGTTTCGGTGAGGTTGGGGAATTCGCCCACGGTGCGGATGCCCAGCGGGTTGATGATCTTGCCGAAGCTGGTCAGGCGGCGGGCGTAGCCCTTGTCGTGGGTCAGCATTTCGAAGAATGCTTTGTCGTGACCCTGGGTGAAGTCGGTGCCGATGCCGATGGCGTCTTCGCCGACCAGGTTCATCACGTACTCGATGGCTTCGGCGTAATCGTCGATGGTCGAGTCGATGCCTTTGGCCAGGAAGGGCGCGAACATGGTCACGCCGACGAAGCCGCCGTGGTCGGCGATGAACTTCAGTTCCTCGTCGGACTTGTTGCGCGGGTGTTCTTTCAGGCCGGATGGCAGGCAGTGCGAATAGCAGACTGGCTTCTGCGATTCGAGGATCACTTCCTCGGAGGTTTTCGAGCCGACGTGGGACAGGTCGCACATGATGCCGACGCGGTTCATCTCCGCGACTACCTCGCGGCCGAAGCCGGACAGGCCGCCGTCGCGCTCGTAGCAACCGGTGCCGATCAGGTTCTGGGTGTTGTAGCACATCTGCACGATGCCCACGCCGAGCTGCTTGAACACCTCGACGTAGCCCAGCTGATCCTCGAACGCGTGGGCGTTCTGGAAGCCGAAGAGGATGCCGGTCTTGCCCTGCTCCTTGGCCTTGCGGATGTCGGCGGTGGTGCGCACCGGGATCACCAGGTCGCTGTTCTCGCGGATCAGTTTCTGGCTGGCGACTATGTTGTTCACCGTGGCCTGGAAACCTTCCCACACCGAGACCGTGCAGTTGGCGGCGGTGAGGCCACCTTTGCGCATGTCCTCGAACAGTTCGCGGTTCCATTTGGCGATGATCAGACCGTCTATGACGATGCTGTCGGCGTGTACTTCGGCTGGGCTCATCAGGCTGTCCCCTTTTTTAGCTGGTATCGCCAAATCGGTCGTTGGCGCGTTGGGTTGAGCATATAGCCGAGGGGCGCGGCGACCCGGTGCAAAAACGACCGGGGTATTGCCGAAAGCGTCAATGCCGGGTCGCGGGCAGATATGCCTCAGATAAAGGCCGTGGGAGGTGCTTTAGCAGCGATGCTTTTGATCGGCGGTTCGCGGCTACAGCCCTTCCCGCATGCGATAAGAGTCCCAAAAAAGGCTCTGTACCCGTTATGTGTTGAGTCGTCCCGAGCAGCTATGAGGTGCATGAGGAGCGGTAAAACGTAGGGTGGGTTAGGCGCGAGCTGGGCTCAGGCAAACACCATCAATGCCCAGCGCGCCGTAACCCACCATAGCGGTCCACCGATAAACCGCAATGGTGGGGTACGCGGCGCTCGAAATGCGTGGTGCTCTGCCATAACCAGCCCCAGCGCCGCTAACCCACCCTACAAAAACTGCGTGCAACAGGTAACTGGGACATAGCCCAAAAAAAAGCCCCTGCCCGGGTTACGGGCAGAGGCCAAGGTGACCCTTGCGAGGGTCTCAGTGTGTGACGGCTGTTTCCGACCTGCGACGGGCGGCCAACAGGCCGTAGACCGTCAGCGCAATCAGCAGCCACAGGCTCGGGGACATGGTTATTCGCTGCCTACCTGGCGCAAATAGGGGGCGGGCGCAGCACCGAGGTTGCTGAGCATCCGCTCGCTGTACCAGTCCATGAAATTGACCACGCCGAACTCGTAGGTCTTCGAGTACGGGCCTGGCTGGTAGGCCGTGGAGTTGATCCCGCGCTGATTTTCCTCGCCGAGGCGGCGGTCCTGATCGTTGGTCGCATCCCAGACCTGGCGCAGGCGCGCGACATCGTAGTCGACGCCTTCGACCGCATCCTTGTGCACCAACCACTTGGTGATGACGATGGTTTCCTGGGCGCTGATCGGCCACACGGTGAAGTTGATCAGGTGATCGCCCATGCAGTGGTTCCACGAGTGCGGCAGGTGCAGGATGCGCATCGAGCCGAGGTCCGGGTTCTGGATTCGGCCCATCAACTTGTTGCAGCCCTGCTTGCCGTCCATGGTCATGGACACGGTGCCCTTGAGCAGCGGCATGCGCACGATGCGGTTACGCAGGCCGAAGCTGGCGTGGGCATAAGGAATCTTCTCGGCGTCCCACTTGGCGGCGGAGTCGGCTACATGGTCCTTGAATTCCTGGCTGGCGCGCGGATCGGTGACGTCGTCCCACTCCAGCAGGGTGTTGAGCAGCTCCGGGTGCGAACCGTTGCAGTGGTAGCACTCGCGGTTGTTCTCGATCACCAGTTTCCAGTTTGCCTGCTCGCGCATGGTGCTCTGCACCGCCACCTTGGTGTTCTCCATGTCGTAAGGCTCCATGTAGTGAGCCAGAGTGGAGAGGAACTCATCGATGGCCGGCGGATTTTCCGCCAGGGAGATGAAGATGAAGCCGCCGGCGGTCTTGCAGTTCACCGGCTTGAGGTTGTAATCGCTGAGCTTGAAGTCTTCGCCCATTTCGCTGCCGGCGAACAGCAGGCGGCCGTCCAGCTCGTAGGTCCACTGGTGGTAGGGGCAAACCAGCTTGGCGACCTTGCCCTTGTCGCTGACGCACAGACGCGAGCCGCGATGCCGGCAGACGTTATGGAAGGCGTGTACCGCGCCTTCGGCGCCACGGATGACGATGATCGGGTTGTCGCCCAGCTGCAGCGTCAGGTAGTTGCCCTTGGCGGGGATTTCGCAGGTCATGCCGGCGATCAACCATTCCTTATGGAAGATTTCCTGCATGTCGATCTGGAACAGTCGCTCGTCGTTATAGAACGGCTGCGGCAGGGAAAAGGTGCGCTCGCGGGTTTGCAGCATTTCGGCGGTGGCCTTGCGCGCTGGTTCCAGCGGGTCGCCCAAACTCAGGGTGGAAGTGACGTCCATCGGTGACTCCTCAATGGCAATCGCACCTGCGATTGCCGCAAAAAGTGGCTATTCGGTTGCTGCGCAAGGTCGCTGTATGTCCTGCGGGCTGGGGCGAGGGTGCACCTGACCGCGGCGTGCTTCTTCGGCATGAGCTGAGTGTGGAGTTGGTCGTGCTGGCGACCTTATCCATGGGCGACATGGCGGCATCCGTTTCCGACGCGGCAAGCCGCGTGCTCAGCGGCAGGTCGCGATAAGTATGTCAGTGTCGTTGGTAGATAAGTGGCTATCCTGAGCGTTACGCACAATCGCTCCATCAGGCCGGCAACAGGCCCCGTGCACGAGAGAACGACCATGTCGAACGACTTCCTCAATCCGGTTACCACCCAGACCTGGAGCAACGGCCGCCACTTGGTGCGCTGCGTCAAGGTTATCCAGGAAACCTGGGATGTACGCACCTTCTGCTTTATGGCGGATCAGCCGGTGCTGTTTTTCTTCAAGCCGGGGCAATTCGTTACCCTGGAGTTGGAGATCGACGGCCAGCCGGTCATGCGTTCCTACACCATTTCCAGCTCGCCTTCGGTGCCCTACAGCTTCTCGATCACCATCAAGCGGGTGCCGGGCGGCAAGGTCTCCAACTGGCTGCACGACAACCTGCAGGAAGGCACGGTGCTGCCGGTGCATGGCCCGGTCGGGCTGTTCAACGCCATGGACTTCCCGGCGGAAAAGGTCCTGTTTCTCAGCGGCGGCGTCGGCATCACCCCGGTGATGTCGATGGCGCGTTGGTTCTACGACACCAACGGCGCTGTCGATATGGTCTTCGTGCACAGCGCGCGCTCGCCGAAGGACATCATCTACCACCGCGAGCTGGAACATATGGCTGCGCGGATCAATAACTTCAGCCTGCACGTGATCTGCGAAAAGCACGGCCTGGGCGAAGCCTGGGCCGGCTACCGCGGTTATCTCAACCAGAAGATGCTGGAGCTGATCGCCCCGGATTATCTGGAGCGGGAGATTTTCTGCTGTGGACCGACGCCCTATATGAACGCGGTCAAGCACCTGCTGCAGAACAACGGCTATGACATGCAGCGTTACCATGAAGAGTCCTTCGGCGCGACGCCGCCGGAAGTGCGCGCCGAGGTCTCGGAGCTGGCCGCCGAAGCCGCCGACGCGCCGCCGGTGCCGGCCGCCGATCAACACCAGGTAACCTTCGCCGCCACCGGCAAGAGTATCCGCATCAACCCCGGCGAAACCGTGCACGCGGCAGCCGCCAAGCTCGGCCTGCATATTCCCAAGGCTTGCGGCATGGGCATCTGCGGCACCTGCAAGGTGATGAAAACCTCTGGCGAGGTGACCATGGAACACAACGGCGGGATCACCGACGAAGACCTCGCCGAAGGCTACATCCTCTCCTGCTGCAGCGTCGCCCAGGGCGATGTGACCATCGATTATTGATGGTCACGGGCATAGTGGTGGACAAGCCTTCGGCATGTCCACCCTACAAGGTGACGTGCTTTTCGTAGCGCGGACAAGGCTCCGCCATATCCGTCCTACATTGGCGGCCTGCTAGATATCCGTTCCCAGGGTCCAGCCGTTGGCGTCGGCGCGGCGGTCTTTGTGGGCGCGGCGGTCTTCTTCGAAACGAATAGCGTCGCGTCTGTCGGCATGGTTGCGGCGTTCGCGCTTGCCGCGGGTATCGATCTTGATCGACGCCGGTTGTTTGGCGGGGGCGGGGGGCGGAGCGATCGGCTCCAGCGGTTCGAGGCTCAGGTCCTCGAGGCTGAGTTCGAAGCTATCGTCGGTTGCCATTGGCGTGCTCCTCCGCTTGTGCGTGCGCATGCAGGCAATTGGCCTGTACCTACACAGATTAGCCCTGGTTTCCCAGGGCGCACGCGCGAGCGGACGAGCTGCACGATCAGGCCGCCGCCATGGCCGCGCGGATATCCGCCGCCAACTGCTGCACCCGTTGCTCTTCGGTATCCCATGAGCACATGAAGCGCGCGCCGCCGGCGCCGATAAAGGTGTAGAAGCGCCAGCCCTTGGCGCGCAGGGTTTCCAGGGCCGTTTCGGACATCTGCAGGAACACTCCGTTGGCCTCCACCGGGAACATCGGGCTGACCCCCGGCACGTCGGAGACCAGTTCGGCGAGCAGCCGCGCGCAATGGTTGGCGTGGTTGGCGTAGCGCAGCCAGGCGCCGTCCTGCAGGATGCCGACCCAGGGCGCCGACAGGTAGCGCATTTTCGAAGCGAGCTGGCCGGCCTGCTTGCAGCGGTAGTCGAAGTCCTCGGCCAGAGCCTTGTTGAAGAACAGGATCGCTTCACCCACCGCCATGCCGTTCTTGGTGCCGCCGAAACACAGCACATCGACGCCGGCTTTCCAGGTCAGCTCGGCAGGTGAGCAGCCGAGCGAGGCGCAGGCGTTGGAAAAGCGCGCGCCGTCCATATGCAGATTGAGCCCCAGCTCATGACAGGTCGCGCTGATCGCGGCGATTTCCTCGGGGCGATAGACGGTACCGACCTCGGTGGCCTGGGTCAGCGTCACCACTCGCGGCTTGGGGTAGTGGATATCCAGGCGCTTGAGCGCCACTTCGCGGATCGCTTCGGGCGTCAGCTTGCCGTTCTCGGTTCTGGCCAGCAGCAGTTTGGAGCCGTTGGAGAAGAACTCCGGGGCGCCGCATTCGTCGGTTTCGACGTGGGCGGTCTCCGAGCAGATCACGCTGTGATAACTCTGGCACAGGGCGGCCAGGGCCAGGGAGTTGGCCGCGGTGCCGTTGAAGGCGAAGAACACCTCGCAATCGGTTTCGAACAGGCGGCGGAAGTGGTCGGCGGCGCGGGCGGTCCACTGATCGTCGCCATAGGCGCGGTCGTGGCCGTGATTGGCTTCGGCCATCGCGGCCCAGGCCTCCGGGCAAATACCGGAATAGTTGTCGCTGGCGAACTGTTGCGAGAGATCGGGCATTGCTAGTTCCTTCTATTCGGGCGTCGGGCGCCGAGACGAGGCGTCGGCGGATCGCCTTACTTTACCTGCGCGCAGGCCGGCCTACGGACGTTGCGGCGACATCTTATTTATTCCAGGCGCTATCCGGCGCTTTTCAATCCACCCGGCAGCGGCGAAAGACAAGGAACTCATGGCTGGCAGCGGCCTCAGAAATACAGGCCCGGCAGTGCGTGCCGGGTCCTGACCTTAATGGAGTTCACCATGAGCTATCGCTATTTGCTTGCCCAGTTGTTTGCAGCATGCGTCCCTTTGGTCGTGTCCCTTCCGGCCGCCGCCGATTGGCCGCCGGGCGCCAAGAATCAGTTCACCGAAGAGTGCATCGCCAGTGCCCAGAGCGGCCACAGCAAAGCGCAGTTGCAGGCTTACTGCGAGTGCGCGGCGACCAAGGTCAGCAGCGAGTTCAGCGAAGCCGAATTGCGTGAGCTCGGCCGGCAAGCGTCCCCAGACCCGGCGCTGCGGCAGCGGCTGATCGACGCGTCGAGCAGTTGCGAAGCGCAGTTGCAGCAATAACCGGCCGCGGCAGGTCGGCCGTGCTTGGGCTGACGTGCTTGGGTTAAGGTGAGCGACACCCTCGTCGCTCCGATAGCCACCATGCCCGACTCAGCCGCAGAGGTACCTCACAGCCGCGACCGCGCGTTGGATCTGCTCAAGTGGCTGGCGCTGTTGAGCATGCTGATCGACCACCTGCGCCACGTCTGGCCGCAGCTCTATCCCGTGTATATCCCGGGCCGTCTGGCCTTCCCGTTTTTCTGCCTGGCGATTGCCGCCAATCTGGCGCGGCCTGCTTTGGCGCGGTCCGCTTCGGTGCATTCGGCGATACCGCTGCGTTATCCCGCGCTGCTGCTGGGTTTCGCGCTGCTCTCGGAGTGGCCTTATCGGTTGTTGGTGCCGGCGCCGCAGTCGCTTAACGTGCTGCCAACGCTGGCTCTGGGGTTGCTGATCGCTGCCGGCCTGCAGCACCCGCACGGCCAGCGTCGCTGGTTGGCGCTGGCGGCATTGTCGCTGGCGCTGCTCGGGCATCCCTGGCTGATGTTCGGCGCGGCCGGTGCGCTGTTGCCGGCGGCGTTTCTGCATGCCCTGCGGCAACCCGCGTTCGGTTGGCTCTGGCCGCTGCTGTTGTGCCTGCTCGCTAACTACTGGCCGCCGTTCTATATCGATGCGCTACGTGGCGACCCCTTCGCCTGGACGGTGATTCTCGTTTGCGCCGCGGCGCCGTTGCTCGGCCTCTGGTTGCTGCGCCAGCACCTGAGGCTGGCCGTACCGCCGGTGCGGCGCTGGGCCTACCTGTTCTACCCCGGGCACTTTCTGCTGCTGGCCGCGATAGGCGAGTGGCTGCGCTGACGGTCGTCTCGAGTGCAGTCCGGGAGCGATTTGCTGGCCCGAGATTTCCCCGGATTGCGCCAAGGCTTAGCCGGGCTACAGCTGATAAGCGTTTACGGATACCGCGCTGGTTCCGGTAGCCCGGATGCAATCCGGGAGCGATATGTCGGTCCCGAAATTTCTCCGGATTTCCTCCGGGCTGCCGTGCTCGGGCATCTCGCGTCCGGGGCGGCTTCCCGCATGTCGCCAATGTGCCTGTGGTGAAAACAGCCATGTCGCAAACGAACCCCCCTGTGGCGTGCATAGGCATCTGGCCCTCAAGGGCGAGTCATACCATCTCTGGCAACTGGGCTAGTTCCCAGAACCGATAGACAGGCGCCGCCCAGGGGCCTCAGGAGATACGCGATGTTCAGCAAACACGACCAGATCCAGGGCTACGACGATGAATTGCTCGTTGCCATCAACGCCGAAGAGGCGCGCCAGGAGCATCATATCGAGCTGATTGCTTCGGAAAACTACACCAGCAAGCGCGTTATGCAGGCCCAGGGCAGCGGGCTGACCAACAAGTACGCCGAAGGCTATCCGGGCAAGCGTTATTACGGCGGCTGCGAGCACGTCGACGTGGTCGAGCAGCTGGCCATCGATCGCGCCAAGGCGCTGTTCGGCGCCGACTACGCCAACGTTCAGCCGCACTCCGGTTCCTCGGCCAACAGCGCCGTGTACCTGGCGCTGATCAATGCCGGCGACACCATTCTCGGCATGAGCCTGGCCCACGGCGGTCACCTGACCCACGGCGCCAAGGTGTCGTCCTCGGGCAAGCTGTACAACGCCGTGCAGTACGGCATCGACACCGCCACCGGTCTGATCGATTACGACGAGGTCGAGCGCCTGGCCGTCGAGCACAAGCCGAAGATGATCGTCGCCGGTTTCAGTGCCTACTCCAAGACCCTGGATTTCCCGCGTTTCCGCGCCATCGCCGACAAGGTCGGGGCGCTGCTGTTCGTCGACATGGCCCACGTCGCCGGTCTGGTCGCCGCTGGCCTGTATCCCAACCCGATTCCGTTCGCCGACGTGGTCACCACCACCACCCACAAGACCCTGCGCGGTCCGCGTGGCGGCCTGATCCTGGCCAAGGCCAACCCCGAAATCGAGAAGAAGCTCAACGCCGCGGTGTTCCCCGGCGCCCAGGGCGGCCCGTTGATGCACGTGATCGCCGCCAAGGCGGTGTGCTTCAAGGAAGCCATGGAGCCGGGCTTCAAGGAATACCAGGCCCAGGTGATCAAGAACGCCCAGGCGATGGCCAAGGTGTTTATCGATCGCGGTTTCGATGTGGTTTCCGGCGGTACCGACAACCACCTGTTCCTGGTCAGCCTGATCAAGCAGGGCCTGACTGGTAAAGACGCCGACGCCGCTTTGGGTCGCGTCGGTATCACCGTCAACAAGAACGCCGTGCCCAACGACCCGCAGTCGCCGTTCGTGACCTCGGGCCTGCGCATCGGCACTCCGGCGATCACCACTCGCGGCTTGAAAGAGGCTCAGAGCATCGATCTGGCCGGCTGGATCTGCGACGTGCTCGACCACCTCGGCGATGCCGACGTGGAAGCGCAAGTCGCCACCCTGGCCGCCGGGCTTTGCGCCGATTACCCAGTCTACCGCTGACTTGTAGGGTGGAAGGCGCTGTTCCCTTCCACCAGAGATCGGTGGATCGATAAAACGCGATCCACCCTAGGCTCTGACTCGTTTCGATCGGTGGCAAGCAGTACCCAGATTTCAGGAGCATCCCATGCAACGTTATTCCGGCTTTGGCCTGTTCAAGCACTCCTTCAGCCACCATGAGAACTGGCAGCGCATGTGGCGCAATCCCACGCCCAAGCCGGTTTACGACGTGATCATCGTCGGCGGTGGCGGCCACGGCCTAGCCACCGCCTATTACCTGGCCAAGGAATTCGGCGTAAAGAATGTCGCGGTGATCGAGAAGGGTTGGCTGGGCGGCGGTAACACCGCGCGCAACACCACCATCGTGCGTTCCAACTACCTGTGGGATGAGTCGGCGCACCTGTACGAGCACGCGATGAAGCTGTGGGAGGGCCTGTCCCAGGACCTCAACTACAACGTCATGTTCTCCCAGCGCGGCGTGTTCAACCTCGGCCACACCCTGCAGGACATGCGCGACATCGAGCGCCGCGTCAGCGCCAACCGCCTCAACGGTATCGACGGTGAAGTGGTGAATGCCAAGCAGGTGGCGGAGATGATCCCCTACCTGGATTGCTCGAAGAACACCCGCTACCCGATTCTCGGCGCCTCGCTGCAACGTCGCGGCGGCGTCGCCCGTCACGATGCCGTGGCCTGGGGCTATGCCCGCGCCGCTGACGCCTTGGGCGTCGACCTGATCCAGCAAACCGAAGTGATCGGCTTCCGCAAGGAAAACGGCGTGTGCATCGGCGTGGAAACCACTAAAGGCTTTATCGGCGGCAAGCGCGTCGGTGTGGTCACTGCCGGCAACTCCGGGCATATGGCCAAGCTCGCCGGCTTCCGTCTGCCGCTCGAATCCCACCCGTTGCAGGCGCTGGTGTCCGAGCCGATCAAGCCGATCATCGACACCGTGATCATGTCCAACGCCGTGCATGGCTACATCAGCCAGTCGGACAAGGGCGACCTGGTCATCGGCGCCGGCATCGACGGCTACAACGGCTACGGCCAGCGCGGTTCCTACCCGACCATCGAGCACACCCTGCAGGCCATCGTCGAGATGTTCCCGGTGCTCTCGCGGGTACGCATGAACCGCCAGTGGGGCGGCATCGTCGACACCACACCGGACGCCTGCCCGATCATCGCCAAGACCCCGGTGAAGAACCTGTTCTTCAACTGCGGTTGGGGCACCGGCGGCTTCAAGGCCACGCCGGGTTCGGGCCACGTGTTTGCCGCGAGCCTGGCCAAGGGCGAAATGCATCCGCTGGCCAAGGCGTTTTCGATCGAGCGTTTCCACAACGGCGCGCTGATCGACGAGCACGGCGCGGCAGGGGTCGCACACTGATTTTGGCCCCCTCTCCCGGCGGGAGAGGGAGGACGGTTTTCTGGAGGTACCGAGCATGTTGCATATCTTCTGCCCTCACTGTGGCGAACTGCGTTCCGAAGAAGAATTCCACGCCGGCGGCCAGGCGCACATCGCGCGCCCGCTGGACCCGAACGCCTGCACCGACGAGGAGTGGGGCGAGTACCTGTTCTTCCGCGACAACCCGCGCGGCATCCACCACGAACTGTGGATCCACGCGGCGGGCTGCCGCCAGTACTTCAACGTCACCCGTCACACGGTGAGCTACGAAATCCTCGAAACCTACAAGATCGGCGAGCGGCCCAGCGTGACTGAGGCTTCGCTCGCCGCGAAGAAGGCTGTCGACCAAGGAGTAACGGCATGAGCCAGGTCAATCGTCTTTCCCAGGGTGGCCGTATCGATCGCAGCCAGCCCCTGACCTTCAGCTTCAACGGCGAGACCTATCAGGGCTTCGCCGGCGACACCCTGGCCGCCGCGTTGCTGGCCAACGGCGTCGACGTGGTCGGCCGCAGCTTCAAGTACTCGCGTCCGCGCGGCATAGTCGCCGCCGGTGCCGAAGAGCCGAACGCGGTGCTGCAGATCGGTTCCACCGAAGCCGCGCAGATCCCCAACGTGCGGGCCACCCAGCAGGCGCTGTACGCCGGCCTGACCGCCAACAGCGTGAACGGCTGGCCGAACGTCAATACCGACCTGATGGGCATTCTCGGCAAGGTCGGCGGCGGCATGATGCCGCCCGGTTTCTACTACAAGACCTTTATGTACCCGCAGAACCTCTGGCTGACCTACGAGAAATACATTCGTAAGGCCGCAGGTTTGGGCCGCGCACCCAAGGAAAACGATCCGGACAGCTACGACTACCTCAATCAGCACTGCGATGTGCTGGTGGTCGGTGCCGGCCCCGCCGGTCTGGCCGCGGCTTTGGCCGCTGGGCGTAGCGGCGCGCGGGTGATCCTCGCCGACGAACAGGAAGAGTTCGGCGGCAGCTTGCTCGGCACTCGCGAAACCCTCGACGGCAAGCCCGCCGCCGACTGGGCCGCGAAGGCCATCGCCGAGCTGGAAAAAATGCCGGAAGTGACCCTGCTGCCGCGCGCCACCGTGAACGGCTACCACGATCACAACTTCCTCACCATTCACCAGCGCCTCACCGACCACCTCGGCGAAGTCGCGCCCATGGGCATGGTGCGTCAGCGTATGCACCGCGTGCGCGCCAAGCGCGTGGTCCTGGCCACCGGCGCCCACGAGCGGCCGCTGGTGTACGCCAACAACGACGTGCCGGGCAATATGCTCGCCGACGCGGTGTCCACCTACGTGCGCCGTTACGGCGTGACACCGGGCCGTCAGCTGGTGCTGTCGACCAACAACGATTACGCCTACCGCGTGGTGCTCGACTGGCTCGACGTTGGCCTGCCGGTGGTCGCCGTCGCCGATGCACGCAGCAATCCGCGCGGTGCCTGGGTCGAGGAAGCGCGCCGGCGTGGCGTGCGGATTCTCGCCGGCAGTGCGGTGGTCGAAGCGCGCGGCAGCAAGCGCGTTACCGGCGCACGCATCTGTGCCATCGATCTGGTCAGCCATAAGGTCACCAGCCCCGGCGAAGTGCTCGACTGCGATCTGATCGTCAGCTCCGGCGGCTACAGCCCAGTGGTGCACCTGGCCTCGCACCTCGGCGGACGTCCGACTTGGCGCGAAGACATCCTCGCTTTCGTCCCCGGCGAAGGCTTCCAGAAGCGCTTCTGCGCTGGCGCGGTGAATGGCGTGTTCAGCCTCGGCGACGCCCTTGCCGATGGCTTCGAATCGGGTGCCATGGCCGCCGCTGAAGCCGGCTTCAAGGCGGTTTCCGGCAGCCTGCCGAAGGTCGAGAAGCGCTTCGAAGAACCAACCGTTGCGCTGTTCCAGGTGCCCCACGACAAGTCCACGGCGCGTGCGCCCAAGCAGTTCGTCGACCTGCAGAACGACGTCACCGCGGCCGGCATCGAGCTGGCCACCCGCGAGGGCTTCGAGTCGGTCGAGCACGTCAAGCGCTACACCGCGCTGGGCTTCGGTACCGATCAGGGCAAACTGGGCAACATCAATGGCCTGGCCATTGCCGCGCGTTCGATGGGCATCAGCATCGCCCAGATGGGCACCACTATGTTCCGCCCGAACTACACCCCGGTGACTTTCGGCGCGCTCGCCGGCCGTCACTGCGGCGAGCTGTTCGAGGCCAAGCGCTATACCGCGATGCAAAAGTGGCATCTGCAGAACGGCGCCGAGTTCGAGGACGTCGGGCAGTGGAAGCGCCCCTGGTACTTCCCGAAAAAGGGTGAAGACCTGCATGCCGCCGTGGCCCGTGAGTGCCTGGCGGTGCGCAATGCGGTCGGCATCCTCGATGCCTCGACCCTGGGCAAGATCGACATCCAGGGCCCGGATGCGCGCGAGTTTCTCAACCGCGTCTACACCAACGCCTGGACCAAGCTGGACGTGGGCAAGGCCCGCTACGGCCTGATGTGCAAAGAAGACGGCATGGTCTTCGACGACGGCGTGACCGCCTGTCTGGCCGACAACCACTTCCTGATGACCACCACCACCGGCGGTGCGGCACGGGTGATGGAATGGCTGGAGATCTACCACCAGACCGAGTGGCCGGAGCTGAAGGTGTATTTCACCTCGGTCACCGACCACTGGGCGACCATGACCCTGTCCGGCCCAAACAGCCGCAAGCTGCTGGCCGAGGTCACGGATATCAATCTCGACAAGGACGCTTTCCCGTTCATGACCTGGCAGGAAGGCAAGGTCGGCGGCGTACCGGCGCGGGTGTTCCGCATCTCCTTCACCGGCGAGCTGAGCTACGAAGTCAACGTCCAGGCCGACTACGCCCTGGCCGTGTGGGAACAGATCATCGAGGCGGGCAAGAAGCACGGCCTGACCCCGTACGGTACCGAGACCATGCACGTGCTGCGTGCCGAGAAGGGTTTCATCATCGTCGGCCAGGACACCGACGGCTCGGTCACCCCGGACGACCTGGGCATGGGCTGGTGCGTCGGTCGCACTAAACCCTTCTCCTGGATCGGTTGGCGCGGCATGAACCGCGAGGATTGCCTCAAGGAAAACCGCAAGCAGCTTGTGGGGCTGAAACCGGTTGACCCGAACAAGGTGCTGCCGGAAGGCGCGCAGCTGGTGTTCGACCCGAAGCAGTCGATTCCGATGACCATGGTCGGCCACGTCACCTCCAGCTACATGAGCGCAGCGATGGGCTATTCCTTCGCCATGGCCCTGGTCAAGGGCGGTCTCAAGCGCATCGGCGAGCGCGTGTTCGCGCCGCTGGTGGATGGCAGCGTGATCGAAGCCGAAATCGTCAGCCCTGTGTTCTTTGACCCGAAAGGGGATCGCCAGAATGTCTAACGTGAATGTCTACAAGCAACGCCCCGACAGCGGCCGTGCCGAGTCGCCGCTGTTCCACGCCGGCCTCGACGAGATGGCGCGCAAGGGCAAGAGCAGCGCCGGGGTGATCCTGCGCGAGAAGAAGCTGCTCGGTCACCTGATCCTGCGCGGCGACGCCGACGACGCCAATTTCGCCGGCGGCGTGCACAAGGCCCTCGGCCTGGAGCTGCCGGTGGCCCTGACCCTGGTGGCGAATGGTGACAGCTCGCTGCAGTGGATGGGCCCGGACGAGTGGCTGCTGATCGTGCCGAGCGGCGCGGAGTTCGCCACCGAGCAGAAGCTGCGCGAGGCCCTGGCCGGCCAGCACATCTCGGTGGTCAACGTCAGCGGCGGCCAGACCATTCTCGAACTGAGCGGCGCCAAGGCCCGCGAAGTGCTGATGAAGTCGACCCCCTACGACGTGCACCCGAGCAACTTCCCGGTCGGCAAGGCCGTCGGCACCGCGTTCGCCAAGTCGCAGCTGGTGATCCGCCGTACCGGCGAGGAGACCTGGGAGCTGTTGATGCGCCGCAGCTTCTCCGACTACATCTGGCTGTGGCTGCAGGATGCCTGCGCCGAGTATGGCCTGGCCATCAAGGCCTGAACTGTAGGGTGGACGACGCTTTTTTCGTCCACCGCGACGCAGCGAAGGTGGATGGATAAAGCGCCATCCACCCTACGTCCTACGGTCACTCCGCTTTGGAGATTGATATGAGCCGCACTCCCGACACCTGGATCCTCACCGCCCACTGCCCGAGCGTGCTCGGCACCGTGGATGCGGTGACGCGCTTTCTGTTCGAGCAGCGTTGCTACGTCACCGAACACCACTCGTTCGATGATCGGTTGTCCTCGCGCTTCTTTATCCGCGTGGAGTTCCGTCAGCCGGAGGGCTTCGACGAGGCCGCGTTCCGCGCGGGCGTGCAGGAGCGTCTGGCGCCGTTCGGCATGCAGGTCGAGCTGACCCCGCCGGGCTACCGGGCCAAGGTGGTGCTGATGGTCTCGAAAGCCGATCACTGCCTCAACGATCTGCTCTATCGCCAGCGTATCGGCCAGTTGCCGATGGACGTGGTCGCGGTGATTTCCAACCACCCGGATCTGGAACCGCTGGCGCGCTGGCACGACATCCCGTACCACCACTTCGCCCTCGACCCCAACGACAAGCCGGCGCAGGAGCGCAAGGTGTTGCAGGTGATCGAGGAAACCGGTGCCGAACTGGTAGTACTCGCCCGCTATATGCAGGTGCTATCGCCGGAGCTGTGCCGCAAGCTGGATGGTTGGGCGATCAATATCCACCACTCGCTGCTGCCTGGTTTCAAGGGCGCCAAGCCTTACCACCAGGCCTATCAGAAGGGCGTCAAGCTGGTCGGCGCCACCGCCCATTACATCAACAACGACCTCGACGAAGGTCCGATCATCGCCCAGGGCGTGGAGGCGGTGGACCATGCCCACTACCCCGAAGACCTGATCGCCAAGGGTCGTGATATCGAATGCCAGACCCTGGCCAAAGCCATCGGTTATCACCTCGAACGGCGGGTGTTCCTCAACGCCAACCGCACCGTGGTGCTGCATGCCTAAAACACTGAACACCAAGTGATCCGTAGCCCGGGTCGAGCGGAGCGACACCCGGGTATCACTTCGCTCAACCCGGGCTACGAGCGACAGATTCGGTGCGAACAGCGACCGCTATCTGGCCGCCGCGTCATTCGCACCTGGGGCCGGCCGTTAGCATAAGACCGGCGCAGTCTTCGTACAGATTTTCCCCGGATTGCATCCGGGCTGCGGGTGGACCGACTGCCAATTCATCGGGCCATTCGCAACAGCGGCAACGAACTCCAATGCAAGGTCGCGCGACCGTTGGCCGCGCCTTTGTTTTCACAACAAGAAGGGAGAACTATCTATGTCTGGTAATCGTGGTGTGGTGTATCTCGGCGCGGGTAAGGTCGAGGTGCAGAAAATCGACTATCCGAAAATGCAGGACCCGCGCGGTCGCAAGATCGAACACGGGGTAATTCTCAAGGTGGTATCCACCAATATTTGCGGCTCCGACCAGCACATGGTGCGTGGGCGGACCACGGCGCAAACCGGCCTGGTGCTGGGCCACGAGATCACCGGTGAGGTGATCGAGAAGGGCAGCGACGTCGAGAACCTGAAAATCGGCGACCTGGTTTCGGTGCCGTTCAACGTCGCCTGCGGCCGCTGCCGCAGCTGTAAGGAAATGCACACCGGCGTCTGCCTCACCGTTAACCCGGCGCGTGCCGGCGGTGCCTACGGCTACGTCGACATGGGCGATTGGACCGGTGGCCAGGCCGAATACGTGCTGGTGCCCTATGCCGACTTCAACCTGCTGAAACTGCCGGATCGCGACCGGGCGATGGAGAAAATCCGCGACCTGACCTGCCTCTCCGACATTCTGCCGACCGGTTACCACGGCGCGGTCACCGCCGGCGTCGGCCCGGGCAGCACCGTGTATATCGCCGGTGCCGGTCCGGTCGGCCTGGCGGCTGCCGCCTCGGCGCGTCTGCTCGGTGCGGCGGTGGTGATCGTCGGCGACGTCAACCCGGTGCGTCTGGCGCATGCCAAGGCTCAGGGCTTCGAGATCGCCGATCTGTCCCAGGACACTCCGCTGCACGAACAGGTCGCCGCACTGCTGGGCGAGCCGGAAGTCGATTGCGCGGTCGATTGCGTGGGCTTCGAAGCCCGTGGTCATGGTCACAGCGGCGTGCAGCACGAGGCCCCGGCCACCGTGCTCAACTCGCTGATGGGCATCACCCGCGTCGCCGGCAAGATCGGTATCCCCGGCCTGTACGTCACTGAAGATCCGGGCGCGGTGGACGCGGCGGCGAAGATGGGTAGCCTGAGCATTCGCTTCGGCCTCGGCTGGGCCAAGTCGCACAGCTTCCACACCGGCCAAACCCCGGTGATGAAGTACAACCGTGCGCTGATGCAGGCGATCATGTGGGACCGCATCAACATCGCCGAAGTGGTTGGCGTGCAGGTGATCAGCCTGGACGACGCACCGCGCGGTTACGGCGAGTTCGATGCCGGGGTGCCGAAGAAATTCGTCATCGACCCGCACAAGATGTTCAGCGCGGCCTAATGCACGGTAGCGCCGCTTCCCGTAGGTTGGGTTCGCGGCGCAATCCAGCAAACCTGGCCACAACAACGAAAGTCGGGCGCCGCGTAACCCAACATCGCGGCGTTCCGGCCTGCCACCGCTGGCGGGTTACGGCACGCCCGACTGTCGTGGCCATCCATCCCGTTTGCCCCTGCGTGCCTAACCCGCCCTATATCTCGGCTTTGATCCGCGCAATTCGCGCATCCTTCTCTTCCCACAACCTCGTTACCCAAGCCTGCACATACTGGCGAAATTCCGCGTCGTTCTCGTAGTCGCCCTGCCACAGTGCCGGATCGAGCGCGCGAGTCTGGATATCGACGATCACCTTGGGTACCTGGCCGCTGATCAAATCCCAGAAACCGGGAATCCGTTCGCCGGGGTAGACCACGGTGACATCCAGCACCGCGTCCAGTTGTTCGCCCAGCGCGGCGAGCACGAAGGCCACGCCACCGGCCTTGGGTTTGAGCAGGTATTGGTAGGGCGAGCCCTGCTGCGCCTGTTTCGCCGGCGTGCAGCGGGTGCCTTCGAGGTAGTTGACCACGGTCACCGGCAGTTCCTTGAACTTCTCGCAGGCGAGTTTGGTGATCAGCAGATCCTGGCCTTTGAGCTGTGGATGCTTGGCCAGAAACTCCTTGCTGTAGCGCTTCATGAACGGGTAATCCAGCGCCCAGAACGCCAGGCCGAGGAAGGGCACCCAGATCAACTGTTGCTTGAGGAAGAATTTGAAGTACGGCGTTTTGCGGTTGAACGCCTGCACCAGGGCCGGGATGTCGACCCAGGACTGGTGATTGCTGATCACCAGGTACGAGGTGCTCTGGTGCAGTTGCGCACCGCCACGGATATCCCACTGCACCGGGAGCAGCGTGGCGAAAATCAGCTTGTTCAATTCGGCCCAGGTTTCCGCTATCCACATCACGCCGCGCGAGCAGGCGGTCTTCAGCGCTTTGCCGGGCAGAACCAGCTTACCCAGGGCGATCAACAGCATCGGCCCGATCAGGGTCAATGTGTTGAGTAGCAGCAGTAGGGTAACGGACAGACCAGTCAACAGAGGGCGCATGCAGGCTCCTTGAGGTGCGCGGGTTGGCTTGGGCGATGATAAGCAGTCATGTCGAGCGACTCCACGTCGGCGGCGTCTTATGACATATTGCCAGCATCTGGGACGATGCTGATTACCCGCTATCGATGGCCTAATATTGCCAGGCAAGCCACCGCTTGGAACCTGTTATCGCATCCGAGTGCAGTCGATGTTGAAACGTATCGCAGTCGCCGACGTACGCGTCGGCATGTATATCCAGGAATTTTGCGGCGCCTGGATGGATCATCCGTTCTGGCGCAATAAATTTTTATTGCAGTCGGAAAAGGATCTGCAGCGCATTCAGGCCAGCGGCATTCGCGAGTTGTGGATAGACGCCAGCAAGGGGCTGGATGTCGGCGCCGATATCCACAGCGAGAGTGCCGAGCAAGTCGAGGCCGAAGTCGAAGAACGACTGTCGGCGGTGGTCGCCGAGCCGCTTGGCGCGCACTGTGCGCTGGAAGAAGAGATCGAGCGGGCCTCCAAGCTCTGTGCACGCTCCAAGCAGGCGGTGGTGAGCATGTTCAGCGATGCGCGCATGGGCCGCGCATTGGAGTTCGAGCAGGCCGAAGAGCTGGTGGGAGAGATTTCCGACTCGCTGCTACGCCATCCCAACGCACTGATCAGCCTGGCCAGGCTGAAGAATGTCGACGAATACACCTACATGCATTCGGTGGCGGTCTGCGCGCTGATGATCGCCCTGGCCCGGCAACTCGGCCTGGACGAGGCACAAGTGCGCGACGCCGGCCTGGCCGGCATGCTGCATGACATCGGCAAGATGGCGGTGCCCTGGGCGCTGCTGAACAAACCCGGCAAACTCACCGACGATGAGTTCGTCATCATGCGCAAGCACCCGCTGGCGGGCCGGGAAATTCTCCTGACGGGCAAGCAAACCAACGCTTCGGTGCTGGATGTCTGCCTGCACCACCACGAAAAGGTCGACGGCAGCGGTTATCCGCATCGCTTGTCCGGCGAGCAGATCAGCCTGTTCGCGCGTATGGGCGCGGTGTGCGACGTGTACGACGCGATCAGCTCGGACCGGCCTTATAAAAAGGGCTGGAGCCCGGCTGAGTCGATTCACAAGATGGCCGAGTGGAAGGGCCATTTCGACGACCGCGTGTTCCAGTCTTTCGTCAAGGTCATGGGCATCTATCCCACCGGCTCGCTGGTGCGCCTGGCCAGCGGGCGTATCGCGGTGGTGCTCGATCAAAGCCCGACGTCTTTGCTCACGCCCAAGGTCAAGGTGTTCTTTTCCGCCAAGGCGAAAATGCCGATCGTCCAGGAAGTGATCGATCTGGCCCAGTGGGTCGGCCGCGACAAGATAGTCGCGCGCGAATCGGCGGTCGATTGGGGTTTTCGCAACATCGATGAACTGTGGACCGGCCTGCCGCGCTGAGCCAACGACTCATCGAACCTTCCGCGCCGGTACGAGTCGGACTGGGTAGCTCCCGCTGTTCGGAGAATCGACCAACACCGTTCGGAGAACCGACTACGTGAAGACCGTTCCCCTTCTATTGACCTTATTCGCCGTACCGGCAATAGCCGAGCAACCCACCCTTTACGGCCGTTACGAAAAAATCAGATTGCCGCAAATCGGCAAAACCCTGGAAGCCAAGATGGACACCGGGGCCAAGACCGCGTCCTTGTCGGCCACCGACATCGAACGCTTCAAGCGCGACGGCGAGCCCTGGGTACGCTTTCGCCTGGCTACAGAAAACGCCGATGACACGCTTTTCGAACAACCCCTGGCGCGGGTCAGCAAGATCAAGAGCCGCAACGAGGAAAGCGACTCGGACGAGCCCCGCGCTGCGCCCAGCGAGCGGCCGGTGATCGAATTGGACGTCTGCCTGGGAGACGTGGAGCGGACCGTCGAGGTCAACCTGACCGACCGCAGCCACTTCAATTATCCGCTGCTGATCGGCGCCTCCGCCCTGAGCGAATTCGATGCGGCGGTCAACCCCGCGCAACGCTTCACCGCTTCCGCCCCTCGCTGTTAAGCCACCATGCTCTATGCTCAGCTTAGTCACCTGAGCCGCTTGCGTTTTTAGCCTCGGCGCGTTCAGGCGCAATTCTTGCTTCGGGTAATTCATTGCAGTGCCCGACCGGGTGCGCAAGGGACTTGTTGAGGTGTGTTCTATGACTGCGTTACTTACGCCGGGTGTGCGCGTATTGGAGCGATTCAGTTTCGCCCGTAAATTCCAGTTGCTGTTCGTCCTGTTCATCCTGCCGTTGGGCTACGCCCTGTGGGCGATCAGCAGCGACCGCATGGAGCGTTTACGGATGATCGATCACGAGCTGGAGGGCATGTACGCGATCGAAGCGCTCGGCGAGGTGCAGGACGCCTTGCTCGAACAGCGCACGTTGTATTCGCGTTGGAAGGGTACCGACAAGGCGGCCGAAGCACTGCTGCAACAGCGCGCCGGGGCACTCGACGAGGCCCTGGCGGAGGCGGCCAAGCGCCTGGAAACCGACGCGGTCAGCGACACGGCGCGCGAACAATTGACGCTTTTGCAAGCGATGCGCGGCGATCTCGCAGTGGCCAAAGTGGGCAAAATGGCATTACCGGAAGCCCTGCAGCGTTACCAAAAAACCCTGTTGCAGCTGTTGGCCTTACGCGAACAGGTAGCGACCGACAGTGGTCTGATCCTCGATCCGAATCTCGACACCTATCTGATCATGGAACAGCTGACCTTTACCCTGCCGCGCTTGCGCGAGAACCTCGGCAGTTTCGTCAGCGAAGGCTACGGCGCGGTGTTCTCCCAGCATTTCACCTTGCAGAGCCGGGTGCTGATGCGCGACTTGCGGCGTAACCTCGACGAAGCCCGCAGTCAGGTGCTCAAAGCCGGCGTCAGCCTGAGAAAAAGCGCGCCGGGCGTCATGGCCAATCTCGACGCGCCGATGCGCGAAGCCGAGCAGGGGCTGGAGCTGTTCTTCAGCGAAATCGACCGGGATATTTTCGAATCCAGCCCGATGGCGGTCAGCCCGGAGCAGTTCGTCCAGCGTGTGGCCACCTTGCAGGGGCAGTTGAATGCGTTGCAACAGGCTTTGCACCGCCAGTTCGAAATCAGCCAGGGCGAATACCGGCAGAACAACCTGGTCGGCATGTGGCAGGTGATCGGCGGCTTCGGCGCGCTCACCGGCCTGGCGCTTTATGTGCTGCTGTGTCTGAACGCTTCGATCCGCCGCAGCACCGCGGGTATCGTCGATGCGGCCGGCGCCTTGCGCGACGGCGACCTGCGCAAGCAGATCCAGGTTCATGGTCAGGACGATCTGGCCGAAATCGCGGTGGCGCTGAATGCCGCCGTGACGCAGCTCAGCGAGACCTTGCAAGGGGTCAATAAGGAGAGCAAGAACCTCGACGGCACCGTGCAACTGCTGAGCAGCCAGGCGCAGGGCGCGCTGCAGGCGGTCGAGCAGCAGCAGGGGCAGATGAGCCAGATCGCCGCCGCCGCCACCGAGATGGCGGCGACCGCGCAAAGCGTCGCGCAGAGCTGCGAGCAGGCCGCGGTGGAGGCGGGGCAGACCCGCGAGATCGCCGACCAGAGCAACCAGCGCAGCGCCCGTACCAGCACCAGCATGCGTCAGCTCAGCAGCCGGCTCGGCGAGAGCGCCGCGGCGTTGCAGCAGCTGCGTACGCAAACCGAACAGATCACCCGGGTGGTGGATGTGATCAAAGGCATCGCCGAGCAGACCAACCTACTGGCGCTCAATGCCGCGATCGAGGCCGCGCGTGCCGGCGATCAGGGCCGCGGTTTCGCCGTGGTGGCCGACGAGGTGCGCTCGCTGTCGCAGCGCACGCAGAACTCCACCGCGGAAATCGCCCAGACCGTCAGCGATCTGCACCGGGTGGTCGGTCAGTCGGTGACTCTGATGGAAGAGGCGGTGCGCCAGGCCGAAGGCGATGTCGGCAGCGTATTGGCCATGGGCGAGGACATGGCCGGGATCGTCGAATCGGTGCAACTGGTCAGCGACCGTCTGGCGCAGATCGCCACCGCCGCCGAACAACAAGCGGCGACCGCCGACGAAGTCAGCGGCAATATCCAGCAGGTCGACCAAGCCGCCACCGCGCTGCTCGACGGCGCGCAGCAGGTCAGCTCCGCCGCTGAGCAGTTGCGTAACGGCAGCCAGGGCTTGCAGCGCAATACCAGTCGCTTCCAGTTGAGCTGAAGGCCAAGGTCTATTTGCGTAGGGCAGGCATCGCTCCCCGGATTTCATCCGTGCTACGCGGCTAGAACACAGGTAATCCGTAGCCCGGGTCGAGCGCAGCGACACCCGGGAAAGGGTGCCCCGGGTAT
>CBIHLQ010000051.1:0-44584 GCA_966210885.1 uncultured Pseudomonas sp.
CCATCGCCATCGGCACCAGCCACGGCGCCTACAAGTTCACCAAGCCGCCGACCGGCGATATCCTCGCCATCGACCGCATCAAGGAAATCCACAAGCGCATCCCTAACACCCACCTGGTGATGCACGGCTCCTCCAGCGTGCCGCAAGACTGGCTGGCGATCATCAACGAGTTCGGCGGCAATATTAAAGAGACCTACGGCGTGCCGGTCGAGGAAATCGTCGAAGGCATCAAGCACGGCGTGCGCAAGGTGAATATCGACACCGACCTGCGTCTGGCCTCCACCGGTGCTATGCGCCGCTTCATGGCCCAGCATCCGAGCGAGTTCGACCCGCGTAAATTCTTCGGCGAAACGGTCAAGGCCATGCGCGACGTGTGCATCGCCCGCTATGAAGCCTTCGGCACCGCCGGCAACGCCTCGAAGATCAAACCGATCTCCCTGGAGGGCATGTTCCAGCGCTACGCCAAGGGCGAATTGGCCGCCAAGGTCAACTGAGGCAGCCAGCCATGAAAAAGCCCGCAGCGATGCGGGCTTTTTTGTGGGCGCGCGCTAGGTGCTTACAGGTGCTTGATCTCCAGCCGCTCGAAGGTGGCCCGGCCCGCCTCGGTTTCGTAGCCGGTATTGTCCTGGGTGTAGACGCCTGCCTTGAAGTACAGCGGTTTGACGGCCCAGTCGGAGCTGATCTTGGCCTTCCAGTTGCGGCTGTAGGAGGTGATGCTCAGCGTGCCGTTGGGCGTCAGGTGAATGTAGTAGGTGAAGCGCTGGTTCATCGGCACGCCGCTGGCGATGGTGATGACCTGGCCGCTGGCGTCGCTGGGGTTCATTCGCACCTTGGCCACTATGTTGCCGTCGCCCCGCCAGGCTTTGTACTGGTACTCCAGTTTGAGCAATGGGCTGGTGCTGTCTTTCGCATGAATCTGACCGATGACGATCTTGCCGGTCGAGGGCACCTGGGTGACCCGCAGGGCGGCGCTCAGGCTGTTGTCCGCCTCGGGATACAGCCAGTTGCGCAGGGTGCCGTCGGCATAGGTCTCGCGTAATTCGCTGCGAGGGTACGAGGCATTTTCCGTGGTGGTGCCGTTGACCGGGGCCCAGAAGATGATGGTTCCGTTCTCGGACTTGAAGTAGTAGTCCTGAAAACCGCCGACCAGGACCGGGGTCTCGATGGTGGTGGAAGGGACTCCAACGGGGATGCTCAGGTTCCAGGTAGCGAGGTCGATCATGACTGACTCCAAAATGTGGCGCGGCTGCTTCAGTCGGTGCACATCTCTTCCTCGAGTCAGTAACCCTTACTCGGCATTCCAGCCAGTGACAGACGAACATAAAGCGGGTGGCAAAGTGCCGGTTAATGGGTTGAGCGCACCGTCGTGGTGTGCTCTGGCGCCGTTATATAGGGGGATTTGCAAATGCGTAAGCGGTTTTCGACGATATGTTGGCGTCAATATTTTGTTTATTTTGCCGATGGCCAGCCAAACGCCATTAATTAGTGGCGTCGCGCCATAACTGCGGAATGGAGAAAAAATCGATGTTGATGCGCAATTGATGTTTTATTGGCGTCAGTTATTTGTTGTTTTTGCTTGGTGAGGCATGCAAAAAATCGAGAGCAGGTCTCGGGAAAATCCGATGAGTGGTAGTGCGAAAAGGGGGGTTTAAACAGATGGAAACTGGCGCTTCGGGTGAATTGGGCTACCGCTGTCCAGGGATGGATTCGCTACACTGCCGGACCTGCCGCTCGGCGATTTCAGCTCGAGAAGCAAACCCGTGACAAAGACAGACGAAGCAGAACTCGCGCCATGACGCCGCTCAAGTACCTCCAGGCTTATCCTGCCAACCTGCAAGACCAGATCCGCCAGTTGATTGCGCAGCAGCGCCTGGGCGATTACCTGAATCAGCGTTATCCGGGGCGGCACGACATCCAAAGCGACAAGGCCCTATATGCCTATGTCCAGGGTCTCAAACAGGAGCACCTGCGCAATGCGCCGGCGATCGACAAGGTGCTGTTCGACAATCGTCTGGATCTGACCCACCGCGCCCTGGGGCTGCATACGGCGATATCGCGGGTACAGGGCGGCAAGCTCAAGGCGAAAAAGGAAATCCGCGTCGCCTCGCTGTTCAGGGAAGCCGCGCCGGCGTTTCTGCAGATGATCGTGGTGCACGAGTTGGCGCACCTGAAGGAAACCGAGCACAACAAGGCGTTCTACAAGCTGTGCGAATACATGCTGCCCGGCTATCACCAGGTCGAATTCGACCTGCGCGTCTACCTGACCTGGCGCGAGCTGCCGGTCAGCGGCGTAGCGCCAGATTGAGTTGGTCGACCACTTCCGCCCAGTCGGCGTCTTCGAGAATTTCCTCACGCAGGAATGCCGCCTGGGCGCTGTTCCAGAAGGGCGCGTCGGCGAGCGTGCAGGTTTCTGGCAAGGGGGCATGCTCCGCGATAAAGGCATCGATGGCGGCCTTGTCGGTCGGCAGGCCGAGTTGTTTGAACAGCGACGGCAGCGAATGAATGGGGCTTTCCATAATAACTCCTCTTGGTTGCGGGCGAGGGGATGCCGCCGGACCTGTTTTCAGCCTAGCGCAGTTCGCCGTGAGCGAGCCAACTCAGGTGTGCCGCTCGGTCGGCAAGTGCCGCGCTCTTTGCTAGTCTGCTAGGACTCACCCGCCCAGCCGAGGAGCTGCATGGTCGCCACTCTCTTGCGTAACCTGATGGCTTGGAGTCTATGCCTGAGTGGTGAAATGGCGCTGGCGCGCGAGTGGCTGGCGGTCGGGACCAATTTCCCGCAGGTCTTCGAGCGGAGTGCCGAGGGTGAATATCGCGGTTTGGCCGTCAGCGTTCTGCATCACGGGCTCGACATGCTCGGCCATAGCGTGCGCTTCGAGTTGCATCCCTGGGCAAGGGCTCAATACATGGTCGAGCAGGGCCAGGCGGATATTCTCATCGGCCCCTACAAGACTGCCGAGCGCGAGGCGCGTTTCGCTTTCTCGACGATGGCCTTCTACCGCGACCGGGTGGTCTTCTACGGGCGCCGTGACCGGCTACCACCGTGGCATGGCGACTACCAGGCGCTCCCCGGACGACCGATTGGTGTAGTGCGCGCCTGGTCCTATGGCGACCGGTTCGTGCAGGCGAAGTCCACCCTCGACCTGGTCACGGTGGAGTCGGTGGAGAATGGTTTGAAGATGCTCAGCCTGGGACGTTTACAGCTGCTTGCGAGCAACCAGCGCAACAGTCGTCCGGTGCTCTTGAAGTTGGGCCTGCTCGACGAGATCGTCGAACTCGATCCGCCGATCTCGCTGGAAGATGGCTACTTCGCCTTCCCCAGGCTCGCCAGCCATGACGCGCTGCGCAAGGATTTCGACAGGGCGCTGGCGGAGATGATCGAGCAGGGCGAATTGGCGCGCCTGGCCGAGGGCTGGCAGGTGCAGGTTCCCTGAACGTCGCAGCGTTCAGACGACGCGTAAAACCTGGTAGCACTGTTTCAGGGTGCCCACTTGAATGTCCACCGCGTCGCCCTCGATGCAGCCGATCAGGGCCTGGCCGAGCGGCGCCCGCGGGCTGATCAGCAGTACGTGTTGCGCATTCCACTGCAACTTGAGTCCGGCGCCCTCGGACACCAGCAACACGCACTGCTCGGCGCCCTTGGCATCGGCCAGCCACACCAGGGCGCCGAGCTGGATACCTTGCTCGGGATCGTAAGGCCGCAGCTGCCGCTTCTGCCAGGCGCTGAGGCACAGGCGGATCTCCTCCGCGCGGCGTGCTTGCCCCGTGGCGAGATAGGAAGCTTCCAGGCCCAGAGTGTCGTATTTGTTCTCGGCAATGTTTTCTTCGTGGGTGGCCGTCTCGTAAGCGCTCAGCGCGGCCTGCTCGGCTTGGGCCAGGTCGGCGCGCAGTTGTTCGAGGATCGATTGCAGCAGATGGGCTTTGTTCACGGCGGGCTAGTCGATGCGAAGGTGGGTGGATTATTGCGATAGCGCCTAAACTTTGCACCAAAGTCTAGTGTCGCCGGGGCTGCGTAACGCGGCACCCTGGATGGGTTGCCAATCAGAGTGAGGCTGTGGGTATGGATTTTCTACGATCGATCGGGTTTTTCTTCCTGTTTCTCCTGGTGCCGTTAGGCGCCTTGCTGGTCACTTATCCCGCGGCGATCGCCGAATGGTTGAGCGCGCTGTTCGGCACCACCGTCACCCGCGGCAACCTGGCGGCGGTCTTTCTGTTGCTGACGGTCGTCTGCCTGAAAATCGACCTGACCCTGCGCCGCCGCGCCCAGGCGCGCGCCGCCGCTTGATCCTTGGCCGCACGAGACAAACCTGCCCCATTGCGGCCGATAGTGGTAAAGTCGCGCGCAACTTTTCGTGCGTGGCCGGTCAATATGATTGGCGTCCGCCGGCCCGACTCTCGGGTTTGCGGTTGCGCGCACGGTTTTCCAGGATGGGCCCGCCGGTCCCTACCTATGCCGACTTAAATTAGTCCCGGAACCGCGTAATGCTTGCCAATCTGATTGAATTTGCTACGACCCATTTTGTCCTGAGCGGTATCTTCGTCACCCTCCTGGCCCTGCTGGCCTTCACTGAGATGCGCAAGGGCGGCCAGAGCCTGGGCAGCCGCGAACTCACTGCCTTGATCAACCGCGACGAGGCCGTGGTGCTGGACATCCGCGCGCAGAAGGATTTCTCCACCGGGCATATTGTCGGTGCACTGCACATCCCCTTCGAAAAAATCGCCGCGCGCATGGCCGAGCTCGACAAGCACAAGAGCAAGACCATCATCGTGGTCGACGCCATGGGCCAACACGCCGGCGCCGTCGCCCGCGACCTGAAGAAAGCCGGTTACAACGCCGCCAAACTGGCCGGCGGCATCGCCAGCTGGCGCGGCGACAACCTGCCGCTGGTCAAGTGATATGCCGCACGTCGTCATCTACTCCAGCGACTGGTGCCCGTACTGCATCCGCGCCAAGCATCTGCTGACCAGCAAAGGCGTGGCGTTCGATGAAATCAAGGTCGACGGCAAGCCCGATGTGCGCGCCGAAATGACCCGCAAAGCGCGGCAGACTTCAGTGCCGCAAATCTGGATCGGCGACCGCCATGTGGGCGGTTGCGACGATCTCTATGCCCTGGAGCGCGCTGGCAAGCTCGATGCGCTGCTCAAGGCTTAACCCACTCTCCACATTCGCTTAGGAAGGCTTTGCCATGACCGAACAAACCAGCAACGGCGCCGCGCAAGACGAACAGAACCCACAGTTCTCCCTGCAGCGCATCTATGTGCGCGACCTGTCGTTCGAAGCGCCGAAGAGCCCGGAAATCTTCCGTCAGGAGTGGTCGCCGAGCGTCGCCATGGACCTCAACACCCGCCAGAAGAATCTCGATGGCGACTTCTATGAAGTGGTGCTGACGCTGTCCGTGACCGTGAAGAACGGCGAAGAAACCGCCTTTATCGCCGAAGTGCAGCAGGCCGGCATCTTCCTGATCAAAGGTCTGGACGCCGCCTCCATGAGCCACACCCTGGGCGCCTTCTGCCCGAACATCCTGTTCCCGTATGCCCGCGAAACCCTGGACAGCCTGGTGGTGCGCGGCTCGTTCCCGGCGCTGATGCTGGCCCCGGTGAACTTCGATGCGCTTTACGCGCAAGAGTTGCAGCGCATTCAGCAGGCCGCCGAAGCCGCGCCGACGCACTAAGTCGCGCACGCTGCGACGCGAGACAAAAAAAGCGCCTTCGGGCGCTTTTTTATTGGGCGGGTATTTGTTGGTCTCGTCGAACCCATCTATTCCATGGCAAAGCCTTGCTGGCGCCAGGCCTCGAAGACCACAACGGCCACGGCATTGGACAGGTTCAGGCTGCGGCTTTCCGGACGCATGGGCAGGCGCAGGCGCTGTTGGTCGGGAATTTGCGCGAGCAAATCGGCCGGCAAGCCGCGACTTTCTGGGCCGAACAGCAGCAAATCGCCACGGCGGAACTGCATCTGGGCATAGCCGTTACTGGCTTTTGTGGTAAATGCCAATATCCTGTCACTAGCGGTATCTGTGATACATTCCGCCAAAGAATGATGGCGTTTTAATGTCGCGTACTCGTGATAATCCAGCCCGGCGCGGCGTAAGCGTTTGTCGTCCAGCTCGAAGCCCAGGGGCTCGATCAGGTGCAGCTGACAGCCGGTATTGGCGCATAAGCGAATGATATTGCCAGTGTTCGGTGGAATTTCTGGCTGAAACAGAACGACATGAAACATTGATCGAGCTCAGGGAGAGGGCCAAGGGATACAGTCTACAGTGTGCCGCCGTTTGTCGGCCGTCGCCATGGCGACGGATGAAGTGGAATCCGGGTGACACAGGGGAATGCAGTTAGTGTGGTTCACTAGAAAAAAAATAAGAAACGAAGGACTGTTGGGCATCGAACTCGGACCTGAGGGCATCGCCCTGGCGAACGTTCTGCGTGCGCCCGGCGAAGTGCCCCGGCTGAACCATTGCGAGTTTCGCGCCGCCCCCGTATCCGAACAGCCCGCTTTACTCAAAGCCATGGTCACCGACCTGGGCCTCGATGGTCTGCCGGTCAACCTGGTGCTGCACCCCGCGACTTACCAGATGCTCTTGCTCGACAGCCCCGAAGTGGCGCCCGAAGAGTTGCGCGATGCGATGCGCTGGCGGGTCAAGGAGCTGATCAGCGAGCCGCTCGATCAGGTCGTCGTCGATGCCTTCCCCCTGCCTGCCGATGCCTACCGCGGCCGCTCGCGGATGGCCTATTGCGCGGTGCTCGGCAAGGCCGAGATGTTGAGTTGGGCCGGGATGATCAGGCATGCCGGGCTGCGGCTCGGCAGTATCGACGTCACCGAAATGGCCTTTCGCAACCTCGGCCTGCTGGCCGGTGCCGACGGCATGAATGTGGCATTGCTGCGCCTACGCTCCAGCGAAGGCCTGATCTGTGTGCAGCATGGCGCCGACCTCTATATGGCGCGGCGCATCGAGCACGGCCTGGAGCAGGCCGGCCAGGAGTTCTCCACCGTCACCCTGGAAATTCAGCGCTCCCTAGATTACTTCGAAAGCCAGCTCGGCAAGGGTTATATCAACCGCCTGCTGCTGTTGCCGATGAAGCGCGATGGCAGCGCGGCGCTGCAGGCGCTGGGCAGCGGTCTGGCGGTCAAATTGCAAGCCCTGGATCTGCGCGAGCTGTTCGTCGAGCAGCCGGCCGCCGAGCTCGACGAGCAACAGCAAGCCTATTGCATCACCGCCGTTGGCGCCGCGCTGCGCCAGGAGGCGTCTTGATGCAGAACCTCAACCTCTATCAGGTCGAGCGCAAACGCCGCGGCGGGCCGCGGCGCGCGCAGATGCTCCTGGGCCTGGCGGCGCTGGCGCTGCTGTGCGGCCTGCATGCGGCCTGGCACGGCTGGCAACTGCACAAGGGCGCGGCACGCTTGGCGCAGGCGGAAAAACAGGCGCAGCAGCAGGAAGACCTGCTGGCCGCGGCCAAGGCGAGTTTCGTCGAACCGCAACTGGACAGCCGGTTGCCGGCTGAGTTGGCGGCCCGCGAGGCGGACAATCGGCAACTGCAGCAGATGATCGGCTACCTGCAGGTGCTCGCCAGCCAGCGCAGCATCGGTTTCGTCGCGCCTTTGCAGGCGCTGGCCGAGCAGCATCCGCCGAGCGGCCTGTGGCTGACCGCGATCAATCTGGACGCTGGCGGCAGCCAACTGCGTTTGCGCGGGCGCAGCCAGAACCAGGAACTGTTGCCCGAGTACTTGCAGCGCCTGGGCCAGAGCGCGGTATTCAAAGGGCGCGAGTTCGCCCGTTTCGACGTGCAGCGCGGCGATGACCAGTTGCTGCAATTCGATCTGTCCTCGCAGGTCGGGGCTCTGGAGAAGGCCGATGAATAAGTGGCTGGCACGCTGGCAGGGCATGGCCCCGCGCGAGCAATGGCTGGGTTACGGCATCGCCCTGGTGCTGACCGGGGTCGTTTATCTGTTGCTGCTCGGCGATCCGCTCGCGGCGCGGGTGGCCAAGCAAACGACCAACTACAAACTCGCCGAGGCGCGGCGCCTGGAAGCCGAGAGCGGCATCGCCACCTTGCAGGCGCAGCTCGCCGCCGACCCCGGCATGCAGTATCGCAGCGCGTTATTGGCCGCCGCAGCGAGCCGCGAGGAGCTGATCCGGCAGATCGATGCGCACACCGAGGCGCTGATCACCCCCGAGAAGATGAAATCCCTGCTCGAAGATCTGCTGCGCGCCCAGCCAGGTTTGCGTCTGGTCGGCCTCAACAGTTTCAGCGAGCCGGTGCAGCTTCCCGCCGCCGCACCTGCTGCGAGCGCTGCCGCGCCAACCGCCGCGACGCAACCGGTAACGCTCTACCGGCATGGCGTGCGCTTGCAGCTCGAGGGCGGCTATTTCGATTTGTTGGCCTACCTGCAAGCGATCCAGGGCAGCGCCTGGTCGCTCAACTGGGACAGCCTCGACTATCAGGTTGGCGAAGCCGGTCCGGCGCGAGCCTCGATCAGCTTGCAGTTGTATACCTTGAGTCGGCATGCGGGGTGGGTCGGTGTTTAGAACCCGATATTTAAGTCTCCTATTCATCGCTGGCCTGGCATCCGCCCAGGGCATCGACCCGACTCAGCCGCCCGTCGACCTGCTGCCCGCCGAGGGCGATGCCGCGCAGAGCGAAGCCATGCCGACGCTGCAGTCGGTGCTGCGCACCGCCCAGGGCAGTCGCGCGGTGATCGATGGCCAGAGTCTGCAGGTCGGCGACGAATACGCCGGCATTCGCGTGCTGGCGATCTATCCGCAAGCCGTACTGATCGAACGCCGGGAGCAGCGCCAGCTGTTGCGCCTGGCCGAACCCGTTTTGCAACCGAGCCGATGATGCCCATGATGCAGAAACTACCGCCACGCCTCGGCCTGCTGTTGGGCCTCACCGCACTGCTGAGCGCCTGCCAGACCTTTACCGACGGCGACCAGCAGCTGTACGAGCAAAGCGCCAAGCTGCTCGACGAAAGCCTGCAGCAGAGCCAGGGCAAGGTGACGCCGCCGCCCTCGGTGCAAGCCGCGCTGATTCCGCCGTTGAGCGATAGCCATGTGGCCGGCGGGCCGCGTTTCGATGTGGCGGCCAAGGACATGCCGGCGCAGGAATTCTTTCTCAGCCTGATGGAAGGCGCCGGGCAGAACCTGGTGGTGCATCCCGAAGTCTCCGGCAGCATCACCTTCAGTTTGCGCCGGGTGACCCTCGACGAAGTGCTGGCCGCGGTGCGCGACAGCTATGGCTACGACTTCCGCCGCACCAGCTACGGCTACCAGATCCTGCCGAACCGGGCGATCACCCGCAGCTACGACCTCAACTACCTGAATCTGCAACGCATCGGTCAGACCGATACCCGGGTCAGCTCCGGTCAGGTCGAGAGCAGCGACAACGGCGACTCCGGCAACAACGACAGCAATAACAGCAGCAGCGGGCGCTCGGTCACCACCCTCAACGCCAGCCAGGTGAGCACCTCTAGCGATGTCGATTTCTGGCGCGAAGTGCAGCAGGTGGTGGCCATGATCGTCGGCAACGAGCAGGGCAACAGCGTGGTGGTCAACCCGCAGGCCAGCATGCTGGTGGTGCGCGCCAACAGTACCGATCAAGAGAACGTTGCACGCTTTCTCGAACAGGCGCAGCGCAACCTGCAGCGTCAGGTGATCCTGGAAACCAAGATTCTCGAAGTCGAATTGTCCGACGGCTTTCAGGCCGGCATCAGTTGGGACCAGCTCGGCGGCGATGTCAGCACCTCGCTGGACGGAGCGCTCTTGAGCGGGCCGAATGCTATCGACGGCGTATTCAGCGGCGTGCTTAGCCTCGGCGACTTCACCGGGCTGATCCAGTTGCTGGAAACCCAGGGCGAAGTGCGGGTGCTGTCCAGCCCGCGGATTTCCACGCTGAACAATCAGAAAGCGGTGATCAAGGTCGGCACCGACGAGTTCTTCGTCACCGAAGTGTCGTCGAGCAGCAGCACCACCACCGCGGCCGGCGTTACCGAACCGACCCAGGACATCACCCTGACGCCGTTCTTCTCCGGCATCTCCCTGGACGTGACGCCGCAGATCGACCAGAACGACAACGTCACCCTGCATATCCGCCCCACGGTGAGCCGTGTGCGCGACCAGAACAAGACCATCGTGCTGGGCGACGACAACGTCTTCAACCTGCCCCTGGCGCTGTCCACCACGCGCCAATCCGACTCCATCGTGCGCGCCCGCAGCGGCCAGGTGGTGGTGATCGGCGGCCTGTTGCAGAACAGCAGCGACAACACCGACGCGGAGATTCCCTGGGCCGGCCGGCTGCCGCTGGTCGGCAACCTGTTCAAACAGCAGCGCAAATCGCTGCTCAAGAGCGAGCTGGTGATTCTGGTGCGGCCGCAGGTGATCGCCGACGACGTCTGGCTCGACGAGTTGCGCAAGAGCGCCGAAACCTTCACGGAGCTGAGATAAGGCGATGTACCAAGCCTTCTTCGGTCTGGCTGAAAAGCCCTTCGCGCTGACCCCCAACACCGGCTTTCTGGTGCAGCTGGCGCCGTACCAGGCGTGCCTGAATCTGCTGCGCGTGGCGCTCGCCGAAGGTGAGGGCTTTATCAAGATCACCGGCGAGGTCGGCACCGGCAAAACCCTGCTGTGCCGCGCCTTGCTGATCGAACTCGACAACCAGGACTATCAAGTCGCCTACCTGCCCAACCCCAGCCTGAATCCGGTCGGCCTGCGTCAGGCGTTGGCGCGCGAACTGCACGTCACGGAGGCCGACGGCGCCACCGTGCTGGATGCGCTGCAACGCCGCCTGATCGAACTGGCCGCCGCCGGCAAAAGCACCGTGGTGCTGATCGACGAAGCCCAGGCGCTGCCACCGGAAACCCTGGAGGCGCTGCGCCTGCTGACCAACCTGGAAACCCAGCAAGCCAAGCTGTTGCAGGTGGTGTTGTTCGGCCAGCCGGAGCTGGACGAGACCCTGGCGCGCAACGAGTTCCGCCAATTGCGCCAGCGCATCACCTTCTCCTATCGGCTACGCCCGCTGGATGTCAAAGACACTACCCGCTATCTGCAAGAACGCCTGGCGGTCGCTGGCTACCGCGGCGAACCCTTGTTCTCGCCGGCCGCGGTGCGCCGTCTGGTGCGTGGCAGCGGCGGCATTCCGCGGTTGCTCAATATCCTCGCGCACAAGGCGTTGATGGCGGCTTACGGCGAAGGCCGACGGCAGGTCACCGGCCGCCATATCCGCCGCGCGCAACTGGACACCGAAGGCGCCGAGCCGTTTCTGCGGCGTGGCCCCGCTTGGCTGAGTTGGAGTCTGGTCGCCGGCAGCCTCTGCGTGCTGGCGCTGGCGGGCGTCTGGTCCTGGTCGCCGGCTTGGCAGGAGTTGCTGCCGTGAGCCTGGTCAACGACATGCTGCGCGACCTCGAACAACGCCGCGCCGCGCCGACCGAGCGCCTGCAACTGGACGGCCTGTACGCGGTCGACGAAGCCGCGGCCGCGCGTCGCGAGCGCAACGAGCGGATTCGCCGCGGTTCGATCTGGTTTATGGCGGTGCTGCTGCTCGCCGTGCTGGTCGGTCTGATGCTCGGCAAGGTGATGCGCACCTACGGCCCGCTCAAACCCAGCGTCGAGGCGCCAGTGGCGGCGCCTGCGGTGTTGCCCGCACCCGCGCAATTGCTTGAAGTCCTGCCGCAACACGATAGCCGTGGCCTGATCCTGCAATTGCTGTTGGATCGCTCGGTCGGCTACCAGCGCACCGAGGAAAGTGGCGCGGTCAGCTTGCGTCTGAGCGGCGTGCGGATGGATGGCGAAGCCCTGCGCGGGCAGGTCCGCCGCGAGGGCAACAGCCTGTCCTGGCGGGTCGAGTCGCGCGGCGACGATGTGCAGATACTGCTCGTCGGTTTGGCCGATAGCCTGGTGGTGCGCGACCGCCTGGAGCCGGCCGGCGACCGCTGGCTGCTATGGATCGAAGTGCCCCTGGACGCGGAGCCGGCCGAAGCCGAAGCGCCGCAGGCCCTTGATCAACTACCGGTGGCAACCGCGCCAGCCGAACCCGCGGCCGAAGTGGCGGATTGGCTCAACGCCCCCGTCGCTCCCGCCGATGCCCCAGCGCCGCCGGTACCCGAGCAGGCGCCGGTTGCTGCGCCGCCGCCAACGGGCCCGCCGCAGGTGAAGATCGAACCTTACCGGGCGGATGCCCTGACCCTGGCGCGCCAGGCCCTGCAGGACGGCGATTACCCGGGCGCGATCCGCCAACTGGAAGCCTTGCAGGCCAGCCGCGGCAACGATCCGGAGGTGACCCGCTGGTTGGCCCGCGCCTACCTGGGCGGCGGCGAACAGGCGCGTCTGCTCGAATGGTTGCCGGGTCGGCTGGAACTGATGCCCGACGACAGTGAACTGCGTTTGCTGCTCGGACGGGCGCAATTGCAGGCCGGCGACAGCCAAGGCGCGATCGCCACCCTGGAGCGCAACGCGCCGCCGCTGGTGCGTGAGCCGACCTACCATGCATTGCTCGCGGCCGCTTACCAGCAAACCGGGCAATGGCGCGAGAGCGCCGCGCTTTATCAGCGCCTCAGCGAATTGCGGCCGCAGCAGGCCACCTGGCAGTTGGGCCTGGCGATCGCCCTGGAGCAACTCGACCAGCCATCCGTGGCCGCTCGGCATTATCGCTTGGCCCTGCAAGGCGCGGGGCTGGACGACAGCGCCCGGCGCTTCGCCAGTGAACGCGCAGCAGCGCTAGGAGACCGTTGATGGCCCAGGGAGACGTGCGGCAGAACAAACTGCGCCTCGGCGATTTGCTGATTCAGGCCGGGCTGATCGACGACAGCCAGTTGCAACAGGCCCTGCAAGAGCAGAAGCGCAGCGGCTCCAAGCTCGGCCGCACGGTGGTCGACCTCGGTTTCATCGACGAGGTGCGCCTGCTCACGGCGCTGTCCGAGCAACTGAAGATCCCCTTTATCGATCTTAAACACTTCAAGTTCGACAACGCCCTGGTGCAGACCCTGCCCGAAGCGGTGGCGCGGCGTTTCCGCGTGATCGTACTGTCGCGCGAAGGCGGCGGCCTGCTGGTCGGCATGTCCGACCCGCTCGATCTGTTCGCCCTCGACGAGATGGAGCGCATCCTCAAGGTCCGGGTGCAACCGGCGGTGGTGCGCGAAGCCGAGCTGCTGGCGACCCTGGACACCGTGTACCGGCGCACCAGTCAGATCGCCTCGATCGCCGGCGAGCTGGAAGGCGAACTCAAGGACAGCGACTTCGACCTGTCCAAACTCGGCGCCGACAACAACACCGAGGCGCCGGTGGTGCGTCTGCTGCAGACGTTGTTCGAAGACGCGGTGCAGATGAAGGCCTCGGACATCCATATCGAGCCCGACGAAGGCGTGGTGCGCATCCGCCAGCGCATCGACGGCGTGCTCAACGAACAGGTGATGAAGGAGGCGCGGGTCGCCTCGGCGCTGGTCATGCGCCTGAAGATCATGTCCGGCCTGGATATCTCGGAAAAGCGCCTACCCCAGGACGGCCGCTTCAATATCCGGGTCAAGGGTCGCGCCATCGATGTGCGGGTGTCGACCATGCCGGTGCAGTTCGGCGAGTCGGTGGTGATGCGCTTGCTCGACCAGAGCGGCGGCGTCGCCAGCCTCGACGCCAGCGGCATGCCGCCGGACATGCTGGTGCGCTTCCGCCGTTTGTTGCAGCGCCCGTTCGGCCTGGTGCTGGTCACCGGTCCCACCGGTTCGGGTAAGACCACCACGCTTTATGCCGGGCTCGCCGAGTTGAACAGCCCGGAGAAGAAGATCATCACCGTGGAAGACCCGGTGGAATACCGCCTGCCGCGGGTCAACCAGGTGCAGGTCAACGCCAAAATCGACCTGAGCTTTGCCCGCGTACTGCGCGCCGCCCTGCGTCAGGACCCGGACATCGTGCTGATCGGCGAGATGCGCGACCAGGAAACCGCCGAGATCGGCCTGCGCGCCGCGCTGACCGGCCACCTGGTGCTGTCCACCCTGCACACCAACGACGCCCTGACCTCGGCCATGCGCCTGGTCGACATGGGCGCCGAGCCGTTCCTGGTGGCCACCGCCTTGAATGCGGTATTGGCCCAGCGCCTGGTGCGCCGGGTCTGCGAAAACTGCATGGAGGAACATCAGCCTGAGCCGCGCCAGCTGGTCTGGCTGGAATCGCTGTACGGCGCGTCGCTGGCCGGTCGCGGCTTCAAGCACGGTGCCGGTTGCCACCGCTGCCACAACACCGGCTATGCCGGGCGTATTGGCGTATACGAGCTGCTGGAGCTGGACGAGGGCATGATCGCCGCGCTACGACGTAACGACCCGCAAGGCTTCGCCGAAGCGGCCCAGGTCAGCGCCCATTACCGGCCGCTGGCCGCCTGCGCCCTGGACTACGCCCTGGCCGGGGTGACCAGCATCGAGGAAGTGCTGAAAGTCTGCGCCACCCTGACCGATGAGGTCGTGGCCTGATGCGTATTGCTGCGGGGGCGTTATTGCCATGAGCCAGTTCCGCTATACCGGTCGCGACGCCCAGGGCGGCAAGATCAGCGGCAGCCGCGAAAGCGCTTCCGCCGACAGCCTGGCCAGCGAGCTGCTGGCGGAAAAAATCACCCCATTGCAGATCGAGCAGCAGGCCGCCCAAGGCGACAGTGTCGATGTGATGGCGATGTTCAAAGAAGCCATGCGCAGCAAGAAGGTCGAGCTGGACGAACTGATCATCTTCTGCCGGCAGATGTACAGCCTGAGCAAGGCCGGGGTGCCGATCATCCGCGCCATCGGCGGCCTGGCCGAATCCCACCGTAACCAGTTCTTCCGCGAAGTGCTGCAAGAGGTGCGCGGCGATCTGGAAGGCGGCATGAGCATGGCGGTCTCGCTCAACGCCCACCCCAAGGTGTTCAACACCCTGTTTATCAGCATGATCAGCGTCGGCGAAAACACCGGTCAGCTCGACCAGGCGTTCAAGCAGCTATCCGGCTACCTGGAGATGGAGCGCGAGACGCGCAAGCGGATCAAACAGGCCACCCGCTACCCACTGTTCGTGATGTCGGCGATGGCGGTGGCGCTGGTGGTGATCAACATGTTCGTGATCCCGGCGTTCGCCAAGGTATTCGAGCAGTTCCGCGCCGAGCTGCCGCTGCCCACGCGCATCCTGATCGGCACCTCGCAGTTCTTTCAGGACTACTGGTGGCTGATGTTGATCATTCTGGTCGGCGCCATTTTCGCCTTTATCAAATGGAAGGAAACCGACGCCGGCGCGCTCAAGTGGGACCAGATCAAGCTGCGCCTGCCGATCGTCGGCGGGGTGTTCGAGCGTATCGCCCTGGCCCGCTTCACCCGCACCTTCGCGATGATGTACCGGGCCGGTGTGCCGCTGCTGCAAACCCTGTCGATCAACAGCGCCACGGTCGGTAACCGCTATATCGGCCAGGCCATCCTCGGCATGCGCGAGGGCGTGGAGCGCGGCGAAGCGCTTACCAGCACCGCCTCCGCCAGCGGCCTGTTCACCCCGCTGGTGCTGCAGATGGTCGCGGTGGGCGAGGAAACCGGCGCGCTGGACGACCTGTTTATCGAAGTCGCGGATTTTTACGAGCAGGAAGTGGATTACGACCTCAAGCAACTGGCCGACGCCATCGAGCCAATTTTGATCGTGGCCATGGGCGTGCTGGTGCTGATTCTTGCGCTTGGGGTGTTTCTGCCGATGTGGGAGCTGTCCTCGGCGGCCAAGGGCGGGCGATGAGCCCGGACTACGGCGTCGACGATCAGGTGCGTCTGGCGCGGCGTTTGGGCTGGGTGATCACTGTTTTGATCCTGCTCGGCCTGGTGTTGGCCATGGCCTGGAAGATCGCCCAGGTCAGTGAAGCGCGGGCCATGCAGGCCACCCGCGAACACCTGGCGGCCAGCCTCAACAGCCTGGCGGCCGAACATATTGCGAAAGACCAGGCGCTGGACCCGGCCTGGAGCAGGAAGAACCCGTTCGTGCTGCTGCGTTGGCAGCAGAGCGACTACTGCGGCGAACTGACCGCAGGCGACAAACCGCGCAACGGCTGCTGGTACTGGCTACCGGCCCAGGCCTGGGTGTTGTACCAGGCGCGGTTTAGCGACGGATGGTCATTGGGGCAGGGCGAGATGCAGGCTTATCGGCTGGTGGTGCTCAATGGTGGAATGCCAACAGGGTCACATTTGCTGCAAGATGTAATCGCCCTCGAACTGGAAGCGGTACCCGCGGCGGAGTTGGCCGCACAGGACTGGTAACTGAGGAGGCAATATGCAGAGCAAAAAGAGAAGCGCAGGTTTCACCATGATCGAGCTGGTGGTGGTGATCGCCATACTCGGCATCCTCGCTGCCGTGGCCTTGCCGCGGTTTATCAATGTGTCCGACCAGGCCCACGAATCTGCGGTCAAGGGTGCCGGTGGCGCACTGGCCTCCGCCGTGCTGCTGGTGCGCGCGCAGTGGGAAGTCAATCGCAACAGCGGCACGGCCACGCCGAACCTTAACGTTGCCGGTTTCGGCGCCAATAACGTCGATGTTAATACCGCCGGCTGGCCGGTGGGTATCGATGGGGGCGCGACTATCGAGAGCGGTAGCGACTGTGTGGATATCTGGAACAACGTACTCCAAGGTTCAGCCCCGACGGTGAATACCGCAGTGGGCAGCGACTATCTAGTAACCGTTGCCGGCCAGGTTTGTACTTATACCTACCAGGCACACAACGCCAACGACACCATCACCTACGACGCGGCCAACGGCACCGTGGTGACGGTCTTTACGCCTTAATGGCTCAATCAGCAGTAGCGAGGATGTAACGATGAAAAGACAACAAGGCGGTTTCACCCTGATCGAGCTGATTATGGTGATTGTGATTATTGGCGTACTGGCAGCAGTCGCTGTTCCGCAGTTCGTTAACTTGGGCGGCGATGCGCGTTTCGCTTCTATCAGCGGTGCACATGGCGCCGTGCGTTCGGCGAGCGCGATCATCCACTCTGCCGCCTTGGCCCGTGGCGAGACAGGCGCTACCGGTAGCGTCACGGTCGAAGGTGGTACCGTTGCTACTGTGAACGGCTATATCGCCGGGACCGTTGCGGCGCTAGAGGATGCTGTCGAGCTTGGCGATTACACGGTGGCCGCTGGTACAAATGATGGAGAGGTAGATGTTACCTTGGGTACCTGCAGTTTTACCTATACCGAGGCAGCAGACTCGACGACTCCAGCTTCAGTAAGTGCAATTACAGGTGCTGTAGATGGCGGCTGCTGATAGCTGAAATGAAAATGCGCGGCTTCACCCTGGTCGAGCTGATTATGGTCATCGTTATCATAGGCACGCTCGCCGCTGTAGCGATGCCGCGTTTTTTCGACCGGCAGGTGTTCGATGAGCGCCTGTTTTTCGAGGAAAGCCTGGGCGCCGTGCGCTATGGGCAAAAACTGGCGGTGGCCAGCGGTTGTCGGATTCGCGCGCAGGTCGATGCCAGTGGCTATGCGCTGTCCTACGCCTCGGCGTGCGGCGGCGTGGCCGCCGGTGCCGCGGTTGGGCATCCGTCCGGTGGCGACTATGCCGCAGACAATTCTCAAGCCGTTACGGTGACGCCCGCCTTGGACGTCACCTTCGATTCCCTTGGCGCGGCCAGCGGGGCGGCCAATACGGCTACCTTCGGCGGCGCTTTTACGCTGAACGTGCATCCGGCCACCGGCTTTATCGAGACAACCCCATGAGCCGGGTCGCCGCGCTTTTACGTAGGTTGGCGCTGAGCCTGCGAAACCCAACACGAGCTGCAACGCAGCTCCCTAGGCCACACAGCCAAACCGGTGCGCAAAGGAAAGCCTTGTTGGGTATCGCTGCGCTCAACACCAACCTACCTGCCCGCTGGCGGTCCAGCCGGGCGCAAAGCGGCATGACCCTGGTCGAGTTGGTGATCACCATAGTAATTATCGGCATTGCTTCCGCCGCGCTGTTTTCGGCGATGGCGGCGATTACCGGGCGTTCGGCCGACCCCATGTTGCGCCAACAAAGCCTGGCGCTGGCCGAAGCCTATCTCGAGGCGATCAATACGCGGCCCTATGCCGAGTTGCCGTCGGCGGCTCAGGGCGCGTCGGCGCCGCAGGATATCGACGGCAATCCGATTCTCGACGACTACCGGGTGGCGGTCGCGGTGGATGCGTCTGCGGCTTTGAACGGCGTCGCCGCGACGCGTATCGATGTCAGCGTCACCGACCCGCAAGGGCAAACCCTCGAACTCAGCGGCTGGCGCACCTGCTACGGGGAGCCCGGATGTTGAGCCTCGCGGAACGCCGGCAAACAGCCTTTACCCTGGTCGAGCTGGTGATGGTGATCGCCCTGGCCGGGCTGATCGCGGTGATGATCAGCACGGTGATGTCGCGCCCCTTGCAAGGCTTCGTCGATCAGAGCCGCCGTGCGGAACTGGTCGACCTGGCGTCCAGCGCCCTGAACCGCATGACCCGGGATATTCGCCTGGCGGTGCCGAACTCGGTGCGGGTCGCCGGCAGCGCGCGCCTGGAATTGCTGCGCAGCCCCGGCGGCGGTCGTTACCGGGCGAACCTGGTCGATGGCGTACGCCAGGACCCGCCGGTCTGTGCCGCCGACCCCTGTGCGATCGAGGTCCTCGGGCCGATGATCGGTGTCGGGGATTGGGCTGCACTCAACTGGATGGTCATCTACAACATCGGCGGCGTGGCGAGTGGCGATAACAGTTGGCCGCCGCTGGACGGCGCCATGTCGGTGATCAGCCCCCAGGTCACCATCAGCTATGCCGCGGGCAACCTGAACTTGAGCGGCGGCGGTATCGAGAATTTCCGTTTCAAATACGCCTCGCCGCAGCACCGCTTGTTTCTGGCGGATAAGGTCGTTGGCTACCAGTGCAGCGGCGGCCGGATCGTACGCGGCGAGTTCGCCTCCCTGGAACTGCCCGGCGCCTACGATTACAGCGGCGCCACGCCGGTGGTCGATCATGTCGATTGCGCCAACAGCGGCTTTACCTATTCTCCCGGCACCAACACCCGCAGCGGCCTGGTGACGGTCAGGCTGACCTTGAGCCAGGACGGCGAATCCATCACCCTGCTGCAACAGGTCCATGTCGACAATGCGCCTTGAATCACGCGAAGGGGGCTTCGGCCTGGTAGCGGCGATGTTCCTGATCATCGTCGTGGCGGCGGTGATCGCCACCATGGCGCGCCTGGCGGTGACCCAGAACGCCACGACCAGCCTGGCGATCCAGCAGGCACGGGCTTATCAGGTCGCCCGCGCGGGGCTGGAATACGGTATCGCCCGGGTTCTCGCCGATGCGGCCTGCGCCGATTTCACTCTGGATGGCTTCGCCGTGCAGATGAGCTGCACATCCAGCAGCACGCCGGTGCTGGAGGAAGAGGGCAAGAGCAGCGCGACTATCTTCTATACAATCGAAGCCACGGCGACCTTCGGCTCGCCCGCGAGCCCGGATTACGCTTATCGCAAGCTCACCGCCGTGGTGGAGAAGCCATGAACGCGCATTTTCGGGGCTCAGCCCGAGGCTATAGCTGGGCATTGCTGCTGGTCCTGCTGCTGGCCGATATGGCGTTTGCCGATACCTTTACCTTCAGAGATAACAACGCCTTGCCCAGTGGTGGCGGAAAATCCATCTGCTCCGGCAGCTGGAGCCGCAGCGGCAGTGTGTTCACCTGTAGCGGCACGCTGACCCTGGATGCGGGGGACATACTGGAAGTGCGTACCGGTGGCGGCGAGAGCCTGACCGATATCACCATAGTCGCCAACAGCATCAGCCTGAGCAGCAATACCATCGGTACTGCCGCGAAGAACATCAGCCTGCAAACCAGCTTCGGCAATATCACCGCCACGGGCACCAATAGCATTGCCGGCTCGGTGACCACCGCCAGCGGCGCGATCAATCTCTCGGGCACCAGCGTCAGCGGCTCTGTGACCGGCAGCGGTACGGCGACCCTGAGCGGCGGCAGCATTGCCGGAAATCTCAGCATCGCCGGCAATATCACCAGCAATGGCACGACCATCGGTGGCAACGTCGCCAGTAATTTCGGCGCTATCAGCCTGACCGCCGGCAGCGTCGGCGGCGCCGTCAGCAGCGGCGGCTCGATCAACACCAACGGCACCCTGGTGAATGGCAGCCTGACCAGCAACAGCGGCACCGTCAACCTCAGCGGTGGCAGTATCGGCGGCGTGGTGCGTAGCGGGTGCTGCAACGTCACTACCAATGGCACCGACCTGCTGGCCGGTGCGCGTTCGGACTCCTCGGGCCTGAGCATCACCGGCGGTACCATCGCCGGCAGTTTCGTCGCAGCGAACAACCCTGCGATCTTTTCCGGTGTGACCATGACCAGTGGCTCGGTCAGTGGCGCGAGCACCGTGACCTTTAGCAACAGTGCTGTGGGCAGTGCGCAGAACAGTGTCACCGTCACCTCCGTCAGCGGTCCGGTGACCCTGAACAACTCGACGGTGTACGGCGACCTGACCGCACCCAGTTACTCGACGATTTTCGTCAATAGCCCGAGCACGGTGATCGGCACCTGCGTACCCAACTCTACGCCGGCCAATGCCTGTTCGCCGTCAAACGGCGCGGTTACCGAGATATTGAGCTGGTCGTTGGACGAAGCCGCCTGGAGCGGCGCGGCTAACGAGGTTGTCGATGCCTCCGGCAATGGTCTCAACGGCAGCGTGTTCAATGGCGCAAATACGGCGGACGGCGCCCCGGCATTGCCGGCACAGAACTCCTTGGGCACTTGCGCGTACGGTAGTTTCAACAGTGCGGCCAACCAGTATGTGCAGCGCGCCCATAACGACCTGCTTACCTTGCAGGACCGCTTCACCATCGGCCTCTGGGTCAAGCCGAACACCTTGCCGGCCTCGGGCTTGATGAGCATCTTGTCGAAGGACGAAAACTACGAGTTCCACCTCAAGCCCAATGGCACCGTCAACTGGTGGTGGCAGACCACCGGACCCAACGCCACGCGCGAGTTCGACAGCAACGTCGCGCTGACGCCGGGGCAATGGAGCCATGTGCTGATCCGCTTCGCCCCGGGCGATCAGCGTATCTATATCAACGGCAACCTGGCCGGCCAGGCCAGTTTCAGCGGCACGCCGCGGGCCAATAGCGATCCGTTGCAGCTCGGCCAGGACCAAGGCTTGGCCGGGCGCTACTTCAATGGCCAGTTGGATGAGTTGCGGATTTACAGCGGTGCGCTCTCCGAGGCGGCGATCAGTGCCCTGGTGGCCGAGCGGCACCAATGCGAACTGGCCCTGCAATGCTTCAACGACGACTTCGGCCGCGCCAGCCTGGGCGGCGACTGGTCCGTCGCCAGCCGCGGCGCAACGGCCTTCACGCCGACCATCGCCAGCGCGCGTATGCGTCTGACCAGCAACCAGGGCAACGTCGCCACTTCCTCGACCTTACAGCGCCTGTTCCCCGCCGCGGGCAACTATATCCAGCTGCAGTTCAAGCACTACGCCTACAACGGCAGCGGCGCCGACGGCATCGCCGTGGTGCTCTCGGATGCCAGCATCACCCCGCAGCCGGGCGCCTTTGGCGGGCCCTTGGGTTACGGCACCCGTGGCGATGCGGCCAACCCCGGTTTCGCCGGTGGCTGGCTGGGGGTGGGCATCGACGAATACGGCAACTTCTCCACTGAAGGCGGTAGCCCCGACGACGGGCCGGGACAGCGCAACGATTCGGTGGCCATCCGCGGCTCCGGTTCCGGGTCGGCGGGTTACCGCTATATCGCCGGCACCCCGGCCAACCTCAATCCGGCGATCGACGCGGCGGCCAGCACCAGTGCCGGCCCTGGGCATACCTATCGCATCACCGTGGATGGCCGGGTCGACGGCCAAGCCCTGGTGACCGTCGAGCGCGACAGCGGCGCCGGCTTCATGGTGCTGCCCAACCTCGACGCGGTGAATGCCTTGGCCGCTTTCGGTCAAGCCGCGCTGCCGGAAAACTTCTACTTGTCGCTGACCGGCTCGACCGGCGGCTCGACCAATATCCACGAGCTGGACGATTTGCAGGTCTGCGCCACAACGATCAACCCGATCACCGAGCAGATCGACCACTTCGACTTCGCCTATGCCAATCCCGCGCTGACCTGCAGTCCGCAGCAGGTGATCGTTCGCGCCTGTCTGAGTGCCGATTGCAGCTCGCTCTACACCGATCCGGTCACCATGACCCTGGCGCCTGCCGCCGGCTGGACCGCGACCGCGCCGGCCAGCCTCGCCGGCAACGTTCTCAGCTTCAGCGGTGGCAGCGCCGTGCTCCAGCTGCGCAATACGGCAATCGGGCAGGTCGCGATCGGCGCGGCGGCTTTAACGCCCACCGCGAAGCCGAACAGCCAGACCACCTGCTCGACGGCAGGTTGCCTGATCGATTTCCTCGATAGCGGCTTTATTTTCGATGTGCCCACGCTGCTGGCTAACAAGGAGTCGGCCGATATCGGGCTGTTTGCGGTGCGCAAGGACGATACCACCGAAGCCTGTGTGCCGGCCTTCGAGTCTGGCACGCGCACATTGCAGTTCTGGGCCGATTACGACGATCCGGATAGCGGCACGCGCCCCGTGCGGGTCAACGGCACGCCGGTCGCCGGCAGCCTACCGGGCACCGATATCGATTTGGTGTTCTCCGCGGGCGCGCAAACGACTATCAACGTGCACTACGCCGATGCCGGCTTGATGACCTTGAATGCGCGCTATGCACCAACCTCCGGGGAGGAGGCCGGGCTGGTGATGAGCAGGGCCGACTCGTTCGTCAGCAAGCCCGTAGGCCTCTGCGTATACAGCGATTCGCCGAATAGCGACTGCGCCGCCGGTGATGCCGGTTGCTCGGCGTTCGTTGCCGCCGGCGATGGCTTCCGTTTGCGCGTGCGCGGTGCTACCTGGGAGGCGGACGGGGACACGGATTTCTGCGACAACGGCACCACGCCGAACTATCGCCAGAGCGACATCGCTCTCGCCAGCACCCTGATCGCGCCGGCGGGCGGGGCTGCCGCCACTTTGGGCACGGAAACCGTGGATATCGTCGACGCCGGTTTGGGAGAGGCGGTTCTGACCGGCCAAAGCCTTTCCGAGGTCGGCGTGTTCACCATCAGCGCCACGCCGCCGGTCAACGGTTATTTCAGTGAGACCGTCGGCCCTGGCACCAGCGCCAATCTCGGCCGCTTCTACCCAGCCAGCTTTGAGCTCGCAGATCCCAGCCTGACCCCGGCTTGTGGCACCTCGACCTACGCCGGCCTGATTGCCCAGCCCGGCCCGCCTGCCCAGGCGCAAAAGACCGGGCAAAGCTTCGCCTTCAATGGTTCGCTGTCCGCGCTAAACCGCGCTGGTGCGGTGACGCGCAATTACACCGGCGCTTTCGCCAAGCTGAGCGGCGCGGATATCGCTTATAGCGATCCGGGCGGCATGGGCATAATCGCCGTCAGCGGCACCGATTTGAGCGCAGGTAGTGCGGGCAACGGCCATTTCGATTACGTCGCCAACGACGCAGGCTTTCTATTCAATGCGCCGCGTGCCCCCTATGACCTGGCGATTCTCACCACCGCGACCGACAGCGATGGCGTTACCGGCAGCGTTCTCGACGCTGCAACCAGCGACTTCCGCCTCGGCCAGGCGCGTATCGGCAATGCCCATGGCTCCGAATTACAGGACTTAGCGGTGCCCTTTACCGCCGCCTATTTCACTGGCAGCGGCTATGCGCCCAATCCCCTGGACAGTTGCAGCGACTTCGCAGCGGTCGCCCTGGGCACCTATCAACGCAGCGACAGCGGTAGCGGCGTGCCGACGCTGGGCAGTGGCCCTTATGTCGCGCTGACCGGCCTTGGCAACTACCTGTTGAGCGCGCCGGGAGCCGCTAGCTCGGGCAGCATGCCGCTGACCTATGCGGCGCCGGCCTGGCTCAAGTTCGATTGGAACGGCGATGGCGTGCTCGACGATCCGAGTGGCCTGGCCACTTTCGGCATCTACCGCGGCGCCGCGCCCTTGATCTTCCGTCGCGAGCTGTACCGTTAAGGCCGCTGCGGTGAGCCCGATTGGGGCGTGCTGCACCAGAACGATACGTGCGGATGGAAGGGCGTTGTGCCGGGACCTGGGCCGCTGTTGTGCCGACTGGCAGCCTGGCCAGGGCCTGTAGGCCCCGTAATCCGTACGCTGTAAATGAAAAAGGCCACCTCGAGAGGTGGCCTTTCTGCTGCGGGTGTAAAAGAGGGGAATCCCCGGCCTGCCTGTACCAAGGCCCCCAAAACTGGAGTTACCTGATACTAAGCATCAGATGTGCCAGTTTTATGAACCAAGGTCGTTTCTTGATCAAACATGTCGCTAAAGGCTGCTTTCCTCGCTTATCGAGGGGCGGTGAGCAGGGCCGTAAGCGCCGTGCGCAGGGGCTCGGGGATGGTCACCGGGCGATTGCTCTGGCGCTCGACGAAGACATGCACGAAACGCCCCGCCGCGCAGGCTTCATCCTCGCCGGCCTTGAACACCGCCAGCTCGTATTGCACCGAACTGTTGCCCAGCTTGCCGACCCGCAGGCCGATCTCGATGCGCTCGGGAAAGGCAATGGAGGCGAAGTAGTCGCAACTCGAACTGACCACGAAGCCGACCACCGCGCCGCCATGTATATCCAGGCCGCCGACTTCGATCAGGTAGGCGTTCACCGCGCTGTCGAAGTAGCTGTAGTAGGTCACGTTATTCACATGGCCGTAGAGGTCATTGTCGTGCCAGCGCGTGGTGATCGGCTGGAAGTGCAGGTAGTCGCTGCGCAGGTGCTGGGGTTGGCTCATATATGTCCTTGTGGTTCTTCAACTCTGGGAATCTTTGGCCATACGGAGTGAACAAGTAGGGCGGACATGCCGAAGGCTTGTCCGCCGCCTGGGTGCCCGCGGTGGACAAAGCTTCGCGATGCCCACATTGCTCTTGTAGCCCGGATGCAATCCGGGGAGCGGTATTAGCCGCACCATCTTTCCCCGGATTGCATCCGGACTACATTCTGAGGTTGGTTCATCGGAATTCCTTGGATTAGGCGTGAATGCAAAAGCGTCGCGGCTAAAGCCCCTCCCACAAAAACGCGGCGCTCCGTGGGATGTGCTGGGCGGTACCCCGTTTCAGCCGCGATACGGTCCTAATAAGCCGCTTGGTAAATCGCCAGGGCCTGGGCTTCGGCCATTTCTCTCGGATTATTCACCAGCAGGCGCTGTTGCAACATGGCGTCGGCCGCCAGTTGCGCCAGCATATTTTCCGCCACGCCGGCATCGCGCAGGCGCGTCGGCAGGCCGCTGCGCGTGCTGAAGGCGGCCAGTGCGCCGATAAATTGCTCGGTCAGGCTCAGCGCATCGCCGGGGCGCAGGCGCTCGCCGAGCACCAGTGGCGCCAGCTCGGCATACAAAGGCGCCGCTGCTTCGGCGTTGAAGCCGAGTACATGGGGCAGCACCAGGGCGTTGGCCAAACCGTGGGGAATATGGAAATGCCCTCCCAACGGATAGGCCAGCGCATGCACCGCCGCCACCGGCGCATTGGCGAACGCCTGGCCGGCCAGGCAGGCGCCGAGCAGCATGGCCTGGCGCGCCTCGCGGTTGCCGCCGTTATGCACCGCCTCGTCGAGGTTCGCCGCGAGCAAACGCAGGGCCTCGCGGGCCAGCAGGTCGGACAGCGGGTTCTTCTTCAGCGCGCTGGTGTAGGCCTCGATCGCATGGACCATGGCGTCGATCCCGGTGGCGGCGGTGATCGCCGGCGGCAGGCCGAGGGTCAGCTCGGCATCCAGCAGCGCCAGATCCGGCAGCAGCAACGGCGAAACCACGCCCATCTTGCTGGTTTCGCCGGTGGTGATAATGGCGATCTGGGTGACTTCCGAGCCGGTGCCGGCGGTGGTCGGCACCTGGATCAGCGGCAGGCGCCGGCCCTTGGCATTGCCGACGCCATAGATATCCGCCAGGCTCTGCATGCATTCGGGATGGGCGAGCAGGGCGACCAGTTTGGCCACGTCCATCGAGCTGCCGCCGCCGAAGCCGACGACCAGCTCGGCGTCCAGCGCCTTGGCCTGGGCCACCGCGCTCAGCACTATGGCTTCGGGCGGATCGGCCAGCACCTGGTCGAATACTTCGGCCGCCACGCCGGCTTCGGCGAAACCGGGCAATACCTCGTTCAGCAGGCCGAGTTTGGTAATGCCGGGATCGGTGACGATCAACACCGAACGCGCGCCGCGCTCCTGGCACAAGGCGCCCAGGCGACGCGCCGAGCCGACTTCGCAGATGATCTGCGCGGTGGTGGCGAAACTGAACGGATGCATGTTTCGATCCTCTTGCTCTATGTAAAACCCATGTCCACCCTACAAAGGCGCGTTTTCCAACCCGGCGAATATGCGCGAGCCTTTGTAGCCCGGATGCAATCCGGGGAAAATCTTTCGTCCGACACCGCTCCCGGATTGCATCCGGGCTACTGGGCTGTGCCAACACCAACCTACCCAAGCGCTGCGTGCGTCAGAACGCGAAGCTTTGCTCGGGCATCGCCATCAAACAATTCGCCCCGCCGAGCAGCGCCTCGCGATGGCCGCTGGCCCGCGGCAGCACCCGGCGCAGATAGAACTGTGCGCTGTGCCGCTTGGCCTGGTAGAACGCCGCCTCGCCAGTGCCGGCGTCCAGCGCATCCTGCGCCCGCGCCGCCGCCTGCAGCCAGAAGCCGGCGAGCAATACATAAGCCGAATACTGCAGGAAGTCGACCGAGGTGGCGCCTATCTCCTGCGGGTCGCGCTGGCTGGCGGCGATCACCTCGGCGCTCAGTTCGCGCCATTCGCCAAGACGCGCCTGTACGGTTCTGGCCAGTTCGGCGAGTACCGGGCGCGCGGCCTGTCGGTCGCACAGCTCGCTGAATTCGGCTTGCAGTGCCGAGAGCTCCGCGCCGCCATCGCCGAGCAGCTTGCGGCGGATATAGTCCAGCGCCTGGATGCCGTTAGTGCCTTCGTACAACTGGGTGATGCGGCTGTCGCGCATCAATTGCTCGATGCCCCACTCGCGGATATAGCCGTGGCCGCCGTAGACCTGCACGGCGAGGCTGGCGGCTTCCTGGCCCATATCGGTGAAGAAGGCTTTGACGATCGGGATCAGCAGCGCCGCGCGCTTGCCGGCGGCCTTGCGCGCCGCGGCGTTCGGGTGACCGTGTTCGAGGTCGAGCTGGCGCGCGCAGTAGGCGGCCAGCATGCGGCTGCCTTCGACCAGGGTTTTCTGGGTCAGCAGCATGCGCCGCACATCCGGGTGAACGATGATCGGGTCGGCGGCCTTGTGTGGCTCGGCGGCGCCGCTGAGGGCGCGCGATTGCAGGCGTTCGCGGGCATAGCCGAGGGCGCCCTGGAACGCCGCTTCGCCGATCCCCAAGCCTTGCAAGCCGACCTGGAAGCGCGCGTCGTTCATCATGGTGAACATGCAGGCCAGGCCCTGGTTCGGCTCGCCGACGATCCAGCCGCTGGCGCCGTCGAAGTTCATCACGCAGGTCGCCGCGCCCTTGATCCCCATCTTGTGTTCGATGGCGCCGCAGCTCAGGGCATTGCGCGCGCCCGGCGTGCCATCGGCGTTGGCGATGAACTTCGGCACCAGCAGCAGGCTGATGCCCTTCACCCCGGCGGGCGCATCGGGCAGGCGGGCGAGCACCAGATGGACGATGTTCTCGCTGAGGTCCTGCTCGCCGCCGCTAATGAAGATCTTGCTATCGCTGACCTTGTAGCTGCCGTCGGCCTGGGGTTCGGCGCGGGTGCGCAGCAGCGCCAGGTCGGTGCCGGCCTGGGGCTCGGTCAGGCACATGGTGCCGGCCCACTGGCCGCTCACCAGTTTGTGCAGGTAGGCCTGCTTGAGCGCGTCGCTGCCGTGCTTGTACAGCGCCAGCACCGCGCCTTCGGTCAGCCCGGAATAGATCCGGAACGACAGCGATGCGCTCATCAACATCTCGTGGAAATTGCACGCCAGCAGCTGCGGTAGCGCCTGACCGCCATATTCGCTGGGGCCGGTCATGCTCGCCCAGCCATTGTCGACGTACTGCCGATAGGCCTCGACGAAGCCGGCGGGGGTACTCACCGCGCCGTTTTCCAGGGTCACGCCTTGCTCGTCGCTGTTGCGGTTGAGCGGCGCCACCACGCCGGCGGCATAGCGCGCGCCTTCCTCCAGCACGCCGTCGATCAGCTCGCGGTCCAGGCCATTGTCCAGCAGCGCGCAATGACCGCTGATATCGAACAGCTCGTGCAGCACGAAGCGCATGTCGCGTAGCGGGGGCTGATAGCTCATAGCTGTCCCTCGCGCACATCGGAGAATCGCTTATGGCTGGCGGCCAGATGCTCGATCAATTTGGCCGGCTGCCAATGGTCGCCGAACAACGGCTGCAAGGCTTTCAGGCGCTGCTCGATCGCCGCCACGCCCTGGCTGTCGGCCCAGGCCATGGGCCCGCCCTTGTCGGCCGGGAAGCCATAGCCATTGAGGTACACCAGGTCGATGTCGTGGCTGTTGGCGGCGATATTCTCCTCGAGGATTTTCGCCCCCTCGTTGACCAGCGCGAGCAGGCAGCGTTCGAGGATTTCCGTGGCGTCGATATCGCGGCGCACGAAGCCCAGTTGTTCGGAAACTTGCAGCACCAGGGCGTCGACCTCGGGGTCGTGCTCGGCCTGACGGCTGCCCTCGGCGTAGCGGTAGTAGCCCATGCCGGCCTTCTGGCCGAAGCGACCGAGTGCGCAGAGGCGGTTATCTACCTGCACTGTCGGCTCGTCCTGGCCCTTGCCGGCCAGCTCGCGGGCGCGCCACTCCAGGTCGATGCCCACCACGTCGTACATACGAAACGGGCCCATGGCGAAACCGAAGCCTTGCAGCGCGGCGTCGACCTGATGCGGATAGGCGCCCTCGAGCAGCAGCATCCGCGCCTCGCGCACGTAGGTGTGCAGCATGCGGTTGCCGATAAAACCGTCGCAGTTGCCGGCCACCACGCTGACCTTGCCGATGCGCTGGCCGAGCGCCAAGGCGGCGTCGAGCACGGCCTGGCTGGTGCGCGCGCCGCGGACGATTTCCAGCAGCTTCATGATGTGCGCCGGGCTGAAGAAGTGCAGGCCCAGCACCTGCTGCGGGCGTTGAGTGACGGCGGCGATGGCGTCGATATCCAGCGCCGAGGTGTTGCTGGCGAGGATCGCGCTGGGCTTGAGCAGGGTGTCCAGGGTGCGGAAAATCTGTTGCTTGAGTTCGAGGTTCTCGTACACCGCCTCGATCACCAGATCGACCGCGCCCAGCGCCGCATAGTCGTCCACCGGAACGATGCAGGCCTGGCGCGCGTCGGCTTGTGCCTGATCGATGCGCCCGAGTTTGACGTTATGCGCCTGGGTTTCGGCCACCGTCTTCAGCGCCTGTTCGAGCATCTGCGGATTGTTATCCAGCCACAGCACCGGGATGCCGGCGTTGGCCAGGCTCATGACGATGCCGCGGCCCATGGTGCCGGCACCGATCACGGCGGCTCGATCGAGGGAGAAAACAGCGTGGCTCATGGTCATGCCTCATATGCCGAAGAAAGTTCGCCCACCACCATAAGCAAGACGTTACTATTTTTGAAATTTAGACTTGTGATACCTCCTATTCTCTTGGTGAATAAGTGCTGCCGAATTTCGATCTCAACCTGCTGCGTGTGTTCGATGCGCTGATGCGCGAGCGCAACGTCTCGCGGGCGGCCGAGCGGCTGGCGCTGAGCCAGCCGGCGGTGAGCAACGCCCTCGGCCGCCTGCGCGAACTGCTCGACGACCCTTTGCTGGTGCGGGTCGGCCGCAGCATGCAACCGACGCCCCGGGCGCTCGCCCTGGAGACGCCGATACGCGCGGCCTTGCAGCAAATCGAAGAAAGCCTGAAAGGCGGCGATGGCTTCGATCCGGCGAGCAGCCGTCAGCGCTTCAACATCGCGCTGACCGACTACGTCGAGCTGATCTGCATGCCGCGGCTGGTCCGGCAGCTCAGCGAGCTGGCGCCGGGCATTGCGATCGACATCCAGCACTTGAGTTCGACCTTGCCCGCCGAAGCCTTGGACAAGGGCGAACTGGACCTGGTGGTGGGACGTTTCGAGACGCTGCCGGCGCGTTTTTCCCGGCGCCACTGGATGAGCGAAACCCTGCAGGTGGCGCTACGTCGCGACCACCCGCAGGTACAGGGCGAATTGGATCTACCGGCATTTCTCGGGTTGCGTCATCTTTGGGTGCATGGCGGGCAGACCCGCGGCATGGTCGACCAATGGTTGGGAGAGCAGGGCCTGTGCCGGGATATTCGCTATACCACGCCGAATTACCTGCAAGCCGCGCATATAGTCGCCAGCAGCGAGCTTGCAGCGGTGCTGCCCAGCCAGCTGGCGCGCTACTTCGCCACGCTGTTGCCGCTGCAATTGTTCGAGCTGCCGTTTGCCGTGGGCCCGTTCCATCTGGAAATCGTCAGCCTGGCGCAACGCCAACGCGACCCGGCATTGCAGTGGTTGATCGAGCGGATAGTGCTTAGCGCCCGCGACTGAGCTGGCTTGGCTGTGCCGCCACAGTCGGTAAACGGGCTGCGAAGGTACTGCTATCAATTGGCCCGCCGCTCGAACAGGTACTCGCCGCCAGCCTCATGGCCGGCAACCGCCGCAGCGCCATACTGCGGTTGTTGCGGGTAGTCCTGGCTAACGCCATGGCGCACAACCTGATACACATCGAAGCCCGCTACCGTGGCGTCCAGTTGCTGCAGGCTGCGCAGAAAATGCCAGGCGAACACGGAATGGCCGTCCTTGCCTTCGTCGGATACCGGCTCTTCGCCGCCGGAAGACAACACCAACACGCTACGCTTGCGCAGTACCTCGGCGGTCGAGAGTTGGCCACCCTGGTAGGACGGGCCTCGTACCAGGGTGCCGGAGAAACAGCTGTCCGAGACCAGCAGCACCTGACGGGCGGGTATCGCCCGCAGCAAGGTGGCGATGTCCTTATTGGAGAGCCACTGCGCCGCGCTCTTCACCGAGCCGTCGCTGGGTATCCAGTAACCCATCTCGGTTTCATCGAACAGATAGCCATGCCCGGCGTAGTAGACAAACACCGCATCGGCGGGCGTCATCTCGCGGGCCAGTGCGGCAACCGCGCGAACGATGTCGGCCTTGCTGGCATTGGTCAGCACTCGCACCTCGAAACCGAGAACCTGCTTCAAGGTGGCCGCGACCCGCTGCACATCATGGATGGGGGTGAGCAGGGGCGGGATCGGTGCCAAATACTGGTTATTGCCAATCAACAGCGCTACGCGCCTTTCTGTCGGTCGCCCGGCAATGGCCGCAGGCACCCCGGCTGGGGCAGCCTTGGGCAGGCAGTAGGCCTGGTCGTCGTCGCTCGCGTTGCACTCGCGCACATCCACCACCCGCGGATTGCGCCGCAATTCCTCAAGCGCTTCGCGGTACAACAGGGTGCGGGCTTGGTGGCGCTGCATATCGATCGCCTGCATCTGCGCGCGGCCGGGTATACCGCCAGCAAAGGGCGGTGGACGGAATCCGGCCAGGGCCTGCACGTTGATCAAGGCCGCCATCGCAATGGCAAGCAAAGCTGCAACAGCTGGCGTTCGCATCACTCAGCCTCCTCGCTCGGTAGCAGCCTTGGCCAATGTTCCACCCAACAACAGCCATGGTCGAAGTCGGGTAAGCGCTCCAGGCGCCCACCGTGGATGGCGACGAAGCGTGCGCCAAGGCTATCCGGCACCACCTGATCGCGCTTGCCTACCAAGTGCACGGCATAGGGCAGGGGGCCAGGCCCGTCCAGCGGATCGAGCGAGCCATGCAGGGGCGACAGGCCCTTTAGCCGTGCCCACTCGGCCAGCGCCAGCGGCGCCGCCAGGGTGACCAGCGCCTCGACATCGTCACGCCGCTGCGCCAACAGGGTGGCGATCACGCCGCCGCCGGAATAACCGATCAGGCGCAAGCGTTCGGCGCCAGCCAGTTGCTTGAGCTGGCTCAGGGCCTGATCCATGGCGCTCAGCACCTCGGGCGCAAAACGCCGCTCGCTCCAGTAGGCACTCGAACAATCGGCCAGCGCCGCTGGCGCGAGATACTGGCAGGGCCGGCCCAGGTAGGCGACGCTGCTTGTCGGGTCGCGTTCGGCCAGCAACAACGCCATGGGCCGTAACGGCGTAGGATCGCGCGGCGGTCGATAAGCGCCAGGCCAGGGGGCGCCGTCGCCTTCCAGATACACCGTCAGGCTGGGCGTCTGCCGGGCTTGCCGCAACAAGGCCAACAGCTTGAATTGCCCTGGCCGTAGCGCCACGGGCGACCAGCCGCGGGCAGTGGCCCAGGACTCAGGTCGGTCTTGCGCGCCGTGCAGATATGCCGGGCCCTGGGTGGCGCAGGCGCTCAGCAGGGCCGCGCCTAGCGCTGCGGCCAACAGTCGCCAACGTGCCCAGGGCATAGGTTTGACTCAGAAGCGCAGGTTGAGGTTGGCCACCCAGGTATTCATGTTCTGGTGACTACGCCCCTCTTCCTGCTCATAGGCCACGCCGCCGGTGATGCCATGGGCCAGCGAGAAGTAATTCACGCCTACCGTCCATACCCAGGCCTCTTTGCCGATAGGGTCGTTGGGGGAGAAGTCCAGAGTGGTAGAGCGGTGCACATCATCCATATATTTGAGGCCGACATAGGGCAGCCAACCGTTCAGCCAATAGCCGACTTGGCCGCCGATCTGAATGCGGTCGAGCTTGTTCTTCGCGTCGGAGTCCTGCAGTTTGCTCTGGCCCAACACATCCTCGGTTTCGCCACGCAGATGGACATTGTCGTAGTGCTCCTCGGCATGCAGATAGCCGAGCCTGCCGGTGAACTGCCAGTTGTCCAGCCAGCGTTGGTAGTTGAGGTTGACGCCGGTATACCAACGGTCGACATCCTGGGTGCTGCTGTTGCTCGCGTCCAGGCGGCCCTGGCCGAGGCCGATACTGGCATCCAGGGAGAACTCGTCGCTCAGTTGCCAGCCGAGGTAGGGTGCGACCATATAGCCGCGGCTGCTTAGGTCGTTTCTTTCTGCACCTAGGGCGGTGGTTATTCCCGACAGATCGCCCCTGTCGATGGCTACGGACAGACCCACGACCAGTGCTGAAGACAGGCCATAGTCGCCGCCGAGCACGTAGTTCTGGATATCGAAGTCGTTCTTGGTGTTGCTGCCGGAGTTGTTCTCGTAACGCTGATCGATATCGTCGTCGGTGACGTTGCCCCACAGGTTGAACGGCTGCGCCACATCGCCCGCGGCCATGCCCCGACCGCCACCAGTAGCCGCCAGACGGGGCGCGCCGGGTGCCGTCCAGCGCCGCGCCAGGGCGTCGGAAATAGCGGTAAATTGCTGGGCCGCGGTTGCGTTGAGCAACACTTGCGAAGTGGTTGTACCACCGCCGAAACACTCGGGATGGTTGGAGATCGCCTGTTCGGCGAATATGCCGCCGGACGAGTACCCCGAGTAGGCGCTCAAACAGTTGGCGAACGCGCTGATGGGCGATGCTAGACAGATGCCGGCCATAACCAGCTTGGTGGTTGTGTTCATTGACAAGCTCCTCGCGAGGCAGATTTTTCTTATCGGCGTTACGGCTCTTTTGCCATTTTGGCGTTGTTGATGGCGCGCAGATAAAGCGAACGGAGCACGGCGATTTCACTGTTGCCTGGGGCCTGCTCGTCCAACTGCGAGAGCAATTGCGTCAGCTTGTCGAACTCATGTAATTCAAAATAGCCCGCCAGCAAGTACAGCTCTGGGTTGCGGTCTGTTGCGTCGGCTTTGCTCCGCATTTGAGCGTAGTTGTTTTCCACCGATTCGAGGGTTCCGCCGCTGGGCATGCTGCGTAGGCGCACCATCCCGGCCTTGACCTGGCCATCCGGGGCCGGAGTCTTGGCCAGCTGTTTGACCAGCACTCTGGGCAGCTGGCGCACCTGGGGTTGCAGCCCCGCATCCGCTGCCTTGGCGCCACTGGCCAGCACCTGCAACTCGCCTGGCCCCTGCCAGAGCTGCTCTGCGCCGCTGGCAAAGAACACCAGTTGCAGCCGCACAGGCTCATGCAGGGTCAGCCGATCGCCTTCATGCAGCTTGACGAAGGCCTGGAGCGGCGTTGCAGCGCTGGCCCCGGACGGGTGCAGTTCGGCTGTGCCGCTTAAGGCGGTCACCATCGCGACTTCGTTAGCTTGCGCGATGCCGGTAAACAGCAGCGCGGCGCAGAACCACAGGTGTCTAGTCATTTTCCCGACCCTCTTGTTGCAGTCCGATAATTTCGAATACCCGAATAGGTGCCTCGCGACCCTTTACCCGGATCACTTCGCTACGCCCACAGCGCACCGTCGCGCCCGTTGCGGCGATGCACTCGGCGCTGGCCAGCATCGAGCAGCCCAACTCCTTGGTCATGCTTTCCAGCCGCGAAGCCAGATTCACCGTGTCGCCAATGGCGGTGAACTCCATGCGTACCGGCGAGCCTATGTTGCCCAATACCGCCTCGCCGCTATGCAGACCAATGCCGACGGCGAAGGGCGGTAAATCATGGGCGGGAAAGCGCTGCCGCATCCAACCGGCGAATTCCTGTGCCACCTTCTGCAAGGCTAGCGCAGCGCGGGCCGCGCGCAGGGCGTGATCAGGCACTGGCAGCGGCGAGCCGAATTCGACCATCACCGCATCGCCGATAAATTTGTCGATGCTGCCGCCTTCGGCCAGCAAGGGCTCGCAGGCGCGGGCGAAGTAGGCGTTGAGCATTTCCACCACCTCCTTGGCGCTCAGGCGTTCGCTGATGCTGGTGAAGTTACGAATATCGGAAAACAGCACTGTGACCTGCTGCGTCTGCCCGCCCAGCTCCGGGCGTTCACCGGACTTGAGCAGCGCCTCGACCACCTGATTGGAGACATACCGACCGAACATCTGCCGCAGGCGACTGCGCTCGCGTTCCTCGCCCGTCAGGCGCAGCCCCAACACACCGAGCAAACACAATGAGAGCGTTAGCCCCGCACTGCCCAGCGGCAGCAGCCAGCCATGGCGAAAAAACAGCTGGCCGAGCAACAGCAGCGTCACCACCGCGAGCAACCAGCCCGCCAGCGCCGCCCATACCGGCAGGCGCACAAAGCCACAAACCGCCAGACCGCCCAGCAGCACCAGGGCGAGTGCCCGCCAAAACGGCGTTGGAGTTTGCAGCTGGGCGCCGCTTAGCAGCGCTTGCAGCACATTGGCGTGAATCTCCACGCCACTCATCAGCAGGCTGCGGCCACCGATGAATCCACTGCTGAAGGGGGTGAAATGGGCATCGTTCAAGCCCGCGGCGGTGGCGCCCAGCAGCACCAGCTTGCCGCGTAGCGCTTGCACCTGCGGATTGTCCAAGGCGTCCTCGGCCAGCAGCTGTTTCAAGGGAACGGGCGGGAAAGAGCCAGGTGGGCCGAGGTAGGGGATGACCTCGGCAGGCTGATCGCGTTGCAGTTCGCGGCCGCCCAAGCGCCAGCTGCTAGCCCGTACATCCTGGCCTGTGGCGCGTACCGCGAGTAACGCAGGCAGGCTCAACTGCGGCAGCTCGTCCTGCAGTTGCGCGCGCGCAGCAGCGGCAACGGGCGCGATGCGGTAACGCCGCACCAGGCCATCGCCCTCAGCCAGCAAATCGGCCAGGCCGACATGGGGCAGTAGTTCGTAGTCGGGCAGTGCCAGCAGGTAATCGGGGCTCGGCAGCAGATAGTCGCTGACCTGTGCGCCACTGTTGGAACGGCTGGCCACCAGCAGCAACTGGCCGCTGCTCAATTGCTCACGAAACGCCCGATCATAGTCACGCGTGCTCTGTTGCTGGGCGCCACCGAGTTTGCTCAGCCAGCGCTCGGGGCTGATGCTGTAAAGCATATCCAGGCCGACGAACGGCACCCCGACCTGACGCAGGCGTTCGATCGCCACCGCCAGGCGGTCGGTCCAGAACAGCATGGGATCATCCGGATAGAGTGCCAGGCTCTCCTCATCGATTGCCACTATGGCCACCTGCAGAGGTTCGTCGCGCCGCCCCTGCCACTGGAAATGCAAATCCTGCAGGCGGCGCTCGCCCCACTGCAGAAAGCCGCCGCGGCCAAGGCCTTCGGCCAAGCCGGCACTGAGCAGCACCAGCACCAGTAGTTTGAGCGGCAGACGCCACGTCCGCTTTATCACCATCGACAGCCTCCGCGCGCTTGCATCGCCAGCAGGAGCAGGCAACTCCAAAACCACTCAAGCATTTCGCCATGGGTGAGCCGGCCATCAACAAGCATAGGCATCCCCATAAACCCTGCGTGGCAAGATTTCCGGTTGCTATGGCTGTTGGTGGTGGCAGGTAGGCGGGTGAAGGAGAGTACAGGGGTTGGCGCCGTCCGGATGACTAGGCGGTCTTAAGTCGGGGGCTCGATCGTGCTCTATGGAGTTGCCAGCCCGATAGCCGCAGTCATGGCTGTCGTGCTGGCGATATTTCAATGCGCGCCGTCAGGTGGATATCGCCCTGGTCGGTGCGGCATAGCGATTGAAGACTGCCCGCCGGCTATCGGTAGGCAGGTCGCTGCGTAGTGGATCAGGCCGCCAGTCCTTCGCAGATCAACATGCCATACGAGACCAATAAGACTCTGTGGCCGTTTTGCAATTTCAGCGGGCTGCGGGAGGTGATCACCCAGCCCTTACCGAGCAGTTTGTCGATGTGCGCACGAAGCTCGGGGAGTTTGCGGTGCTCTTCGAGTTTACGTTGTTCGTCCATGATCGAGTCCCTTCTACTGCCTATTACTGAGGGGGAGGAGTACGTCATAGACGACTCATCCGTGAGCTATGTCACACAGAATAGTGGCATTTTGCCCAGGTGAAAAAGTAGCGATACGCCATGGTGCTGTAGGCGATATGCGTTAAATGCCTATGGCGTTTGGCTTACATGCGTCGACCCAGGCGCTAAACCTATCCGTGGCGGCGCGGGGGATCGGATCGAGGAAGGAGGCGGCACAGGCGCTCAGCGATGGCGCTTTTGTAGATGCCGCCTTGTTCTGCAGTCTTGTAGCCTGGATAAGCGCAGCGCAATCCGGGATGGCAAAGTCCGGGATTGCGCTGCTATTAAGGTAAGGCCGCAACAACGGCTTTTAGAACCTGTTGCGAATCACCACCTCGTCGAACGGCAGCTTGCCGATGCGCGGCTTGGGCTCGACGGTCTTTTTGCCGACCGCGACCATCAGTGCGATCACGTGGTTGTCCGGCAGGTTGATCAGCTTGGCCACGGCGTCGAAATCGAAGCCATCCATCGGGCAGGAATCCAGGCCCTTGCCGCGTGCGGCGAGCATCAGGGTTTGCGCCATCAGCCCGCAGCTGCGCATGGTTTCGTCGCGCTGCACTTGCGGCTTGTCGCGATAGTAGGCATCGATGGCGCCGGCCATGTAAGCCTGCACTTCCTCGGGGGCGCCCTGCCAGACGCGGCCGACGTCCGCTTGCCAGCTATCGAGCTTGGCGCACACCACCACCAGCATCGAGGCATCGGTCACCTGCGCCTGGCCCCATGCCACCTCGCGGATCTGCTGACGCAGCGCCGGGTCGCTGACTTCGACGAAGCGCACATGCTGCAGGTTGAACGCCGAAGGCGCGAGCAACGCCAGTTGCAACAGCTCGTCCTTGGTTTCCTGGCTGAGGTTGAAGCTCGGGTCGTAACCTTTGACGGCGCGGCGGCTGCGGATGGCTTCTTCGATATGCATGACGGTTCCTTATGCAGTGATTGATGGTGCGGGCCATGCTAGGGGCTCGGTGCAATCAGTTCCATGTGCGATTTCCGATAGAAACTATCGAAGCAAGCGATCCGGCGATTGGCGCCTTGCCGCGCCAATCGACTTAAAATGCCGTCCAACCCGTTCACCACCTAAGACCCTTATGACCCCGAGCGATATCGCCACCCTGCAACAGCATCTGCTCGACGCCCTGAGCCCCGCCCCCGAAGAAACCCGCCGCCTGTTTCACGGCCGCGGTCGCTGCTGGCCGGGGCTGGAACAGATCACCGTCGATTGGCTGCAAGGCGTGCTGTTGGTGGCGCTGTTCCGCCAGCCGGAGCCGGCCGAATTGGATGAGCTGAAGTCTATGCTGCTGGCCCTGTGCCAATCCCCGGCCTGGCAGCGGAGCCAGGCCCACGGCCTGTTGTTGCAACACCGCTACCTGCCGGACAGCCCCGGCGAATGGCTGCTCGGCGAGCCCGTGGAGCAATGGCTGATCAGCGAGCACGGTCTGCGTTTCAAGCTGGACCTGGGCAAGAACCAGAACACCGGTCTGTTTTTGGATATGCGTTATGGCCGGCAGTGGGTGCAGGGCAACGCTCAAGGCAAGCGCGTGCTCAACCTGTTCGCCTACACCTGCGGCTTCTCGCTGGCGGCCATCGCCGGTGGCGCCACCCAGGTGGTCAATCTGGACATGGCCAAAGCCGCGCTGAGCCGCGGCCGCGACAATCACCGCCTCAACGGGCACGACCTGAGCCGGGTGGTCTTTCTCGGGCATGAGCTGTTCAAGTCCTGGAGCAAGGTGCGCAAGTACGGGCCCTATGACCTGATCGTCATCGACCCGCCATCTTTCCAAAAGGGCAGCTTCGTGCTGACCCGGGACTACCAGAAAATCCTTCGGCGCCTGCCCGAGTTGTTGACTGAGCGGGGCCAAGTGCTGGCCTGTGTCAACGACCCGCAGATCGGCAGCGACTTTCTTATCGAGGGCGTCGCCGAGCAGGCCCCGGATCTGCGCTTCGTACAGCGTCTGGACAACCCGCCGGAGTTCGCCGATATCGACCCGCAAAGCGGCCTGAAGGCCCTGGTGTTCGCACGAATACCGGCTTAATACCGGCTTAGTCGTGCAGGCGCTCGTCCTGTTCGGGCGGGCGCCGATCCCCCTCCCTCGTGTGCCCGAAAAATATCCGCGGGCGACTCGATATCTCTCCTTGCCAAGTGCTGGGGGCTCTTCTAGCGTCAAGTTACCGCAGGGAGCACCCGCCGGCAGGAGCCACAGCCACTGACCGCTTCGACTCCGCATCGCTCGTTCCGCCCGCTCCGCCAGCCAATGGCGGAACGTCGTGCCCACCTGTCTTTTATCGGCGCCCGCGCCGCCAACGACCACGCCCTGGAGGAGCCACCACGCAGCTGAAATCCGCTAACGCCGCTTTACCGATCGGATGCTTCGTTTACCTATGGAGATAACAATAATGACCCGCACGCATAACCCAAGCCTGATCAGATTCACGTTTCTATCGCTATTGCTGCTATTCGCCTCGCTCGGCGCCAAGAGCGTCATGGCCGCCACGCCTGTTTGTGAGGCCAGCTCGAGCTGGATCACCAGCCCCAACCCGCCAAGCGAAATCCCCAACGGCAGCAATGCGCAGTTCTGCGACTTCTACCAATTCAGCTGGCAATGGTTCTTCGACCTGGTGAGCCCGTCGAAGAGCGACGCCAGCCTGCGCAACTTCGAAGTCGCGGCCAACTACCCGATCCTGCAACTCGAGGGCGATTCCTGCGGCGCCAATGCCCCGCTGAAAGCCGTGTTCGTACGCGTCGAGAAGCCCCAGGACGCCAACACGCCTTTCATCATTCCCGAGCGCATCGGCCAGGCCGGCGGCGAAGACACCATCTACGATCAGAACGGCAGTGTGGTGTTCTACGACGTGCGTTTCAGCCGCAACCTCTGCAACGTCGGGCAGATCCAGTCGGCGCCCCAGTTCCCCGCCGGTACCACCGAGCTGAAGACCGCCTGGCGCGTTATCACTGACGCGGAAAAGGCCAGCTACTTCTGGATGGAAGCGGATATCGACAACGTGCCCGGTACCGAACTGCTCGGCATGGTCGGCTTCCACATGGTCATCGCCACCGCCCTGCATCCGGAGTTCATCTGGGCCACCTTCGAGCACCGTAGCAACGTCCCGGAATGCTCCGACCCCGGCACCGCCCCGGCTTCCGGCTGGTCGTTCGCCAGCGCCGCTTGCGTCGAGCAACTGCCGAACATCACCGGCGCTTGCAGCTTCAATGCCGCCACACCCGCCACCAGCATCACCGGCCCGGCCTCGGAAATCTGCCGTGTCTATCACGACGGTACCGACCCGAGCGACCACGAAGGCGCTGACAACATCGCCATCATCGATTCCATGAACGCGCAGATTCAGGGCTTCCTCACCGCCCTGGGCAGCGATAGCCCGATGTCGGTCTGGCAGAACTACATGATGGTCGGTGCACTCTGGGAAAACGACGTCACCCAGCCGTCCTCCATCGTCTCCAACCAGCGTGGCTCGATGCGCCTGGCCAATTCGGTGATGGAAACCACCCACCAGAACGTGAACCTGACCTCCTCGTTCGTCTCCAACTGCTTCGGCTGCCATAACTTCGACGGCTCGAAAACCAGCAATACCTTGCCTTCGTCGGGCCTGAGCCACATTTTCGACGACATCATGGAAGGCCAGTGCGCCACGCCCACCGACGTGCAAGCCGGGCCGATCTGGAACAACAGCGACGCGGAGCAGAAATGCCCGCAAACCTGCAAAACCAAAGGCGGCTGGAACGGCAACTGGACCACCACCGAGCCGGGCACGATGTCCGTGTGCGGTTGTTGCGGCGGTTAACCTCAGCTTGATTGGCGCGTCACTCGGGTCGGCGCAAATGCCGCTCCGAGTGACGTGTTTTCTCTATAGGGCGGGAGCAACCCGCCACAGACCGACACAGACCAGAGCACGGGAACCTTTGGCGGACGCCCGGCTGCGAACCATTCGCGTCGATGGTTATCCAATCCGGTTAGCTGTACCCCTCCTCAAATTATGCAGTTTGATAAGGATGGCCGGTTATGACCGCTAAAGAACAGCAGCTCACTGAGCTTCTCGCGTTGTCCTCGCGCAGCATCACGCACCTGACCGCTGCGATCACCTCCATGTCGTTCGATCTATTGCGCAGCACCGAGCCGAGCACGCGGGCGGCTGGTTCGCGGATGATCGCCAGAATGGAGGCGGTGAGTAAGGAGCTCGATCGGCAGTGGAAACTGATCGGCGATCTGACAGAGGAACCACCAGCGCGAACCGCGGTGATAGAAGAGGTTCAGCTGCGCTCGGTGACCTAGCCGACAGGTCCTGCACTGGATTGGCGATTCCTTGTAGGGCGGGTGCAACCCGCCGCAGGGCGCAGCATGTTGGTCAATCCGGGATGTGGCATAGATGGACATCTGGCGGGTTGCACTCGCCCTACCTGTGTTTGTCTTCCCCCTGTTGGGCTTCGCTGCGCTCAGCGCCAACCTACGTTATTCATCATGTCTCGCCTCGTTACAGGCCGAACGGGTAGGTTTCGTCGTCATGGCTCAGGCTGCCGGGCGCGGCCAGGGGTTTCACCGGTCGGGTCTCGTCGAGCCAGATATAGGCGTCGAATTGCTCGGCGAGCACCGCCGGGAAGTAGTGGCTTTGCAGCTCGGTCTGCGGGCGGTAGATCACCCCGATGGCGCGCTCCAGCATCGGCTCCGACAGCGCATCGCGTAGCGCTTGCCGGCCTGGCTCGCGCCAATCGATCAGCGCGGCGTGAATGCCGCTGCGGTGGAATTGATATTCCCAACTGTCCGGCCGCGCGGGGCGTACGTCCTTGATGCGCATCTCGCCGTCCCAGTCATCGGCGGCGGCCACCTGGCCGTGGTCGGTGCCCATGCCGATCAGCACGGCAGGCGACGCGGCTGAGCTGGCCGATATTGAACTCGCCGCGCCAACCCATGGCGGTGGCGTTGGCATTGCCGATATGCGAATTGTGCGCCCAGACCACCGCCTTGGCGCTCGGCCCGCGGCGCTTCAGCAGGCGCTGCAGGGTGTCGAACATGTGCCGGTCGCGCAGGTTCCAGGAGGATGTCGAGCCGCGGTACATGACGCGGTAGTACTGCTCCGCCGCGCGCACCACGCGGGCATTCTGCGCGGCGTCGAAGAAGGCCTCGTCGTCGCGGGCGAAGGCGGCCAGACGCTCGCTCAGCAGGCTGTTCAGTTGCGCGACCACGGCGTCTTCGCAGGAGCCGAGTTTGCCGTGCTCGACGTAATAGCCGTATTGCGAGGGCTCGTCCTGCCACGGCGACAGACAGCCATAGCGCTGGCGTGCCCGCTGCGCCTGTTGCGGGTCGACCTGATCGAGATAATGCAGCACCTCGGCGATCGAGTTGCGCAGGCTGTACACGTCCAAACCGCGGAACTCGACGCGTTGTGCCTCGTCCAGGTCGCGATTGTGGTGGTGCAGCCAGTGGATGAAGCGCGAAACATCGGTATTGCGCCACATCCACGTGGGAAAACGGGTGAACGCGCTTTGCATCCAGGCCGAGGCGTTGCGCTGGCGGACGAAGCGGTCGAGTTGCGCGGCGTCCGGCCAGTCCGCCTCGACCGCGACTATGTCGAAGCCGTGGCGTTCGATCAGGCATTGGGTGATGGCCGCGCGGGTGCGGTAGAAGTCGTGGGTGCCGTGGCTGGCTTCGCCGATCAGCACCACGCGGGCGTCGCCGTAACGGTCGAAGAGTTCGCCGAAGGCGCTATCGTGCGGGTCGGGCAGCGGTTCGGCGTATTGTCGGATCAGGCTGGGCAGCGCCGCCATGGCGTCCTGCGCGGAAGGCTGCTGTGATGAGGGCGAGTGCATGGCGCATCTCCATTCTCAGGGCACAGCCTGTTGACTGCTGGGCGAACAGCCTGGTTCCTGGGAATGCGACGAGACCCCAGCGGGCGGACGCAAGGCGTTTATCTGCCCTCGATCACGCCCGCTAGGGTCTGTTGCCGTTTCAGCGCAAGCCGCGTTGCCGCGAAAAATCTCGCCAGGCTAGGCGTAGGACGCCGGTAATGGTTGTTCCCTTGCCAAGTCCTACAACAACGCATGGCGAGATTTTCCGCGCAACCCGCAGGGCTGGGCCTGTTTTAGCGCGATACTGCGTTTCTCGACGCTTATTTGGAACAACCAAACTTCGCGTCTCGTGCCTTGCCTCGCGCTAAAACAGGCCCCGGCGCGGTCGCGATGAAACGGCAACAGACCCTAGGCCGCTTCATCGTTAAAATGCCGGCGCCCAGCTTGGCGGGCAGGTGCTCAGCCATCAAGCCGCTGGATATGGGCTATAACATTCGACACTGGACAGAATTGGACACTAGATGAACTGCCTAAGGTTAAGCCGCGCGCTTGTGCTGGTGTTCTCTGCCCTGAGCGGTCTCTCGGCCCATGCGGCGGACGAACAATCGTTCAGCCAGCCGCTGCGCATTGCCTACAACGACGATTGGAGCCCCTACAGCTATCAGGGCCGCGACAACAAAACCCACGGCATTCTGGTCGATCTGCTGGAGGAAGCGCTGGTCCAGCGCATGGGTTTGGAGGTCGAGCACTACAGCTACCCGTGGAACCGCGTGCAGCTGAACGTCCGGCAGGGCACGCAGGACGCCTTTATCACGGTGCCGACCGCGGAGCGTCTGGCCTATACGGTATCGTCCTGGGAAACCGCCTTTCTGGTGGAAATGCGCGCCTTCGTCGCTCGTACCTCGCCGCATTACCCCGCGCTGCTGAAGGTGCGCAATGTCGCCGAGTTCGGCAAGTTCCGGGTCTGCGATATCTACGGTAACGGCTGGGCCAGGCGTCTGTACGACAGCAACTGGATCCAGGTGGCCTGGTTCCGCAACAACCAGATCGTTATGGAGCAATTGCAGCACGGCAACTGCGATCTGAGCATGGGCGCCACCGAGGTGGGCCTGCAGCTGATCCGCGACCTCGGCATGCAAGAGAAGCTCACGGTGCTGCCGGAGGTCTTCGATGCGATGCGCTTCACCTTGATGATCAACAAGGATTCGCCCTATGTCGCGATTCTCCCGGCGTTCGACCGCACCATTCGCGAAATGCATAGAAGCGGCGCGGTCGAGCGGATTATCGAGAACAATCGACAGCGAAAGGCGCTATAGCAGGCCGTTGAAAAACGTAGGCGAGGCAGGCAAGACAAGGACTAGGCGTCCCCACAAAAGCGGCCGAGGAAGCGGACTGGGCTCGCACGCGAGTTTACTGGCTGTAAATGAGCATTACCCGCTTCGCTCGCCCTACGGGCCGCGCTGAAGCGCGTTAGCCGCAAGCGGCTTGCCGAGCCTGTTTTTAACGCCCCTCTCTTTTATCAAGAGGGCCAACGCAGGTAGTTTTTCAACGGCCTGATAGCCCCTGGAACAACAACAGCAGCGTCGCTACCAGCAGCACCAGCATGGTCAGCCCGTGGCTGAACTGGCGTAGCCGCCGGTGGCGGCCGAACAGGGAGACGCAATACAGCACCCGCAAGCCGATAAAGCTGCCTGTCAGGCCCATCACCCACACCCTATCCAGGGCCGCGACTATCTCCAGGAAATAAATCAGCACGATGAACAGCAGCGATTGTTCGAGGCTGTTGCCGTGGGCGCGAATGGCTGTGGTCAGCGCCGGATTGCCGCCGTCGCCGAAGCTGACCCGGTAGCGAAAGCGCAGACGCGAGACATTCAGGGAAAGACCGATCAGTAGCAGCGACAGCAACGCGGCGGTGTATAGGCTGTAGGGCATACGGTTATCCTTGGCGGGGTGGCGAGCGCCATCAGAGTAGGCAGGATCGACCGCCGAGTAAAAGCCCGACTATCGTTCGGTCGTTGCACGCGCGACCGGAGGGTAGGCGCGGCGACGGCGACGGCGACGGCGA
>CBIHLQ010000052.1:0-41564 GCA_966210885.1 uncultured Pseudomonas sp.
TCCGAGGTGTTCAACTGCAACGCGCCGGACACCGGCAATATGGAGCTGCTGCACCTGTTCGCCACGCCCGAACAGCGTGAACGCTGGCTGCTGCCGTTGCTCGAAGGCGAGATCCGTTCGGCCTTCGCCATGACCGAACCTGATGTGCCTTCCTCGGACGCCAACAATATCCAGACCCTGATCCGCCGCGACGGCGACGACTACGTGATCAACGGGCGCAAGTGGTTTATCACCAACGCCTCGCACCCCGACTGCAAGCTGCTGATCGTGATGGGCAAGACCGACCCAGACGCCGACGCCCATCGCCAGCAGAGCATGATCCTGGTGCCGTTCGACACGCCCGGTGTGCAGCTGCTGCGCAATATTCCGGTGATGAACCATATTGCCCCGGAAGGTCATAGCGAACTGCTGCTGCGCGATGTGCGAGTGCCGGTCGGCAATCTGCTGGGCGAGGAGGGCGCGGGCTTCATGATGGCCCAGGCGCGCCTCGGCCCGGGACGGATTCACCACTGCATGCGCTCGATCGGCATGGCCGAACTGGCCCTGGAACTGATGGTCGAGCGCGCCCAGGAACGCAAGGCGTTCGGCAAGTACCTGCACCAGTACGCCAACATCGGCGACTGGATCGCAGAGTCGCGTATCGAGATCGAACAGGCGCGGTTGCTGGTACTCAAGACCGCCTGGATGATCGACGAAGTCGGCGCCAAGGCCGCACGAAAGGAAATCGCCATGATCAAGGCCCTGGTGCCGGGCATGCACACCCGGGTGCTCGACCGCGCCATGCAGGTCTACGGCGCCATGGGCCTGACCCCGGACACGCCGCTGGCCGATATGTGGACCACCGGCCGCGCCCTGCGCTTCGCCGACGGCCCGGATCAAGTGCACCTACGCAGCATCGCCCGTCTGGAGCTGCAAGCCAGCGAAGCCACACGCGGTGCGACCGCAGCCTATCTGACCCCGCACGACAGCTAAGCAGCCGTTCCATAGGGCAGGTGAAGCCCTCGCGAGCAAAGCTGATTGCGATCAAGTCGCCAAGCCTTTCCCTCGCGGTAAAAAGACCGTATCGGGGGCAGCGCCGCTGCTCTGACCGGTCGGCCATGGCTTGCTCCTGGACGACCTTGCCGCCCGGCGTTGCCGGGCATCGGAGAGGGTTGATGAAAAGCGAATTCCAGGACCGTCTGGCGGTGGTCACCGGCGCCAGTTCGGGTATCGGCTTGGCGCTGTGCGCGGCCTTGCTGCAACGCGGTGCGAAGGTGTTGGCGATGTCCCGCACACTCGGCGGTTTGCCCGCACTGATGGAAACCTACGGCGAGCGTTTGCACTGGGAAGCCGGCGACGTGACCTGCCAGGAGGATCTGGAAAATCTGGCCCGACTGGCTGCCCGTCTCGGCCCGGTGGACTACCTGGTGCCCAACGCCGGCATCGCCGAGTTGGCCGATTGCCTCGATCTCGGCGCCTTCGACCGGCAATGGGCGGTCAACGGAGCGGGCGCTTTGAACACCCTGGCGGCGCTGCGCGATACGCTGGCCAGGCCGGCTTCGGTGGTGTTCGTCAGCACCTTCCTGACCCATTCGACCTTTCCCGGCCTGGCCGCCTATATCGCCAGCAAGGCGGCCCTGACCGCCCAGGTGAAAACCATCGCTGTGGAGTTGGCCGCATTGGATCTGCGCATCAACCTGGTCTCGCCAGGCCCTACCGCGACGGCGATCTGGGGCACCCTGGGGTTGACCGACGAGCAGTTGGGCGACCTCGCCGATACGGTCGCCAAGCGTCTATTGCCCGGTCACTTTCTCGAAGCCGCGGCGGTGGCCAACGTCATCCTCTTCCAACTGTCCCAGGGCGCCCGCGGTGTTTACGGTCAGGATTGGGTGGTGGACCACGGCTATACCCTGAGTTGAACCGGGCCCCATCGCCACTTAAAGCAATAACATTGCTCTATAGCAGCAATGTTATTCATTAGAGATAACTTAACCGCTTCGGCACACTGCGCAGGCACTCACGTCTATGCGCGGCATTCACTGCCGCGCCTACCTGAACCGAATCGAAAAGGAGCGGCGTGCGAATGCGGTGCGCCTCTCCGTTGGCGCTCGCGCTCGGTCGCGCAAGCACTATGAAGCCCATCCCGATTACTGCCACCTCGCCGTCGCGCTCCCCCTGAGCGCTGCCCCGTCTTAACCGAGTTGCTCCCACTTCGCCCGCGAACGCCCCCGCCGGCTGGGTGTGAGCCATTGCCTGCAAACATGCCGATCCCAAGCAGGAACCATGCAAGAGCAGTTTTTCGACTGGATCAGAACCCTGGCTCCCGCCCAGCTCAATGCCCAACCGCGGGAGTGGCTGCGCGCGGCGGTCGCTGTGGCTATCGTCATGAGCCTCAGCGTCTCTCTCGGCGTCTGGCTGTTCGGCGTGCCGCTGACCCTGAGCCTCGCCGCGCCGGCCGGGGCTTCGGCGGTGTTGTTGTTCGCCGCCTCGTCGAGCCCCTTCGCGCAACCTTGGTCGATCCTCGCGGGCAATCTGCTCGCCACCGGCATTGGCGTCAGCCTCGGCCTGAGTGGGCTGGATACGCAGCTGGCGAGCATGCTGGCCGCCGCCCTCGGGCTGCTTTGCATGTTCGCGTTGCGCTGCCTGCACCCGCCAGGCTGCGCGGTGGCCGTGGTGATCGCCAGCGGCGGGGTGGATGTCGATGCGCTCGGTTATGCCTTGCTGCAACCGGTGGCGATGAATTCGCTGCTGCTGGTGGCGGTCGCCTTGCTCTACAACAACCTGACCGGGCACGCCTACCCGAAGTCGCGGCTGGCCAAGGACAACGGCCATCACACCCGTGATCCGCTGCCGAGCGAGCGTATGAACTTCACGGGCGAGGATATCGATCAGGCCTTGCGCGAGTTCGGCGAGTACGTCGACGTGACCCGCGACGATCTGGAACGGCTGATCAAACAGACCGAGAAACATGCGCTGCGCCGCAGCATGGGGGCGATCACGGCGGCGGATATCATGTCCCGCGATCTCTATTGGGCCACGCCGGACAGCTTTATCGAGCAGGCCTGGCAAACTCTGCAGGAACACCGCCTGCGCGCGTTACCGGTGCTGGAGCAGGGCAGTCGCAAGCTGATCGGCATCGTCACCCTGGTCGATCTGCTCAAGCACTTCCAGCCCAGCCAGACGCGGATCAATCTGGGGCGGTTGAAGTTCCTGCGTGGCACCAAGTTGCGCGCGATCATGAGTGCGCCGGTGATCGCGGTGCAGCAGGACGCGCATATGGTCGACCTGGTGTTCCTGCTCTCCGACCGTGGTTTGCATTGCCTGCCGGTGGTCGACGAACAGCAGCGCCTGGTGGGCATGGTCACCCAGACCGACCTGATCGCCGCGCTGTACCGCAACTGGTTCAAGCACCTTCCGGATTGAGTTGGCGAACTGCGAGCCGTGCTTTTGTAAGGTGGACATGGCGAAGCCTTGTCCACCGCTGATTATCCCAATGGCGGACAAGCCTTCGGCATGTCCGCCCTATGACAACAGCCCTTAAGTATCGGGATACCAGCGCGACCAATCGAAGTCGTCGCGCACCACTTCGCGTAACAGTTCCAGGGCTCGCTGCAGGGGCGGGGTGTCGGCATTGCGGCGGTAAACCAGGTACACCGGATAGGTGAATTCCGGGGCCTGCTCCACCCGTTTGAGAATGCCTTCGTCGAGGTAGCGCTGCACCACGCGGGTACGGAAGTAGCCGCGCCCGCCGCATTGCAGCAGGTATTGCAGGGCGAACGGGCCGAGGCTGAAGGAGAGGGCGCTGCGAGTGTATTCAGGCAATGCGTTGTCATGCAGCTGACGAAACGCAGGGCCCCAGTCGATATACATATAGGGTTCGGGGTTGTGGGTTTGCACCACCTGGATCAGCTTTTCCTCGAGCAATTGTTCGACCTGCAGGCTCGGCCAATATTCGGGCTGGTGCACCAGCGCGGCGTCGAGCACGCCGAGGTCGAGTTGCTGTTGCAGCAGGCTGCCGCTAGCCACTTCGCTGCGCAGCGCATGGCTCGGCAGGGCCTGACGCAAGCGCTGCAGCCAGGCCAGCATCAGCGGGTTGCACAAGCTGGTTTCCGCGCCCAGGGTCAGCAGCTCGCCATAGCCGCGGGGCAGCGGCAAATCCCGTCGCGCGGCTTCCCAGGTTTGCACCAGTTGCGTCGCATAGGCGACGAAACGCTCGCCGTCGGCGGTCAACCGTGCGCCGGCGCGGTTGCGCACGAACAGCCGGCAACCGAGCTGGTTTTCCAGGTTGTGAATGCGCGCCGTCACTGCCGTCTGAGTGATGTGCAGGCGTTCGGCGGTGGCGATAAAGCTGCCGCTACGGGTGATATCGAGAAAGGTACGCGCGAGGTCGATGTCCATTGCGGGCGCTTCACTTCAATAGAACTGATAAGAAGCGGCATTGTATGGCAGCGAAGTAGGATTGAACGCGGATCTGAGCCCTTCAGCGTATCGGACGGGAGGAATAGGGGCTGACAAGAGGAGGTGGGGAGGGACGCCACAGCCGATCGCGAAAAGCGCCGGTACGACGTCCCCGAGGGACTTACTTGAGGCTCAACACCCATTCGGCGAGGGTCTTGGCTTCTTCTTCGGTAACCGGGTTGGCCGGCATCGGCATCGGCCCCCAGTTGCCCTGGGTACCATTCTTGATGTGCCCGGCCAGCAGCTCGACGGCGCCTTCGGTGCCGGCGTACTTGGCGGCTACTTCCTTCAGCGCCGGGCCGACCATCTTCACGTCGACGTTGTGGCAGGCGGCGCAGGGCTTGCTCTTGAACAGCGCTTCAGCGGCTGCGGGGTCGGCGGCCAGGGCGGATTGCATACTCAGGACGGCACCCAGGGCCAACAGCGGAGACAGAAACTTCTTCATGGTATTTCCTCAAGGCGGATGACGCGGGCGCTATGCAACCTACGTCGTTATGGCTTGGTAAGCGTTGTACCGAACCCTGTGTATCGAGGCGTCACGGCGACGCTCCGTTGAAACCGGCTCAGCATAGTCATGGGCCGAGTTTTATTGCTTGATCTCAATCAACAGTTGCCGCTGTCCACTGTGCGCCGCTGCGGGGCGGCGCTTCAATGCGGCTTATCGTCTCAGACCGAAATGGCCGGGTAGGGTGCGGGTCCATCGTCGATGGACTTGACGGCAATCAAGTGCGGCCGCCGGATCGCTTGAGCGCGATCTCTCGCCACGGGTAGCGTGCAGGCATGCTCAATTACCCGCCGAGGTACTCGTTGTGAATGCGCCCATCAATGCAATCGGCAGCGCCGCACGCGCGACGCCTTTCTACCAAGCCCTGGGCAACGAAGAAGTGCTGTTCGAAAAGGCCTGGCAACACGGCATGCCGGTGCTGATCAAAGGCCCGACCGGCTGCGGCAAGACCCGTTTCGTGCAGTACATGGCGCATCGCATGCGCTTGCCGCTGTACACCGTGGCCTGCCATGACGACCTGTCCGCCGCCGACCTGGTTGGCCGTCATCTGATCGGTGCCCAGGGCACCTGGTGGCAGGACGGCCCCTTGACCCGCGCGGTGCGTGAGGGCGGTATCTGCTACCTCGACGAGGTGGTGGAGGCGCGTCAGGACACCGCAGTGGTGCTGCACCCGCTGGCCGACGATCGCCGCGAGCTATACCTGGAGCGCACCGGCGAAGTGCTGCGCGCACCGCCCGGCTTCATGCTGGTGGTGTCCTACAACCCCGGCTACCAGAACCTGCTCAAGGGCATGAAACCGAGCACCCGCCAGCGTTTCGTCGCCTTGCGTTTCGACTATCCACCAGTGGCCGAGGAGGAACGCATAGTGGCCAACGAGGCCCAGGTCGATATCGCCCTGGCGGCACAGGTGGTCAAGTTGGGGCAGGCATTGCGCCGCCTCGAGCAACACGACCTGGAGGAGGTGGCTTCCACTCGCCTGCTGATCTTCACCGCGCGGATGATCGGCGCCGGCATGAGCCCGCGCGAAGCTTGCCTGGCCTGCCTGGCCGAGCCGCTGTCGGACGACCCGCAGACGGTTGCGGCGTTGATGGACGTGATCGATGTCCACTTCGCTTGAACTGACCCTGCGTCCCGCCGCCAGCCCGGCGCGTCATTTGCCGGGCGATCTGGCGATGTGGTTTTTTATCCTCGCCGAGTTGACGGTATTCGGCCTGCTGATTCTGGTCTTCGCCGTCACCCAGGCCCTGCAACCGCAGCTGTTTCACAGCAGCCGCGAGTTGCTCGACAGCTCCACCGGCCTGGCGCTGACCCTGAGCCTGCTCAGCAGCGGCTTGCTCGCTGCCCTGGCCCAGGAACAAGTGCGCCGTACCCGGGGTCGGCGTGCGGCCTGGTTGCTGCTGGCCGCGCTGCTTTCGGCTGGCGTCTATGTCGCGTTGAAGCTCAGCGAATACGCCCATCTGTCCGACCTGGGGCTGGGCCTGGAGCACAACACCTTCTTCACCCTGTACTGGATTCTCACCGGCTTTCACTTTTTCCATGTGCTGCTCGGCATGCTGATTCTCGCCTGGCTGGCCGCGCGCTGCCGGCGGCACGCCTATGGCCCGGCGAATTGCAGCGCGCTGGAATCCGGCGTGCTCTATTGGCACATGGTCGACCTGGTGTGGGTGCTGATGTTTCCGCTGGTGTATGTGCTGAACTGACCGGGGAGGCCGCCATGTCCGCTTCGCGCACCCTGATTCTCTGCTGGCTGGACCTGGCTCTGCTGTCCGTGGCCAGCGTGCAGTTGGGCAGCAGTGGGGCGACTTTGTCGCTGGCCGTGGCCGTATTGCTGGCAGCCCTGGGCAAAGCCTGGTTGATCACCGACGGCTTTATGGAGCTACGCCACGCCCCGAGTTTATGGCGCGGGCTGCTGCTCGGCTGGCCGCTGACGATGGCGGCGGGGGTATTGCTGGCTTTGTGCTTCTCTTCGTAGCCCGGATGCAATCCGGGGAAGCGTTTCTATGGCCGCTATCGATGCCCCGGATTTCATCCGGGCTACCAGAGCGGTATGCCTTACGCTCAATCGCTTTCGCCATCCCCTACCTATACCCGACCCATTTGATCGGGCTTTCTTGATTGCCATCAAGCGGATTTCGATAGGTTGCTTCCTAGAATGGACTCGCCAAGCAAAGAGGAAGCGACCATGTCAGAGGCCTTCACCAAGAGCATGGCCAGGAATATCTACTTCGGGGGGAGCCTGTTCTTCTTCCTGGTGTTTCTGGCCTTGACCTATCACACGGAGCAGACCTTTCCGGAACGCACCAACGAGTCGGCCCTGACCGAAGCGGTGGTGCGCGGCAAAGCAGTCTGGGAGAACAACAACTGCATCGGCTGCCACAGCCTGCTGGGCGAGGGCGCCTACTTCGCGCCCGAACTGGGCAATGTGTTCACCCGGCGTGGCGAGGACGCGGCCTTCAAGCCGTTCCTGCAGGCCTGGATGAAAGCGCAACCCCTGGGCATTCCAGGGCGCCGGGCGATGCCGCAATTCAACCTCAGCGAGCAGGAAGTGGACGATATGGCGGAGTTCCTCAAGTGGACTTCGAAGATCGATACCAACGACTGGCCGCCAAACAAGGAGGGCTGAGAGATGACCATCATGAACCCGCATCTCAAGTTCCAATCGCAGGCCGTGGCCAAACCCTACTTCGTGTTCGCCCTGGTGCTGTTCCTTGGGCAGATCCTGTTCGGCTTGATCATGGGCCTGCAATACGTGGTCGGCGACTTCCTGTTCCCGCTGATCCCGTTCAACGTCGCGCGCATGGTGCACACCAACCTGTTGATCGTCTGGCTGCTGTTCGGCTTTATGGGCGCGGCTTACTACCTGATTCCCGAGGAGGCGGACCGCGAACTGCACAGCCCGAAACTGGCGATCCTGCTGTTCTGGGTGTTCGCCGCGGCCGGTGTGCTGACCATTCTCGGCTACCTGTTCGTGCCTTACGCGGGGCTGGCGGCGATGACCGGCAACGATCTGCTGCCGACCATGGGCCGCGAGTTCCTCGAACAGCCGACGATTACCAAGGCCGGCATCGTGGTGGTGGCCCTGGGCTTTCTCTACAACATCGGCATGACCCTGCTCAAAGGCCGCAAAACCACCGTCAGCATGGTCATGATGACCGGCCTGATCGGCTTGGCGGTGTTCTTCCTGTTCTCCTTCTATAACCCGGAGAACCTGGCCCGCGACAAGTACTACTGGTGGTTCGTGGTGCACCTGTGGGTGGAAGGTGTGTGGGAACTGATCATGGGCGCGATGCTCGCCTTCGTGCTGATCAAGGTCACCGGGGTGGACCGCGAAGTGGTCGAGAAGTGGCTCTACGTGATCATCGCCATGGCGCTGATCACCGGCATCATCGGCACTGGCCACCACTTCTTCTGGATAGGCGCGCCCGAGGTCTGGTTGTGGCTCGGCTCGATCTTCTCCGCGATGGAGCCGATCCCGTTCTTCGCCATGGTGCTGTTCGCCTTCACCATGGTCGGCAAACGCCGCCGGCAGCATGCCAACCGCGCCGCCACCCTGTGGGCCAAGGGCACGACCGTTACCGCGTTTCTCGGCGCGGGTGTGTGGGGTTTCCTGCACACGCTGGCCCCGGTGAACTACTACACCCACGGCTCGCAGCTCACCGCGGCCCATGGCCACCTGGCGTTCTACGGCGCCTACGCAATGATAGTGATGACCATGATCAGCTACGCCATGCCGCGCTTGCGGGGCTTCGGCGAGGCACCGGACGAGCGGGCGCAAAGCATCGAAATCTGGGGCTTCTGGTTGATGACCCTGTCGATGGTCGCGATCACCCTGTTCCTCACCGCCGCGGGCGTGGTGCAGGTTCAGCTGCAGCGGTTGCCGGCGGATGGCGTGGCGCTGTCGTTCATGAACACCATCGACCAGTTGGCCGTGTTCTTCTGGCTGCGGCTGGTGGCCGGAGTGTTCTTCCTGATCGGCTTGCTCTGTTACCTGTACAGCTTCAAGCAACGTGGCCGGGCCAGCGCCCGTGACGAAGCCGCCCTGGCCGTTACGGCCTGAGTGGTGGTTAGTTAACGCTCGGCCCGGCTGGTACAGCGGGCCGTTTTTGCATGAGTGGGGATGAGTGGTCGCAATACGTAAGGTGCGTGGGGCCGCCCAGGTCGTGCGCACCAAGGATGATGCAACCAGCGCTGGTGCGCACGGCACACCCTACGAAGCAGGCCTCAACAACCCATTGGGATATAGGCATCAGAGAGGTGAAGCAGATGGCCTTTACCGTCGAATTGGAAGAGTGGGTCGGCAGCGTCTGGCACCGCTTTATCACCCGCCATGCCAGCCCGGACTTTGCCGAGGCGCGGGTCGAGCTGGACAGCATGCGCCGCCCGCTGGCCTTGCTGTTTCGCGCTTTGGGCGGCGCCTCGGGCGTCGCGCTGGAAGCCGCCAGCGCCCGTGAACTGATGCTGCGCCGCAACCTTCTGCAGCAAGTCGCCGGCACCTGCAAACAGCTGCCGGTGGCCTGGTGCGACGCCAACAACCTGCGCCTGCCGTCCAGACTCGCGGTCTATCCCGAGGCGGCGCTGAACCGCGAACTCTATCGCTGGCTGGCATTGCTCGCCGCGCAAGCGGGGCAGATGCGCAACTGGGCGCGGGACAACCAGCGCTGGACCCAACAATTATTGGCAAGCTACCCGGCCCTGCGTCCGCGTTATCAGCGCCTGGTCGAAGCCCACCTGCAATTGCGTCCGGCCCCCGGCCAGCTCGGCAAAGGCGAGGCCGAGCTGGAGATGGCGCTCCGCCAGGCGCTGCGCGAGCCGGGCAGCGTCGAGCATTTCCCTCGTAGCGAACGCGCGCCCTGGCCGCTGCCGCTGTGGTTGTACCCGGCGGAAAATCTCGGTGAGCCCCAGGCCTGCGAGCTGGGCGAGGAACACCAGGACAACCTGCCGACCCCGGCGGAGCAACGCCAAGGCGGGGCCAAGCGCGCCAAACGGATCGAGGAAAGCACCAGCAAGAGCGGGCTGCTGATTTTCCGCCTGGAGAATTTGTTCAGCTGGTCCGAACATGTCGAGCTGGACCGCTGCAGCGACGACAGCGAAGACCAGGACGCCGCGCGGGTCGCCGAAGACCTCGACGAACTGGCGCTGTCCAAGCAGCGCCTGCGCAAGGGCGGTGGGCTCAAGTTGCATCTCGACCTGCCACCGGCGGACTTCGACGATATTCCTCTGGGCGAGGGCATCAAGCTGCCGGAATGGGACTATCGCCAGCAGCGGCTGCGCGAGAATTTCGTCAACCTGCAGCTGATGGTGCCGCGCGGCAGCGAGGCGCAGCCCTTACCGCCACGCCTGGCGCCATTGGCCAAACGCCTGCGTCGCCAGTTCGAGCACCTGCGCAACGACCGCCAATGGCTGCGCCAGCAAGCCCAGGGCTCGGAGCTGGATATGCAGGCCTGGCTGGATTTCCACGTCGAACGGCAGCACGGCCAATGCGCCGAGCGCGGCCTGTTTATGGAACAGCGGGCGAACCGCCGCGATCTGGCCTGTCTGTTGCTGGCCGATCTGTCGATGTCCACCGACGCCCACCTCGACGACCAGCATCGGGTGATCGAAGTGATCACCGACAGCCTGTTGCTGTTCGGCGAGACGCTGTCGACCCTGGGCGACAACTTCGCCCTCTACGGTTTCTCCTCGCTGCGCCGTCAGCAGGTGCGCATGCAGGAGCTCAAATCGTTCAAACAACGCTACGACGACAGCACCCGTGGGCGCATCCAGGCGCTCAAGCCCGGTTACTACACCCGTATGGGCGCGGCCATCCGCCAGGCCAGCGCACTGCTCGGAGCCTGCAAGCAAAGGCGCAAGCTGCTGCTGTTGGTGACCGACGGCAAACCCAACGACCTGGATCTGTACGAAGGCCGCTACGGCGTGGAAGACACCCGCCAGGCGGTGCTGGAAGCGCGGCGCCAGGGCCTGCTGCCGTTCTGCATCACCATCGACCGCGAAGCCGGCGACTACCTGCCTTATATGTTCGGCGCCAACGGCTACACCCTGATCCGCCAACCACAGCAATTGCCCATGCGCCTGCCGCAGTTGTACCGGCAACTGACCCAGGTGTGAACGCCGCGAAGCGTTGGTGCGCGCGGTGCACCCTACGGGATGTGGAGGCGCGAGGCTTTTGTAGGGTGCGCCATGCGCACCGCACTGCGGCTCAGGTAATACTGCGCGGCAACCAGACAATCATCACCGCGCAAAACACCGTCAAGCCAATGCAAAACCACATGAAGCGCCGCTGCTTTCGCTCGATGGCCTGGTCGGCAAACGCCGGCAACGGCATACCGCAATGGCTGCACTCGGCTTGTTGTCGAGGGTTATCGCGCTGGCAATACAAACACTGGGGCATAAAAGGTCGCTCATCGTTGATCCAGGAGAAACGCAGGGCAGGGCGTTTACTCGAACTGCTCCAGGCGCGGGCGATCGAGTACGGCGATCAGCCGGCCTTCCTGGGTGATGACTTCTTCGTCGATCAACCGGCGGATGATCCGCGAAAATGTCTCCGGCTGGATCGACAGGTGCCCGGCGATCAATTGCTTGGCCATCGGCAATTCGAAACTGTTGCCGCCGTCCGGCAGGCGCGCGAGCTGGGTGATCAGGTAGCGCACCACGCGGTGGGTGGCGTTCTTCAGCGACAGGGTTTCGATCTCGTTGACCCGCTGATGCAGACGCACGCACAGCTTGCCGAGCAGGGCGAAGGTCAGCCGGCTGTTGCTTTGCAACAGGCGCATGTAGGTGGTGTTGGCGATGCGGTAGAGCTGAGTCGGGCACAGCGCCTCGGCCGAGGCCACGTAGTTGGGTGTGTCCATCAGCATCATGGCCTCGGCGAAGGTCTGCCGATTGCCGATGACTTCGAAGACCTTTTCCTGGCCATCCGGTGTCAGGCGATAGATTTTCACCGCCCCGGCGATCACGAAGTAGAACGCGTTGGCCGCTTCGCCCTGGCGAAACAGTGGCTCGCCCTTGTCGATGCTGAGCAACTGGGCAGTGCTCATGAGTTCGTCCATCTGCTCCTCGTTCAGCGGTTCGAACAGGTGATGACTGCGAAGGATCTGGTGATGTACGCGATGAAGCACCATGAAAAGGCATCCTGAATAAGAAGGGGCGGGTTAAAGCGTCTGCTGCGGCCCGGCGTCGGGAGAAGGGCTGCTGACGGTGCTGAGGGCGAAACCGCTGGCCAGGGCGAGCGTCGAGGTAAGGACGAGAAACCAGAGCAGCGGCTGGATGAGCTTTTTCATGGTTGACCTCCGAGGTCGAAGTCGAGGGGGTTCGCCGCGGACTGAACCGGGCGACTGGCCCCGGGCGCGGCGAACAGCAGGTTGTTTTCCAGGTGCATGTGCTGCATCAGCTCGCGGCGCAGCGCCCATAGCCCCAGGTACAGCGAAACCCAGGTATTGCAGGCCCGAGCCGGCGCGTTGAAGTCATTGCTCAAGCGCGCCAGATCCAGCAGCGCCGCGGCATAGCTCTGGTGTTCGAGACGCATCGCGGCGATCGGCATCGCGGCTGGGTTGTCGCCGAGCAGTAGCGGCAGCAACTGCTTTTCCCGCAGCAGGTGCTGGGCCAGATCCTGTTGCAGGTTCCACAGCAGCAAGGCCATGCCATGGGGGCATTCGGGCCAGTCGGCATAGCTGTGTTCGATACGGCAGGCCTGCTCGATCAGTTGCGGCAGCAGGCGTAGGTAGCGCCCATGCAAATGCCCGAGGATGTGCTCGACCAGTTCGCCCGGCGCTTGCGCGCGCCAATCGGGCTCGTCCACCGGCCGCGCGCCGGCCTCTTCGATCTGCGCCGCAATGGACGCGGCGTCGAGGCCACGACGCATCGCCTCCTCGCGCAGATGGCGATGACCGTTGCAAGAAAAGTCGAGGTTGTACTTGGCCAATATATCGGCTGCGCCTGGCTGGGAACTGGCAAGGTCGGCCAGGCTGAGGTCGATCAGGGCGGAGGACATAAGGCTTGCTCGAGAGTGAGGGCACTCTGTGTTCAGCAAGGCTTATGCCATTTTCAAGTTGCTGATTTAGAAGGGTTTATATCCATGGTGGTTATAAATACCCAGCCTTGATGATGGTTCTAATAACCATCAATGGTGATTTTTACCTGGCCGCCGTCAGGGCCCTGGGTTCGTCGCAGGGTGGATTACTGAGGTCGCTGGCGATGATCGCGCGCATATCGCCGAACAGCGCCTCGGCTTCTTCCGCGCTGCAATCCTGCCGGTAGCGTTTGCGCAGGCCGTAGCTGTTGAGGGTGATATGCCGGTCGGCTTCGATGCCGTGCTGGGCCAGGCAGGCTTTGACGCAGTGCAGCGGGCAGCCGTCGATGGCGAGGATCGGGCGCCCGGACTTGGCCTTGTTCACCAACGCCGCGACATGCCCGCCGACCCCGGCGATACAGGACATTTCCGCCAGGCCGGCACGGTCCAGACGCACGGCCAGGGTGTTGGCCAGCTGCGCCACGTTCGAGCAGCCCGAGCAGGCGTAGACAAGCGGTTGGGGTGGCGCGGACATGGGCGTGCTCCCTTCGGTATCAACAGGGTTCCAGAGTATGGCGGCGGCTCAGTGGCGGGCGTTGATCAAAATCAAGATGCGCTTATGCCGCTGGTTGGCCTCGTAGGAGGCGCGACCTCGCGGCGAATGCAGCCCGCAGGGCTGCCCGCCTTAGCTCCACCCCCAGAACTGCAACCACCAGCCATAACCGACCCCGGCCGAACCGAGCGCCAGGCAAGCGAACGCCGCTAGCCGTTGCAACCCGCGCGCGCCATGCCGGCCGAGCACCTGCCAGCCCAACCACAGGCTCCAGACGATGGCGGCGGCGAGCAGGGTGGCGCGCGCCGGCTGCACCCAGGCCAGGGCCAGACCCTCGTAACGCAACAGCTTGACGGTGGTGGCGCTGAGACCGAGAAACAGCCCGCTGGCGCCGAGCGGAATCAAGGTCAAGGCCAGATGTTCGAAGGCATTGCCGGTGCGCGATACCAGAAAGGCCGCGCCGCGCAACAAGACCCACAGACCGCCGCCGAGCAGCAGCATACTGGCCGCCAGATAACCCAGGATCAGCAACCCATCGAGCCAGCTGAACAGGTCGTTGGCCTGGGGGTAATGGGTCAACAACCACCAAGGCGCATCGGTTTGCAGCAGCCGGTAGCTGTCGTGCTCGACCAACCAGGTCGCCGTTGCCTGTTTCAGGTCGACGAACCAGGGGCTGAGCGTCCATTGGAAGGCGCCTATCGCCAGGCCGATCACGCCGAACAGCAATAGGCGGCTGTCCCAATGGCCGGCGTGCTGCGGGCCGACGATCAGCACTTCGGCGTTGGGCGAACGCGCGCTCAGGTGCACCGCACCGCGTTGTCCGCTGCAGCGCCCACAGGCATGGCAGTCGGCGGCGCCGCGCATGCGCCGGATATCCAGCAGCGGTGCGCAGTTCGGCGGCGGCTGGCGCGGCGGCGGGTTGTCCAGCCAGCGCTGTTCGTCGACCCGGTAATGCATCGGCGCCAAACGGGCGAGCAGGGCGAACACGCCGCTGACCGGGCACAGGTAGCGGCACCAGACGCGCTTGCCGCGGCCATAGAGATAACCCACCAGCATCGCCGCCAGCGTCGAGCCGCCGAGAATCAGCAAGGCAGCCTGGGCGTAGTCGTACACACTGATCAACTGGCCATAAACCGTGGTGAGGATAAACGCCAGGGTCGGCCAACCGCCCCAGCGAATCCAACGCGGCGTGCCGCGCCCCAGGCCGCGCCAACTGATCCACTCGCTGAGCGAGCCTTCGGGGCAGAGCACGCCGCACCAGAGTCGGCCGAACAGCACGACGGACAACAGCACGAACGGCCACCAGAGCCCCCAGAAAACGAATTGGGCGAGCAGCGTCAGGCTATCCAGCATGCGCGCCTGGCTGGACGGCAACGGCAACAGCGCCGGCAGCACCAACAACACTGCATAAAAGGCAACGACCGCCCATTGCACCGCGCGAATCAGCCGCGCATGGCGGCGTAGCGCGTCGCCCAGCCCGCCCAGCAGGTCGTTCAGCTGGCGCATGGCGATACGGCGGGCGCACGGTGGCGCAGCCAGTACACGACCAGCAGCCAGTAGCCGGCCAAGGCGGCGACCGTGGCCAGGGAGGGCATGGCGCGGTAGCCGGCGAAGTTGGCCAGTACCGATCCCAGCCCCGCGCTGTCATCCAGCCCGGCCGAGCTATCCCAGAGCGCATTGCCGAACCAGCCGTAGACTTGCTCGGGCAACTCCAGCGCCATCAACTGGCCGCTGATACGGTCCAGCCCGGCGATCAACATGGAGGCGCCGAGCAACAGCAGCACAATCTCGCTGAACAGGAAGAAGTGCCGCCAGGAGACCAACCGGCTGCCGACCTGCAGCAGCATGAAGGTGAGCAGCGCCAGGCCCAGACCCAGCGCACCGCCGAGGGCGAATTGCCAGAGTTCGACGCCTTGCTTGTGTATGCCCAGGCCATACAGGAAGACCACGGTCTCGCTGCCTTCGCGCCCCACCGCGAGCATCGCCAGGAGCAGCAGGCCGAGGCCGCCGTTGCGTTTCAGATGCGTGTCGGCGGCCTGCTGCAGGTCGTGCTTGAAGGTGCGGCCATGCCGACGCATCCAGCCGACCATCTGCAGGATCAGCGCACTCGCCAGCAGTACCAGGGCCGCCTGAAACCACTCGCCGGCCGGGCCCGACAGCCATTCGCCGGCGAACAGAACGATCAGCGCCAGCGCCGCGGACAACACCAGGCCCAGCGCCACACCGCCCCAGAGGAACCTCATGGCGCGGCTGCGCTCGGCCTGCTGGCTGATCCAGGCATACAGGATGCCGACCACCAGCAACGCCTCGACGCTTTCCCGCCAGACGATAAACAGCGACTGATTCATGCAAGGCTCCCGTTGTAACAGGGTTATTTGGCGACTATGCCGCCCTCGGGCAAGTCGAGGTGGAACTCGTCGAAGAACGGGTAATGGCCGGGCCGCAGCGGGTGAATCACCACGAACGAGGTAACCCCGGGCGACATGACCTTTTCCACCCGCAAGGGCGTACTTTCGAACTCCGCGGGGCCTTGCCCCTGGTTATGCAACACGATCTTGAAGCGCTGGCCCGCCGCCACTTCGAGCAGCGGCGGGGTGAAATGACCATCGCGGATCACCAGCTCGTAAGTCGGCAAGCCGGCGGCGAAACCAGGCAGGCCGGGGATGGCCAACAGCAGGGCGAACAACACACGTGACATGGTCGACTCCAGTGAGGCGCCGCCAACGACAGCGCCCGTCGCAATCAGTAACCGCCTTTCTTGCCGATGCCGGCATAGGTGAATTGGTAATGCAGTTCGCAGCGCTCGAACCAGGGCGCGACGCCGGTTTCCTTGTCGGTGTGGCGGCCGAACATGCCGTGGCCGCCAGCGGGCGGCGAGATGGTGTAGGTCAGGTGGTATTTGCCTGGGCCGAACAGCTTGAGGTTGTCGCCGTAGTGCGGCCCGTCGTTGGCGACCATGGCGTGGAAATCGCCCTTGAGCACCTCGTCGCTGCCTTCCTTGCGCAGTACGAAAGCGATGTTCAGGTAGGGCACGAAACTGCCTTCCTGGAACCCGTTGGGGTTGTTTTCCAGGGCGCTGATGTCGGCTTCCAGGTGCACATCAGAGTCGGCGGCGGGGCGCATCATGCCCGGCGGATCCATCTCGATCGGTTGCAGGTACACGGCGCCGACATCCAGACCGCCGCATTGCTGGGGTTCGCCGATCGGGTATTCCTTGGCCTGGGCGAGGGCGCCGCAGAGCAGGGCGGCGAGAGAGAGGGAGAGCTGTACGCGCATCGACATATTCCTCGGAAGGTGGAAGTGATGGGCGCAGTCTATGAGGCGAATTCGCAATCAATAATGATTCGCGTCAAGTTTTATTCTTATATCTCCCATCGCCGTCTGTCGGCACAAGCGGGGAGCACGGGTGCATCGATAAATGTGCAAGAACGCGGTGGAGCCCATGAGGGTCACAGCTGCATGCACAGTTGGCGGAGGCTTTCGGATGGCGCATCACGCTGCTCTCGATCTACCTATCCGCGACCGGGTGGCCGCCGGGCGCGCACTGGTGCCCTTGTTATCGGCCTATCGCGGGCAGGCGGATGCGATCGTTTTGGCGCTGCCGCGCGGCGGGGTGCCGGTGGCCTATGAGATCGCCATGGCGCTGGACCTGCGCCTGGATTTGATGCTGGTGCGCAAGCTCGGCGTGCCCGGCCACGAGGAGTACGCCATGGGCGCCATCGCCAGCGGCGGGGTGCGCGTGTTGAACGGCGAAGTGTTGCAGATGCTCGGCCTGAGGGCGGAAAGCGTCGAAGCGGTGGTGGCCCGCGAAATCCGCGAATTGCAGCGCCGCGATCATGCCTACCGCGGCGACCGTCCCGCCCCGGTGTTGCGCGGCCAGCGGGTGATCCTGGTCGACGATGGTCTGGCCACAGGCGCGACCATGCGCGCAGCGGTGCAAGCGGCGCGTCAGCAAGAGCCGCTATCGGTGACTGTCGCCGTGCCGGTCGGCTCCTCGGAAAGCCTGGAGCTGCTACGCGCCGAAGCCGACGAGGTGATCTGTCCGCTCATACCGGAAACGCTGATATCGATCGGCAGCTGGTATAGGGACTTTTCGCAAACTTCGGACCGCGAAGTGCTCGACCTGCTGCAGCGCGCTTGGCAACGCCCGTGCGAGCAACGAGCATGACGGAGGCGCCGATGAGCGTTGTCCGGGGTTTGCAACTGGCGCTGAGCGATGCCCACCTGAATGCCGATCTGCTGCTGCCCGATGGCGCAAAAGGCCTGGTGGTATTCGTTCACGGCAGCGGTAGCGGGCGTCTCAGCCCACGCAATCAGAGGGTGGCGCGTTACTTCGCCGAGCGTGGCTTGGGCGCCTTGCTGTTCGACCTGCTCAGCGAAGCGGAACAACGGATCGACGCGGTCACCTGCGAGCTGCGGTTCGACATTCCGCTGCTAACGGAACGGCTTCTCGAAGTGATCGATTGGCTGCAACGCCACTCGGAGTTGGCGCGCCTGCGCATCGGTTTGTTCGGCGCCAGCACCGGCGCGGCCGCAGCCTTGATTGCCGCAGCGCAGCGCCCGCAGAGGGTCCATGCACTGGTGTCGCGTGGCGGTCGTACCGATCTGGCCGGACAGGCCGTGGCGCAGGTGAGGGCGCCGACCCTGCAGATCGTCGGCGGCCAGGATATCGCCGTGCTGCACCTGAATCGCGAAGTCAGCGCCCGTCTGCAATGCGAGCAGCGATTACAGGTGGTGGCGGGGGCGACCCACCTGTTCGTAGAGCCCGGCGCATTGGAGGAAGTGGCCAGATTGGCGGCGGATTGGTTTCAACGCTACCTGGCCCCTGAAATTGGATCCTGATCACGGACCAGCTAAATAGAGGTAGGAGCCGTTGGCTCAACCCCTGTATACCTTCCTCATGCCCGGCGCATGGCGCCGAGGTTGCTCAGCAATAGCGCCAGTACGGCCCCCAGGGTCGCCAGCCCGGCGTCCTACCCGACAAGCCGGTCCGACGCTGCAACAACTCGCAAAGCGGATAAGCCAGCAAAGCGCCAAAGGCGAAATGCACCAAACGGTCGTAATGGTTGCGCCCCAAGGCCAGGGAGTCTTGCAGCCAGAAGCCGAATGGGGTTTCGGCATAGGTGTAGTGCGAGCCATAGATATGCAACGCCAGAAATACCGCGAATAACCAGTACGACCTGACGGAAAAGGCGAAGTATCGATAGGTCGCCAGCAGTAGCGCAGCAAAGAAGAACACCAACAGGTTCTCCAACAGCCAATCCTCGCGACTCAAGGGAGCAATAGCGGCCCACAGCCAGACGGCGAAGAGAAATACGACAATCAACCCATGCTGAACATGTACTTCGGTTTGCCTGTTCATCGCGCGACTTCCTGTTGGTGACGAGAGGGTTGATCCTGTTCAAACACAAGCTTCGTTGCAGAGGTACGGGCTATATTGCATTTAACATAATATACATTATGCGAAGTTATGGACCATCGAATCACGGCAGAGCTTCTGTGAATGTCATTTAAAAATGAGACTTGTGGCTTAAGGCGGTAAATCGTTATTAGTCAATGACTTAGTAATTTCTTAAAGACTATTTTCCTCTCAAAATGACCAGGTATGAGCTGGGGAAACAGCTGTAAGCAATTGAAAGACATGGCATTCAAGCTCTCGGTTTTTTCTAGGTCGTGAGTACAGTTAAATCTGGGAAATGGGTGTCGGGAATTTCACGTCCCAGATTTCATCTTTGGGGTGTTTCGTTTGAGATCGAGATCCTGGCATAGACCTGGGCTGGCTTTAGCAACCGTTTCTAAGGTCTTCGATCATTGAAGCCATCGTGTTGGGCTTCGCCCCGAGATGCACCAGCTTCTCGATGTTTTCGGCGGTGAAGAACCTGCGACCGGCGGCAACGATGCTCTGTGCTTTGATAATCCCTTGTGGGACCTCACCGACCCATTTCGCGGTTGCAGCGAGTTGACGTGGACTCATAGCATCCACATCCAGCGCTCGTGTCTTGCTGAGATCACGCATTTGCTTGATCAAATTGGTCACGAGCATGCTACCCTTCTTCACCATCACCACCTTGAACAGTGTCCAGGCGCTGAATTTACCTGGCTTATCACACCCTGAAACTGTTCGCGGTATTGCTGACCGTCGTGTGTCTAACCAGCAGCTGCTTGATAGCTTGCAGGCAGGCCATCATCCCGGCGAAATAGATGGCCGTCTTGCGATGTCTACCAGCCCAGGCGCTAGACGCGCAAGCCGAAACGCTTGCGGTAATCCCGTGGGGTCACTTGGGCCCAGCGCTTGAAGATCTTGCTGAAGGTCGACACGTCACTGTATCCGCAGCGCTCGGTGATTTCCTGCAGTGACAACCGGGTCGACTCCAGCAGGGCCTTGGCCCGCTCGATCCGCAATTGCTGGCTGTATTGGATCGGACTCAAACCGATCACTTCCTGGAAACGACGCAGCAGTGTGCGTTGGCTGGTGCGACAGTGTTGGGCCAGTTCGGCCAGGGTCCAAGGTTGCTCCAGTCGCTGATTGAGCCAGGCCCGGGCGCGCTCGATAACGGCGAGCCCCGCGCTCTGGCGCATTGCGCCGGTGATATAGGGCACTTGGCTGCTGCGCTGACTGTCCATCATCAAGATATTTGCGGTGATTTGGCGCATCTCCTCACCGGCAAAATGCCCGATCAGCCAGAGGGCGAGGTCTATATAGGCTGCCCCCCCGCCGGACGAGACGAAAACGCCGTCGCGCACTACCAACTCCTCGGCCTGCAGCTTCACCTTGGGGTAGTACGCACGAAAGAAGGCGCTCAGCCACCAACTGATGGTGGCCTGCCGGCCGTCCATGGCACCGGTACTGGCCAGCAGGCAGATCCCCGAGCAACTGGCGAGCAGCAGACGACCGCTTGCGGCGAATTTGCCCAGGGCTTGGCTCTCCGCGCCGAGGGATTCGAGCGCCTGGATCAATTCTTCGGTAGTCACATGGTCGATGCCCGGCACCAGCAGCGCATCCAGTTCTTCGGCCACCAGGGCCTCGGTGTCGACTTGCAGGCCACCCAGGCGGACCTGGGACGTTCCCCGCGCGCTGACCCAGTGGGTTTTGAAACGCACCCGCTGTGCGGCTGGACGGAACAAGGCCAGGCTATTAGCCAGATCGAACACATCCATCGGCGCAACCACGCCGCTACGCATGCACTGGGGATAGACCAGGATACCGATGTCGATGGTGCGTTCGAGGAGTCCCATTGGCTAATTAAGCCATGAAACTGTCGTTTCCGCCTATGGGCCACCCGACCCGCGGTCGCCATACTTTTTCCGCCCCCAGAGCCTTCGAACAGGGTTTCGGGCCGTGGAGCCGTCGACTGATAGTCAGGAGGAAGACGCTATGTACACCAGCGTAGAAACTGCCGCCTGAGCCGCACGGGGTGGCGTATCAAGGCCGCAGGATCGTATGCAGTTGCCCAAGCGCCTGCAGGCCTGCCTCGGTTTTGGCCACGCCCATGCTGAGCCCTATTAATTCGTCTGAACGATAGAACCGGCTTTTAATGCGCGTCAAGCGTACGGCGAACTATTAACCGGAGAAAACTAGAGCATGTATATAAAAAGCTCTTTCGGAAAACAAACGATACTAAAAGTAATTATCTCCGCAATTTCAAACCTGCCACTGCTGGTTATCGGCGGAGAATTTAGCTCAGACTCAAAGCTGTCGTATCAAGTGGCCGAAAACATTGCAGAGGGAAAACTTTCAAAATCGGAAATACGTTTTGAAAACGCCCTGGAGTACGATTTCGAATCAGGCGCAAAAGCTCATCTCGAGACCCGCCTACGCTGGAACATTAGCGGTCAACTGGAACCTGGCGAGCCGCAACTAAATGCCCTGTCGCCGATCAACGATAGCCGCGAGATTTATGATAACTACCCCATCCAGTTTGAACTGAGGGAACTGTACTACCGCGACAGCATCGGCGAAGAGGGCACCATAACCCTGGGCAAGCAACAAGTCGTTTGGGGACAGGCGGACGGTGTCGCCGTCCTGGATATCGTGAATCCGATGAATTATCGCGAATTCATCCTCGAAGAGTCCGAAGATACGCGAATTCCCACCTGGATGATCAACACCGTCGTGCCAGTGGGCCAGTTCGACCTGCAGGTACTATGGATCCCCGACCAAACCTACACTGTCTTCCCGAACGAAGGCGAATTCGCCATCAGTTCACGTCGGCTGATCCCACAAGCCACTGAAGGTAGGAATATCGCGGTCGAGCGCCGCCGCCCCGAGCGCCCGGACCGGCCAATCAAGGATTCCGATTTTGGCATGGCATTGACCACCAGTGTGGAGTCCTGGGATTTCTCACTCAATTATTTGTACCACTACAATGACGCCCTCTTCTTTGATAGAAAATTGACTTTCGTTGGCGAAACCCCGGTCATTGTCTTGCGTGGGCGTTATGAAAGAACCCACACCATCGGCGCTAGCGCCAGCACGTCGATTGGCAATTACGTCTTTCGCAGCGAACTGGCCCACAGTACACAACGCTCGGTGCTTAATTATGACGTAAGCGACGACGACGGCCGCCTTGAAACAAATGAAACCAGTTACGTGATCGGCCTTGACTATTACGGGTTCGAAGACGCCATGCTGAGTGCACAGTTCTATCAAAGCATTCTCGGCGAAGCAAGTTCCGAAGTACCTCGAGACAAAGTCGACAGCATCGCGACCTTTCTGCTGAGAAAGGATTTCATGCATCAAAAGAACCGACTGGAAAGCCGTTGGTTTACCAATATCAACGACGGTGACGGCATGCTCCGTATCGAATATTCATCGAAGTTCACCGAAAATATCAAAGGAACTGTTGGCATAGACTTGTTCTATGGCGACCCCAACGGATTATTCGGTCAATTCAAGGGCAATGACCGTCTACACGCGAAGCTTGACTTCTATTTCTGACGTGAATTTGGTCCACCATCAAAAAGTACCATCGTGCCTATAAGGAGTATAGAAAATGGAAACAATCATCAACCGACTTGAAAGTTTAATTCACGGAAAAAACCCGACTTGGACATTTCCCGATACCGGGCGAGCTTATTCGCTCGCAGAAATTAAAGGCGTAGCCAATACCTATGCCTTGGAGTTCGTCAGTCTCGGCCTGAGCGCCCAGGACCGCGTGGCCTTGATCATCAACAACAGTGTCGAGCTGGTTGCAGTTTTATTGGCTTGCTGGCGCCTGAACCTCGTTGCCGTGCCGCTCAAAACCAAATCCGGCAAATATCACAATTACGTCGAGTTCCTCAATGGCTGTCATCGCTCCTGCGATTTCAAACTGGTGGTCTGTGACGAGGGCATCAATCAAGACGATATCCAGTTGTGGCGGCAAGAGCTCGGCATCGCCGTTGAAGGGATTAGGGAATTCAGCCTGGTGAACAAGGACGGCGTAATCCCTCGCATCACCCCGCAGCCTCACGACATGGCGATTGTGCAATTCTCCTCAGGCAGTACTGGGTTACCGAAAGGCGTGATTGTCACTCATGAAATGCTGATGAATCAGCTACAGCATATTGACTATTCTCACAGCAAAAATCGCCGGGGGAAAACCGCCGAGATCTGTGCCTCTTGGACGCCCATCCATCATGACTTGGGCCTGTTCACCGGGGTGCTCTATCCGATCTATTGCGGCAGCCACCATATCCTGGGCACCCCCGACTATTTCATGCGCAACCCATCTCGTTGGTTCCGCATGCTGTCCGACAACCGAGTGGACCTGACTTTCTTCACCAACTCCGCGCTGGCGGTTTCCCTGCGCACAATCAAACGTCTTTACGGTGATGAGAGCATCGACCTCTCCACCCTGCACTTCTATATCGCGGCCGAGAAAATCAGTCCTGTTGTACTGCGCAAGGTTTACGACAGATTCAGTCCGCTTAAGCTGCTGGCGGAAAACGTCCATTCCGCATATGGCATGGCCGAGAACAGCCTGGGGGCAAGTCGCAGCGAACAGGGCGTGATTAAAATCATTCGCGTAGTGATGTCGCCGGAGGGTGTGGTGCGTTTGGCCAACGAAGACGACCAGGACATTATTGAGTTGGTTTCTTGCGGCCGCGCCAACACACGCCATGTCCTCACTGTTCGTGATGAGCAGGACCAGATATTGCCGGAGCTGCGCCTGGGCGAGATCAATATCGAAAGCGATTGCCTGACCCCCGGCTATATTAACATGCCGGACGCCACAATCGCCAAATTGAAGGGCAATCGACTAAGAACCGGAGATTTGGGCTTTTTCCATCAGGAAGAGTTGTATTTCTATACCCGGATGGACGATTTGATCATCCTCGGCGGCAGAAATATCCTACCCGATGATATTGAAGAAACTGTTGAGAATATCGAATTTGTTCGCCCCTCTGGCAGCGCCCTGCTCTCTCTGGAAAATAATCACAGCGGTCTGATTGAGCTTCATCTGGTGGTCGAAGGCGATACGAATGACGACGCCATCAAGATCGCAGAAAAACAAAAGATCCTCACACTGGCCGTGCTGGAAACCCATGAAGCCTTGATTACCAAAGTTCATCTGTGCGCCCGTGGCAGCGTCGAAAAGACCTCAAGCGGGAAAAAACGCAGAAAAGTTATCAAACAACGACTAATAGAATCACAGCTCGAATTATTGACTGCAGCTCTCTAGCTCTTCTCAGTCCTCTATTGCCTTGAAATAATGCGGCTCGCTCTTGAGTTCCGCATCTACAGAATATAATTTCAGAAGAGTGCGTAACATGATCAATCTAGAAAACCAGATAGCACAGCCTATAAGCAATTCCGGAGTCGTTAAAGCCATCAGCAAAAGGGAGGTCAAAACTTGGCTGTTGGCTTGGCTGGTTAATCGCGACTACTACGAAGATAGTCAAAACAACGAGCAAACTCCCTTCGCGGAAATGGGCTTAAATTCGATCGATGCGGTAGAACTGTCGGCCGAACTGTCGCAAGCGGTTGGAATCATCCTCGACAGCACCATTGCCTGGCACTACCCGAACGTCGAGTTATTGGCCGAGCACATTGCCGAGCAAACCCTCGAGGTTATGGACCAAACCACGGCACTGGAGCTGAACCTCATTGGCGCCAGAAAGATCCCTAGCAATGCCATGGATTTCAGTGAACTGGATGAACAGGCCATAGCCGATCTTTTGGAGACTCTCTTTCAATCGGAAAGTCATACGGCGCGCTAACCAGAGTATCGCGTTCAATATTCGCGCCCTTTGGCGTTCATGAGAGCGGCCGCATTATCAACGCCAAAGAATGTATTTCTGATTTTTTACTTTGTTAAGGACTTAACTTTTTATTCGTATAACCAATATACGAGCCGCGCTCATAATATTTTCAGGAGCAGCCGCCGCTATTACCAGTTTTATTTCATAGATAGCGCCGGCTTCAATATAAAAATTGGCCAGATATTTGTAGCTAATGGCGGCCAATCTCCAGGAATATATATAAATGAAAACGACAGACTCAAACAAAATTGGAATAAAATATCTACTGGAAAACTCTCTCACCGAGATTCTCAGCCTTCGAGAAAAAGTCGAGCAGTTGCAATCCAAGCTTGATGAGCCGATTGCCATCGTTGGTATCGGTTGCCGTTTCCCAGGCGGCAGCGACAGTCCTGAAGCCTTCTGGCGGATGATTGAGAGCGGAACCTGTGCGGTACGTGATGTCACCGACGAACGCTGGTCCGCCGAAGATTACCACCATGCCGATACTGACCTCGCCGGCAAGATCTATAGCAAGCACGCGGGCCTGTTGAAGCACATCGATACTTTCGACGCCGAGCTCTTCAACCTGCCGGCGCACGAAGCCAATCTGATGGACCCGCAGCAACGCCTGCTGCTGATGGTTTCCTGGGAGGCCTTGCGCAACGCGAACCTCAACCCCGCGCAATTACGCGGCAGCAGCACTGGCGTGTTCTTTGGCATGAGTACCCACGACTATGGCCGCCTCGCCATGGATCCGCTGGCTCCGGAAGCTATCGATGCCTACGCTTGCCTGGGCAATGCCCAGAGCATTGCGGCGGGACGCGTCTCCTATCTGTTCGGCTTCCACGGCCCGACCATGACGCTCGATACCTCCTGCTCCTCGTCACTGCTCTCCGTTCATCTAGCCTGCACGAGCCTGCGTTCGGGCGAGTCCAGCCTGGCGCTGGCCGGTGGCGTCAACCTGATCCTGGCCCCGGAGAACAGCATCGGCCTGTCGCGGATGCAGGCGCTCTCGCGCACGGGCCTGTGCCGCACCTTCGATGCGGATGCCGACGGCTATGTGCGCGGCGAAGGCTGTGGGGTTGTGGTGCTGAAGAAACTGAGCCAAGCCCAGAAGGATAACGACCATATCTATGCCGTGATCCGAGGCTCGGCAGTCAACCACGATGGCGCCAGCAACGGCCTTACAGCCCCGAACGGCCGCATGCAGCAGGAAGTGATAGAACGCGCCCTGAAGGAAGCCAAGGTAAATCCGGCACAGATCCAGTACATCGAAACCCATGGCACCGGCACGCCGCTGGGCGACCCCATTGAGGTCAAAGCACTGGTCCGTGCCTTGCGCCACGGCCAGGAGAGCAGGCCACTGGTGATTGGCTCGGTCAAAACCAACATTGGCCACCTGGAGTCCGCTGCCGGTATCGCCGCCCTGATCAAGCTGGCCCTGTCGTTGGAGCAGAAGTGCATTCCGCCGCACCTGCACCTCTCCAAGCCCAACCCGCATATTCCCTGGGACCGCTACCGGATCTTGGTTCCGCAGGAGCGCCAGGCTTGGCCCGCCGAGGACTCCGTAAGCTTTGCTGGTGTCAGCGCCTTCGGCCTGAGCGGTACCAATGTGCATATGGTGCTTTCCTCAGCCGCGGCCAATGCCGAGTCTGACGATGCAAGCAGCTCACTTGAGGTTTTGACCTTCGGGGCATCCACCGAGACCGGCCTGCTGCGCACGGCCGAGAAATGGAGCAGCTTCCTTGAGCGCTCCTCCCTCCCCTATGGGCAGATATGTTCAGCCAGCAATGTTTACCGGCATGCTGGAAAACATCGCTTGGCGCTGCTCACCGATTCGCCGCAAGAGGCGCGGCGCCTGCTTGCACAATTGGCCGCCGGGGAGCTGCCGAGCCAGGCCTATCAAGGCAACACCCGCAGTGGCCGGGCCAATCTCGCTATGTTGTTCACCGGTCAAGGCGCGCAATACGCCGGTATGGGCCAGGGGTTGTATGGGCGCATGCCGGCCTTCCGCGACGCAATGGATCGCTGTGATGCGCTCTATTCCAATGAAGTCGGCCACTCGCTCAAAGATGTGCTGTGGGGCGAGAAATCCACCGAGCTTGGAGAAACCCAGTACACCCAACCGGCCACCTTTTGCCTGCAATATGCCCTGGCCCAGCTGTGGCAGGCCCTTGGTCTGAAGCCGAGTTTCCTGATCGGGCATAGCGTCGGCGAATACGCGGCGGCCTGCCTGGCGGGTGTCTTCTCTCTGGAAGATGGCCTGAAGCTGATCATCAAGCGCGGCCAATTGATGATCGCCCTGACTCAACCGGGCGACATGCTCGCCATTCAGGCGCAGCGTCAGGAGGTCGGGGCACTGATCGCCGAGCATGCCGGTCAGGTCTCCATCGCCGCTCAGAACAGCTCGAACAGCCTGGTGATTTCCGGCGAGCGCGCCACCATTGCCCTGGTCAAGGCGCAACTCGACCAGAAGGGCATCAGCAATACGCGCCTTCAGGTCTCCCATGCCTTCCACTCGCCGCTGATGCAGCCGATGCTGGAAGCGTTCCGCCACCAGGCCCAGGCGATCGAGCTCCGGCCGCCCAGCTTGCCGTTCTATTCGACCGTATTGGGTCGACGTGTGGATAACGAGCTATGCGATGCCGAGTACTGGGTCAATCAGATCGCCGCGCCTGTCGAGTTCTACACCGCACTGCAGGCGCTTCTGCAGGAAAAGGTCGGCGCCTTTCTGGAGATCGGCCCCAGCGCCACCCTGGTGGATATTACCCGCCGTGCCTTGTCGGCCGACGAGGAGCAGGTCGTGCTGTATTCCCTGCGTAAAAACTTCGATGACTACGCAGTGCTGAGAAGCACCCTGGCCCAGTTGTATGTCCAGGGTGTCATGGAGAAGCTGCCGGTCAACGGCCCTGCGCGGAAATTCCCGCTGCCCGTCGAAGCGCTCAACGAAAAAACCTATTGGTTGAATGGCGGGCAGCGGCCCGAGCTGATCAGTAGAAAGAGCCGTTCGAACGTCCTCGGCAAGAAAACCGTGAGCGCGATCGGCAACCTGATCTACGAAACCCGTTTCGCCGCCGATGCGCCCTTCCCGATTGGTGACCACCGACTCTACAACACCGTGGTGATTGCCGGCGCCTCGCACCTGGCGATGACCGCACTGATAGCCGAGGACCTGCGCCTGCAACCAGGCTACGAAATCAGCGATGTGATCTTCCCCGGTGCCATGGTCTTCGCCCCGGATGAGACCAAGTCTTTCCAGTACTTGGTGTCCGAGCGTGATGACGCCCTCGAAGTGACCGGCTTCAGCCGTACCGAAGGCAGCGATGGGAAGTGGCAGAAGAATTTCGCCTGCGCCCTGGCCTCCCGCGAACAAGCGCCATTGCTTGCCGAAAGCGAGCAGTCGGTCGAGCTGACCAGCCTGTTCCATGGCCTGGACGAACAGGTCGATGGCATGCGCTTCTACCAGGAAATGGCCAGTGCCGGGTATGACCTCAACGGCTGCTTCCGCTGGGTCGAGCACATCTGGCGCCGCCAAGGTGAAGCCCTGTCGCGCCTGCGTGCGCCACGACCGGAAGACAGCGGCTACATGATCCCGCCGGGCCTGATGGACGCCTTCTTCCAGACCGCGGCGGCCGCCTCCTTGGATGAACGCTTTGGTTTGGCCGGGCGTGAGGAGATATTTATCCCCTTCGCCGTTGATGCCATGCGTGTGCTCATGCAAGCCCGCGGCCCGCTCTGGTGCCATGTGCAATGCCTGTCGTATGCCGCCATCGGCCAGGGCTCTAGCTCTCCGGAAGCCTATAGCCACCGGGTGTCGGTATACAACGAAAGCGGTGCGCCGGTGGTTCGCGTAGAGGCCCTGCGCAGCAAGCGCGCACCGAAGTCGGTGCTGATCGACTCGTTGCAGCGTAAGCAGTCACTCACCTATCAGATCAACTGGGTTGCCGCCGCAGCGAAGCCCCTGGAAGACGGCGCGCCGTCCACCGCCGGCCTGTGGATCATCCTGGGCGATCAGGGCGCATATGGCACGCAATTACACCAGCGCCTCAAGCAAGCCGGGCTGCGTAGCCTGCACCTGAGCGGTGCGGCGCAAGCCGATGACCGGCAGGACAGCCGATACTATGACCAGGACCAGCCGGACAGCCTGGTTTCGATCATCCATGGGTTGAGCGAGGGTCAGCCAATCCATGGTGTGATCAATCTGCAAGCGCTCGAACAGACCGTCGACCTGGCCGCGCAGGACCTGAAAAGCCAGCAGCGCCGTCTCCTGCAACCCACTTTATTGCTGCAGCAGTACTGCCTAAGCAAAGGCGACGAGCCGGACTGGACCTTCGTCAGCCCGTTCGATGACCAGCCTGCCAGCGCAGCGCCGCTGCCCGCGATGCTGCGCGGCCTGGCCCGGGTGATGAGTGAGGAATACCCGCAGGCGCGCATCAAGCATCTCGAACTGCCACGCGGCGAGGTGGCGGCGAACATCGAGCGGGTGTTCACCGAACTGAGCTTGGCCGACGACGAAACAGATATCCGTTACCTCAAGGGCCAACGCAACGTAGCGCGCCTGGCCGAGCTGCCTTGCGAACTCGCCAGCGCCAAGGACATCCGCTTCGCCAGCGACCGTACCTACCTGATCACCGGGGGCCTGGGCGCCATCGGTCTGGGCCTGGCCGAGCTCATCATAGAGCGCGGCGGCCGTCATCTGGTGCTGCTGGCTCGCCGCCCCCAGGCCCAGCACGCTGACGCCCACCTCAGCCGCTGGGCCGCCCTGGGCGCCGATGTGCGAGTGATGACCTGCGACGTGTCGCAGCCCACGGACCTGCACGCCGTGCTGGGTGAAATCGATCGCGATATGCCGCGCCTGGATGGCCTGTTCCATTGCGCCGGCATCCTGCGCGACGGCCTGATTGCCACGCAGTCCTGGGAGGATTTCGCCGCGCCCTTCGCCGCCAAGGCCGACGGTGCCTGGTGGCTGCACCAGGCGACTCGGGCACGGGAATTGAGTTGGTTCGTGCTGTTCTCCTCCGCCGCCAGCGTGCTTGGCTCGCCCGGCCAAGCCAACTACGCGGCGGCCAATGCCTTCCTCGATCAGTTGGCCTCCTACCGCCGCGCCCAAGGGCTGCCGGGGTTAAGCATCAACTGGGGCCCCTGGGATGGTGAAGGCATGGCGAACACCACCGCCCATATCGCCAACTTCCAGCGCGCTGCCGGCGTCGGCCTGCTCGAGCCACAACGCGCCTATGAAGTGCTACTGGCGCTGGCCGCAGCCCAGCAGACCAATCCGACAGTGATGAACATCGACTGGAACACGCTGCATGCCTCGGTCAGTGAGCGGGCACAACGCACTCTGCTCGCCAACCTGATCGTCAAAAAAGACCGCTCCAGCGGGCAGAACGAGGTGAACCTGCACAAGCTGCGTCAGGAGTGCGATCCGCTCACCCCCGCAGAGCGCGTAACCCATATCGAAACCTTCGTCCTGAGATTGGTGCGGGACATCATGGCGTTCAACGAAAGCCATGTCCTCAGCATCACCGAGCCCTTGCAAACCGAGGGTCTCGACTCGCTGATGGCGCTCGAACTGCGCAACAAGCTGACCAAGGTCATCGGCAGGAAGCTGCCCGCCACCCTGCTGTTCGACTACCCCACGGTACGCGCCATGAGCAGCTACGTAGTCGAGCAACTCTACCCACAAGAAAATCCACATGAAAGCGCAGCTGCGCAGCGCTCCCAGTATCTGTCGCAAGCCCTAGACCTGCCGGCAGAGGAGGAGAACTTCAGCAGTCTCAGCGATGACGAATTGGCCGCCTTGCTGGCCGACGAAGCCATTTGAACCGGAACGCAGAACAGGAAAGGAGAGGAACAATGGAAGACAACAACCGTGCCCTAATGGAAAACGCGTTGCGCAAGATCAGCCGGCTCAACAAGGAAATCGCGGATCTCAAGAGCAGCCAACACGAACCTATCGCGATAGTCGGTATCGGCTGCCGCTATCCCGGCGGGGCCAACTCTGCCGAGGCGTTCTGGAACAACCTGCGCGAAGGCGTGGACGCCGTATCGCCGCTGACCAACCAACGCTGGGATCATCCGCGCTATTTCGACGCGGAAGTCCCTTCCCGCGGGAAAACCTATTCGCCCAAGGCCGGTCTGCTGGACGATGTACTGCGCTTCGATGCCGAGATGTTCGGCATCACCCCCCGTGAAGCCGAGTGCATGGACCCGCAACAGCGCATCCTTCTGGAGGTGGTCTGGGAAGCCCTGGAAAACGCCGGGATGCCGGTGGACAAGGCGCGCGGCTCGAATGCCGGGGTTTTCGTCGGACTGATGAACCAGGACCACTCCGATCTGCTGGTCCGTCACCTCGAGCTCGATAAAATCGCCGCGCACATGAACACCGGCAACCACGAAAGCGTGCACGCCGGTCGGCTCTCCTATGCCTTTGATTTCAGGGGCCCTTGCGTCACCCTGAACACCGCCTGCTCCTCGTCCCTGGTTGCGGTGCACCTGGCATGCCAGAGCCTACGCCAGAGCGAATGCGACTTCGCGGTGGCCGGCGGTTGCAATGTCATACTCGCGCCAGTCACCTCCATTGCCCAATCCCAGGCCATGATGCACTCCAAGGATGGTCTGTGTAAGGCCTTCGACGCCTCCGCCGACGGCTACGTGCGCGCCGAAGGCTGTGGGATTCTGGTGCTCAAGCGCCTGTCCAAGGCGCTCGCCGATAACGACCATATCCACGCGTTGATTCGCGGTTCGGCGGTCAATCAGGATGGCCTGAGCCAGGGCATCACGGCGCCGAACGGCCCCGCCCAGGTTCGCGTGATTCGCTCCGCGCTGGACAATGCCCGGGTCAACCCCTGTGACGTCGGCTATGTGGAGGCCCACGGCACCGGCACCAAGCTGGGCGACCCGATCGAATTGCAGGCGCTCGGAACCGTCTACGGCCGGGCACCGGGCCGGACACAACCATTGCTGGTCGGCTCGCTGAAGACCAACATCGGCCACGCAGAGTCCGCTGCCGGCGTGGCCAGCATGATCAAGGTCGCCAGGGCCTTGCAAGAGCGGGAAATCCCACCACAGTTGCACCTGAAAAACGCCAACCCCTTCGTTGACCTGCGCGACGAAAACATCGAGATCTGTACACAGCTCAAAGCCTGGCCGCAACGCCCGATCGCCGAAGGCCAGCAGGCCGCTCCACTCTATGCCGGCGTCAGCTCGTTCGGCTTCAGCGGCACCAATGCCCATGTGGTGATGGAGGCCTATACACCAGGGTCGCCACCCGCCAACGTGCCTGAGAGCGGTCAATACCTGCTGCTGGTTTCCGCGCAACAGCCTGCGGCGCTGAAGTCCTATGCCGGCAAGCTGATCGAGCTGATTGAGCAGGCGGATGAACAGCAACTGGCGGATATCTGTTATTCGCAGAATACCGGCCGCCGCCACTTCGAGTGCCGCGTTGGCGCGAGTGGCAAGAACAAGGCCGAACTCATCGAGGCCCTAGGTCGTGCCCTGGGAAGTCTCCACGAAGAATCGATCCAGCCACGTACCTGCTTCATCCTCGGCGAGCTGGATGGGGCAACCCGCGCCCATTATCAAACCCTGGCTGCCGGGAGCCCGCTGTTCCAGGACGCCCTGACCAGGTTCGCGGAGGCCGCCGCGCCCATCCTCGCGCGCGATATCGCAGCGCTGCTCTGGAACGACGCGCAACCGCTCTCCCCCGCCGAAAAAGCCGCGGTCGACAACGCCATGCACTATGCCTTCGCCACCTTCTGGCGCGAACTTGGCGTTCAGCCCGCACTACTGCTCGCCACCGCCGGCAGCCGTTTCGCTGCAGCCGCGGCGGCCGGAACCCTAAGCCTCGGCGAGGCCATCCAGGAGCTGGCCGCGCAAACGGCGCAAAGCGATGATTTGTACCTCTACGAGGACAAGTCACGCCAAGCGCAGCGGTACCAGCATATGTCGGCCTTGGGTCCGCGCCTTCAGGCGGCGACCATTACGACCAGTCTGGCGTTCGGCGAGCCAGCCAAGGCCATCGCCGCGCAGTTGGCCAGCAGCGGGCCGGCCATTCGCGTACTCCCGGCGCTGGAGCACGGCATCGAGAGCTGGGCGAGCCTCGCCCGCATCGTCGCCACACTCTACCAAGCTGGCTGTCCGATCCTCGCCGAGAAGTGGGATAAACGCCCGCAGCGCGTCAAGCGGCCACTGCCGACCTACGCCTTCCAAGGCCAGCGCTACTGGCTTGAGAGACTGGCCGCGCTGCGCGATGAAACGACCGAAACAACGGCCAAACCCAGGTCAACTCACGCCGAAAGTGTTGCGCCAAGCGACCTCAGCCTACGGCAGCACGTGAAACAACTCATCGCCCAACTGGCCAAGCTGGGTGACAAACCGATCTCCGAAAACAGCCAGCTGATCGAGGACATCGGTTTCGACTCGCTGATGCTGACCGAGCTGCGCACCAAGCTGGAGAAGGCCTACCCCAGCGTCGGCCGCATTCCCATGGAAATTCTCTTCGGCAACAAGCTGAGCGCCTTGCTGGAGTTCATCGAAGAGCGCGCAGGCACGACCAGTGCAATTGTCGATTCGGCAGCCGAAGGCTCCGCCCAGCAAGGCCTGGAACAGGCCATCAGCTGGTTGAACCAGTGGAAGCCGCTCGCCCATGCCCAGCCGCCGGTCCGCATGGACAAGAAGAATGTGCACAAAGCTCTCGAGCGCAATGTATTGCTCGGGGATATCGCCAAGGTCGGCGAAACCGGCTGGTATGCGGCCGAGCTATTCCACGATGCCGAGCACCCGTTCTTCTATGAGCATGCCCAGGACCATATCCCGGGCCTCTACCTGATCGAAGCCGTGCGTCAGTTCGGTATCGCCTGCGCGCACCTGTTCCAGGGTGTGCCTCATCACCTCCCCTTCGTGCTGGATGACATGCACATCCAATTCGATGTCTTCGCCGAGCATGCCGCGCCGGTTTATCTGGTCGCCGAATACACCGACCTGTTCTTCAAGGACGGCAACTTGCAGCGCACCCATAGCCGCTGCCATGTCATTCAGAACGGCACGGTGCTGGGCTCGATAGAAGGGCGTGGAACGATCATGCAAAAAGATGCGTATCAGACGGTACGCGGACTGAAAAGCGCTGTTTAAGGCACTTGGGAGAAATCATGAACATTCAGGTTACGAATAAAACAGTTGTGGCCGTGTTCGATTTTGATCGAACCATTACTGACCGCCATACGTTCTGGCGCTTTCTCAGAATGCTGATCGGGCGCCCGAAATTCTTCTTGATTGCCCTGACCTTGATTCCCACGGCCGTTCTACTGGCGCTCAAGGTCATCAGCCTGATGGCCGCGCGGGATGTCATGATCCGGCGCTGTATGACCGGCATCTGCGCGAACAAATACCGCGAACTGGGCCTGGTTTTCGCCCGCCAGGAAATCCCCAAATGGATCAAGCCGGAAGCCATGGAACGCTTCCAGTGGCACAAGTCCCAAGGCCACCGCTGCCTGCTGATCAGCAACTCGGCAGACGTCTATCTCGAGCCTTGGGGGCAAATGGTCGGCTTCGATGCTATCAGCGGTTCTCACTTCCGAGAGCACAACGGCAAGCTCACCGGACAGCTGGACGGTCCCCATTGCCAAGCAGAAGAGAAGGTCGTGCGCGTGCGGCAGATTCTCGGCAACCCCCAGGACTATGAAATCCATGCCTATGGCGACAGCGAGGGGGATCGCAACCTCCTCGATATCGCCGCCTATCCCTATTACCGATCATTTACTAACTGCGCACAGTAAGCACGGAGGCCGGGGATGAATACTCAAATACTTAATACGCAAGCTGTATTGGTAGTCGGTGGCGGTCCGGTTGGTTTGCTCATGGGCATTCAATTGCAGCGATTCGGCATTGCCCATCGCCTGATTGAAAAACGCCTGGAACGGCAACCGTTTTCCAAGGCATTCGCCATTCACTCACGCTCCCTCGAGGTATTCGAGGACATCGGGGTGCTGGTGCAAGTGCTGGAGCGAGCCGCGCGCGTCAAAGTGATGAACATCTACAGCAACAAGAAGCGCCTGATCAATTACAACTTCGGCTTACTGGATGTGCCCTACGCCTTCGCCGCCAGCATTCCGCAGAATATCGTCGAGGAAATACTGGAGGCGCACTACGTCAAGTTGGGCGGTCGTATCGAACGCGGCGTCGAATTGATCAGCCTCACTCAGGATGAAAAATCGGCGAAGGTGGTTCTCGCGGAACAGAACGGCCGGCACAACCCGCTCGAGTTTTCCTGGGTGGTCGGCTGCGACGGCGGCCAGAGCCATGTGCGTGAACAGCTTGGCGTGCCGTTCGAGGGTAGCGTCTATGACCGGCCGTACATCATCGCCGACGGTACGCTGACCTGGAATGGCGATCATTCGTCCGGCCACGTGTTCACTGCTGGCGACGGCTACATGATGCTTTTCCCACTCCCCCAAGGCAGGCACCGTGTGGTCATTGACTGCAAGGACCACGCACTGCAGACCGCAGACCTGACCTCTGAACTCGTCAATCAGCGGCTGCGTGAGCGGGGCTTCGAGGACGTCGTGTTCAGCAATCCGGTCTGGCTGTCCATCACCACCTTCCAGCACCGCATGGCCAAGCATTACCGGATCGGCCGCGCCTTCCTTGCCGGCGATGCCTGTCATGTGCACAGCCCAATAGGAGGACAAGGACTGAATACCGGTCTCCAGGACGCCTACAACCTGTCCTGGAAAATCGCTCATGTCGTGAACCTAGGCGGCAGCGATGCGCTATTGGAAAGCTATCAGGAAGAACGACGTCCAGTCGCCGAAACGGTGCTGATAAAAACCAGCCAGCAGATGCGCATGCTGAACATGAAAAACCCTCTTCTTCGCGTCTTGCGTAATGCCCTGGTGCCTCGCATCGCCATGAGTCGCGGCTTTCAGCTGAAAGTCATGGGACAGGCCGCCGGCTTCCAGGTCAGCTACCGGCCAAGCCGCCTGACCGCCCGGAACGACTCGACCAAGACCCTGGCGCCGACCGCCGGCCTGCGCATGCTCGATGGCGCACTCAGCGACCGCCAGGGGGAAAACCGTCGTGTGTTCGAGCTGATGAAAGGAACGCATTACTCGTTGCTCCTCTTCGATGGCGCCGGTAGCTCAGCTGAAACCCTGCTTTTGCGGCAGTCTTCACAGCTGCACAAGCTCCATGGCCATAAAAAAGACTTCCTGCAGACTTACCGCATTGTCACAACGCCAGACCAGCCCGCGACAAATACGGTCGGCGTGGAGCTGTTCCACGATAACGGCGCAGCCCTGCACCGAATGCTCGATGCCAATAACGGCGGCTTATTCCTGGTAAGACCCGACGGCTATATCGCCTTGAAAGCCGGACTGGAAGAACTCCATTTGGTGACGGCCTATCTGGAAGCCCTCTATGGCGTCGAAGAGCAGCCCTGGGGTACGCCGACTCCTGTCTTAACCCAACCGGCTTAAGTGCCGCAAGCCACTTGACACTAACAATCCTGGGGCGCGCACCTTCTCTGCTCGGCCCTATTGCAAAGGCTTAACGATGAATAACTTTATGGAGAGATACTGCGACTGGGTGATAGCGCATAAGAAGCTGACGCTCGGCATCTTGGCATTGATTACCGTGTTTTTCGCGACGCAACTGTTGTCGTTGCAAATCAACCCCTCGCTGTTCCTGCTCGGCAAGGATCACGAGGGACGCATCCACATGGCCAACTCCCGAACCCAATTCACCGGTTCGGGTGAGCAAATTCTGGTGGGTATCGTTGCTAAAGAAGACTCGGTCTTTAACAGCAAATCGCTGCTGATGATTCAGCAGCTGACCCAGCAGTTCGCCGAACTGTCCCTGGTCAATGAAAACGACGCGGATCGATTGCAAGCGGCGGCCATCGATGAGACCAGCAAGGCCCTGGTGCAATCGATCAGCGCCGACCGCATCAACCACAACGATGCCCCTGCTCTGCGCAACCTGCTGGCCCATTTCAAAGCCACACCTGGCACAGACCTCAAGGTCGTTGAGTATGTCGCCGACCTGCTGGTGCGTGCAGCCCCGGTCATACGCATCAGAAGCCTGGCGGATATCGAGAACATCGAACTCGACGAAGAAGGCGCCTTGGATGTGCATGAGCTGATCAAGGCGGTGCCCCAGGATGAGAAAAGCCTGAAGGCCTTGGCCGCTGAGGTTTTCGACAACCCTCTGTTTATCGGCTCGATCGTTTCCGAGGAAGGTAAAGCCTCGGTTATCCAGATTGAGCTTTCCATCGATGAGGAAGATTCGCGCAATCTTCAAAGGGCCTATGGCAAGGTGCTTGAGCTCGTCGACAGCGTGAAAACGCAGGACAGCTTCCACATCGGCGGCACCGCCACTTACTACGCCGCTATCACCTATGTGGTGGAGAAGGACAACAACACGTTCTTCCCCTTCGTGGTCCTAGTCATTTCCCTGCTGCTGTACCTGAGCTTCCGCCGCTGGCAAGGGGTGTGGATTCCACTGCTGGTGTCGGTGCTGTCGCTAGTCTGGACCCTGGGCGTGGTGAGCCTGGCTGGCTTCAAGCTGAACATCATCACCAATATGATCCCGGTCTTCATTATTTCCATTGCGGTCGCCGACTCGATTCACCTCCTGGCGACCTATTACGAGCGGTTGAAAAAAGGCGACAAGGACGCCGCCATCCGCAGCACCCTGAAGTATTTGCTGGTACCAATGTTGATGACCTCGGTCACCACCTTCTTTGGTTTCGTTGCCCTGTCGCTCACCAACCTCACCTTTATCCGTGAGTTCGGCATCTTCGTTGCCATAGGCGTGGTCTTCGCCTTCATCATCACCATTACCCTGCTGCCAGCCCTGCTGCCGCTCCTGAAGCTGCCCAAAGAGGTCGTGGCACGCCGCACCGACAACCAGTTAATGGAGCTCATCGACCGTTTCGGTGCCTTCGCCAATTCACTCTCCAAAAGCCGACCTGGACTACTGCTGACTGCCAGCGCACTCGTGCTGGCCATTACCGTCTACAGCGGCTTGCAGGTGAAGGTCGACAACGAAAATATCAATTCCTTCTCGCAATCCACACGGGTCCGCCAGGACAACGACGTACTCAATCAATATGTGGGCGGCACAGTACCGGTCTCGATCTGGCTCAAGTCCGAATCGGACAACATGGTCAAGCGCCCGGAATACATCAAAGCGATGCGACTCATCCAGGAGCGGCTCAAGAGCCACAAGCAGATCGGTTACACCATTTCGCCGGTGGATTACCTGAACCGCATCCATGAGCTGATGTCGGAGGACAGCTCCAAGACCTTGCCGGCTGATGCCTCGGAAGAACTGATTTCCCAGTACTTCCTGCTCTATGAATTCGGCGACGGCGCCGAGATCAAGGATGTCGTGGATTACACCTACCGAACCGCACGCGTCATCGGCTTGGCTTACACCGATAAGGGCACAGTCTGGCAAGAGATCGTCAAGGACATCCAGAACTACGCCAAGACAGTCGTTCCCGAAGGCGTGACTGTCCATGTGTATGGCACTGGCGAGCTTCAGGCCAGCAATATCCCGGAAATCATCACCAGCCAGATCTACAGCTTTGCGCTGTCATTCATCGTGCTCTCGCTCGTCATGACCCTGCTGTTCCGCTCGTTCACCCTAGGCCTGATCGGAATGCTTCCGATGATCTTTACCCTGGCCTGCATCGGCACGCTGATGGCCATTCTCGGCATCACCCTGGATATCGGCTCGGCGATGATCTGCGGCATCTGCTTTGGCGTAGGCATCGACTACACGATCCACTTCCTGAGCGCCTACAAGACCTACTGGCTTGACTTACGGGATCAAAACCAGGCGCTCAGTAAAACCTTGACCTCTGTCTCGCGTCCCATAGTGATCAACTCACTGACCCTGGCTTTCGGCTTTGCCGTGCTGTGCCTGTCCAGCTATGCCGCCATCATCAACCTGGGCTTGCTGGTAGCTGCTTCGATGATCATTTGCGCCGTGGTGACCTTGGTCCTGATTCCGGCCCTGATTCGGGTACTGAAACAAAAAACGTCTCCAAATACCGAGGCTTCGTTGAATGAGCCGGCACTCGGAGGCGAAGCGCCAGATACCCAGCGAGGTTGCCTGAATGACTAACGGCATCGTGCAATTCATCGACAGTCATCCGCAAGCGCACGCATTGCTGCTGTTCTCACCGGCTGGCTCGGGCGCGTATTTCTACCGGCACTGGGCGAAACAACTGGGGGCTGGTGTGCACACCCTGGGCATCCAACTCCCGGGGCGTGAAGGACGTTACCACGAGCCGCGGGCAACCGATTTCTCGGCCTTGGTGGTGCAACTGGCGGAAACCATACAGGGGCAGGTCAAGGGCCCCTACTCGATCTTCGGCCATAGCTTGGGAGCTGCGCTAGGCTTCGCCGTCGGCGAGGCCCTGGAGCGCCAGTATGGCCGCGCGGCCGAGACGATTTTCGTTTCGGCTCGCAAGGTGCCCAGCGCACGGGCGAATTTCCCAATAGATCCGGATATCGCGGATGGGGAACTGATCGATTTCCTCCTGAGCATCGGCGGTATACCCGCGGGAATCGTCAATAACGCCGAGGTCATGAATCTCTACCTGCCGATCTTTCGTGACGACTTTCGTCTCAACATCAGTGCCAATGCGCATCCCTTTCACAAGGTCAGCGCGAACCTGGTCGCGCTCGGCGGTAGTGAGGATGTCCTCGCCCGCCCCGAGGATATGGAGAAATGGTCCACCCACAGTTCGAAAGATTGTTCCATGCATATTTATCCGGGCGGGCATTTCTTTATTACCGAGCATGAGCGTTCACTACTGACGCTGCTCACTACCCGCCTTCATCCATTGACCACTGCGTAACCGCAGAATCGACAGGTGTCGTATATGAAAAAAATCGTATTGGTAATTAGCACAAGCGGACAAGTAGGCGCGAATACCCGAGAGTGCCGCTTAAAAAATCTCCATGCTGTTATCACTCCCCATCAGAACCAACTAGGAAGAGGCGTTCGATCCATGAAGACCAAGTTCTTGCTGACGTTCCTTTTAAGCTCGGTATTGAGCCCGGTATTCGCACAACAATATACCGGCGAACAAATCATGCTGTTGAACGAAGACTCGCGCAAAGGTATTACCGAAACCAGCGACGTCCACATCACCATGACCGATGCCCAAGGGCGCAAGCGCGAACGCTTACTGAAGATGCGAGTCGACGACAGCGACAAGGTGGAGCGCAAATCCTATCTGGAGTTCGTCGAGCCCAAGGATGTCAAGGGCACCCGTGTCCTTGCCCTGGAAAAATCCGACCCTGAACTCGACCCGGATCGCTGGCTCTACCTGCCCGCCTTGCGCAAGGTACGCCGCATCGCCGGTGCGGATCAGACCCAAAGCTTTGTCGGCACCGATTTCACCTATGAAGACATTTCCATTACTGACGGCGTGGTTGGCGTCAAGCATCACAAGTACAGCATCCTGCGTGAGGAAACGATCGAGGACGCCAGTGGTGTGGACCATAAGTGCTGGGTGATCGAGGCCATCCCAGTGACCCAGAAGCAGATCGAGCAAGGCCTGTACGGCAAGCGGATTATCTGGGTCGAGCAGCAGCACTACACAGCGATTCAAGAGCACTATTTCAACAAGAGCGGCGTGCTGTTCAAAACCCGGGTCAGCGCGGATATCCGCGAATTGCCTGCCAGCGGCGGCAGAACCGAATGGCGCCCCAACTTTACCGAGATGAAGAATCTGGAAACCGGGCATTCGACCCTGGTTCGCTTCAAGCAGCTTCTCGATCTGCCCATCGATCAGAAAATTTTCTCACGGCGTTTCCTGGAAATTGGCTTGTAATTAGAGCGTTTGATCCTGAGGGCACCTTAAACACCCTTCTAATGACATAACCTATGCCAACGATTACTACATCTGTGAGGACGACCTCCTAGATCAAACCTACTTCGTGAACTCCCTGATATACTTCGCCCTACTTGAAGCATCGGGGTTTCGCTTGAGACCACAGCAGAGGCAGTGGCGACATTATCGGCCAAAAGCGGTCGGTGGACACCCTACTGGCAAATCGGTAGTTTGCAGCTAGAAGTGCTCGACAACGGATCTAGTCGCCTATGTCGCGTTTCTTTTTGAGCTATGCTGTATTTATCACGAGCATCTTAATAACTATCAAGGACTTATGGAGCGACAAGGAATATTATGCGACAGCCTGTCGCATTTGAACGCGACATAGCATGTCGCCTAATTACTAATTAGAGGCTGCTTTCAAAATGCTTGCTAGTCAGTTTTTCTCGAACGCTGGAGCCTTAATAACTCTTGCTGTAGGGTTTCTCGCTCTGGTGTATCCAAATGTAATAGCTAAATTTGTTAGTGTTCAGCCAATTGGCTTAACGGGCGTTTCAGAAGTACGAGCTACTTATGGTGGTTTTTTTGCAGCATTAGGCGGGCTGTGTCTTTACTCTCAGTCTTCAACCATATTTTTTGTTACTGGCGTTGCTTGGTTCGGCGCAGCTCTTGGGCGCGGCTTATCCGTACTCGTGGATCGTAGCTATGCACCCAAAAATCTAGCTGGCATTTTATTCGAGGCTGGTATCAGCATATCGTTACTCACTGGCGGCTCTAACTACTGGTTCAAGTCGTTCGCTTCGCTCACAGGGACGGACTAAAGCCCGCCCTTTAACCAAACGTTGGCGTGGGGCAAAGCGTATAAATAAACAGGAGCCCGAAGCATCCCAGCTAGCCACGTACTAAACTTCCCATTTTTAATTATGGTTTTATGATAAAAACTTAAACAAAATTAGGCTTATAGCTATTCTCAGCAGACATATATCAGCTG
>CBIHLQ010000053.1:0-41399 GCA_966210885.1 uncultured Pseudomonas sp.
TCCCCCACCGCCACCGCCCCCGTAGCCATAACCACTACCCCCCCCATTTCCACCTCCGCCAGCCGCTTTGTTGCCGGTAATGGACGAGTTTTTGATGGTCAGTGTACCGCCAGTGATATTAATGCCTCCCCCTAATGCATCCCCACCAGGCAAGTTGTTATAGGCGCCGCCGTTGCCATAAACCAGCCCGTTGGTGATCACCAGCCCGTCCAGGGTCACGGTGCCGGCGGTCATGCTGAAGACGCGGCTGTTGTGGTTGGCATCGATGATGACATCGGCGGTGCCGTTGTTATCAAGATCACCATCAATGGTCAGGTTTTTGTTAAGCGTTAGTTGTCCTGTCGTCAGGGTAACCGTCATGCCCGCGTTGAACGTGATGGTGTCACCCGATATCGCCGCACCGATGGCGTTGCGCAGGGAGCCCGCTCCGGTATCTGCGTTAGTCGTGACGGTGATCGTGGCGAGATCATGCAGGTATGATGCTTGCGAAGTAGAAGCCAGGCTCGTTGTCGATTCGATAGTCCCGGTCGTAATTTCCAGATTCCAATCACCACGGCTACCTGTGCGGTCATCGGATGCAGCTAAATCACGCCCGGTTAATTCGGCCAGAGAATTCACAAACGCCAAACCTTGCTCACCCTTGGCGGTATTACACGCAAACAGCAATATATCGCCGCCTTCGTTAATGCTTGCGCCTACTTGTGCGAGTGAATCTGTGTAATTGGCCAGTGTGTCATTGGAGAGATAGCTGGTGCCTAACCATAAATCGCCTGCATTACCGTGGGCGATAATCTGGATGGCGTCTTTGGCATCGTGCTGGCTTAAGTAATCGGCAATTTGTTGAACGCCATCCTTGGTTGAGTCCAGATAGACCACATCGGTGCCAGGGGCCACCCCCTGTAGAAGCTTATCGGCATCGACGACACGAGCATCGACGAAGACGACCGTGTTCTTGTTTTCGGCTGAGGTAGGCGTTGCAGCCGGCATCGCCTCCTGGGATGTCGAGTCACCGGTCGGCTGATTCTCCGCAACCGGTGCAGCGTCATGGGTTGTGGCGGCCACCGCGCCATCGAACATCATGCGGGGTTCGAGCGCACTGATCAGCGGCTGCGGGCGCGACAGCTGATTGGCCGGCGCCGACTCGGGCAACTGAGAGCTCTTACTTACATCTGCCTGCTTGGATTTACCCCACCACATGATTCTGTCCCTCGAAATAATGCTGCCGTGACCACACCCTTTAGCAGGCTGTTGAAAAACTACCTGTTAGCCGGTCAAGCGTTCTCGCTATTGATGCTCTGGGCTTCCCGGGAGGCCCTGATTACGTTGGCTTCGCTGCTGCGCGGGTCCCGCCAGAAATCGAGCCCCGCGTATTGTTCGAACAGGTCGGGCGGCAGGATGGTGCGACGCGCCTCGACTTTCACCTTGGGCCGCACCTTGTGCAGCCCTTTCAAGCCGAGCGCCTGGTCGAATTCGGGTGCGTCGTACTCGATATGCTCGAAGTCATGCTCAAACCAGGGTTCGCCAAGGAAATCGTAGACCAGGCGCAGCACTTTCTCAGGTGTCGCCGCCAGCAGGTCGTACTCCACCAGCAGCAATGACTTGGCGTGTTCGCCGTAATAAGCATCCTTCAATGCTGCCCAGGCAAAGCCGACCAATCTGTTGCGCTGGGCCAGGGTATCCACCCGGCTATAGACGGTATTGCGCTCGACATCGTCGCCGAACAGCTTGGTGTTCTCGTAGGGGTTGGCGCGATAGAGCCGTTCGATACTGTCCATCACCCAGGCGACATTACGCACGCAGGCGATCACCTTGGCCTGCGGGAACAGATCCATGAGCGCGGGCAGCTTGGCGCACCATTGCCGGTTGGTGTCGAAGACGATGTCTTTATCGATCTGTTCGGCGTAGTAGTTGCTGAACAATCCGGTCAGCAACCGCTTGCGCTGCACCTGAGTGATCACGGGGCCGAACTCGCTACCGGCGCTGAACTGGTTGAGCATCCCCGAGAACAGCGAACCGACCGGGCTGGTCATGCCCGCATGGAAACGCGGGTTCTGCCGCAGCAAGGCGGCCAACAGCGTAGAACCTGAGCGGGGCAAACCCGAAATGAAGTGATACGTCGGCACTACCTGCTCTCTTTTTTAATTCCATTAATCGCCTAATCGTAGACGCGCTATTTGATTCTTACCAGCGCACAGAGATAAGTTCCGTCTCGGGCAAAATAAACCGCCTGCGAGCTCCTATTCCCCCACAGAAAAACCAGCCAACCACCCTCCCAGCACGAGATTTTTTGCTATGCCAATGGATGGACCGCTCACGCCCCCCGACCGTCAACAACGCGAAGCACGCCATGGCCATCGCGGCGTCGCGATCCTGTTGACCGGATTGCCCGCGGCCGGCAAGTCCACGCTGGCCCACGCCCTGGAAGCGCGGCTTTTCGATCTCGGCGGCGAGTGCCTGGTACTCGATGGCGACCGGCTGCGCGCGGGGCTCAATCGCGACCTGGGTTTCAGCGAAAACGAGCGCGAAGAAAACCTGCGGCGTGCGGCCGAAATAGCCGCCCTGCTGGTAGACGCTGGCGTCGTGGTTGCGATGGCGATGATCGCCCCGCTGGCCAGGCATCGGCAGCTATTGGCCGAACGATTGGGCGCGGATTACCGCGAGGTCTGGTGCCGCGCTACGCTGCACAACTGCGAGCACCGCGACCCCAAGGGCCACTACGCCCTGGCCAGGGCCGGCAAACTCGCCAGTTTCACCGGGGTTTCCGCCCCTTACGAGCCACCACAGGACCCGGCCCTGATACTCGACTGCGACACCTGCAGCGTGGCGGATAACGTCGAGCGGCTGCTGCAGTGGATGAGCGCCGAAGGGCTGCTCGGCGCGCTGATGCAGAATTCCCGATAGCGCCACCAGTCACCACTCCTCAGGCATCCTGCATCCGCCCAGCTAGACCTGAGAACGCAGCGGCGAAGCCCGACGCGCGCCCAACAGGCCGCCCTGCCGCCCCTGCGGCTTTGCTTGGCAATAGGCAATTTAGATATAGGCGAACATTTACTTCCGGAACTTTTCGACTACAACTTTCCGAGCGGCGCTTCAGTATGCCCACCAAGAGGTCCGCTGAAGATGCCGCCCCCCTGATGCGGGTCGACCATCCAAGAACCAGGAGTAAGATTCATGGAAGTATTTATCGGCACTATCCAACCCTTCGCCTTCAACTTCGCCCCACGTGGCTGGGCGCTGTGCAACGGTCAGATCATGTCCATCGCCCAGAACAGTGCGATGTTCTCGCTGCTGGGCACCACCTATGGCGGCAACGGCCAAACCACCTTCGGCTTGCCCAACCTGCAGGGGCGCATGCCCATCGGCATGGGCCAAGGGCCGGGGTTGCCGCTCTATAACATCGGCGAGGCCGCCGGCTCGCCATCGACGGTGCTGACCAGCAACCAGATGCCTACGCACACCCACGCCGTGCAGGTACAAGTAGGAAGCGCGCCATCCAACCCCACCGTCGCCCCCAGCGCGACCAATCAGTTTCTCGCCGCCTCCAATGCGGGGGGCCAGCTAGCCGCGGCCATCTGGTCGGATGCATTGTCCTCGCCGGTCAACATGGGTGGTGCACAGGCCGGTTTAGCCGGCGGCAACCAGCCCATGGATATCATGAACCCCTACCTGGCACTGAATTTCAGCATCGCCATTCTGGGCATATTCCCTTCGCGCAACTAAACAGGCCAAGCCAACTCGCCTCCACGTTATTCGGGCGGCGCTTCGCACCGCCCACTACTCCCGAACGCCTGAAGGAACAAAAAGATGCTGAATCTCATCAGCGCGGAGCATTTTCGCCAACTGCAGGGCCAAGTCTGTGAGTTCGCCACGGATACGGGTGAAAAACTGTTGCTCCGGGTGGACTCGGTCAACCTGAAACCCAACGCCCGCATGCCCAGCGCCGCGGCGGACACGCGCATGCCGTTCTCGGTCGGGCTGACCGCCGTGCAACCGACCGGCTTCATGGACGGCGGCTGCACGATGGAACTACCGCAACTGGGCCAGGTATCGCACTTGATGGTGTTGCGTGAAGCGGCACTGGATCGCGACCCCAAGCAGCACTATTTCCAGATCCTGTTCAGCTGAACGCAAGCGTGGGATACCACACCAGACGGTCGGCCACCGGCTGGGTTTCCTCGACACGGAAGCCCAGCTCCAGATAGAACCGCCTGGCCTCCACGTTGTTGCGCCACACCACTACCGCGACCGGGCTGGCGACTTGTTGCGCGGCGCGCTGCACGCCCTGCAGAACGATCTTGCCGTAACCCCGTCCGCGCACGGCGGGAATCAGTGCGAGATAGATCAGGCGCACCTCGTTATGGCCGAAATCGACCGTCACGGCGCCAATCGCCGAGCCGGCTTTCTCGACGATCAAATGCATGGCATTGGGGTATTGGTTGCCCATCCCCGCCTGCTGCACCTGATATTGGTTGGCGACCACGGTATCGATCAGCTCGGCGTCGCCATCGATCCATTGCAGATCCGCCCGGCTCGATTGATACAGCCCTTGCAGAAAAGGCTCGTCGCTCGGCGCAGCCGGGCGCATGCCAATGCCGTCCGCCAGGGATGAAAAATTGCTCATGCAACACTCCTTATGATGAACAGCGCCTGTTAATCCAGTTGCTGCAAACGCAACGTCTCCAACTCTCGATATGGCGCCTCCGCCCAGCGGCTGACCGCCTCGCGCAGCGGTGCCGATGCCCCGTCGCGCTTGCGCTGGGTATCCGCGGCAAAGGCCTGGCCTGGATGCTTGGCGTTTTGCCCACTGCCTTCCAGAGCTGCGGCCACCTGCTCGGCCTCGAGCCCGAATATAGCGCGCAACCGGCCGCTCAGTGCCATGGGCATCTCGCTGTAGTTGAGCAGCAGGCCGCCGTACTGCCGGTGGTGTTCGATCGCCACCTGCAACAGGCGGCCAAGGCGACGGGCAATGAATTCCTCGCGCGGCGTCGGCGACTCGTCCGCCAGGTTCAGCGGCGACTCGCCGAGCAGGCCCGGCACCATATGCATGCCGGGCTGCTGCAGATGCGAAGCGGCTATTTCCAGCGGATCGCGGTAAAGAAACAACCAGGGCGTGTCGGGAAAACAGCGGCGTAACAGCGGCAGCTCATAGAGATTCCAGGCATCCAGCTTGACCACCAGGCGGGACGCCCGACCGTCGCGGCACTGGCCCAGCGCCGAGAGCATGGCGTCAATCGCGGCGGCCTGCTCGGCACCATGCAATGGACTGTCATAGTGCGCGCGCAACAGCTGGTCCAGTGGCGGAGGTTCGGACAGCACGATATGGCTGTCGAGCCGCGCCAGCATCTGCGCCAGCAAGGTCGAGCCGCAGCGCGAGGCGTGAAAGATAAACGCACTGGGCACCAGACCGGGGCTGGCGGCCCGCCAGTCGAGCAGCGTGGTCAGCGGCGTATCGCGGCGAAATGCCTGGTTGAACGGCAACCGCAGAGCCAGATCCACCTCGTCGCGGTAGAACGGCTGAGTCAAACGCTGCTCGCCGAACCAGCACCAGTCGACGCGCCATTCGCCGTCGCGCAGCCAGGTTCTGATCGGCAGCCAGCCATGCATTTCTTCATTTAACGGCCGTTCACGGCCCATCAGGCTCGCCATAGCGCACTCCAGTCGCTCTTCCCCTGGCGCATCGCAGCGCGAACTTCCGCCGCGGAAAACTCCAGCCCCAGCTCCTGGCCCATCTGCAGCACTGTCTCGATAAAGCTCCCGGCGTCGGTCAGCGTGCGCAAGCGCTGCGCCAGGCCGAGATCCTGCGCAACGTACTGGCGCAAGCGCTCGAACGCCTGGATCGCGGCACTGCCCTGCAGCACCGGAGTCGTCGCTTGCCCCTCGGCAATTGCCTGCAACAGCCACTCTTGCGGCAAACAATCGAGCACCAGATGCACGCGCGGCAAGCTGCTGGGGTTGCTCACCCGGTGCGGCCGGGAAAGATCGAGAAACCAGCACTCGCCCGGCTGCATCGGCACCTGCAAACCGTCCAGCAGAAACTCGACGCCCGGCGGACCGAGCAACGGGATATGTAACCGCAGGTCGCTGCCCGGCTGGCCCAGGTCATGGTCGCAATGCTCATGGATAGTCGAGCCCGGCCCCAGGCGCAGCAAGCGCGCACTGCGTAGCGAGTTCCGGAAGGCGGCGAGCAATTGCTGCCAGGCCGGCTCGTCCTGCCACCAGGCACTATGACGAGGCGCACCGAACCCGGGGGCGAGCGGCAGCGGAGCATCTTCTGGCGAAATCAACGCCACCCCGCTCCAGTCCCCCTGGTAATAAGCGCTATTGAAATGACTTTGCCAGGCCTCGGCCGGTATCCGCTGCAACGCTTCGAGCAGCGGCGGCAGATCGCAGCCCAGGGGCAGACGCGAGTAGACAGGTAGTGGACCAGACTGCATGGAACCCTTCCTTGCTCCAAATTTTGTGTGATAACCGTACGCCTGACGGGCTGAGTGAAAACGTAGCGAGCGAAGGTTAGGCGGGGCCGCCCAGGCAAGGCAAAAGCAGGCGAGGAAGCGGACTGGGCTCGCACGCGAGTTTACGAGCTGCAAATGAGCATTACTCGCTCCGCTCGCCCTACGGGCCGCGCTGAAGCGCGTTAGCCGCAAGCGGCTTGCCGAGACTGTTTTTAACGCCGCATAACCGAGCGTAGTAGTTTTCACATAGCCCGTTTAAAAGCCGCTTTCCCTCACCCCCAATGCCGCCACCCGACGCCAAGTGGCGCCCAGGATGGACTCGCCCTTGCCTTGCAACACCACCACGCCCATTTGCGGCTGGCGCAGCACCTGCAGTTCATGTCGGGGCACCAGGCGTACGCCATACTGGCCCTGCTCGGGCTCGGCGCGCTGCTGCGCATCGCGACGCACGGCGATGGGACCGCCCTGATCCGAGGCCAGCGCCGGTTGATCGAGATAGACGGAACCGGTCACATCCACCTCAGTCAGTTGCACCGGCAAGCCCGTCGACCAAGGGTCGGCACTGGCGATGAACAGCCCCTGCGCGCCGGTCTCGATGCGCCAGAGCGACTCTTCGGCGAGATAACCGCGCAAACGCGCCTGCTGCTCGATCACCCGTAGCAGCGGCTGTTGCGGCGATAACCAGCGGCCAGCCGCCAGATCCGCCGGCAGGTCGCGCACCACGCCGTCGTGAGGCGCGCGCAGCTGCAAGCGCTCGCGCTGCGCGGCCAGGCCACGGTACTCGGCCACCGCTTCGGCCAGGTTCTGTTCGAGGATGGCGCTGTCCGCCACCGTCTCGCTGCGCCCAGCCTGACGCCGCAACTGCAATTGCAGGATGTCGATCTCACTGCGCACGATCAGCTGGCGCGAATCCAGATCGGGCGACTCCAACTCCAGCAGCAGGTCGCCGCTGCGCACCACCTGGCCGTTGCTCGCATGCAACTGTTTCAGCCGCGCCGCCAGTGGCGCATGCAACGCACTAACGCGGTTCGCCTCCAACATCGCCGGCACTTCCACGGCACTGCGCCAGGGCACCAGCAACACCGCCAGCAAGCCAAGCAGCGCGCCGCCGACCAACAAGGCGCGCGCCGGTTGCGCCTGCGCGCGGCGCTGCCACCACTCCTTCAACTCGCGCCAGATCGGCAGGCCGATAAACCAAGCCAGTTCCACCAGCATCAGGAACACGCCCAGCAGCTTGAAGAACATGTAGTACACCGCCACGGCGATGCCGATGAACAAGGCCGCACGCCATAACCAGGCGCCATATCCCCACACCAGCAGCTTGCGCCGCAAAGCCGGCGGCCAGGGCTCCGGCGCCGCCTCGCCGTAACGGAATAGCGCCTCGCGCATGCGCCAACGGCACAGCGCAAAGGCCCGCGCCTGCAAGTTCTCCACTTCCCAGAAGTCGCTGAGCAGGAAGTAGCCGTCGAAGCGCATAAAAGGGTTGAGGTTGATCACCACCGTGGTGATCCAGGTAGCGCTGGCCAGCATAAAGGCGGCGCTGCGCAGCGGCCCATCCGGCAACAGCGACCAGGCCAGCAGCGCGACGCAGGCCAGCAGCAATTCGGCCAGCACGCCGCCGGCGCCGATCAGCAACCGCGAACGCCGATCGTTGACCCGCCAGGCATCGCTGACATCGGTATAGAACAGCGGGAACAGCACCATAAATGCCAGGCCCATGCTCTGCACCCGGCACCCGGCGCGCTTGGCCATATAGGCATGGCCGAATTCATGACAGAGCTTGGCGAACGTCAGCGCTATGCCGAATGCCAGCGCCCCGCCCAGACTGAACAGATGGGGAAAGGTGGCGATAAACCGCTGCCAGTCGCGCGCCACCAGAAACACCCCGAAGGCCAGCAACACCGGCAGACCATAGCGCAACAGGCCGGGGCCATAGCGCCTGAGCCAGGGCCAGGTGCGATCAAGAAAGGCATCCGGCCGCCACAGCGGGATGCGGAAGAACAGGTACTGGTGCAGCAGAGCCTTCCAGAAGCCCTGCCGTTGCGACGCCGCCTTGGTCGCGAAGCTGCCGCGCTGCTCGGCATCCTGGGCGACGATCAGATCATGACCGCGCAGAAAACGCAGCATCTCCTCCACATCCGCCTCCCCGAGGGGTTGCCCGGGCTCCGCATTGGCGGCGCGCAACACCTGCCCGGCATCGCCCGCCGCCCAATGGCGCAACAGACGCATGGCTGCGACACCGAGCTTGAAGTAACGCCCGCGCAAGGGGTCGGCCAAGGTCCATTGCGGCGCACCATCCCGCGCCGGCGCGGCGGCGGACAACTGCAGATCGGGGCGTAGCGCCGGCAAGCGCATCTACAGCCCCACCGTCTGACGCAGCGCCGCCAGCGGCCGGCGCAATAGATAGAGCGCCAAGGGGCCACGCTCGCCATAAAGCTTGGCGGTGCCGCGCAAGCCAATGCGCGGCGGCGCTTGATCGAATTCGGCATCCAGGCGATAGGCCAAATGGCCGCCGGCAACGGTTTGCGCCTCATAGGCCAGGCGCTGCAACCGGGCGCTATGCCGGTGTAAAGGATCGCTATCGAGAAACAGCGCCACCTCTCCACCCGGCTCGAAGGCCAGCACATCGGCCACCGCCAGATCGATGCGCAGCTCCGCCTGCCCCGGATCGGCCACCACCATCAGGCGCTCGCCGGTCTGCACCGGCAAACCGGTCCAACGCTGAGCATCGGCGAACACCGCAATGCCATCGCGCTCGGCCTTGACCTCGGTACGCGCCAGCAACTCGCGGGCGTAGTCGCGCTCGGCGCGCTTCTGCGCCACGCGGGCGGTGAACAGGTCGATGCGCGCGCCCGACTCGGCATCGCTGAACGCCCGTTGAGCGTTGGCGCGCAGCTCGGCCTCGGCGACCTGCAAACTGCGCTCGGCGACATCCGCCTGCGCCTTGATGCTGGTGGCATCGAAGCGCACCAGCACATCGCCCTTTTTCACGTTCTGATTGGGCTTGACCAGAAACTCGGCGATCACCCCATCCAGCGGCGCGGCGACCACCTGACCGTCGAGCGGCACCACCTCGGCCGGCGCCAATACTGACTGACGCACCGGCAGCAACAACAGCACCAGCAGCGCCGCCACCGCGACCGCCACCTTGCGCCGCGGCCAACGCAACCGCCAGGGTTTGCGCGGCTGCAGCGCCTGCCATGCATGGCTGTAACAATCGCCGAGCTGCTCCAACAGCGCCTGCTCGGCACTGCTCCAAGGCTGCTCGCGGGCGATCCACAAACCGCCGTAAGGATTTTGCTGGCGATCGAGCAATGGCAGCCAGAACACCGCGCCCGTCGACAGGCTTTGCCAATCGGCCTGGATCTGCGCGCCAAACGAGTCGGCGGTCACCACCTGGGGCTTATCCAGACGCTTCTGCGCGAGCAACTGGCCGGCGGCGTTCTCGACAAAGGCGACAAACGGCGCATGGGCTTCGACCACGCTGATACCGGTCAACGCGCGTACCCGCCCGGCGATCAGCAACGCCGCATGGCGATAGCCGAACAGCATCTGGGCATCGTTGACCAGGGCATAGGCCAGGCTGTCGATATCGCGAGCCGCGCGGGCCTGGCGTTCGAGGCCGAGAAACTGAGCAAAAAGCCGTTCGGAAGGATTTTGCTGAGCGGCGCTCATGGCATGCCCTCGAACTGCGCGGTGCCGCTCATCCCGGCCAGCAAACCCTTGGCGTCCGCCGGCAGCGTGGCGATCAACAACAGCGTCTGACTGCCCTCATCGATGCGCGCGCCCAAGCGTTTGACCTCAGCCTGCAACGGTTGGCCGGTTTCATCGGGCACGAAGGTGAAATGCTGGCCGGGCTTGAGCGTGGCCAGCCAGCGCGAAGGCACCAGCAGATGGATTTCCAGGGTACGGTTATCCACCACTTCCAGGATCGGCGTGCCGGTGGCCACGCTTTCATGGGGCTGAACGCGGCGCTGCACCACCTGGCCGTCGAACGGCGCGGTGACGCTGCAACGTTTGACCTGCACGCGATACACCTGCGCCTCGGCCTCGGCTTGCGCACGCCGCGCCTCGGCCAGATTGACCTCGAAACGACCGACCGAATTCAACGCCGCCAATTGCTTCTTGTGCGCCAGCTCCTCGCGCGCCGCCCGCGCCGCAGCCTGCACCGCATTGAGCTGGGCCTGGTAGGCGCCACAGTCGAAACGCACCAGCACTTCGTCCTTGCGAAAATGCTGGCCCTCGGCAAACGGCATCTCGGTGATCCTTCCTGCCAACTCGCTGGCCAGCACCGCCTGATCGCGGGCGCGCAACACCCCACGCGCCTGACGCTCGGAAGCGGCGGCCTGGGTATCGATATCGGTAGATAAGAGGGGATCTTCGGCCCGCAATGGCGTGGCACACACCAGCACGACCAGCATCAACATCGAACGGCAATCACGTGTTGGCTTACGCCGCATAGTGCACTCCTTGCGTAATAGTCGCAGCAGTCTAAGCCAGAAGCATGCTCGGGGAAATCGCCGGAAGCACACCAGGCGCCAGCGCCGTAGCACCGTGTAGGAGCCAGCTTGCCGGCTATACTCCGTCCGACTGGTGGCACGGCCCGCCCCAAGCACGGCAGCGCGCCACGCACCCAAACCGCGCCCCGCTAAGCAATTGAAAGTTAGTAAAAATTATCGCCCCCAAGGCTTGACAGCCCCTGCCCCTGCGCGGAAAATGCGCGCCACTCGGCTACGTAGCTCAGCTGGTTAGAGCATAGCATTCATAATGCTGGGGTCCGGGGTTCAAGTCCCTGCGTAGCCACCAAATAAAACAAGGGTTTACCGAAAGGTAAGCCCTTTTTTATTGCCTGTAGTGACTACAAAGTGACTACAGCGTGCCCACACCTTTCGAAACGGCAGGATGCCCATGAAAACGATCGCAGTGTTCACTTTCTGGGTAAGCATATTGTTTGGGGCTCTTGGGTGGCTGGCGCTCGCGGGACTCTCAGCTGACTGTTATTTCTCCCCTCCCCCTGGGCCATCCAGCACCGTGTATTGCTATACAACAGCCTTAACAGTAAGCCGGTTATTGTTCTTTATTGCAGTAGCGCTAGCGGCCATAGCATACCTATGGACCCCCTGGAAAAGGCAGCGCTTAGCTTTTTTCATCGTTATCGTTCCAGGCCTGCTTTTACTCACACGGTTTTAAGTAAGCATAGTCACCGAAACGCTTCAGGCTTCCCACGGATTGATAACGGGAACGCCCAGGTAATCGAAGTGGCGAACATTGCGCGTAGCGACTCGCGCATCATGCACAGCGGCGATAGCAGCGATCTGCGCATCAGCCATATCTACTACCGTTCCTTTTGCTTCACTTTCAGCGGCTAAGCCTGCGTAGTGAACAGCTGCGTCCGTATCAAACGGAAGAATGCGACCGGCGAAATCCTCTTCAAATATGAATGTCGCCAGCTGCTGCAACCCCTGCTTACGCTTACCGTCAGCCATGCGAGCAACGCCATAAAGGATTTCTGCAACCGTGATCGAGCTGATGAACAATTCGTCGGAAGATTGTGCATCGACCCAGGCCAAAACCTCAGGAGCTGGATTTGCCCGCATCAGCTCCGACAACACGTTGGTATCCAGCAAGATCATTCGTCAAAGCTCGCCGCTCGGGCCTTATCCTTGCGGGCGGGCAATTCAAGATCAACACCACCAATAGCCGTGAATCGAGCATGAATGCGACTACCCAAGCCACCGCTCTTTTCCGCCTTAACCAGCGCATGGCGAATAATAATTCTGGCCTCCTCTTCCATCGAATGGCCATGACTTGCGGCGACCATGCGCAGTTTCGCCTTAAGATCGTCATCTAGGTTTCGAATAGTAATGCTGGCCATAACCCCCCAAATGATATCAATGCAATCATTGATATCATACTGTGAACATGTAGACACGTATACATGTTCACAAAGACACAACATGGCTGCTCTGCTGCAACGGAGAAAGCCTTAGCGCTGACTCCAGATGATCAGGCGACAGATGGGCATAGCGCATGGTCATAGTGATAGAGGAATGCCCAAGAATGCGCTGCAAGCTGAGAATATCCCCGCCCGCCATCATGTAGTGACTGGCAAAGGTGTGCCGCAGGATATGGGTTAGCTAGGCTGCCCCGGCGTCTTGAAACCGCATCGCTCATAAGCACTACGAAATGCAGCCCGGCAGGACATAAACAGACGGCCAGTCCCTGGCATAGCGACCTTAAGCGCGGCGTCTTCTACCTCCTTGGGTATGGGCACTGACCGAGACTTTCTGTTTTTGGTCCGGTGGAAATGAGCCTTACCGCCAAAGATCGCAGCACGTGTAAGGCTTTCGGCTTCGTCCCAGCGCGCACCAGTAGCCAGGCAAATCAGGGCAACCGGATAGGTGTGGTTGTTCGTCGACTTCCTACACTCCTCGAGGAGTTGACCAATCTGCTCCAGGGTCAGAAATGACAGCTCGGTCTGGTCGCTCTTCATCTGGCGGACATTGGCCAACGGGTTGATGCCCGACCATGCCCCCAGCCGGATCAGCTCGGAAAACACGGCAGACAGATAACGCTGTTCATGGTTGACCGTGCTGGGCGTGGCATCTTTCAAGCGTGATTGGCGATAGCGCGCCCAGGCCAAAGCATCGAAATCAGAAACACGAGGATCGCCCAGACGCTCAACTACGGCGAGTGTGCGAGATAGCCGGGCCTTTTCATCTTTAAGCGAGCAACCGTGTAGCGAATGCCAAAGGGTTACGAGGTCGGATAGACGATCATCAAGCGGCCGACCAGTCTGTTTCATCGAGGCAAAAAAGTCGGACTCGTAACGCTGAGCAGCTGACTTTGTGGCAAAACCCTTTTTACGGATGCGTCTGCCAGATCGACCGTTCTCATAAAAGTCAGCGGTCCAGGCTTTGCCGTCCTTACGAACCGTCATACCGCCCTACCCCACCGCACATGCCGCTCTTGCAATAGGTTCTTGATATGGATGTATAGATCCCGCTCGGTCATTTCCTTGGCGGCATAGTGGTCGCGGATGACCGGCCAGCAGTCCCATTGCTGGAGGGTCTCAAACGCCTTTTTTGCACCCACCCTTTCCCTTGCCAGCAAGCTGACGAAGTTGCCCAGAAACAGCTCTACGTTTTTGCCGGAGAAGCCGCGCGAGGTCTTGTGATAGCGCTTGTATTCGGTTGCATCGAGCAGCGGCTCAGTAGATTTTTTCTTAAAAGATCGAGCACCTGAAGATTCGGTAGCTGCATTTTTCAATCGGCATATCGAACAGGGTGTGGAATCCCTGGAATGCCCGAAGGCGGATGCAGCTTTATTTCTGCAGTATTTTGAATACGACTTGGGCTTTCATCAGTGCGCCGGGTTGGCTTGGGGCTTGAGCGACTTCGAGCTGGACGATGTGGTCATGGCCCAGCAATTGGCTAAAGAATTTTCTACAGAGGTGCTATTCGAACCCCAGCACCTGAACCTGCCGACAGGAATGCAATGGTGCCTGGCAAAACAGGATGGCAGTTTGTGCGCAGTCAGTATCATTGAACTGAACGATGGTCTGGATGTGGTAGGTGATGCTGTGCTTATCGATAGCGCAGACTGACCTGAATTATGCGCAGTGGCTCCATTTTGCGGCTCGTATCACGAGACGCACAGGGGGCACGGATAATCGACCATCGCCCGGACGGCTATCGGCAGGATGTTGGAATGGTCTAAAAAGAACCGCTTCGGCGGTTTTTTGTTGCGTACGTTTTTTACGCAAGCGGACGCTAAAGACTTGGCGAGAGTCGAGAAATCCCATCAGGCGCTTCAGACTCTGGCCAAAACAGCTGGGCAACAGCTCTACGCCCTAGCGCTTCAGGGAAATCGTGGTCTGTCCGAAGATTTCGCTGAGCGCTTGATCCCCACCAATAATGGCAATTGAATATCACAGCCATTTAGGCGAGCATTCCGCACGCAAAATCCACTTTGTGTACCCCCTCTCTCAGACAACAGGACGTCGCTATGCGCGCTATAAAAAGCCTTCTCGCTCTCGCTGCACTTGCCCTTACCGGTTGCGCTACCGGACCTGCCGTGCCGCCACCGACCTTCCCCGGTATTGAGCAGTCGGACAAAATCACCATCGAAGACTTGCGCCCCAAGAGCGAATCCGAGAAAGAAATCTTCAGCCTGATGATCACCAGCAGCGCCTATGCCATCTACCGTGTGGCCGACGAAGCGACAAACCCCACCGGGCCACGCTTGCTGGCCCATCGCGCCTACGAGGCGTTCCCGGAGCTCGCGCAACAGTCGAACATCAAGGTGATGCACTTCGTGACCTACGCCAACCTGCAATCGCATCTGCGCAAGGGCGTGGCCTTGGGCGTGCTGACCGGCCCAATTGGCGTGGCCCTTATAGGCCCACCAAAGTATCCAGTCAGCGACGTCGTGACGACCCCGGTCGATAGCGCGCAGCTTGAGAAAATCGCCGGCGATGAGGAACACACCCGTGCCTACTTCACCGAACAGGAAAACCCGAGCAAGTCGCCGGTGAACGTGATTTACATCGACGCGGAAATTCTCGGCAAACGCGTGGCCAGCCGCTGCCTGGTGCCGCCAGTGAAAGACAAGCCCAACCTGTTTCTGGTGGAAGCATTCGATATGTGCATCGCCAACCACCTAGCGTTACACCGTAGCGCCAGCCCTGCTACCGCAGCCAAGTAGGCCAAGCGCATAAACAATGCTAGGGGCGGGCTCCTCCCCCTGCGTAGCTACCATATAAAACAAGGGTTTAGCGAAAGCTAAGCCCTTGTTTCTGGTCGATTCAAAGGCAAGCTGAGAGCCCGTTCTATGGGCCATTAAGGCTCATTATGGGCATCCCCAGGTGATTCATAGTGCTGAGGGCCGGTGTTCAATCCCCTGCGCACCACCAGACAAAACAAAGGCTTAGAGCAAACTAAGCCTTTTCTTGCTGTCTGCAACGTTAACAACAGAGGAGCCTCGAATAACCCCAAAGCCCATAACCCAGCCCCTTTCCCAAAGCCACGCCTTTGTCGCTAAAGTGTCGCTCATCCACCCGACGCGCCCGCAAGGATTGCCATGCCGACGTTAAACCGCAGTGATGCCCAGCAACGCGCCGACGATATCGGCGTATTCAACCGTGAGCTTGCGCGCCTTGAGGCGGAGCAGGTGTTGCAGTTGAGCGAACCGCAGCGCGCCAGCCTGCATAGCCATCAGCAGCAGTTGTTGCAGAGTTATCTCGCCGCTTTCGATATCGATCACAACCCCCATACCCGGCAGCTGTCGCTGGGGATGCGGATTGCTTCGTTTCTCGGCGCGTTGGCGTTGGCGGCCAGTGTGTTCTTTCTCTTCTATCAATTCTGGGGGCTGTTCGGTGAGGTCAGTCAGGTGGCGATTCTGCTCGCGGCCAGCCTCTCGTCGTTCTGCCTGACGCTTTGGGTGCAAGGCCGCGACAGTTCGGGTTATTTCAGCAAGCTGGCGGCGTTGGTAGCCCTCACGTGTTTTGTGTTGAACATCGTGATGCTCGGGCAGATCTTCAATATCACCCCTTCCGACAAGGCCCTGCTGCCCTGGGCGGCTTATGCGCTGTTGCTGGCCTATGTTTGCGGTGCGCGGGTGTTGTTGGCCGCCGGCATCCTCTGCCTGCTGGCCTTTATCGCCGCACGTGTGGGCACCTGGGACGGGATCTATTGGCTCGGTTTTGGGCAGCGCCCGGAGAACTTTTTCCCTGCGGCGTTGCTGATCTTCGCCGTGCCGCTATTGATCGACCAGCGTCGCTTCGATGGTTTCAGTGTGATCTACCGGGTGTTCGGCCTGCTGGCGTTGTTTCTGCCCATGCTGGTGCTGGCGCACTGGGGTGCGGGTAGTTATTTCGATTACCCGAGAGGCCGTATCGAAGCCGCTTACCAACTGCTCGGCTTTGGCGTTGCGGCGGCGGTCATCTGGCTCGGCGTGCGCCGCGACTGGCCGGATGTGGTGAATACCGGGCTGACCTTCTTTGTGATCTTCCTCTATACCAAGCTGTTCGACTGGTGGTGGGAGAGCATGCCCAAGTACCTGTTCTTCCTGGTGCTGGGGCTGACCGCGGTGTTGATCCTGCTGATATTGCGCCGCCTACGCAGTGGCCATGGCCTGTTCGGAGGTAGCGCCCAATGAACTGGACACGCACCCATTCCCTCGTTTCGGGCCTTGGCCTGATTGTGCTGATCAACGCCATTGCCCTCGCCGGCGTCGCCTGGAACCGCAGCGACCCCACCGACAGCCGCTTGCAGCTGTCCGAGCGCGAACTGAGCGACAGCTACTCCTACTGGCGCTGGCGCAATGAAAACAATGGCATCGCCCTGCGCCTGGACTATCGCTGGCCACGCAGCGAGGCAGACGACAATAGCTATATCCGCCTTAACGCCGCAAAGATGGCCGAACTGGGTTTCAGCGTGCCAAGCGAGTTGAACGAAGAAAGCGTGGAGCGTTATCGACGCCAACTGGATCGCGACGCCTTGTTGGTGCTGGAGCTCGATGGCCCGAGCTACCAGCGCGAACTAAAACTGGCGCAAGAGCACTACGAAACCAGCAACCAACTGTATGAGCTGGCGCCAACGAACGAAAAACTCCAGCGCGAACGAGAAGACGCCCGAAAGGCGTTGGAGCACGAACGACATAGCGCCAGTCGCCTATTCATCGTCGATGCCGGGCTGGAGCTGCACAGCCTGCGCACGCGTTACCCTGACCGCCAACGCTACGCCATTATGCGCGGCAAGGTGCGCGTGTACTCCCACAAAGGAAAAGGCTGGCGCTGGCAGATAGGCGGCCATGCCGACATCCCAGGGGCTCGCAGCATCCAACTGCCACAACGCTGGCATGCCACATTCGACAACCTACCGCGGCGCCAAGAACAACCCGATCGCCCCTATGCGCGCCAAGGCAAAGTGTTCAACGCTGAAGTCGCCTTTGGAAAACGCTTGGAGCCTTGGTTTGTCCAGTTGCAAGCGAGGCAGCCCTAACGCCGTGCCTGGCTGACACGGCTATGGCTGCCGCGATGCCCGGTGAACGATGACGGCGCGGCCGGTGTGCTGAGCAGCTCGCTAACCGGCACCTGCACGGCGGTAGCCCCCAGTGGCACGTCTGCCACTTAGCCGCTGTAACGAGGTAGATTGCCGCTCAGCATCAGAGAGCACCGAATAGTTACTCAGTAGCAATCGTCAGCCAAGGCCAGCGCACTTGATAACTTTGGGCTTTCTGCAGGAAGAGATCGGGTTGGGCGTTATTAGGGTTTATGCGCAGAATGCCTGCGCCCAGCTCCTGCAACCCAAAAGGGGCGTAGAGCTCCCCGCTGGCTACATCGATACCGATACACGTACAGGCGACCAGATAGCGGTCGATACCATCACGAGCGGATGTGAGCCGTGGGTAAGCAGCCCCGAAGTGCTGCTCGTACCAGAGATGAACACGCGCCTGGTTTTTCACTTCCACGATAACGCCCAGGTCATCCGTCAGTCGTTTCACCCGCTGGATAACAGCATCCTCCGCCGCCCATGACAAATCCTCATCGAAGTAGAAAACGTCGTAGTCCTTGATGCCCCAGGATGCTGGACGGTACGAATGGCGGTTCCAGATGGATTGGAAGAGGCAACCAGCGGTCAGCAGACACTGGCTCAAACCGAGGGCCGGCAGCCGGGAAACCAGCTCGGCATTTACAGGATTGCGCATGGCCTCATCGACCAATGCCCGAGGGGTTAACAGCATTGCGCGACGCTCCCTGCGTTTATGGAATCCAGGCTGTACTGGTCGAACGGTTCGTGACAGGCACAGAAGAGCCTCCCCTACAGCCGGGCGCAATGTATTACATCGTATCGACATGGGTAAATCCGGCCTGGAATGCAGCCCCCGGAAAAACGGCTCAGTCCCCCAACGGTGCCGCTCGGATCATTCGGGTGAACCCCAGGGCGGCCAGAAATGCCGTGCGGGATTTGGAATGCTGGTGCGCCTGCTGTTTTATCGCGGGAACCAGTTCGCTTTTGATGTCCAGCCGCGGGTAGCGCTCGAGGGTGGTTGCGATGGCGTTTGGGCCCAACTGGTGGATGCGCGCGCCTATCACGTCGAGAGCGGCGCCTTCGTGGAGCAAGTGTGCTTCGGCGCCCTGTCCCAGGCCGACACGTACGTTCAGGTGCAGGGAAATCGCCTCCGCCAACCGCTCGCTACGTTCCGCGTCCCAGCCCAATTGCGTGGCGAAGCGCTGGGCGGCTCGCGCGCCTTCGACGGCGAAGCAGACGCAGCCGGGCTCCTGACAGGAATGTGTGGCGGTCAACCCCAGGTCATGCAGGGCGCTGGCAACGAACAGCAGTTCGGCGTCGAAGCTGATGCGGTCGACCTGCGCGAGTAACGCGGCCCAGACATAGGTGCGCAGGCAGTGGTTGAACAACCAGGGCGCGCTGAGCTGTTGGCAGTGTTCGCTGGCACGCAGCGCATCGGGCGAATCCGGCAGGCGAATGGTCGTCAGGTCGATGCGCGCCGCCGCGCCATCGCCGAAACCCAGTTGCCGACGCACGCGCTCCGGCAGTTGGCCGAGGCGCGTCAGCAGGACCTGGCCGATCAGGTGCAGGCGGTCCTGTCGGCGCAAGGCTCCATTGGTCTGCGCAGCCCAGTGCAAGCTACCGACATGGCGATTCATAGCAGGGCTCCAATCAAGTTGGCCGCCCACCAGGCCTGAATCGACCACAGGGCGAGAAAGAACAGGAAACGCAACTGCACCGCTGCAACGCTGGTGGAAAACAAATGCACCAGCGACTGGCCGACCCGCGCGGCCACGGCCCACAACGCCAGCGGCGCGGTGATCGCGGCGTTGCCGCTGGCTACGGCGAGCAGTACCAGGCCGGCGAAAATCGGCAGGTTTTCATAGCAATTGGCATGGGCCCGGCAAAGGCGCGCGGAGAATGGCGAAACGTCCTCGCCGGATACCGCAAAAGCATTGACCGCGCGCTTGCCAGCCAGCGCCACGCTGACCCGCAACAAGGCGATGCCGCCCAGCAGCAGGAGCGTCCAGGTCGCATACAGGAGCACGGCCAGTAGTGAGTGTTCCATCGGTTTTTTCCTTTCAAGAAGAGCCACGCAACTGGATTCTGCCCCGCTCAGGGCGCGAAAAATATCGGCGATAACGAACAAAAACATGGCAATATCGCCAAAACCGACTGCCGTCCAACTCCGCCCATGAGCCCTAAACGAATCACCCTCTTGGCTTACCCCGGCTGTATGGCCATGGAGATTTTCAGCCTCTCCGACACCCTGTTGCTGGCCAATCGAATCACCCAGGCGCTGACCCCTGCGGCCCCACCGCTGTTCGAGGTGACGCTGGCCAGCCTCAAGGGCGCGCCAATCACCTGCGCTGGCGGGTTTTCCCTGAGTACCGAGAAAGCCGGGCGCAGTATGGATTTGCTGGTGGTACCCGGTTTGGATTTCGCTGACCGCCGAAGTTGTCTGGCACCGTTTCCGGGGTTGGCCCGGGAAGTGGCCTATATCGAGCGGATATTCGCCAAGGGCATCCCGGTGGCGTCGGTGTGCGTCGGTGCTTTTCTGCTCGGCGATGCCGGTTTGCTGGATGGGCGCCGGGCCACCACTTCATGGCTATTCGCCGCTGATCTGGCGCGGCGCTTCCCGGCGGCGAAGGTCGAGTCGACCGCGCTGCTGGTCGAGGATAGCGGCGTGTCGACCAGCGGCTCGTTCAGCGCCGCTTTCGACCTGGCGATGCAGCTGATCCGCCAGACCGCCAGCGCCGAGGTGGCACGCGCGGTGGCGCGAATGGCGCTGCTGGATCAGCGCGACAGCCAGGCCGGCTTCGTCGATACGCGCATGCTGGAAAAACCACCGGCCAGCTTTTCCCAGGCCGTGCACGCCTGGTTGCGGCAGCGTTTGAGCGAGCCCTATGACTTGCAACAGCTGGCCGCGGCTTTTCATATCAGCGGCCGCACCCTGCTCCGGCGGGTAAAGGAAGAAACCGGTGAATCGCCGCTGGCCTACCTGCAAGGCGCGCGCATCGGTCAGGCCAAAATTCTCTTGGAGTCGACGGGTTTGAGCGTTGCCCAGGTGACCGAGCGGGTCGGTTATCAGGACGTGGGCACCTTCAGTACGCTGTTCAAGCGCCTGGTCAAACAGTCGCCGGCGGAGTACCGGCGGCGTTTTCGCGGGCGCCAGGTGCAGCGTTGAAAATACCGGCCGCGGCTGCCGGGCACACTGGCGATGCCCGATAGAGCCGCTTCGGAACATCCCCTGGCGTTGGCGTCTCTAAATGAAATGTCATCCGCCGCCATACATATCTGCCGAAGGAGCATCACGATGAGTATTTATCCGCAAGGCGCTCAGGATCCGGAACAGGAGCCGGAATCGGACCCGATCAATGATCCGGGCAATGAAGATCCGGGCTCGGAGATAGAGCCGGATATGTACCGGCCGACGCGCAAGGAGCCGGAAGAGCCGGACGAATAGATAGAACCGTATTTGTAATAGCCGGAGAGAAGCTCGCGCTCTCCTACCCAGGCCCTCTTCCTGAGGGAGAAGGGGCAGTTCGCGGTGAGCGCCAATCTGCTTACTGCCCTGTATCTTTATTTGCTGCGCTGGGCCAACTGCGTACCGAGCAGCAGGCCAGCGAGGATCAATGCACCGCCGAGCCAATGGTAAGCCTGCAGCCCCTCGTCCAATAGCAGCCAACCGAGCACGGCGGTAAACACCGGCATCAGGTAGTTGCTGAGTGCCGCCTTGGCCGCGCCGAGTACGCGAATGCCGTGGTTCCAGGCGAGATAGGCGACCAGCGAGGCGAACACCGCGGTGTAGCCGATGGCGCCGAGAGTGGCCGGGGTCATGGCGAAGGTGGCGCCCTGGGCCAGTTCGTAGAGGTAGAACGGCAGCACCATGGGGACGCCGAGCAACACCAATACGGCGAGCAACGAGAACGCCGGTATCGGCAGCAAGTAGCTGGCCCAACGCCTGAGCAGCAGCGAGTACAGCGCCCAGTCGGCCACGGCCAGGAGCATGATCAGGTCGCCGCGGTTGAACGAAAGCGTGGCCAGTTTCGCCCAGTTGCCCTGGCCGATCAGGATCAGCAAGCCCAGCGCGGCCAGCCCCAGCCCCCACCAGGCACGTCGCGGCGGCCATTCGCCAAGCAGCAGGCCGGCGCCGATAAAGATCATCAGCGGCAGGCAGGTGTTGACCAGGGTGATATTGATTGCCGCAGTGGTTTGCGCGGCGCTGTAGAGCAGCGAGTTGTAGCCGGCGATACCCAGCGCGCCGAGCACCAGCAAGCGCCAGCCGGCGCGCCGCACGGCCGCGCGATGGCGCCACAGCGGTAACGCGGCGAACGGCAGCAACAAGGCCAGGGCCAACATCCAGCGCCAGAATGACAGGGCGAACGGCGGTATTTCCCCGGCGAACGCCCGTGCGACCAGGGCGTTGCCCGCCCAGCACAGCACCGCCAACAGCAGCCCAAGGGCGGCGAGCGTACGCGAGCTGGTCACCCTCAGCTCTGGCCGAGCGGGCGCAGGCGGTATTGCGGCGGTAGTTGTTCCAAGCTGCTGACGGTGACGTTGAGGTTCTTCCAGCGGCCATCCTTGATGCCGTAGATGCAGCCGTGGACCGACAGCGGTTGGCCGCGATGCCAGGCGTTCTGCACGATGGTGGTGTGGCTGACGTTGGCCACCTGCTGGATCACATTGAGCTCGCACATGCGGTCGACCCGTGCATCCTCGGTCGGCAGTTGCGCCAGGTGCTCGCGGTGCTCGTAATAGAGGTCGCGGATGCTGCGCAGCCAGCCGTCGATCAAGCCGAACTGAGCATCCTGCATCGAGGCGCGCACGCCGCCGCAGCCGTAGTGGCCGGTGACCAGGATATGTTTGACCTTGAGCACGTCGACCGCGTACTGAATCACCGACAAGCAATTGAGGTCGGTGTGCAGCACCACGTTGGCGACGTTGCGGTGGACGAACAGATCGCCCGGCAGCAGACCGACGATCTCGTTGGCCGGCACGCGCGCATCGGAGCAGCCGATCCATAGGTATTCGGGGACTTGCTGGCGGGCCAGTTTGGCAAAGAAATCCGGATCTTCTTCGATGATCGAGGCGGCCCAGCGTTCGTTGTTATCAAACAGCTGTTTCAGATCGCTCATGCTTGTTCACTCTCCTGTCTGGTGCCGCACATTAAAAAGCGGGCACGGCTTTGACAAGAGCCAGTGGCGAGTGAGTCACCTTCAAACGGCGCGAATTGCTCTCTCCACGCGCACGGTACGCGCACTCGGGCCACGCAGGTCGCGTATAAAACTGTCGCGCCAGGCATTCAGATCGGCCCGGCGGATCGCCCGCATCATGCTCTCGTAACGTTCCTTGCGCTCGGCCAAGGGCATGCGCAGGGCGCGGTCGAGCGCTTCGGCCATGCCGATGATGTCGTACGGATTGACGATCAGCGCGGCGCTCAGTTCATGGGCCGCGCCGGCGAAGCGCGAGAGCACCAGCACACCTGGGTTCTCCGGGTTCTGCGCCGCCACGTATTCCTTGGCAACCAGATTCATACCGTCGCGCAGCGGCGTGACCAAACCGACGCTAGCCGCGCGGAACAAGCCCATCAGCACGCGCCGCTCGTGGCTGCGATTCAGATAATGCAGGGGCATCCAGTCCAGCTCGGCATAGCGGCCGTTGATGTGCCCGGCGTGGGTTTCCAACTGCTGGCGCAGAGTTTGGTAGGTCTTCACGTCCGAGCGCGAGGTCGGCGCGATCTGCACGAACTGCACGTTGCGCCGATGCTCCGGGAAGCGCTGCAGCAGTTCGTCGTAGGCGCAGAAGCGTTCGATCAGGCCCTTGGAGTAATCCAAGCGGTCGACGCTGATGATGGTCTGGCAGGGTTCGCCCACGGCATTGCAGCCGATCAGATTGCGCCGGCCTTTGTAGCGGCTGGCGGTTTGCTGGATCTCATCGGGCATCACGCTGATCGGGTAGACCTTGGCGCGGAAATTATGGCCGTAGGCGGTCATGCTGCCGTCGCTGTCGACCAGGCCGCGTACCTCGCGGCGGATGTAATCCTCGAAGGCTTGGCGGTCCACCTCGGTCTGAAAACCGATCAGGTCGTAGGAGCACAGGGTCTTGAACAGTTCGTTGTGCGGCGGAATGGCGGTGAGTATCTCCGGCGCGGGGAAAGGAATGTGCAAGAAGAAACCGATACGGTTGCGGATGCCCAGGCGGCGGCACTCTTCGGCGAAGGGGATCAGGTGATAGTCGTGCACCCAGATCACGTCGTCCGGGCGTAACAGGGGTTGCAGCTGCTCGGCGAACATACGGTTGACCTGGCAATAGCCCTCGTATTCTTCGCGGCGATAACGCGCCAGGTCGATGCGGTAGTGGAAGATCGGCCACAGCGTGGCATTGGCGAAGCCCCGGTAGTACATGTCGTAATGGCGCTTGGACAGGCCACGCGTCGCATAGGTGATGTTGCCGTGGGTTTCCTGTTGCAGCTCGGCGGAACCGCTCACCTCGCCGTTCCAGCCGAACCAGATGCCGCCGCACGCGCGCAAGGCATCGTAAACCCCTATCGCCAAACCGCCGGCCGCGGCCTTGCCCTCTTTGATCGGCGCGACGCGGTTGGATACCACCACCAGTCGGCTCATCGGCTTTCTCCTCAGTCGCGGTTGTCGTTAAACCTTAGGTCCTGGCCCTGCATGGCCAGGACCGCGGCAAGCCAGGTGCCGACCGCGCTGACCGACGCCAGGCGCTCCTGCGCGGCGCTTTGCCCCTCGCCCACCTTGATCGACAGCCCGCCCATGGCGTTGACCGCGGCAAACCCCGCCTCGTCGGTCAGGTCGTCGCCAAGAAACACCGGCATACGCTGGTTGAACGGCGGCTCTTGCATAAAGCGGCGAATCACCTCGCCCTTGCTCGCCCCCTTGGGCTTGAGCTCGAACACGCACTTGCCGGGTTGCAAAGCCAACACATCCGGGTAGCGCGCGACGAATTCGTCGGCCAATGCGCGGGCGACCTCGGCCAGCTCCGGCGCCTGGCGAAAATGCAGGGCGAAGGACACGCCTTTGCTTTCCAGCAACAAAGCCGGATAAGGCGTGCAGGCCGCGGTCAATTCGCGTTCTATCCGTTCGAGCTGAGCATGATCGAGCGGCAACTGCAGCACCTCGCCTTGCGCGGTGCGCCGCTCGACGCCGTGCACGCCGGCACAAGGCAGGCGCAGTGGATCGAGGAATTCGTCGAGCTGGGCCAGCGGCCGGCCGGAAATGACCGCCACCGGACAGTGTGCGGAGAGCCGATCGAGCGATGCGTGCAGCGCACCGGAAATGAACACCAATTCCGGCCTGGGCTGGATCTCAGCCAAGGTTCCATCGAAGTCGAAGAAAAACGCACAACGACCGAGGTCCAACAGCGGGCTTGGGTAATGTTCGTTCATGCTGCGTAGGACTCGCGGATATTCGTCGGTGTTCCTCCTAAATTGCGCACCGAATACCCGGCTGGGGCGCTGAACGCCGGGTTTTATCGAGCTATCGCCCGCCACGCTTATCGTCGCGGCTGAATTATTGCGCCCCCGCGCCGGTCACACGCGATAACGGCGAGATTTCAGGAGGTAGCCATGAACGAGCAAAAAAGCGGCCGGCAAAAAGCCTATGTGCCGCAGGAAATCGATGACATCGAAGACCGCATGGGCGCCGTCGAACCGCTCGATTTCGACAAAGACGAGAACGCCCCACAAGGCCGTGCCGGCGACCGGCAAGCGGGGCATGGTTATCCGCCCAAACGCGTGCGCGAAGCAGGCATGAGCGGCGGCGAAACCTTGAGCGACGGCATCCATGAGGACGGCGTGAACGGCGACGATCTGAGCCCGGAAACCCTGTTCGATGAGAGCGGCGCTCGCGGCCCGGAGGAGGAATATCCCGAAGAGCCATTGGAAGGCCCCGCGGATGCCGAACTGACCCGGGTAAACGCATCGGAAATCGGCGGTGGTTCGGGGCTCGACGAGGCCGAGTTGGGCCGCGCCCAACCGCTCGACGGCAAACCCTGGGACGGCGAGGAGGAAGCCCCCGATATGGACGATGAAGAGCTGGCCGGCGACGCCCCGCTCAACTCCGCCGCCGAGCGTACCCGCGGCGCCAACGAAACGCCGGGCAAGAAAGGCCAGGTGTAGCCCGGATAAGCGCCAGCGCAATCCGGGAAACTCGCCGCCTGGACAATCGCACCCGGATTGCGCCAAGGCTTATACGGGCTACGGCCAGGTTGCTAGTCGAATAGCGGGCAGACCATGACCAACGCATCTTCGCGGCCGCCGACGCCTGGGTAGTAGTCGCGGCGCCGGCCGACTTCGTTGAAGCCGAACCGCTCGTACAGGCGATAGGCGCCTTGATTGCTCGCCCGCACCTCGAGGAAGCAGTCCTTCGCGCCGAGGCCGTGGGCCTGCCGCATCAGGTGCTCGAGCAGCTTCAAGCCGAGACCACGTCCCTGGCTTTGCGCTTTCACGGTGATATTGAGCAAGTGGGCTTCGTCGAGAATCACCTGGATCACACCGTGACCGACCTGCTGCTGGCCCTCGAACATCAGCCAGCAGTGATAGGACTTCAGGCTGTCGCTGAAAATGCCGCGCGTCCAGGGGTGGCTGAAGGCGGCGAATTCGATTTTCAGCACCTCGTCTAGGTCCGCCTCGGTCATCGGGCGGAAGCTGATCGCGTCGTTCATTTAGGTTGACTCAGCAGGCTATTGAAAACGTAGGCGAGGACGACGAGACAAGGTGCAACGCAGTAACTCAAAGGGGCCGAGAAGGCGGAGTTTACTGCAGCAAATGAGCACTTCGAGGCCACTTTTAACGCCCCTCTCTTTCATTACAAAAAGGGCTACGCAGGTAGTTTTCAAGAGTCTGCTAACCAGCGTTGCCGCACCCGGCGCATCGCCTGCCACAGCGGCGCCTTGCGCTCGGGCTCGTCCATCAACAGCTCAAGCCCTGGCACGGCCCAGGCGGCCGGCAAGCCCTCAACCTGCAACTCACGGTTGTAGGCTTCGGCATCGGCTTCGCCGGCAAAGCGGATCGCCGGCAAGCCCACCAGCCACAGGCAACTGCAAGGCTCCTGTTCTTCCAGACGGGCACCGACGAAACTCTGCACATACTCCAGCGCGGCCTGCGGGCCCTGGTCGATATTGCCGCGGGCCAGCAACGGCCAGCGCACCGGTTCGCCAATCAGTTGCGGGCTGTCCGGCAGGCCGGCGGCGCGCAGCAGGTCCTTGAGCAGCAGATAGGCCGGATCACGGCCTTGCAAAGGCTCGCCTGTGGGCAACTCGACCAGCACCGCACAGGCGCCGGCGCGCAGCAGCTGCAAGGCGAAACGTGGCGGCGGCGCGGAGACCTTGGCCGGCGCCGCGACGTCCATCGGCTCGGCGGTTTCGGCGGCGCTGGCGGCGGGCGCCTGGCGGGGCTGCACGCCGGGACGCGGCACTTCGATCTTCGCCCGCGTGACCGCTGCGGGCTCAGCAGCGGCCGGCGCCTGTGCGACCGGCACTGCGCTGGCGGCCGGTTCGACCGTGACCGGCTCGACTGGCGCAGGCTCCGGTTCGGCCTGCAACAGCTCGGGCCGCGACGGCGCGGCAAATGGCAACTCGACCCGAGGCAGCCAAGTGACCACCTGCATGGCGCTTAGATAGGCACGGCGGCGCAGCTCTGCGATCAAACGTCAGCTACCTGTGGATGCGCCTTCTGCCCGGCCTGCATCAGGTTGAGGGCATTGATATAGGCCTTGGCCGAGGCCACCAGGATATCGGTGTCGGCGCCGTTGCCGTTAACGATGCGCCCGCCCTTCTCCAGGCGTACGGTGACCTCGCCCTGGGAGTCGGTGCCCTTGGTGATGGCATTGACCGAATACAGCTGCAGCGTGGCGTCGGAGGCGGCAATCGATTCGATCGCCTTGAAGGTCGCATCGACCGGGCCGGAACCCTGGGCACTGGTCGCCTGCTCGTTGCCGTCGACGCTGATCACCAGCTTGGCCTCCGGCACTTCGCCGGTTTTGCTCGCCACTTCCAGGGTCACCAGTTTGAAGTGCTCCGGGGCTTTTTCGGCGAGGGTATCGGAGACCAGCGCTTGCAGGTCCTCGTCGAAGATTTCATGCTTCTTGTCGGCCAGGTCCTTGAAGCGGGCGAAGGCGGCGTTCAGCTCGCTCTCCCCGGCCAACTGGATGCCCAGCTCTTCGAGGCGCGAACGGAAGGCATTGCGCCCGGACAATTTGCCCAGGGACAACTTGTTGGTGTGCCAGCCGACCGACTGCGCGGACATGATTTCGTAGGTTTCGCGGTGTTTGAGCACGCCGTCCTGGTGGATGCCGGACTCGTGGGCGAAGGCGTTGGCGCCGACGATCGCCTTGTTCGGCTGCACCGGGAAGCCGGTGATCCCGGAGACCATGCGCGAGGTGCTGAGGATATGCGGGGTGTCGATGTTGGTGTGCACACCGAGCAGGTCCTGGCGGGTCTTGATCGCCATAACGATCTCCTCCAACGCTGCATTACCGGCCCGCTCGCCGAGGCCGTTGATCGTGCACTCGACCTGGCGTGCGCCGGCGACCACCGCGGCCAGGGAGTTGGCCACGGCCAGGCCCAGGTCGTTATGACAGTGCACGGAGAACACCGCCTTGTCGGCGTTGGGAATGCGGTTGAGCAATTGGCGGATGGTTTCGGCGTACTGGTGCGGAATCGCGTAACCGACGGTGTCGGGAATATTGATGGTGCGTGCGCCGGCATCGATCGCCGCTTCGATGATGCGGCAGAGGAAATCGATCTCGGAACGGCCGGCATCTTCGCAGGAAAATTCGACGTCGGCGCAGAGGTTGCGCGCACGCTTGACCGCGTGCACCGCCTGCTCGACCACCTGATCCGGCTGCATACGCAGCTTGTGTTGCATATGGATCGGGCTGGTGGCGATAAAGGTGTGGATACGCCCGGAGTTGGCGCCCTTCAGCGCCTCGGCGGCGCGGTCGATATCGGCGTCAAGGGCACGCGACAGGCTGCACACGGTGCTGTCCTTGATGGTATCGGCAATCGCCTTGACCGCGGCGAAGTCGCCCGGGCTGGCGATGGCGAAGCCGGCTTCGATCACGTCGACGCGCAAACGCTCGAGGGCCTTGGCAATGCGCAGCTTCTCTTCGCCGGTCATGGACGCACCGGGGCTCTGCTCGCCATCGCGCAACGTGGTATCGAAGATAATGACGCGGTCGTTACTGCTCATTGGGATTCCTCACGGCTGTCGCGGGTGGGCGCCCGACCTGGGGGCGACGCTTGTGCCGCCGATTGTCGCGTGAAACGTCGCGGGCGGGAAGCGGCAGCTGCAAGCTGCAAGCCAAGAGCCAAGAGCCAAGAGCCAAGAGCGTGGGACTATCTCTTGAGCGGTTCCAAGTCGAGGCGTCGGGGCGTAGGGTGGATGTCGCTTTTTACATCCACCACTGGCATCGCGCGCGATGGGCTGATTGAGCACTCGTAGGATGGGTTGAGCGCAGCGATACCCATCAGGGATCGCCGCCAGCTATGAGATGGGTATCGCAGGCTCAACCCATCTTAGGTTCTGGCGGTGTATTTCCGCAGCCCGGATCGCCAGCAAGCTGGCTCCTACAAGGCATCGCAGCATGCAACCCGTTTAACAAAAAGCCCCTCTACCGGAGCAGCAGGGCTATTCGCTGTTACTTGCCGCTTATGGGGGGCGGCCATCCGCCTTGTAGCTTGCCGCCGCCTTATTGATCCCAGGGACGGTCGCCGTTGGCGTCCTTAATCCGGGTCGGCAGACCCATCACGTCCAGCAGCTTGAGGAACGGCTCGGCCGGCAGCTGTTCGACGTTGGCCATGTGGCCGACATCCCAATCGCCACGGGCGACCAGCAGCGCGGCGGCGACTGGCGGTACGCCGGCGGTGTAGGAGATGCCCTGGCTGTCGGTCTCGGCGTAGGCTTCTTCATGATCGGCGACGTTATAGATGAACAACTCGGCCGGCTTGCCGTCCTTGCTGCCCTTGACCAGATCGCCGATGCAGGTCTTGCCGCTATAGCCCGGGGCCAAGGAGGCCGGATCGGGCAGCACGGCCTTGACCACTTTCAGCGGCACCACTTCGAGGCCTTCGGCGGTTTTCACCGGCTGTTCGGAAAGCAGGCCGAGGTTTTTCAGGACAGTGAACACATTGATGTAGTGCTCGCCGAAGCTCATCCAGAAGCGCACATTGGGCACGTTCAGGTGTTTGGACAGGGAATGCACTTCGTCATGCCCGGTCAGGTACAAATTCTGTTCGCCGACCACGGGCAGGTCGTCGGTGCGTTTGACTTCGAACATTTTATTGCTGGTCCACTGGCTGTTCTGCCAGCTCCAGACTTGTCCGGTGAATTCGCGGAAATTGATTTCCGGATCGAAATTGGTGGCGAAGTACTTGCCGTGGGAACCGGCGTTGACGTCGAGGATGTCGATCGACTCGATGCTGTCGAAGTACTGTTGTTGCGCCAATGCGGCATAGGCATTAACCACGCCCGGATCGAAACCGACGCCGAGGATGGCGGTTACGCCTTTTTCCTGGCACTCGGCCAGTTGTTTCCACTCGTAGTTGCCGTACCAAGGTGGCGTTTCGCAGACCTTGCCCGGTTCTTCATGGATGGCGGTATCGAGGTAGGCGGCGCCGGTATCCATGCAGGCGCGCAGCACCGACATATTGAGGAAGGCCGAACCCACGTTGATGACGATCTGCGAGTCGGTCTCGCGGATCAGCGCCTTGGTTGCTTCTATATCCAGCGCATTCAGGGCATAGGCCTGGATTTCGGCAGGCTGCTTGAGGCTGCCTTTGGCCTGAACGCTGTCGATGATGGCCTGGCATTTGGAGATGTTGCGCGACGCGATAGCAATACGACCGAGTTCGTCGTTGTGCTGCGCGCACTTGTGGGCCACCACCTTGGCGACACCTCCTGCACCAATGATAAGAACATTCTTCTTCAATTTATCTCCTTCTCCGCCCGTCTCAGGAGAGACTGGACAGGTAGTCGTCAAAGCCAAATTCACGAACCACCTCGACGCTGCCGTCGAGCTGTCGTACTGCGATTGCCGGCATTTTCAGGCCGTTGAACCAGTTCTTCTTGACCATGGTGTAGCCTGCCGCGTCGATGAACGACAAACGATCGCCGATGGCCAGCGGACGATCGAATTGGTACTCGCCGAAGATGTCGCCGGCCAGGCAGGATTTGCCGCACACCATGTAGGTATGCTCGCCGTCGCAGGGCGCCATCTTGGCGTTGAGCCGGTAGATCAACAGATCGAGCATGTGCGCTTCGATCGAGCTGTCGACCACGGCCAGATTTTTGCCATTGAACAGGGTGTCGAGCACCGTGACTTCCAGGGAGGAGCTCAGGGTGATCGCGGCCTCGCCCGGCTCCAGGTAGACCTGCACGCCGTAGGTCTCGGCGAAAGCTTTGAGGCGTGCACAGAAGCGCTCCAGCGGATAGCCTTCGCCGGTGAAATGAATGCCACCACCGAGGCTGACCCACTGCACCTGATGCAGCAGATGACCGAAACGCTCTTCGATGGTGCCGAGCATCTGGTCGAACAGCTCGAAGCTGCCGTTCTCGCAATTGTTGTGGAACATAAAGCCGCTGATCTTATCCATCACCGCGGCGATCTTCTCCGGATCCCACTCGCCCAGACGGCTGAACGGGCGCGCCGGGTCGGCCAACAGATAATCGGAACTGCTCACCTGCGGGTTGACCCGCAGACCGCGGACTTTGCCGGCGGAAGCCTCGGCGAAACGTTCGAGCTGGCCGATCGAGTTGAAGATGATCTTGTCGCAGTTGGCGAGCATCTCGTCGATCTCGTCGTCGGCCCAGGCCACGCTGTAGGCATGGGTCTCGCCGGCGAACTTCTGCCGGCCGAGCTTCAGCTCATACAAGGAGCTGGAGGTGGTGCCGTCCATGTACTGCTGCATCAGATCGAACACCGACCAGGTGGCGAAGCACTTGAGGGCCAGCAGCGCCTTGGCGCCGGACTGTTCGCGTACGTAGGCGATTTTCTGCAGGTTGACCAGCAGCTTCTGTTTGTCGATGAGGTAATACGGCGTCTTGATCATCTATATGCCCGTGCCCGTTCTGCCGGCAGGAAATCAGCCAAACTGACCCCCTCCCCAAAAAGTGGAGGCGAATTGTGCCGACAACCGGCGCATATCGAAAGCGAATTGTGGAAATTTTAACCAATAATCGACCGTTGACGGCGCATTGCGACAAGGTCGGCGCCCATTCGAAGCGCAGCTATGAAGGCGAAGCAGGCGCCCAAAACCGCCCGTTCGAGAGTGGCGACACGGTCGTTTTACCGAGCATGCGCCCGTTAGATGTCTATTTAATGGCCACTCGCATGGCGTTGCGCCAAGACGGTCGGAGCACTCAGGTACGCCGGAACAGTCCGAGCAGGTGCTCGACAATCGCCTCTTGCATGGCGCCGATGTCCGGTTGCGCGCGCGGGCCGAGGCGCGCCGGGACGATGCGATGCAGGTGCAGCGACGGCATGCGCCCCTCGAAGCCACGTAGCTCTTCTTTGACCAACACCGGCAGGAAGGGCTCGCCCCTGGCCTGAAAACGCTCGATCAACAACTTCAGCCCGGCATGGAAAGGCAGCTCCTTGGAGGCGACCAAGCGGTTCTCGCTCGGCACTTTCAAATACAGGCCGCTGTAACCGAGGGCTTCGCCGGGCATGATGTGCACGCCGGTGGGCTCCACCGCCTGGACCGGAATGTCGTTATAAGTCGCCAGCCATGCCGGCTCGCCCGGCAGGATGGTGATATCCCCCTGCTCGCTCTGCGGGATCACGAAGCTGTAGCGGCTATAGAGTTTCTGCGCATAGGCCGAGTAGATGCACAGGCAATTCTCGAAGCGCCGCAGAAAGGCCAGCGCTTCGCCGCGGTCGGAAATCGCATCGAGATCCCACGCCAACTCACGCTGCTGTTGCAACTCGCGCCATTGGTCGTCGACATGGGCAGTGCAGGTAAATGGCATAACGTTGACCTGATCCATAGGCAGTTAACGATCTATCGCAGAATCCATGCCAGCTCGCGCAGAAGGCATAACCGCGCGCCTGAGTGGCACTCCCCGGCAGGCCACGCCGCTTACGCGCCCCCATGCCGTCCTAAACTGCCGCATTGGGTCACTTTCCGGCGGTTCGACGCCTTCGATCGGTTCGGGCGTAAGCGATTGCCGGCCGATGCAGTACAATCGGCGTTTTTTCCGATTGAGCGACCGGCCCTGCGATGATCGACCCCAAGCGCGTATTGCGCGCCCTCGCCGAACACTGGACGTTGCTCGAACCGCTCTGCGAGCGCTTCGACGCCGGCACCCTGAGCCTGATCGAGCTGCGCAAGCAGCTGGTGATCCAACTGCCGGAAAGCACGCCGATTGACATCACCGCGCTGCTCGACCAGTGGATCCGCCTGGATATCCTGGTGCCGGTGGCCAAGAGCCCGAACCGCTTCGAGCTCAACGCGCAGATCCACGACTTCCTCGCCTACCTGCGCCGCGAACACCGCCTGGGCTTGTGCCTGGAGATCGAGGCCTACCTGCGTCACCTCGAACGCCTGGCCGGCTATATCAAGGACGCCTTCGAGGTGCGCGACGCCGCCGACCTCGCCCGGCAGTTGCGTTTGCTCGATATGCGCGTACGCGATGTATTGAAAAAACTGGCCAACGACGAGCAGGCCCTGGTCGCCGTGGCCGAGCGGGCCAAGACTTCGGATAGGCAAATCCCATTGCGCCAGCGTTACGCCGAAGTGCTGGCGACCTGGGACGAATACGTCGAGCCGATGATCCAGCTGGTCGCCGCCGATGGCGCCTTCGAGCAAGGCGTCTACCGCGTAGAGCACGTATTGCTGCGCCTGCTCGGCGAGCAGCAGCGCCTCGGCCAACTGGTCGATGACGACCTGTTGCTGCGCACCCACGCGCGCATCCTGGAGATGCAGACCACCGCCCAGCTGACCCTGCGCCGCGCCCGCGAACTGCTGCTGCCGCTGCGTGAAGAAGCGCGCCGGCACAACGCCGTGACCCGCGGCGCGGCCCTGGCCCTGGCGGCGATCCGGCGTAAGGGCCTGGACGCCGTGCCCCAGGCTTCGCTGCCGCTGTTCAGCCGCCCGCAGAGCACCTTTCTCGGCAGCGCGTCCCAGGTCGAAGCCTATGTTTATGCGCTGGCGCGCTTTCAGCCCAAGCCGGCGCAATTCCCCAAGGCCCACACCAGCCGCAAGGGCGAAGCACCGCGTGCGCCACGTACCGCCCGCGAGATGCTCGAACGCTGCGAACAGGCACTGCCGCTGCCGGACCTGATGGTCTGGCTGCTGGAGCAGGAACCCGAGGGCGCCACCGACGAATTGCTCTACTGGTTCTCACGCCTGTCCCGCGATACCCGCTTCCAACGCGAGCGCTTGGAGCGACGGGAGTACCTGACGGCCGAACATCGGGTCAGCCTAAGTTCGTTCACCTTGCTCCGAACCAGTCCGTAGGGTGCGCTGCGCGCACCGCAACCGAATTCATGGTGCGCACGGCGCACCCTACGCATAACGCGCTGCACCTGCAGCGAATGGACCACCATGAACATCGACCTGAAAGAACTCACCCAGCTCTCCGCCATCTTCCGCGAGCTGTTCAAGGGCTACCATGTCAGCCGCCGCGACCCGGAGCTGTACGCTCAGTTATCCAATCTGCAGGACCAGTACCGCGCCTTGTTCAAGGCCCTGGGCTACGAGCTGGTCTGCGACAGCCGCGGCTTCTACTATTTCGTCCCCGAGCAAATGGGCGCGCAAGTCAACAAGACCGCGCAACGCCTGGCGCTGTTCACCTTTATCCTCGTTGAACATTTGGCGGACCAGGGCCGCGACCCGCTGGCCGTGCTCGATGGCGGCAGCCTCGGCCGCGACGAACTGCCGGCCCTGCTCGACAAGTACCGCGACCTGTTCCTCCAGGCCGAAGTCACCACCCAGGACGAGCTGGAAGAAAAAGTCATGCGCCGCCTGACCCAGCTCGGCTTCGCCAGCGAAGACAACGGCATCTACCGCTTCCTCGCGCCCATGCACCGTTTCCTCGATGTCTGCCTGAGCGTGCAGCAGGACCGCGACCTCGCCGCCACCCTGCACAGCGCCCTGCCGCTGCCGGCCCCGGAGCTGGTCGACGATGACGCCGAGGAGGAAATCATCAGCCTTGACGAAGACGATACCGACGAATCCGAAGAGGACGCCCTGGCCCGCGCCATGGCCGAAGAACGCGCCGCACAGGAGATAGACGCATGAGCCAGGAACGCTACGGCATCCGCCGCTTCGCCCTGCTGAACACCGCCGGCTACAGCCTTGGCCTGTTTCCCCTGGAAAACCCGTTATCGGTGTACGGCGCCAACAACCTCGGCAAATCCGCCTCGATCAACGCCCTGCAATTCCCGATTCTGGCGCGCATGTCGGACATGAGTTTCGGCAAGTACAGCCTGGAGCAATCGCGCAAGTTCTACTTCGCCACCGACACCAGTTACATCCTCGTGGAAGTCGCCCTGCCCCACGGCCCCCATGTAATCGGCGTGGCCGGGCGCGGACCGGGCGGCGGCTTCGGCCACCAGTTCTTCGCCTACCAGGGCGAACTGGACCTGGCCCACTATCAGAAGAACGGCACCTGCCTGCGCCAGCGCGAATTGTTCAACGCCCTGGAGCGCGAAGGCATCAAGGCCTATGAACTGAAGCCCGAAGAGCTGCGCCGCCTGCTGGTCGGCGGGCACACCTCGATTCCCCTGGACCTGACGCTGATCCCGCTGCGCTCGACCAGCGAGCAGAGCCTGAAGACCTTTCGCGCACTCTTCATCAACCTGCTGCATATGCGCGAGATTACGGCTGCGAAGTTGAAGCAGCTGTTCCTTGACGCCTTCGAGCACAGCCTGCGCTCCGGCAGCGTCGACTACATCGCCGCCACCGAAGAGGCGTTCCGCGACGTGCGGCGCATGGAGCAGGACTACCAGGCCCTGGTCACCGCCGGCCCCTTGATCGAAGCCCTTGCCGCCGGCGTGGCCCAGCGCGAACAACTGCGCGGCAAGTTGCATCGCCTTTCGCCGCTGCTCGATTCGCTGCTCGGCACCTGGCAGGACTACGCCGGCGCGCGCCGCGAGGAGCTGGTGATCCAGGCCGAACACTACAAGGGCGAACAAGACGGCCTGCAGCAGGAACAGCGCGGCGGCACCGCCGAGCTGATGCGCATGGAGCGCGAAATCAGCGAAATCCAGCGCTGGCTCGGCGAACTGGCGGTACTGAAAAACCGTTTCGCCCTGGTCGACGACGTGCAGGTGCTGGAAGCGCAACTGCTCGCCGCCAAGGACGCCCACGACGAATTGGCCGGCGCCCTGGCGCAGTCGCGGCAGTTCTCCGCCGAAGACCTCGACGAGCGCCTGCGTGATCTGGAAAAACGCCTCAAGTCGGTGAAACAGCAACTCGATCACGCCGACAACAACAGCTACTCGCGCCTGCGCGAAGAATTCTCCCAGGCCGACGTCGACCGTCTGATGCGCCTGTTCAACGGCCAACTGTTCAGCCTGCCGCTCGGCGACAAGGGCATTCAGGTCGCGGACGGCGATGCCTGGGTGAAATCCCTGGAAGCCGTGCTCGATGGTTTCAAGGGCGAGCGCTTCGAAGTCCCCGGTTTGTCCATCGACCTCTCGCACATCGAACCGCCGGCCCTGCAAGCGCTGGCCGACCGTGCGGCCCTGCGCGACCAGAAGGACCGTCTCGACCGCGAGTACAAGCAGCTGAAAACCCAGCAGGCGGTCGCCGCCGACCGCGCCGCCAGCAAGGCCCAGGCCGAGCAGCTGTACCAGGCCGTGCTGGATGCGCAGAAAGCGCTGGAAGATTTCCGCCGCAGCCAGACCCTGGCGGTCGAGGAAGCCGGCAAGCTGGAACAGCTGGCGCAACTGGAAGCGGCCCAGGACGAACTCAAACGCAGCAGCGACGCCTTCACCGAACGCGTCCAGCAACTCTCCGCCAAACTGCAGTTGGTCGGCCGCCAGTTGGCCGATCTCGACGCCAAACAGCGCACCCTGGAAGACGCGCTGCGCCGCCGCCAATTGCTACCGGCCGATCTGCCGTTCGGTACGCCGTTCACCGATCCGGTCGACGACTCACTGGATAACCTGCTGCCGCTGCTCAACGACTATCAGGATGCCTGGCAAGGCCTGCAGCGCATCGACGGACAGATCGACGCCTTGTATGCCCAGGTGCGCCTCAAGGGGGTGGCCAAATTCGACAGCGAAGAAGACGTCGAGCGCCGCCTGCACCTGCTGGTCAACGCCTACGCGCACCGCCAGGACGAAGCCCTGACCCTGGCCAAGGCCCGCCGCGCGGCGGTCACCGATATAGCCCGAACCCTGCGCAATATCCGCAGCGACTACGACAACCTGGAACACCAGTTGGCGTTGTTCAACCGCGAGATCAACAAACGCCAGGTGTCCAACCTGGAAAGCTTCCGTATCGTCCTGGCGCCGAACAAGGATGCGCTCAAGCACATCGACCAGATCATCCACAGCGCCGGCCAGTACGAGCAAGGCGAGACCCTCTCTGTATTCGACCTGCAACAAAGCAGTGACCAGGACAGCAAGAACGAGGAAGCCAAGGAATACCTGGCGCGCCTGGTCGCCGCCAACCACAACCAACTGGGTTTGAAGGACCTGTTCGAACTGGCCTTCGAGATCACCAAGGTGCATGGCCAACCAGTGATCCACACCGATATCGACGGCGCCGCGTCGAACGGCACCACCATGACCATCAAGGCGCTGACCAACATGTACCTGTTGCTGCACCTGATGGACCGCGAACACGCCGGGCGCGTGCGCCTGCCGTACTACCTGGACGAAGCGGCGGATATCGACGAGAAGAACCAGCAGGCGTTGATCGAAACCAGCCTGCAGCTGGGTTTCGTGCCGATTCTCGCGTCAGTGAAGCCGCAGGTATCGGCCCATGTGGCCATCGACCTGGAAGGCGGCAGCGGACCGAATGGCATCTATATCGACGAAGCGGACTGGAAGTACATCCAGCGCCGCGACAATGCCAAAGTCCAGGCTTCGCAGACGGAGACAACGGTAGAGCCGGCTTGATTCTGTAGGGTGGGTTAGCGGCGCATAACCACGGGTGGCTGCATCACCAACGCTGCATGCGCGCCGCGTAACCCACCAAGCGAACACCAAGCCAACTGCCAGAAACGATAAGGGCCGCGTATGCGGCCCTTATCCGTTATTGCTCCAGCGCTATCTTCGGCGCCCAAGCCAGCCATTCGGGCAAAACCTCATCATGCAGCGCGAACGTTTGTCCTGGCTGCGCCGGCCCGCCCATTTCCGGGTTATTCGGCGAAGCGAAGGCAATCCCGCCTTCGAGCAAAGCTTCCAGGGACTCGGTGCGCACCTTCACTCCACTGAACAGGCCGGCATCCACGCCGATGCCGCTGGCATTCCAGAAGCGACTGCCGCTACGCACCAAAGGCGCATAACGCGGCTCGATCAGAATATGGATGAGCACGCGATCCGAGGTGGGCCCCAGTTCGAAATCGGTCACTTTGCCGACCGGGATCTCCCGGTAACTGATGACCACACCCGGCTTGATCGAACCACGGCGCGCCGCAATCAGCACCAGACGTAAACCCTGCTCGCGGGCATTGGCGTTCGGCGCCGAAGCAGCCGCGACAAAGGCCGTCTGCACGGCTCCCGCTTGGCTCGCCGGCAGCACCTCCAGATACTGGCCGCTGACCAGGGTTTCCAGATTGGCCGCACGGGTCAGGCTAACCTCTGGCTTGACCACCCAGAACTGCGTACCGGCCCGCGCGATCTGCTTGGTCGCCTGCGTGATCCGCGCATGCAGAATCACCGCTTGCAGATCGTCCGTCAGCTCGATGCGCTCGACCTTACCGACATCCAGCCCTTTGTAGCGAATCGCCGTTCCGGGGCTCAGGCCGTCGCCTCTATCGACCCGAATGGTCAAGGCTACACCTTTCTCCAAGGCGATGTCCTGGCTCGCATGCAGGCTGAAGCGTTGCACCTGCCGCTCGCTTCTCGGCGCATTGATATCCGGCGTTTCAAAGGCGATACCGCCAGAAAGCAAGGTCTGCAGCGATTCGCTTTTCACCTCGACGCCGGAAAGCCCGCCCTTCAGGGTGATACCGCTGGCATTCCAGAAGCGCGTACTGCTGTTGATCAAGTGACTGTATTCGGGCTCGACATGCACGCCGAAGACCACACGCTGGTTGTTCCGCGACAACTGCACACTCTGCACCGAGCCCACTTGCAATTGGCGATACAGGATCGGGCTGCCGACTTCAAGCGAACCGCGGCTGTCACTGAACAACACCAGATGCAGACCTGGCGAGTCCAGATTCAACGGCGGCGCCTTGCGTCTCGCTTCGAAGTCGCGCTTGGCCAAGCCGCCTTTTTCCCCCGGGCGCACGGCGATGTAATTGCCTTTGACCAAGGCGTCCAACCCGGTGATGCCCGCCAGTGAAATAGAGGGTTTGACCACCCAGAACTCGGTGCCCTCGACCAGATAGTCTTCGGCCCGCGGGTCGAGGGTCAATTCGGCGGTAGCACTGGCAAGGTCGTCGTTGACCTTGAGCGCCTTCAAGGTGCCGGCCTGGATACCGTTGTATAGAACTGGAGTCCGGCCCGCCTGCAAGCCATCGAAGTCGGTCATTTTGACCTGCACCCGAATTCCGGCCTGGGCGGAGTCGAAATCCTCGTAGAGACGGAACGGCAGACTCGGGTCGGTCGGCGGGCTGTCTTTGCGATGCTCCGGGGTGGCGAAGGCGATACCGCCGGCCACGATGCTGGCCAGGGATTCGCTGCGCAGCTTCAAGCCGGATAGATCGGCATCGATACTGATGCCGCTGGCGTTCCAGAAGCGTGTATGTTTGCGCACCAGGCTGGCGAAAGCCGGTTCGATATAGACCTTCACCTCGACCGTGCTCTGGTCCTCGGTCAGCGCAAAGCTCTTCACTTTGCCGACCTGGATCTGTTTATAGAACACCGGACTGTCGCGATTCAGCGAACCCAAACGCTCGGCTTTCAAAGTCAGGTGCAAACCTGGCTGATCATCGGCCAAGGGCGGCGCTTCCGGCAGCGCCTGGAACATCAGGGTCGGCTCGCCATCCCCGGGGTTGACCGCAATGTAATTACCCGAGACCAGGGTTTCCAGGCCAGTGATGCCGGCCAGACTCACACTCGGCTTGACCAACCAGAAACGGGTGTTGCTGCGCAGCTGCGGCTCGACTTCTTTGTTCATTTCCAGGGTCGCGATCACTCCGCGATTCTCGGTGCTGTGGTCCAACGCCAAAGCCACGACCTTGCCGATCGGCATCCCCTTGTAGATGACTTCGGTTTTGCCGGCCTGAATGCCCTCGCCGCTGGGGAAAATCACCTGGATTTCTATCCCCGCCGTGCTGTAGGCCTTCCAACCCAACCAAGCGCCAATCAGCAAGGCAATCAGCGGTAATACCCAAATCGCCGACCAGTTGGATGCTGGGCGTGCTTTGGCCATCGGCAAGTCATTCATGCTGGTCATCCGAATCCGTGTTATCCCAAATCAATCGTGGGTCAAAAGTTAATGCCGCCAGCATGGTCAGTATCACCATGCAGGCGAAAGCCGCCGCGCCAAGACCTGGCTCGATACTCGCCAGGCTGCCGAAATTGACCATCGCCACCAGAATGGCGATGACGAAAATATCCAGCATCGACCAGCGGCCAATCCATTCGATAAAGCGGTACATCAGAATGCGCTGGCGCACCGACATGGGCTGATGGCGTTGTACCGAGTACAGCAGAAGCCCGATCCCTACCAACTTGAAGGTCGGCACCAGAATACTGGCGACAAACACCACCGTCGCTATCGGCAACATGCCGTAATTCACCAATTCGATAACCCCCGACATGATGGTGTCAGTCTGCCCTTTGCCGAGGGAATTGACCGTCATGATCGGCAATAGATTTGCCGGGATATATAGGATCGCGGCAGTCAGCAGTAACGCCCAAGTACGCACGAGGCTATTCGGCCGCCGGCCGTATACCCGAGCTCCACAGCGACTGCAGAACTGCTTTTCAGCGCCGTCCTGCACTGGATTGAGCTGGTGGCACTCATGGCAGATCAGCAATCCCGCATCAATCGCCCGCATTCGTGTCCTCTCCCGAGAGCGCTTCCCAAATCTGATGGGGCGACATGGTCACTTCCAGCCACACCTGGATCAGCAGCAGGGCAATAAAACACAGCAAGCCGAAACCTAGGGTTACATCCGCGATATCGCTCAGTTTTACCAGCGCCACCAGGATGCCCATTAAATAGACTTCGAGCATGCCCCAGTCGCGTAAGTGGTGATAGATGCGGTAAAGCAGCAAGCCATAGCTGCGGCCGATATCCAGACGGATACTCAGCAGTACCGCAAACTGGCAGAGCAACTTCAGCAGCGGCACCGCCATGCTGCATAGAAACACCACCACAGCGACGCCCTGCATGCCGCTGTTATAGAGGCCTTGCACACCCGACCACAGGGTGTCCTCACTGGAGCGTCCGAGCAGATTGAGCTGCATGATCGGCAAAAAGTTCGCCGGCACGTACAACAACAGCGCGGCAATCACCAACGCCATACTGCGCCGAACCACCTGCTGCCGATGGGTATAGAGCTCGAAGCCGCAGCGCGGACATTCAGCTTTCTCACCATGGGCAAGCGATGGCTTACGCAGCAGTAGATCGCATTCGTGACACGCGATCAGTTGCTCGAGGGCAAGCTCTGGCAGTGGAGTAGCCGATTCCGGCATAGGAGGCATCTCGTAATTAGGTGGCTGATCTAAATACACCTCATCCCACCAGGGGCGTCGAGCATAGGTCAAGGCCCAAGAGCGGGCAACGCCGGCGAAGTATTTTCCTGCGCAAAGACAAACCCCCCACCTGCGTGCGCAGA